>NZ_JBLWVH010000023.1:0-55617 GCF_048268525.1 Maricaulis sp. | reverse complement strand
CGCCCGGCGAAGGTCGGGCGAAAGTCAGGGAGCTAGCTGGTTGCGGGCGCATAGGTCCCTGTCCTGCGTCCGCGCAAGCGGGTGACAGGGATGACAAAAGCGAATTGCCCGAAGTACGAATTGTTCAAAGGGCGAGCCGCCGCGTTCCCCCAACTACTCGATATTCTGCGCAAACAGGATCCGGTGACCGTCCGGCGTTTGCACACCAAATTCGCGCATGCCCCAGGGCTGGTCCGTCAGGCGATGGATGATGTCGACGCCGGGGCCCTTGATCTCGTCGTGGAAGGCCTTGACGTCGTCGAACTCGACATAGGCGAAGAACTGGTGATCGCCGAGCTGGGCCGGCGGGATGGCATCGGCGCAATGGCCGATGCGCAGATAGCAATTATCGCGGCGCAGAAAGGCCCAGCCATCCGCCCGCAGCCAGTGCTCGAAACCCAGCTTTTCGACCCACCAGCGGGCGGTCGAGTCCAGATCATTGACGGCCAATACATAAGTGGATCGTGTCACGCGTGTGGTCATGATGGCTTGCTCCCTCGCGCCCGGACGAATAACCGGGGCACTCGCATAGTGACAGGAAGCGCCATGTCCGGCATCCCCCGGCTCGATGACCCCCACACCTTCATCCGTGCCCATACTGCGCTGATGGCGCCGCCACTGGTGCCCGAGGTCAAGCTGCACCTGGCGGTCGAGACAGTGTCAATCTGGGAGCAGACCGAGGAGGCGCTGGGCGAAATGGGGCTGCCGCCGCCATTCTGGGCCTTCGCCTGGGCAGGCGGACAAGCGCTGGCGCGCTATTGCCTCGACAATCCGGATATCGTGGCCAGCAAGCGCGTACTGGATTTTGCCGCCGGCGGGGCAGTGTCCGGCATTGCCGCAATGAAGGCCGGCGCCGCCTCGGTCGAGGCCTGCGAGCTGGACGCTTTCGCGATTGCCGCCATCGAGACCAATTCACAAGCCAATGAGGTCGCGCTGACAACACGGCTTGGCGATCTGGTCGGCACTGATGACGGGTGGGATGTGGTGCTGGCCGGAGATGTCTTCTACGAGGCCGAACCGGCGCGCCTGATTGGCGGCTGGCTGGAGACCCTCAATGCCCGTGGCGCGACGGTGCTGATCGGCGATCCGGGACGCTCTTTCCTGCCCCAGGACAGGCTGGAAAAGCTGGCTGAATACACCGTGCCCGTCACCCGCGACCTGGAAGACCGTGAGGTGCGACAGGCCAAGGTTTGGAAGTACCGCTGACGCTCCCCCCGCGGCAAGAATCAACCCAGTCTGTCCGCCATGGCCCGCGCTCGCGCCGTTGACCGGCGATTATTCCTGCTGCTCGAAATTGCTGCCCGCAAGCTCAACCGGGATGCCGACGCACGTCTGAAATCGGTGGCCGGCGTGACTTCGGCCCAGGCTGCCGTCCTGTTCCTGCTGGCCCGGCGCGGCGAGCGCCGGATGGGCGATATCGGCGAGATGCTCTCCCTGCACCCGCCGGCCGTGACCGGCCTGGTCAATCGCATGGAAGCGCTGGGCCTTGTCATCAAGGTGACCTCCCCCAGCGACAAGCGTTCGGCCATCGTCTCGCTGACCGAAAAAGGCCGGGCCCTGGGCGATACCGCCGATCACATCCTGCGCGACCTCAATACCGAGCTGGAGAACCGGCTGGGCGAAGAAGATGCCGACATGTTGCACCGCGTCCTGACCCGGATCGCGGTGGATTTCTGATGGCCGACCGCGTGGCCGGAGTGACGTTTACGTCAACTGATTAACGGTGTTCAAGCGCCTGCATTTTGCTCTAGGCTCCCGTCATATCCACAAGCCCGAATGGGCAAACCCATGAGGGAGGCTCGCATGAGCGAACAGGTTCTGGTCGAAACCGCGGACCGTATCCGCACGATACGCTTCAACCGTCCGGCGAAGAAAAACGCCCTCACCCAGGACATGTATGACGCCGCCGCCGAGGCGCTGGAAAGTGCCGACACTGATCCGTCAGTCCGGGTCAGCATCATCACCGGTACCGACGGCGTGTTCACCGCCGGCAATGACATTGTCGACTTCACCCAGCGCCCGCCAGACTTTTCCGAGCACGACATCCCGCCGGTGCGCCGCTTCATGCTGGCGCTGCTGAACGCACAAAAGCCGGTCGTCGCGGCGGTGGACGGCCTCGCCATCGGGATCGGCGTGACGATGCTGCTGCATTGCGACCTGGTCGTCGCCTCGGACCGAGCCGTGTTCAAGACGCCTTTCGTCGACCTGGCCCTGGCGCCGGAATTTGCCTCCTCGCAGCTCATGCCACGCATTTTCGGTCATGCCGTCGCCGCCGAGCTCCTGCTGCTGGGCGACACATGGGATGCGACGCGCGCCCGCGAGACCGGCCTGGTCAATCGCGTCACCGAGCCGGGCAAGCTGGACGAAACCGCCCGCTTCATCGCCGCCATCCTCGCGGCCAAGGCGCCGACATCGTTGAAAGCGTCCAAGGCCCTGATGCGCCAGCCGGTCGAAAGCATCGAGGACCGCATGGATCGCGAAAATGCGATCTTCGCCTCGCAACTGCAATCGCCGGAATTCGCCGAGGCCGCGGGGGCCTTTCTGGAACGCCGGGCACCGGATTTCGACAAGCTGGGCTAAGCCACAAAACAACGACATTCGGGGGACTGACATGAAAAAGCGCTATATCGCCGGGGCCACGCTGGCCGTCCTGCTGGCCGCCGGGATCACGGCACTCAACCTGTCGCCGATCGGTCGGGTCTACCTGCCATCGGGCACGGGTATCGTTGCCAAACAGATGTGCTCTCTGACCTGGGTATCCGGTCTCGACCCGGACCAGGCCTATGATTTCTATCTCAACCCCTTGCTGGGCGATGCGGCCAGCGTGATCGGCTATGAGATGGATGAAGAGAACCGCGAGGTCTCCTCATCCGTGCTTGGCCTGTTCTGGCAGCAGCGGGCAGTCTGGCGCGACGGGCTGGGCTGTACGCTGGTCCACGGCACCGGCGATTTCGATCCCGACCTGACCGTCCCGGTCGCGCGCGACTTCCAGCCGATGACGCTCGACACCGCCCACCGCGACGCCTGGTTCGACACCGCGGCCCTGGACGCCGCGGTGATGGATGCCTTTGATGACAGCGAGGCCGACAGCCGCCAGACCCTGGCTGTCGCGGTGCTGCACCAGGGCCGCCTGGTCGCCGAGCACTATGCACCCGGCGCCAGCCAGGAGACCCGCTTCCACGGCTGGTCCATGACCAAAAGCGCCATGACCACGCTGGCCGGAACCCTGACCCAGGAAGGCCGCCTGGACATCGAGGCCGAAGGCGCCGTTCCCGCCCTCGCCGAAATCGACGATATCCGTCTGTCGGAGATCACCGTCGAAAGCCTGCTACGCATGGCTGGCGGCCTCGCCATCGCCGAGACAAATACCGGCATGGATCCCAATTCGGAGATGCTGTTCACCCAGTCCGACATGCCGCGCTACGCCGCCACCCGTGAGCGCCTGCATGCGCCCGGCGAGCACTGGCAGTACATGAGCGGCAATACCATCCTGGCGACCGACACCATGCAACGCATGCTCGGAGACAGCCTGCCCGAACAGGTCGCCGGGCTGCGCGAGCGCATCTTCGAGCCGCTGGGCATCTACTCGGCGATCATGGAGCCGGGTGAGAACGGGGTCTTTCAGGGCTCGTCCTACATGTATGCGACCGCCCATGACTGGGCGCGGCTGAACCAGCTCTATCTCGACAATGGAGTCGTCGATGGCGAGCGCCTGCTGCCGGAAGACTGGTATTCAATCGTCGGCGAGCCGACACCGGGCTCCAATGGCGAATACGGGATGGGATTCTGGCTGCCCAATGAGCGCAGCACCCTGCCACCGGAGACCATCATGATGAGCGGTTTTCAGGGGCAATGGGGCTATGTCATGCCCGAGCAGGAGCTGGTCATCGTGCGCTTTGGCGCCACCACCGGCGTCAACTCACGAACCGGCGGGCTGGCCAATGCCGTTCGGGCCGCCTTGCAGCCGCCGGCCGCCCCGGAGACGCCGGAACCGTCCGATGCACCGGACGCTCCGTCAGGGCCCGACGAATAAGATCCGTCAGGCCGCCACGCAAAGCGGCGGGGTTTCGGCGAGGACACCGCTCTTCAACACCCGCCGCACATGCTGGCTGACAGCAAAGGGACCGGCGCGCTTTTCACTGACCGCGCCCATTAGGTCCGGCTGCGCCGTTGCGGCTTTGGAAGTGGCGATGGCCCAGGTCTCGTAATCGCGCCGCAGGACAGGCACGAATTCCAGCACCTGCAGGTCGTCCAGCCGGTCATCACTGGCCGCCTGGGTGTGATAGGCGCAAAGGGCTTCGCCATTGCCCTCCAGAACTTCCAGGAACAGGCCATCCTCGACCACCAGGCCACCAGTCAGTCCCTCGGCGACACTGGTCCGCATGCAACATGCCAGCACGGACCCGAAGGCACCATTGAGCGCACCGGGGCCGGTGTCGATATTCGAGCGGGCAGTGAGGACCATTCGGTGCAGCATGCGGTCATCCAGTTGGCGCGATCTCGTGACGCCCTCTAAGGGTCAGACCTGAAGCTTCATTCAATTGTTTGACCGACATTTTTCTCGAAATTGCATCAAACTTTCAGGATCGCCCGCCATCGCCTTGAGCCTGCGACGGAAAGCGGGCTGGACTTTCCCCGGCGAAATTGCAGTTTCAGATGCACAACAAAGCAGGACTGCGGCCATGGCCTACAAATCGCTCCGTGATTTCATCGACCAGCTGGAAGCCGAGGGCGATCTGGTACGGGTCACCACGCCGGTTTCGACCGAGCTGGAAATGACCGAGATCCACAAGCGCACCCTGCATGCGGGCGGGCCGGCGATCCTGTTCGAGAACGTCATCAATGAGCGCGGCGAAAAGAGCGAGATGCCGTGCCTCGTCAACCTGTTCGGCACGGTCAAACGCGTCGCCCAAGCGGTCACGCTAGGCGGTGAAGCGCGGACAACCGGCGAGGAACTGCGTGAAGTCGGCGAGCTTCTCGCCTTCCTGCGCCAGCCCGAACCGCCGCGCGACATGAAGGGCGCGCTCGACATGCTGCCACTGGCGAAGACCGTCATGTCGATGCGGCCAAAGACGGTGAAGAGAGCGCCCTGCCAGGACATCGTACTCACAGGCGAAGATATCGATCTCGATCGCCTGCCGATCCAGACCTGCTGGCCCGGCGAACCGGCGCCGTTGATCACCTGGCCGCTGGTCGTCACCAAGGGACCGTCCGACGACAAACAGGATGATTTCAATCTCGGCATTTACCGCATGCAGAAACTGGGCAAGGACCGCACCCTGATGCGCTGGCTCAAGCATCGCGGCGGCGCCCAGCATTATCAGCGCTGGAAGGACAAGAAGCCCGACCCGCTGCCCGCCGCCGTCGTGCTCGGCGCCGACCCGGGCACCATCCTGGCGGCCGTCACGCCCATCCCCGACACGCTGTCGGAATACCAGTTCGCGGGCATTCTGCGCGGTCAGAAGGCCGAGCTGGTCGATTGCAGGACCGTGCCGCTGAAAGTTCCCGCCGAAGCCGAGATCGTGCTGGAAGGCCATGTCCTGCTGGACGAGTACGGCCCGGAAGGCCCCTATGGCGACCACACCGGCTATTACAATTCCGTCGAGCATTTCCCGGTCTTCCAGATCAGCGCGATCACCATGCGCACCGACCCGATCTACCTGACCACCTATACCGGACGCCCCCCGGACGAGCCGGCCGTGCTGGGCGAGGCGCTCAACGAGGTCTTCATCCCGCTCTTGCAGCAGCAATTCCCGGAAATTCTCGACTTCTGGCTGCCGCCCGAGGGCTGCTCCTACCGCATCGCCGTGATCTCGATGAAGAAGGCCTATGCCGGCCACGCCAAGCGCGTGATGATGGGCGCCTGGTCCTTCCTCAGACAGTTCATGTACACCAAGTGGATCATCGTCGTGGATGACGATATCGACGCGCGCGACTGGAAAGACGTGATGTGGGCCGTCTCCACCCGCATGGACCCCGCCCGCGACATCGTCACGGTCGAGAATACGCCCATCGACTATCTCGACTTCGCGTCGCCGGTGTCCGGGCTTGGCTCGAAGATCGGACTCGATGCCACAAACAAGACCGGCCATGAGACCAATCGCGAATGGGGCGAAAAGCTCGACATGGATGACGCGACAAAAACCCGCGTGAACGAAATCTGGGACGATCTGGGGATCGACCTGGCAGGCAAGGCGGGCTGAGCGTCCGGCCCATGGTCCGGACGGAAGAGCCGGTCAGCTTCTGAACGGGTCCTGCATCAGGATCACGTCCTCACGCTCCGGTGAGGTCGAGACAAGCGCGATCGGGCATTCGATCAGCTCTTCGATGCGGCGCACATATTTGACCGCCTCGGCCGGCAGGTCGGCCCAGGAGCGGGCGCCGGCGGTTGAGCCTTCCCAGCCCTGCAACTCTTCATAGACCGGCGTGACCCTGGCCTGGGCTTCCTTGCCGGCGGGCAGATGGTCGAGCCGTTCGCCGTCCAGATCATAGGCGACACAGACCTTGATGGTCTTGAAGCCGTCCAGAACGTCCAGCTTGGTCAGGGCAACGCCGTGCACGCCGCCGACCTGCAGGGTCTGGCGGGTGATGACCGCATCGAACCAGCCGCAGCGCCGCTTGCGCCCGGTCACCACGCCGAATTCATGGCCGCGCTCGCCCAGCATCTGGCCGTCGGCATCATTGAGCTCGGTCGGGAACGGGCCTTCGCCGACGCGGGTCATATAGGCCTTGGCGATGCCCAGCACATAGCCGACATCGCGCGGCCCGACGCCGGTGCCGGCCGAGGCCTGGCCGGACACTGTGTTGGACGAGGTAACAAAGGGGTAGGTGCCGTGATCAACGTCCAGCAGCGCGCCCTGCGCCCCTTCGAACAGGACTTTCTGATCCGACTTGATGGCGTCTTTCAGCACACGCCAGACCGGCGCCGCATAGGGCAGGATTTTCGGGGCGATCTCGGTCAGCTCTGCGACCAGCTGGTCGGCACTGTATTCCTCGTGACCAAGGCCACGGCGCAGGGCGTTGTGGTGGTGCAGGATATCCTTGACCCGCGCCTTGAGCGCCGCCGGATCGGCCAGATCGATAACCCGGACGGCACGGCGGCCGACCTTGTCCTCATAGGCCGGACCGATGCCGCGGCGGGTGGTGCCGATCGGCTCGCCATCATCGCGGTTCTCGCGCAGGGCATCGAGTTCGCGGTGGATGGGCAGGATCAGGGTGGCGGTCTCGGAAATCTTGACCACGTCCGGGGTGATTTTCACGCCCTGCTGCGCAATGCGATCAACCTCGGCCACAAAGGCCCAGGGATCGACGACCACGCCATTGCCGATCACCGACAGCTTGCCGCGCACGACACCGGAGGGGAGCAAAGAAAGCTTGTAGACATTCTCGCCGACAACGAGGGTGTGGCCGGCATTGTGACCACCCTGGAAACGGGCCACCACATCGGCGCGGTGCGACAGCCAGTCGACCAGCTTGCCCTTGCCTTCATCGCCCCACTGGGCACCCACCACGGTTACATTGGCCATGAGAGCCTCCTCGCTAGCAGCCTCGCACGCGCGCGAGTCCTGTCCGCGGGCCGATTATTTGTCACGAAGCCGTTATTTGGACCAGACCCGTTTGCAGGAATGCGGTGGATTGGGTAGCCTCGTGCACTGTTCATCGCTGGGAAGCACGATAAAAGGGGGTATTCGATGATTTCCGCAAAAACCGTTCTCATCGCCGCCGGACTGAGCCTCGCCAGCGCCGGCACCGCCCTCTCCCAAACGCCCACCACGCCGCCCGACGCCTGCGTCGGCGCGCCTTGGGACGCGTTCGATTTCTGGGTCGGGGAATGGAATGTCTATGCCCCCGGCACCGAGGAAGCCACTGGCCCGTATCTCGGCCACAATAGAATCGAACGCATCAATGGCGGGTGCCTGGTCACCGAACACTGGGTCGGCGCCAGCGGCAATACCGGCGACAGTATCAATGTCCACGACCCGCTGATCGGCGCCTGGCGCCAGGTCTGGATGAGCAATGGCTGGTATATCGACTATACCGGCGGGCTCGACGAGGCCGGCGCCATGGTCCTGACCGGCGAGGCCTACACCGTCCAGACCGACACCCGCGCCCCGCTGCGCGGCACCTGGACCCCCAACGGGGACGGCACTGTCACCCAACAGTTTGACCAAGGCGATGCCGAAGGAAACTGGCAGACGGTGTTTGTCGGTATCTATGTCCCCAAGGCTGACGATCCTCGCGCGGGCGAGGCGGCAGCGGCGCGGGGCGAGTAAGCAGTGCCGCGCCCATCAAGGGCGAGGACTTGGTGAGCCACTTTTCTTCCCCATGAAATGGGGAAGTGGGCCCTGCGTAGTCTTGGAGTAGCAGGGGTCGATGGGGCCGAGCGCAGCGAGGGGAGTTCGCCGCCTGCGGCGGCCCCTCCGTCTCGCCGCTACGCGTCGAGACACCTCCCCATCAAGATGGGGAGGAAAAGTGTCGGAGCTAAAGCTCGCACCCTTTAATTCCCGAAGCGGTATCCGAAACGGATGCCGGCATTGTCGAGCGCCTGGTTGCGACCGGAGGCCAGGATCTGGCCGTGGGAGATGTGCTCGTAATAGGCGCCGACCGACCAGCGGTCATTGAGGTCGTAATCAAGACCGATGGCGTTGTGGAACAGAATCTCATTGCCCATCAGCGAGCGCGTGGTCGCCAGACGGATGCGGGTCGGATCGCCGGGCGGCGAGTTGGGGTCGATATCCTCGACGCCGTCATTATAGCTCAGGCCGGTGCGGAATTCGAAGTTCAGGTTGTCGGCGACCTCGAAGTCCCAGGCCAGGCCCGTACCGCCGAAATTGGTCAGGCCATTGGTGTTGAACGAGCCGTACAGATACGGGCGCGGCGACCAGATCACCTCGAGAAAGTCCGGCGAGCCGAACAGCAGGTCGAGCGTGACATTCGGGCCATCTTCCACGTGATCGGCGAGATCGTGCGCGGTCACGCCGAGGCGGAATTCCATACCGCGATCATCGGCGAGGCCGGTTCCGGTCAGCAGGGCGAAAGCGGCGGTCGTCGTCAGGATGGATTTCATGATGTCCCCTCGGGCCGCCGATGCGACCGGTCTGTTGGCTGGTGCAAACGGGATAAAGCGTGTCTCAGCCCGCGTCCAGCGCTTCGCGATATGCCCAGTCGAGCCACGGCCCCAGTGCGGCCAAATCGTCACGCTCGACGGTCGGCCCGCACCAGATACGAATCCCCGGCACAGAGGCCCGGTGCATGGTGATGTCGAGCGCCGCATTCTCGCGCTCCAGCAGCGAGGAAATGCGCTTGGTCAGGTCCCATTGCGCGTCCTCGCCCGACGCGATGACGTCCGGGTCGGTGTATTTCAGCGTCACCGAAACAGGCGAGCGATGGGCCGGATTTTCACACAGATACGCGACCCAGTCGGCCTGGCTGACCCACTCATCCAGCGCGGCAAAATTCTCCTCGCGGCGACGGATAAGCTCCGGCAGACCGCCAATGCGTGAGGCCCATTTCAGCGCCGCAAGATAGTCCTCGACGGCCATCAGGGACGGCGTGTTGAGGGTGGAGCCCTCATAGACCGCCATATTGGCCTTGCCCTTGGTGTGCAGCTGCAACAGGCCGGGAATCGGCCAGTCGGGGCGGTAGCTGTCGAGGCGTTCGATGGCGCGCGGGCTCATCACCAGCATGCCGTGCTGGGCCTCGCCGCCCATGCATTTCTGCCAGGAGAAGGTCAGCACATCGATCTTCGACCAGTCGATCTCGACCGCGAAGGCGGCGGAGGTGGCGTCGCACAAGGTCAGGCCTTCACGGTCCGCATCGATCCAGTCAAAATCCGGGATCCAGACGCCGGCGGCGGTGCCATTGAGCGTGAAAATCGCATCGCGCTTGGGGTCGTACTGGCTGATGTCGGGCAGTGTGCCGGCCGGCTCCTGGAAGACCCGCAAATCCTTCAGCTTCAACTCGTCCCGGGCGTCCAGCGTCCAGCGATTGCCAAACACGTCCCACGAGAAGACGTCGGCGCCGCGCTGGCCCAGCAGCGACCACATCGCCGCTTCCATGGCGCCGGTATCGGACCCGGGCAGCATGGCGACCTTGTAGCCCTCGGGCAGTTCGAGCAGGGCATGGGTGCGCTCGATGGCTTCCTTGATCCGCGCGACAGGGGCTCCGGCCCGATGGGTGCGCGACAGAGGCGCGTCGGCCAGCGCATCCCAGGACCAGCCGGGATATTTCTTCACCGGACCGCAGGAAAAGCGCGGATCGGCAGGGCGCAGGACCGGCTTGGGATTTTGCGGGCGGGTTTCGGCAGGCGTGCTGGTATCGGCCAATTCGGTCTCCGGAGAATCGCGGTGGGTCGGACGGTTCATGTTGCAGCGCACGTTGACGCCCTCCCCGGCGCGGGGCAAGAGCTTTCGCCATGATTTCAACGCCCCTGATTTCCCCGCAACGCGACCGTTTCGATCTGCCGCGCGATACCTGCTATCTTAACGCCGCCTATATGGGTCCGATGCCGAAGTCGGCCATCGCCGCCGGACAGGACAGCTATGCCCGCAAGGGTCAACCCTGGCGCTACCAGGTCCAGGCCGACTTCTTCGACGCTCCGGAGCAGCTGCGCGCGCAGGCCGCGCGCCTGTTCGGCGCCACGGCCGACGACATCGCGCTGGTCCCCGCCGCCTCCTATGGCCTCGCCACGGCCGCCCGCAATCTGGCGCCCGATGCCGGCAGCGAAATCCTGGTACTGGCCGAGCAATTCCCGTCAAACGTCTATGTCTGGCGCGACCTCGCGACCGAGCATGGTGCCCGCGTCCGCACCGTCTCCCGGTCGGACAATCAGAGCTGGACCGAGGCCATGCTGGCGGCGATTTCACCCGCCACATCCATCGTCGCCTGCCCGCAGGTCCACTGGGCCGATGGCGGCGCGCTCGACCTTGCCACGATCAGCGACGCGGCCCGGCGGCAAGGCGCGGCGCTGGTGCTGGACCTAACCCAGTCGCTGGGCGTGATGCCCTTCGACCTCGCCGCCATCCAACCCGATTTCGCCGTCGCCGCCAGCTATAAATGGCTGCTAGGCCCCTATGCGATGGGCTTCCTTTACGTCGCACCGCACCATCAATCCGGCGAACCGCTGGAGCAGAACTGGATCGTGCGCGACCGGGCCGAGGATTTCGCCCGCCTGGTCGACTATGCCGACGCCCATGCGCCCGGTGCCCGCCGTTTCGACATGGGCGAGCGCTCGAATTTCCAGCTGGTCCCCGCTGCTTCGGCCAGCCTGTCAGCCATGCTCGACTGGGGCAGCGAGGCACTGGCCGCTACGCTGGGTCAGGCCAATCGCCAGCTCGCCGACCGACTGGCGCCGCTGGGACTACGCGAAACCACGCCGGACCGTGCGCCGCATTATCTGAGCCTGTCCCTGCCGGACAACGCCCCGGCAGACCTGCTCGCCCAACTGGCCGCTCAAAAAATATTCGTCTCCCAGCGCGGAGACCGGATGCGCATCACACCCCATGTCTACAATGATGAGGCAGACTTCCAGCGGTTCGCATCGGTACTGGAAACCTTGCTTTGACATCCACTCCCACGCCTCACACGGTCGGCCCGCGCGACTGGGCTGCCCTGCTCCTGCTGACCGTGCTTTGGGGTTCCGCCTTCGCCTTCATCAAGCACAGCGTCGAAACCCTGCCGCCGGGCGCGCTGATCTTTGTCCGCCTCAGTCTCGCCGCTCTTGCCCTGACTGTCTGGGCCCACATGCGCGGGCGCCGTCTGCCGCCGCTGAACGACCGGCGCTGGCTGTGGATGGCCGGGCTGGGCCTGTTCGGCAATGCGCTGCCCTTCTTCCTGGTCAGCTGGGCGCAGCTTTACATCGACAGCGCGCTGGCCGGCATTCTGGTGGCGACCATGCCGCTCGTCACGGTCGGCCTTGCCCATGCCTTCGTGCCCGGTGAACGTATGACGCTGCGAGCCCTGCTCGGCCTGATTGTCGGCTTTGCCGGTGTCATCCTCCTGCTCGGCCCCTCGGCTCTGGCGGCTCTGGGCGGCGCCGACACGCTGGCGCAGCTGGCAGTGATTGGCGCAGCGACCTGTTACGCCATCAATGCCATCCAGGCCCGCCTGATGCCCGACACCTCTCCCTCGGTCGCTGGAGCCGGCATGTTGATCATGGCAACGATATTTACGTTGCCACTGGGCATATGGGACTTGGTACAGGTCGAGAATGTCGCCCCCAGCGCCTGGCTCGCGGCGGCCTGGCTGGCCCTGGGCCCGACAGCTTTTGCCTCGGTCATCCTGATGCATGTCGCGCGCACCGCGGGGCCAAACTTCCTCGCCGTCGCCAACTATCTCACCCCGATTGCCGCACTTCTGACCGGCCTTGTCATCGGCGAGCTGGTTGGCTGGACCGCGGCTCTGGCTCTGGTCGTTATCTTGACAGGGGTCTGGCTCGCCCGCGGCGGCAATCGGACACTGCGTAACCGGGTGTAAACCTGACCTTGCAGTCAGCCAGCATTGTCGCAAATATTGCAGCGGGTTGCTCTGTTGGCCGCCTGTGTGGGGGGAGTTTTATGAAAAGCATCTTGCGGGCCGTGGCGATCAGCCTTGCCCTGGCATTCGGTCCAGCGGCCCAAGCCGATGACGCGGTCAATCCGATGGATCTGGTGCGGGCCCTCGATGCAGCCTGGCTAGCCTCCGACTGGACCGAGGCCCAGAGCGCGGGCGAAACCCTTCTCGCCCATGATCGCGTGTCCTTCATGCCGGAAAGTTATCGCGCCGGCCTGCATTTCCAGGTCGGGATGGCCTATGCCGAAACCGGCGACCACGCGCAAAGCGAGGCACACTGGGCACAGGCCGAGGCCCTGGGAACGCCGCGCCACGAAATCCTGACGGAGGCCTTGCCGATCGCGATTCGCCGCGAGGATGGCGCCCGCGCCCTGGCCATCTATCGCGACCTGGACGCTGACTTCCCGGACGCCCGCAACGCCCTGTCATCGGGTCAGTTGCACGACATCATCGACACGCTGAACGGGGCGGGTGACCACGTCGCCGAAGGCGAGGCGCTCGAATTGATGATCGCGGGATATACCTCCGACAATCCGTTCGACCATGGCGGTTCCCTGCACTATCTGCGCATCCGCCACCTCACACAGACCGGCGAGGTCGACGCGGCGATGGCCTTGCTGGCGGAGATGACCAGTGCCAGCGGCGCCCGCCGTCTGCGGGTTCTCAACCAGTTCTCGCCCCTGTGGCAGCAACCGGGATTTTCTGCCCTCACCGATCCGCGCGCCGAGACACTCGACATGCTGGCCCGCAGCGTGGCCGACAGCGAAGCCCATCCGGACCATATCGAGCCGATCACCGACCAGATGAGCTATCTGGTCGATCTGGGCCGTCATGCCGCGGCCAGCGAGCTGGCCGCCGCGGCCTGGCGCCGCATGCAGTCGGGCGACACGTTCGAGGATGCCGACGACTACACCAACTGGCTGCTCGACCGTTGGGGCCATGCCGAGCTGACGCTCGGACACATCGCCTTCGGCCGCGCCACATTGGAGACCGCCAGCCGGCGCAATGAGGATGGCCGTCCCAATGTCAACCAGTTGATCAACCTGGCCTATGTCGATTTGGCAATCGGCGACGACCAGGCCGTTCTGGACCGCCTGTCATCGATGGAGCAGCGCGGCGCCTCGGAATATGGTTGGCTGCAGGTCCATCTGGCCCGTGCCTGCGCCGCACACCGCCTCGGTGAACCCGCCCAGATGGCCCCATCGCTGGCGTTTTCGGAAGAACATCGCGCGCTTGATCGGGACGGGTATTTCGACCTGCTGCTGTGTCAGGATCGCGACGAGGATGCCGCCGCATTCCTGTTGGAGCGACTTGGTGACCCGGCCCAGGCCGAGAATGTACTGATGCGTCTCCAGCCCTATGACACCCAGTATCCGGCCGAGCACTTCCCGGCGGATGCCGCCTTGCGCGAGGCCCGCGACCGGATTGTCGCCCGCCCGGATGTCCAGGCCGCGATCGCACCGATCGGTCGGCTCGAATACATCCAGATGCACGACTAGGGCCGCGTCACCCAGGCATGATTGACGGGACCATGACCGGCTCCGAAACCGGGCGCGCGGGCGATGGCCTCATGCAGATAGTCACCGGCCCGACGCACGGCATCATGCAGTGAGGCACCATCGGCCAGCAGTCCGGCAATTGCGGATGCCAGCGTGCAACCGGTGCCATGCGTATTTCGTCCGGGCAGGCGCGGACGGTCAAACAATTCCATGCCGCGGGTCGAGACCAGGACATCGGTGACCGCCGGTCCTTCCAGATGCCCGCCTTTGACCAGCGCCGCACGCGCGCCCATCTCTATCAGGCGGTTGGCGGCTTCCAGCTGGCCGGAAATGTCCTCGATCTCCAGGCCTGTCAGTTTTTCCGCTTCGGGGATGTTCGGCGTGACCAGCGTGGCCAACGGTAGCAGACGGTCACGGATCGCGGTCTGCGCGCCGTCATCCACCAGCATGTCGCCGGACGTCGCGACCATGACCGGGTCGAGCACCAGCGGGATCGGGACCTCCAAAGCGTTCAGGCAATCGGCGACCAGGGCGACGATCTCGCTTGTGCCGAGCATGCCGGTCTTGATCACATCGGCGCCGATATCCGACAGGACCGCCTCGATCTGACCCTTGATGATGTCCAACGGGACCGGGTGGATGGCGCTGACGCCCAGTGTGTTCTGGACGGTGATGGCGGTGATCGCGGTTGCCGCATAGCCGCCCATCGCGGTCACCGCCTTGATGTCGGCCTGGATGCCGGCACCGCCGCCACTGTCCGACCCGGCAATGATGAGCACCCGGCCCTTCGGTTCGCTGTCGTCCATATTGTTGAAATCCCGTGCGCGGGGTCGATCCTATTGCTCGCGCAGGGCTCTCAGGCGAGAGCGTGCGCGGGCGGCTTCAGCGTCGGATATGGCATGCGAGGCGGCCCGGTCATAGAGCTCGCGTGCGGAGGCGGTGTCGCCCTGTTCCACCCGGATTTCGGCCAGGGCGACCGTGGCCCGGAAACTCTCCGGCTCGAAAGCCAGCATCTGCTCGTAGATGGCAGCAGCGGGTTCCAGATGCCCGCCCGCACTGAGGCAGGCGGCCTGAGCGTGAAGAAGTTCATCATCCCACGGGCTCGCAGTCACGGCCCGGGCCTGTTCGACGCAGACGCCCGGCGGTGCCACGGAACCCCCGGACGCCGCGGCGTCCGGGGTCGCATTGCCGGCAAAGAGATTGGCCGGACCGGGCCGGGGCTGAGCCGCAGCAGCGTCGGAGGGCGTATGGTCAATGACCGGACGGGACGCCGGGTCACTGGCGTCCTGGACATCTGTTTCATTGTGCCGTGGGGCGGCGACGGTCGACGCCGGTCCGGCGTTACTGACCGCATAAACCGAGGCAGGAACATGGACCTCCGCAGCCGCGGTGACGGTCATGCTGACCAACACTCCACCTTGGCGCAATTCAGCCCGGGCACCCTGCCAGCCGCGACTGGCAAAAAGACGGACAATTCCGCCGCCATCGGTTGGCTCCACAGATACGCCTGCCACCAGGTCATCCGAGGCCGGACTGATCGAGCGGGGCCGCACGGTGACACCTTCAAGCGTCACAATCAGCCCGCTTTCGGTGGCCTCGCCGGTCACCCCGGCTGGCTGCTCATCAAAGGCAATCCATATCTGTCCGGCGTCCCCAACAAGGCGGGCCCGCAAGTCGGTGATCTCGGCTGCTGACGGGGCGGTCAGGACGAGGCTGCTCAGAAGGGTCAGGATAGTCGCGCGCATGGGCCAACCCATGATCTGCGTCGTGTAAAGACGCGGTTAAGCGGAGAGTTCAGCCGACATCCGGGTCCAGCGACGCGATGTCACCCGTGTCGCAGGCATCAAATCCGAACGCCCCTATCAGGGTCTGATCCTCCGCACGGACAGCTTCATACACATAACACCCCTCGCCGAAGGCGGGCATCGAGCCGCGAACGAAGATCGGATCGCCTTCGCCAAACATGGCATCGGCAGCGTCCAGGGGCCGGACCGAATTGATCGCCTCTCCACCTTCACGCGTCGCGCATTCCCAGGTACGGGAGTCCAGATCGACCAGGCGGACACCGGTTTCACCGCCGCTCATCGTATAGGCGTAGGAGACATGCTGCGCCTGGTCGCGAAATTCGCCCAGGCACATGTCGATCACCGGCAGATAGGTCATCAGATAGTTCGACCAGCGGTCCAGGGCGCCGCCAGCCTCGCGGCCGCAACCGCTTGCCGTCTGCCGCCCGGCAATCATCACATCGGCTGAATAGATCAGCGTGTCGCCACCCGGCTCGTGGCACGGCCCCGCCTGCAGCTCGACTTCAACGGCACGGCCATTGCTGTCGGTCCCGTGAAAGCGGCGCACACCGCCATCGAGATAGGGCATGGCGATATCCAGATCGACTTCGACCGCATCGCCGCCATCATAGGCCATGGTCAGGCGGGCGCGGGCATCGCCCTCGTCATCGACGTAGGCGAGACGACCGCTCCAACCGGCATCACCGATCAGATCATAGCCCGCACCAGTGACCGGCGCTCGGCTGGACGGGGCGTAGTTGAACGCAGCGCTTGCCATGCTGCCGCCATTGCGACTGTCGGAAACCGTGGTCGTGGCACAAGCCGCGAGGCTAGTGGCGACCATTGCCAGTAGAAGTGTGCGTAAAACCATTTGCCCCGAAGCCCCTCAATTCGCGAACCCGCATCTTGGCTGCTCTCCGCGCGAACAGCACTTGCCTTTGAATAGCCTAACACATGAACGGAAGCTGAGCGGGAGAAATTGACCCGGCCCGCCGCCCTGCACCCGCAGCGCCGCTCAGATCCGGTCGGGAAACTGATCGGCGACAAAGTCAACGAATAGCCGGACCCGGTGTGCGAGATAGCGATTGGACGGGAAGACAGCCCAAAGGTACCGCAACTCGCTATTCCAGTCAGTGAGAATTTCGACGACACGACCATCGGCCAGCGCCTGTTCCGCAGCCCAGCGGGGGCAGCAGGCGATACCGACGCCGGCCGACGCGGCCGTCACTGCCGCAACCGCACCATTCAGCGTCAGCCGCCCGTTCACCCGGACCTCGACCTCGTCGCCATCCCGGATGAATTTGAGCAGGTGCGGTGCCGGCTTGTTGCGGTCGATGACGATCTGGTGCTGGGCCAGTTCGGACGGATGCGTCGGCTGGCCGGCCCGGGCGAGATACTCCGGCGACGCGACAACCGACATACAGGCCGCAGCGAGGCGCTTGGCGATCAGCGCGCTGTCGGGGAGGTTGCCGATGCGAATTCCGACATCAAAACCTTCATTGACCAGATCGACCATGCGATCGGCCAAGGACAGCCGGACTTCGACGCCAGGCCAGTCATTCATGAACTGTGTGATGATCGGCATCAGACGGCGGGCGCCGAAATCCACCGGCGCAGCGACACGCAACACACCGGCCGGGGCCGACCGGGCATCGGCGACGCCCTGTTCCAGACCGTCATACTCGTCCAGCCAGGGGCGGACCCGGTCCAGCAGGGCCTCACCAGCGTCAGTCAGGCGCACAGATCGCGTCGTCCGCTCGAACAGTCGGGCCTGCAGGCGTTGCTCGAGCGCGGTGATCTGCTTGGACGCCGCACCTGGCGTCATGGCCTCGCGTTCGGCCGCCTTGGTGAAGCTTCCCAATTCGGCAACGGAACAGAAAAGCCGCAACGCATCGATCCGGTCCATTCATTCCTCACCAGCAAGTGAAACCCGTCCAGGCGCGTATTTATCCCATTTCGGCAGGAATTGACACGGCCAGATTTTACGCTGGGTGAACAATCAGTCCGCAGGTCGCTCCGCCAGGCGGGCCGCGACATCTGGCCAGTCCAGCATCTCGGCGATTGCGGCGAAGTCAGGTGTACCATCCGGTCGGATATCGGGGTCCGCGCCCGCATCAAGCAGGGCAAGAACCGCGTCTTGCTGACCCTCAAAGGCGGCCCAGTAGAGGGCGGTCGCACCCGTCACACCCTGTCGGTCCAGATTGGCACCGGCAGCAGCGATCCGACGGACGATCCCGGCGTCACCGCCGATAGCCGCGAGGTGGACTGCGGTCAGGGACATGCCATTCTCGAATGCCACATGATCGACATCCGCTCCCGCCTCAATCAACACATCGACCACCTCAGCCCGGCGATCACGGGCGGCTTCGAACAGGGCTGTGAATCCGATGGCATCGACGGCGTCGACATCCGCGCCCGCCGCGACCAGGGCCGCTGCGCTGTCGGCCCGGCCGGCGCGTGCCGCTGCGTGCAGGAGAGGTCGCCCTGCCCAATCGGTCGCCATCGACAGATCACGCAACTGGCCGATCTCAGCCATCATTGCGAGATCGCCGGTCATTGCGGCCGTCTCCAGCAGGATGGCCAAGCGGTCACGCGCGGGAAGCTGACCATCCGCCTCGAGCGCCAGCGCGATGGTCGCCTGATTGCCGCGACGGATCGCGATTTCCGACACACTGCCATGCCCGACCTGGCTGTGGCTGGCGCCCGCCTCGAGCAATTCCGCGACGACGGCCGAATGACCGTAATAGGCCGCCCAGTTGATCGCCGGATCACCCATCGTGTCCCGGATTTCGATATCGGCCCCCGCCGCGATCAGGACCCGGGTCAGACCCGGATCAGGATTGGAGGCGGCGAGCATCAAGGCGGTCGCCTGCAGCCCGGTCTCGACGCGGGCATCAGGATCGGCTCCAGCCTCCAGGGCCTCGGTCAAGGCCTGGACATCGCCGTCGGAGAGAGCGGTGCTGACGGATGATGGAATCTGTGCGGCGGTCGGCGCTGTCGCGACAATCGGGGCAAGCCCGGCAACCAGGCAGATGATTATTGAGCGCATGATGTCCTCCCTGTCCTCGAGCAACAGGTTAGATCGGCCTACTCCCGGTCGCGCTCAACAATTTCGTGATCAGTCCGCGAGCGCGATCTTGAAATTGCGCCGCTGCAGTCGGCGGGGCGGGACAAAATCGACCAGTTTTGCTGCACCGGTATTGCGCAGCATTTCGTCGACCGATGCACGATCAGCCGCGTTCAGACTGTCGCGGAATTCGGTCACCCGTTGCAGCATCCACAAGGGATAGGGAATGACCGCACGATCGGTTTCGACCTTCTTGGCGCCATGTCCGAGAATCGCCTTGTGGAAGCCAAGTATACGAGGCACCTCACTGCCCGGATCCTGGCCGTCCGCCCACGCATCCAACGCCTCCGTGGTATCGAGCAGAACCGGCAATTGCTGCGCAGCAAATCTCTGCAGCAATTGACTGACGCCGGCTGGAATTTCATCGTCCGGCAGAAAGTCACCGGTCAGGCAATGCTGCGGCGCATGGCACTGCTCTGCCCAGCGGGCGACACGGGGCGCCAGCCGCCGCATCAATTCGCCAGACTTCGGATCGCGCAGCAAATGCGCGTAAAGTGGCCCCAGCAGGCCGTAGTCCGCGATTGATGGTCGTGACCCGAACAGATGATCATGCTCTCCCAGATGGGCATCGAACACCGAAAGAAAGTCCTCGTGGGCAGCCTCGATGGCGGCAACACTGGCCGGATTCACCCCGAGACCACCGACCGAGCCCGAGAAAAATCCCACCGCTTTTTCTGCGGCCGCGAACTGTTCAGACGGTGTCAGGTGCGGATGGCTGGTGGCGCCAAACTCCTGCTGAGCGAATTCCCGGTTGTAAGCCCATCGATAGTGCATTGCCGGGATGACCAGCCATTCGTCGCCGAACAGCTCCAGGATCAGGGCCGCCATGCGCTGGCGCGGTGTGTCCGGATAGACTGACGGGCCGGGTGCGTTGGCCTCGACATGATCGATGATCTCGGTCGTATCCTGCAGCGTCGTTCCGTGCTCGGACCCGTCATCATGAATGACCACAGGAATGACCGGCCACCCGACACGGGGCAGAATATCCGCCTTGTAGACTTCGCGCGTCGACAGGCGCTCGACGAAGGGGACATTCTTCCAGCGCAGGTAACCGCGCACCTTGCCTGTGTACAGGGATACAGGGGCACCGATCAGTGTGTAGGTCATGGACGCTCCGCAGATAGTGTCCGGCGGAGCCTAGCCTGCTTCGGCAGGTCAGCCAGCCCGCTCACGGGCATGTCGAGCCTTCAGGTCATGTACAGGAAGTCTGGTGCCTAGCGGCGAGCGATGAAAAGGTCGCGACCTTTTGAGACAATACCGGCTTCGTGTCGCGCGACGACGCGATCAACGCCGTTTGATGCCGTATCGACTGCCCGCCAGGCAGACCAGCCCATGACGCCGGTCATGATGACTGCGACAGTCCAGCACACCAGCGCCAGCGACCGGGCATGGCCCGACCAGGCACTCAGGGTCCAGCGAAGAGGAATTCGCGAAAACATCGCCTACCTGTCTCGTCTGCCGGGCTTGATTGCCCGTCGAGGGGCATTGTCGCCAACGAATGGGTTAACGCATCTCATATTTGATTAACATCTTGTTCAATTTTTGCGCCAGACGTGTTTCGGTGCCGATTTCAACACCTTGCAAGTCCGGTTGTGTCAACGAACGAATACAATATTCGCCTGTGAGGGGAAAACAGCGAAGAGAGGCCACCACAACCCGGGCGGATCGGCCCCGGCATGCGGGCTTCGCGTCGCCAGACGGTCTGGGGATGAGCAAGGCCTGGGAATGGGCGAGGTCTGGCGATGGGCGAGGTCTGGGGATGGGTGAGGTCTGGCGGCGATGCACAACTCGGCACGCATCGATCCGGTTGCCATCGGGACGCCATGACAGCAGCGCCCAAACGCACCAACCGCCCGCCCCTGTCCCGGCAAGGGGGCAGGAGGCGGGCGGCCGTGTTGCGTCCGGTGAGGTTTTGACACCTTTCCCTTCGGCTTCCCCTTTCTTGCGTCCGGGGCAGCACCACGGTGAGGCAGCGCTGGATCTTGGCGCCCTGGTCGCCGTCCTCGCGGACGGTTCAGTCTCTCCGGGTCGGTGAGCCCTTCAGCGCCGGTCCTTGCGGACCCTTGCCTCGAAACCTGACCTGAATTCCGGGCCCTTGCGGGCCTGTCTTTCCTGCCTGCCCGTTAAAAACCGGCTCTTGCGAACCTGCCTTCCCGGGCCATCCTCTCCGGCGATCCCCGGTCCTTTCGAACCGCTTCGGTCGCTGTCGATGACCAAAGTAAAACAGGCCGGACCCGGCGCCGCAACGCATGGAAAGTGCGATTTCGTGGACAAGTTTTCGGGTTTGGTGGAAAACATTCCGAAATTTGTGGAAAAGCTGGTGAAAACTTTCAACAGCCTGTTTTCACGCCCTGATTAGCCCAGGCGCGACCAGAAAAACACCGGCGCTGACAGTGCCGCGCCGGTTTCTTGCAGTTTCTGGACTGGGGACCGGCCCGCCACGTGGGCCCGGGCGCCGAACGCACACCTGGCCATAGATAACTTGTCAGCCAGCAGGCCGTATACGCTTTTTCTAGGGAACTAATTGCGTCTGGCCGGCTATTCCAGAGCTGAATCTAAGCCGCTTCAAGCGGCGTAATGCTGGCTTCGATTTCCGCGCCGGCCAATGCTTGGGCAGTAGACAGATCGTGCAGCGCTTGCAGATTTAGCCAGGACTGTGGCGACGTGCCGAACAGGCGGCCCAGCCTGAGCGCCATATCACCATCGCAGCGTGCGCCGTCCAGCAAGCGGACAACGCGAGACCGGGGAACGCCCAGCGCCTTGGCCAGGGTGGGGGCTTTTATGCCGTAGTCGGGAAGGAAGTCTTCCCGCAGATGCTCTCCAACCGTAGCGGTCGGAATGAGATGTTGCTTCATGACGCGGCCCTCCTTGGCACGCCGGGACAGGCCCGGCTTAGTGGTAATCCTCGAACTTCACCTCAAAGGCATCATTGCCCTTGAATTTGAACGTGATCCGAAACTGATCATTGACACGCACTGACCAGAAGCCCTTGCGGTCGCCGGTCAGCTTTTCGAGACGCATTGACGGCGGGACGCGAAGATCGGTGACGTCATGTGCGGCCTCTATGCGGTTCAGTATCCGACGCGCCCGGCCAAACAGCTCGCTTTGAAAGCCCTTCGGCATCTCGCCATAAAAAACCTTCTCGGTGTTCTTGTCGGCAAAGCTGCGGATCATCGGCTCGTCCACTTCGATGACTTTTTGTACCGATAGCCGGTACGCATGTCAACCAAAATGTACCGCCAACCGATACGTTCTCGCCGCTCCTCGCAGGGCGGCTTGTTCATGCCCGCAGGGTCGCCAATGGATATCGCAGAACCCGGCCATTGTTTCGAACGAACAGGGCCACACATCTGTTTGCAAGCTCTTTCGGCTTGATTTTATAAGGCATTCGTCAGGTTGCTTGGTGTGCACCCCTATTTGTACGGACAGTCTCGAAGCGCCTACCTTGCCTCTGTGATCCAGGCGCCGCGCGCGGAGCGATCCATAAATCGCTTGTAAGCCAGCAGGCCGTATCCGCTTCTTCAGCTCAAGGGTGAAACCGCGAAGCGGCCGCGATGCGGCCCTTGACCTGAAGAAGCGGATACGGCGGACTCTCGGCAAGCGGTTTAGGGTGGGGTTTGCGCCGGAGGCGCCGGGAGCGAGGGGCGCTCATTGAGTCCGCTCGGCCTCTGCAGCGCGCAAGAATGACGTGCGTCCTCATCCATTCCTGGACTTAAATACCGTCATCCCGGCGAACGCCGGGACCCAGATTGCGACTCTGGTTGTTGGCAAGTCTGGTGAAACCGCGCCTGCGAGACTGGGTCCTGACTTTCGTCAGGATGACGCAAAGGACAGGCACACACCATTTACTCCATGCCCCAAGAAAAAACCGGCGCGAACAATACCGCGCCGGTTTCTTGCAGTCGCCGTGAGGCTTAGCCCGGATTACTCCGCCGCCACCGCCGCCGGAGCGCCGAAGCGTCCGTAGAAGGTTTCGCCCTTCTCGGCCATTTCGATGAGGAGGTCCGGCACCGCGAACTGGTCGCCATAGGCGGCTTCCAATTCCTTGGCGCGGGCCACGAAGGCCTTGGCGCCGATGGTGTCGATGAAGGACAGCGTGCCGCCGGTATAGGGCGCGAAACCCCAACCGAGGATCGAGCCGACATCGGCCTCGCGCGGATCCTGGACGATGTCCTCACCCATGCAACGCGCCGCTTCCAGCGCCTGGGCGTAGAGGATGCGGTCCTTGATCTCGTCCGCTGTCGGCTGCTCGTCGGCGTACTTGCCGCCCGGAGCAAACTGCTCCAGCTCCGGCCAGAGACGCTTGGGCTGACCCTTCTCGGCCGGATAGTCGTAGAAGCCCTTGGCGTTCTTGCGACCGAAGCGCTCATACTCCTCGACCATCTTGAACAGGATTGGCTCGGTCTTGGACGGCTTGTGCGCGTCACCCAGATCAGCCTTGGTCTGCTTGATCAGCTTCACGCCGAGATCCAGCGCCACTTCGTCCTGCAGGGAGAGCGGGCCGACCGGCATGCCGGCCATCTTGGCGGCATTCTCGATCAGGGCCGGCTTCACGCCTTCGGCCAGGAGGTTCATGCCCTCGCCGATATAACGCATGACGCAACGGTTGGCGTAGAAGCCCCGCGTGTCGGAGACGACGATCGGCGTCTTCTTGATCCGGGTGACAAAATCGATCGTGCGCGAGAGGGCATAATCGCCCGTCTTCTCACCCATGATGATCTCGACCAGGTTCATCTTCTCGACCGGCGAGAAGAAGTGGATGCCGATGAAGTTGTCCGGACGATCCGACGCCTTGGCGAGGTCAGTGATCGGGATGGAAGAGGTGTTGGAGCCGAACACCGCCGTGGTGCCGATCTGCTCTTCCGCCATCTTGGTGATCTTGGCTTTCAGTTCGGAATTCTCGAACACGGCCTCGACGACCAGATCGACATCCTTGATCAGGGTGTAATCCGTGGTCGGCGTGATCAGACCGCCCAGCTTGGCCGCCTTCTCTTCGCTCAGCTTGCCGCGGGCAACACCCTTGGCGAAATGGTCGGTGCAATGCTTCTTGCCCTTGTCGGCGCCCTCTTGCGTGGCGTCTATGAGGACAATCTCGATCCCGGCCTGGGCCGAAACCGTGGCAATGCCCGCACCCATGAAACCGGCACCGATGATGGCGATCTTGTTGATCTCGCCCTTGTCCTGACCGGCCGGACGACGTCCGCCCTTGTCCAGGTCCTGCTTGGACAGGAAGATCGAGCGGATCATGTTGCGGCTTTCCGGGCGCAGCAAAAGCTTGGTGAAATACCGGCTCTCGATGCGGATCGCGGCGTCCATCGAGACCTGCGAGCCTTCATAGACGCAGGACAGGATGTAGCGCTGGGCCGGGTAATTGCCATAACTGGTCTTGCGCAGCATCGGCGAAGCGGCACCGAACATCTGGGCACCGGCGGGGTGGTAGGGACCACCGCCCGGGAAGCGGAACTTGTCGCCATCCCAGGGCTGTTTGGCACCCTTGGGGTCTTCCTTGACCAGGCCCTTGGCCTTGGCGACCAGCTCGTCGAGCGGGGCCAGGGCGTCAACAATGCCTTGAGCCTGCGCAGCAGCGGCATCGAGCTGCTTGCCCTGCAGCAGGATCGGCGCGGCATTCATCAGGCCGACCAGACGCGGCAGGCGCTGGGTGCCGCCACCGCCCGGCAGCACGCCGACCATGGCTTCCGGCAGGCCGAGCTTGGCCTTGGGATTGTCCGACGGCATGACCCGGTAGTGACAGGCCAGGGCAATCTCGAAGCCGCCGCCGAGGGCGAGGCCGTTGATCGCCGCGGCGATCGGCTTGCCACAGGTTTCCATCGCACGGAAAGTCTTGTTGAGACGGAAGCATTGCTCGAACAGCTTCGTCTTCATTTCCTCTTCCGGCAGCTTGGCCAGCTCGGAGGAGGAGCTGCCCAGTTCCGACAGATCGGCCCCGGCACAAAACGCCGCCTTGCCCGAGGTGATGACCACGCCCTTGATGGCGTCGTCTGAGATGATTTTGTCGGTCAGCGCGTCGAAGTCATCCATGACATCGGCCGAGATGACGTTCATCGACTTGCCCGGGCTGTCAAAGGTGACCAGGGCAATGCCGTCTTGATCGATTTCGAGTGTGAAGTTTTTCATCGTCTGTATCTCCTGCTCGCCCCTTAAACCCGCTCGATGATGGTCGCGGTGCCCATGCCGCCGCCGACGCAGAGCGTGGCGAGGGCGGTTTCCTTGTCCGACCGTTCCAGCTCATCCAGCGCCGTGCCGAGGATCATCGCACCGGTTGCGCCCAGCGGGTGACCCATGGCGATCGAGCCACCATTCACATTCATGATGTCGTGGTCGATGTTGTAGGCCTGCATGAGGCGCAGAACGACGGCGGCGAAGGCCTCGTTGAGCTCCCACAGATCAATGTCCTTGGCGTCCATGCCGGCCTTTTTCAGGGCCTTGGCGGTGACCGGAACCGGACCCGTCAGCATGATGGTCGGCTCGGAACCGACAGAGGCCATCGAGCGGATACGCGCCCGCGGCTTGAGACCGGCACGCTCGCCTGCCTCTTTCGAGCCGACGAGAACCATGGCCGAGCCATCAACGATGCCCGAGGAATTGCCGCCGGTGTGGACCCAGTTGAGATATTCGACTTCCGGATAGCGCTGGGTGGCGACCGCTTCAAAACCGACAAAGTCAGACATGTCCTTGAAGGCCGATTTCAGCGAGCCGAGGCCCTGCATGTCCGTGCCCGGACGCATATGCTCGTCATGGGCGAGAATCGTGGTGCCCAGCTGGTCCTTCACGGAAACTATGGACTTGGCGAACCGGCCCTCTTCCCAGGCCCGCGCGGCGCGCTTCTGGCTTTCCATCGCATAGGCGTCGACATCATCGCGCGAGAAGCCGTACTTGGTGGCGATCAGGTCGGCGGAGATGCCCTGCGGCACGATGTAATGGTCGAAGGAAATCTCCGGGTCGACACCCATGGCGCCGCCATCCGAGCCCATCGGCACGCGCGACATGGCTTCGACACCGCCGCCAATGGCGAAATCGGCCTCGCCACACATGACCTTGGCGGCCGCGACATTGACCGCTTCCAGGCCCGAAGCGCAGAAACGGTTGATCTGGTAGCCGCCGGTGGTCTCGGCATAATTCGCATTGATCACGGCCGAGCGCGCGATATTGGCGCCCTGTTCGCCGACCGGCGAGACGACACCCATGATCACGTCATCGACAAGCGAGGTGTCGAGATTATTGCGGTCACGGATCGCGGCGAGCTGCTGGGTGGCCAGCTGCAGCGCAGTGATCTCGTTGAGCGCTCCGTTCTTTTTCTTGCCGCGCGGCGTGCGCGTGGCGTCGAAGATATAGGCTTCTGTCATGGTCAGTTCCTTTCCCTTGGCGGGATCTTTCCCTTTATCGACTCAAAACTCGGATGAAGGCGCGGCACGGGACTAGTCATCCTCTTCCGCCTCGTCTTCGATCATGTGGTAGGCAACGGCGTGTTCGCCGCGTTCATTGAGGGCCTGGGCGATGCGCAGGCGTTCCTCCAATGGCTTGTTCTGGGAGAGCTTGGCCTTGCCCTCCAGGCGGTCAATCTCGAACTCGAAAGGCTGGATGGCCAGTTCCAGCATGGCCCGACGCTTCTCTTCCAGATTGGTGATCCGCCACTCGCTTTCAAAGTCCGCGATCTGCGACGAAAGCGCCCGCTCGGCCTCGACACCCTCAAGCGGCACCAGCGTGCCAAAGGCGTGCACGGCGACATAATTCCAGGTCGGCACATTCTCGTCCGGCCGCGAATACCAGGTCGGTGAGACATAGGCATGCGGACCGGTGAAAACCACCATCGCCTCCCTGCCCGCCTTGATCGCCTCGGACGCCGGATTGGCCATGGCGACATGGCCGATCAGGACCAGGCGCTCATCGGCCAGTTTGAAGGGGATATGCGTGGCGGCGAGATCAGGCTCGCCAGGGATCAGCAGCAGACCGAAATCATACGAGCGCATAACCGCCCGCATCTCGCTCTCGTCGTCCATCTTGAAATGTGTGGGCGTGTACATCAGGCGCGCTTCCCGGAGACGAAGATGAGGGCGACAAGAAAGGCGGCGCTGGGCGCCAGCAGGGTGAGGACCATCGGCACCAGCGAGTAGAGCCGCAATTGCGCAAACTCGGCCGGGTTTTCACCGCCGAGCAGGAGATGGGTCGGAATGGAGATCAGGATCGGCGCGGTGGCGATCACCCAATAGCCGATCAACGCCGCCAGTACGCGCAGCCGCGAGCCAAGCAGAAACGACATCCCCAGCGCAAACAGGGTCGCTACGACCGGCGGCAGGGCCAGGCCCAGCCATTGCGGATAATCCGCCAGCGCGAAACTCGCCCCGAACCAGATGCCCGAGCCCAGCCGCGCCGCCAGCACTGTCCCCGCACCGCCAGCGAGAGCGGCGATGAGGAGGGAGCGCAGGGAATTGTCGCGGGCGGCGGTCATGCGCGTCTCCGGAATTTAGACAGCCAGCTTCCCAGCACGATCAGCCCAATCAGCAACAGCACGCTCAGCCCTGTCTCTCCGAACGAGAACATCCCAGCACCGAAAGCACTATCCGGAGCGGCGCTGATCCAGTGCGGCAGCATGGCTCCAACGTAGCCAATGACTTGCAAGACGAAGACGACAATCAGGCCCGAGATGCCCCAGACAACGGTCCCGCTGCGCTTCAAAAGCGCGCCGACCAACAGGCAAGCCAACGCCACCGCAATCCCGCTAACGGCAATCTGGGCGTCCATAACGGCCTGCATTGTGCGCGGCTCGGACATGAAATCCGCGGGCAGAAGGTTTACTAACGAGCTGAAAACACCTGACGCCAAGTCATAGGCCAGCAAAGGCGCCATGCCCGCGAGGACGGACAGCGCCTTTGGTCTGTGATCGACCGACCCGGCAAATGTCGCACTCTCATTCATCAGCCTAAAGCGTCCTCGCAATCAGCAGCTTCATGATCTCGTTCGTCCCGCCATAGATCCGCTGAACGCGGCTGTCGGTCCACATTTTGGCGATCGGGTATTCGCGCATATAGCCGTAGCCGCCATGCAGCTGGACGCATTCGTCCATGACTTCATTCTGGGCTTCGGAGACCCAGTATTTGGCCATCGAGGCGGTAGCGGCGTCGAGTTCGCCCTTCATCAGGCGTTCCGAGCAGTGATGGGTGAAGACCTCGGCCAGGGTCGCCTTGGTCTTGCATTCGGCGAGCTTGAACTGGGTGTTCTGGAATTTCAGGATCGGACGGCCAAACGCCTCGCGTTCCTTGGTGTAGTTGATCGTCTCGTGCAGGGCGCGTTTCATGGCGCCGACGCCCTGGACGGCGATCTGCAAGCGTTCCTGGGGCAATTGCTGCATCAGCTGGATGAAGCCCTGGCCCTCTTCCTGACCAAGCAGCGCGTCAGCAGGAACCCAGACATCCTCGAAGAAGAGCTCGGCCGTGTCCTGGGCCTTCATGCCGACCTTGTCGAGGAGGCGGCCGCGACGGAAGCCCTCGACCTTGTCGGTCTCGACCATCAGCAGGGAGACGCCGTCAAAGCCCTTGGACGGGTCGGTCTTGGCCACCACGATGATGAAGTTGGCCGAACCGCCATTGGTGATGAAGGTCTTCTGGCCATTGATGCGATAGCCATTGCCGTCCTTGATCGCCGTCGTCTTGACGCTCTGCAGGTCCGAGCCCGTGCCCGGTTCCGACATGGCGATGGCGCCGATCAGATCACCGGAAATCATCCGCGGCAGGACCGACTTCTTCTGATCTTCCGAGCCGTAATGGGTGACATAGGGCGCGATGATGGAATTGTGCAGGCCGACGCCCCAGCCGGCTGCGCCGATTTCGGCGCCTGCCGTGTGGAAGACGTATTCATGGCCCCAATCGCCACCGGCGCCGCCATATTCCTCGGGCACGGAGGGGCACAGGATCCCGGCCTTGCCAGCCTTGGTCCAGATCTCGCGATCGACCATGCCCTGCTCTTCCCAGCGTTCGGCATTGGGCACGCATTCCTTGGCCATGAAGCCGCGCACCGAGTCCTCGAACATCCGCACATCCTCGCGCTCGAGAAAAGCCGGACGCGGCACATTGAGTGGATCCTGAAACATGAAACGTCCTCCCCAGACGGTTCTTTGTGTGACGGGCCTGACCGCAGATTGGCGGATGCCCTTTATCAACCGGAATTGTGTGGCGGGCCGTTCTCTTTTGCCGGAACGGTCCCGCCGGTGTGCACGTCAGTTAGCGCCTAGAAGGCGTCGGCTTCCAGCGCCATCATCGAGTCGGCGCCGGCCTCGACCTTGGCCAAGTGCATGGCCGCTTCCGGGACCCAGCGGTCGAGGAAATAGCGACCGGTGGTGAGCTTGTTGGCATAGATCGGGTCGGTCTCGCCGGCGGCGATCTTGGCCGAGGCGACCTTGGCCATTTTCGCCCACATATAGGTCAGCGAGGTCAGGCCGAAGAGGCTGAGATAATCGTGGCTGCCAGCGCCGGCATGGTCGAAGTTTTCCAGCGCATTGTTCATCAGCCAGTCGGTGGCCTGCTTGAGCTTGGCCTTGGTGTCGGCGACGGCCTGCACAAAGGGCTGGGTCTCGTCATTGCCGCCCTCGGCGACAAAAGCGTCCAGCTCGGCGAAGAAGGTGGTGATCGGACGCATGCCGTTCATCGCCAGCTTGCGACCCACGAGGTCGAGCGCCTGGATCCCGTTGGTGCCTTCATAGATCAGGGTGATGCGGGCATCGCGCAGGAGCTGGGACGCGCCCCACTCTTCGGTGAAGCCAGAGCCGCCGTGGATCTGCAGGCCGGAGGAGACCATGTCATAACCCTTGCCGGTCAGATAGCCCTTCACGATCGGGGTCAAAAGCGCCATGTAGTCGCCGGCCTTCTCGCGCATCGCCGGATCGGAGGCCTTCTCCTCGAGATCGCCTTGCAGGGCGGTCCACAGGGCAAAGCAACGGGCCGCCTCGACGAAGGACTTCTGGTCCATCAGCATACGACGCACGTCCGGGTGGACGATAATCGGATCGGCCGGGCCGTCCTGGTTCTTCGGTCCGGTCAGGGAGCGGCCCTGCAGGCGGTCCTTCGCAAAGCCGAGCGATTGCTGATAGGCGGCCTCGGCCAGGGCGTAGCCCTGCAGGCCGACGCCCAGACGCGCCTCATTCATCATGATGAACATGATTTTGAGGCCCTTGTTCTCGTCACCGACGAGCCAGCCGGTTGCTTCGTCATAGTCCATGACGCAGGTGGCATTGCCGTGAATGCCCATCTTGTGTTCCAGGCCGCCACACTTGGCCGCGTTACGCTCGCCCGGATTGCCATCGGCATCGGGGATGAATTTCGGCACCACGAAAAGCGAGATGCCCTTCACGCCTTCCGGCGCGCCTTCGATGCGGGCGAGGACGAGGTGGATGATGTTTTCCGCCATGTCGTGCTCACCGGAGGAAATCCAGATTTTCTGGCCGGTAATCTTGTAGGAGCCGTCAGCCTGCGGCACGGCCTTGGTGCGCAGGAGACCGAGATCGGTGCCGCAATGCGGCTCGGTCAGATTCATCGTCCCGCCCCATTGGCAGGAGATCATCTTGGGCAGGTAGAGCGCTTTTTGCTCATCAGTTCCGCCGGTCGCCAGCGCCGCCGCGGCACCCAGGGTCAGACCCGGATACATGCCGAACGCCATATTGGCCGAGGACACCATCTCGTTGAAGGCAAGGTTGAGAACATGCGGCAGGCCCTGGCCGCCATAGGCCGGGTCCGAAGACAGCGCCGTCCAGCCGCCTTCCGACATCTGATGAAAAGCCTCTTTCCAGCCGGTTGGCGTCTTCACATTGCCGTCGGCATCGCGCGTGCAACCTTCCTCATCGCCGACCTTGGAGATCGGGGCGAGCACGCCCTCACAGAATTTGGCACCCTCCTCGAGGATGGCGTCGACCGTGTCGGCATCAGCATCGGCAAAGCCGGGCAGGTCGCCATACTGGGCGATATTGAGCACGTCATGCAGGACAAAACGCTGGTCACGAACCGGGGCGCGATACGGGGTGGTCATGATGGGTCTCCGGGGAGCGGGATGTGGATTGTTTGATTACGGGTTCAGGTCGGCAGCGACGTCTCGGGTCTCAGCCCGGCGACAATCCGCTCCAGTCTTCAAGATGGGCGTTGGCCAGCGCTTCGAAGGCGCGGGCGCGGCGGCGGACATCGTCCGGCGGGGTTCTGTCTTCCAGACGCTCACGCATCCAGTCGAGACCGGCCTCGAGCTCGGCCAGGGCACGGGCAACATCCTCTCGCTGCTGTTGCAGCACGGTGATGCGATGCTCGAAGCGCTTGATCGCCGGTTCCAACCGTTCGCGGCCGCCACGGTCGATGGCTTGCAGGTCGAGAATTTCCTTGATCTCGTCGAGGGCGAAACCGACTCGCTTGCCACGCAGGATCAGCTCGATCCGGGCCCGGTCCTCGGCGGTATAGACCCGCGCTGCACCGCGGCGCAGCGGATGGATCATCCCCTTCTGTTCGTAGAAGCGCAGCGTACGCGGCGTGATATCGAACTCGTGAGCGAGCTCGCGAATGGTGAATTCGGCATCGGGTGCGACAGGCTTGATCATGGGGTGAATGGTGTTCATGAAGTGACGCGAACGTCAACGTCAAATATATGACAATCCGGAATCCGCAGTGCCCACGGCATTCTTCACCCATTGCCCCTTTCATCTTCGTGGCGCGCACGGCAAAGTCCGCTCCATGTCGCGTCACCTTGCTTTACCCGCCCTTCCGCTAGCAGCCCTGCTGCTTTTGCCAACCCTCACGGCGGAGACGCTCGGCCAGGCGGGCGAGCCCGATCCGGGCTTTTCCATTCTCGCCCAACCGGCCGGCATCACCGAGCTGACGCCGGATGAAGAAACACCCGACACCAGTGATGAAAACTACACGGTCATCGGGCCCCATCTGACCCGCGACGCCTATCTGGCCCTGCGCGGCACCGATGATGACTATGTGTTGCGCACCCGCTGGCAAATCGTGCGCACAGCGCTGGACGGTACGGAGCTGGGCCGCGAACAGCGCGAAATCGTCATCGGAGACGGCTATGTCACCGAGACCGGCACTGCAGAGCGCATCATCCAGGACTTCGCCACCGCCCGCACACTGACCCGGGCACCGGCACTCGACGGTCCGGTTATGCGCAACGAGCCGGTCGTCTCGCATGTGCATCGGCAGATGAATACATTCGCGTTCTATACCGAAGGCGGCACGCTGGACGCGGTGACCGGTCCAGGCGGCACCTCCTTCGACCGCTTCTGGATCGAGGCCGCCATGGGCGTCCGCCTCGCCGAGGCGGACCTGATATCAAGCACGACCGCGGATGGCCCCATTGACCTGCGCCGCTCGGCCGATGGCGCACCGGTATTCAGTCACCGCAGCGACGGCTTGGGCGCCGGCGCGCCAGCGGCCCTTTTCCGCGGCTGGTTGCAACACACCGTGCCGGTCCACCCGGACGCACTTGCAACGCTCAGCGACGCGGCAGGCCTGCCCGAAAGTTTCAGCTTCCTCGTCTACAGCCCGTCCAGCCCGCAAGGCCGTCGCGAGTCCTGGGCACGGCTGAGCAGCCATGAAGACCAAGCCAGCTTCCCCTGGCCGGACGGACTGGCACCGGCGCGCGCCGACAGCTACCAGATCGACGATCCGGCCATTGGCCTGCTGCTGCAGACAGGTCTCGATGCCGCCGCCCAGCCCTCCGCCACGCCGATCGAAGCTGATTTCCTGGCAGCCGCCGACGCCGCCCAGCGCCGCGCCGATCCAGCCGGCGCCTATCTCGCCCTCTATCAAAGCTCTCACCATCAGGGGCCGTGCGGCAACGACACCCCGTCGCCGGTCTGCAACCGGATGAGTCAGGTGACAGCCGCCGGGATCGGCAACAGCACGTTTGAAACCCTGATGACCGGCATCAGCCGCATGCAGAGCGACCGGCCATCCGCCCTGACCATCCTGCGCGAGCACCTGCGGCGAGACGGCCTGGAAGGCGCCGCCGCCAATCTGCTCGCCGCCCAGGCGCTCGCCGCACTTCGCAGCGCCCAGCCGGATGCCCTTCCTGACCTCAATCTGCCCGCCCTGTTCGCCACAAGCGCCCGCAATGATCCCTTTGCGCCGATGACTTTCTGGCATGGCGGCCGCTATGTCGCGAGCCAGGGCGATGTGGAGACGGCTTGGCTACTGTTTGACATCGCGCGGGCCCTGCCGGCCTCCCGTTCGATGCCACCCTCGCTTGAAGCTGCAGCGATGAGCGAGCAGTTGCAGACACTTGCCCCCGGCTTCTTCGTCCAGACAAATTTGCCGGCAGCGGAAGCGGACCCCGCAGACGAAACCGGCGACAGCGACGAAAACTGAGTCCCGGCACACACTTATCCACACATTTTACCCACCATTAACCGAGTCAGAGCCTTGTTCAGACTCAGGTTTTGGCGCCCGCGTGCGTCGATCTGAGATTTGGTGTGGAAACACTACATATTGGGTCTCCACCCTCGGTTTACACAATATTAACCACGGAATAGCCTTCCGCAGGTTAGGCTGAGCGAGCGAATCAAATGTCGTCTATGGGTAACCCTTGGAGCGTAAAGGGGATCGATCCCCGCGCCCGGGCGAGAGCCAAGACGGCCGCGCGCAAGGAGGGCATGACCCTCGGCGAATGGCTCAATCGCGTCATCCTCGAAGACAATGACCCCTCGTCCCCGCAATGGGATGACGCCCTGGAAGCCTTTCCGGGCTTTGGCGGACAGGACGGTCTGAGCGAGGACGAGGACAAGCTGCTTCGGGCAATGGTCAACCGCCTGTCCGAACGCGTCGACAGCAGCGAACAGATGTCGGCCCGCACACTCGGCGGCATCGACAAGGCGATCACCCAGCTCGCCGAAAAAATCAGCAAGACCGGTGAACGTACCAATGCGCAGCTGGCAACGGCGCGCGACAGCATCGACCGGGTCAAGAAGGCCCAGGACGAGCTCGGCGAGCGCGTCCGCTCGATCGAGACTTCCGGTGGCAGCGGCGCCTCTCCCGACACAGTGAAGGCGGTCGAGACCACCATCATGAAGCTGGCCCGCCGTCTCTACGAACACGAGAACGACACGGCGGCCCGCGTCCACGAAGTCGGCGACGACACCAAGCGCCTCGCCGAGAGCCTTGAGGATCGTCTTGCCAGGCTGGAAAACCGAGCCGAAGACTTTGCCGACATCAACAAGCGGCGAGAGGACCGGACGTCTGAAACGCTGAACGGACTGCACACCTCCACCGAAATGCTGAAGGCCCGCATCGAGGGCACCGAGCGCGTCACCAATGATGCGGCCCGGCTTCTGGAGACGTCCTTCACCCGGCTCGACGACCGCCTGCGCCAGCTCGAGACCCGTAACTCCTCCGACACCGTCGACCTGGAGCGGCGCTTCGAGCGTCTGACCGATGACGTCGCCCGCACCATTGCCGACACCCGCAACCAGGTCAGCCAGGCGCTCAACAAGGCTGCCGCCGAGCCCCGCGTCGACCGGCTTGAAGACGCGCTCGCGAAGGCCCTCGACCGGATTGATACCGCCGAGCGCCGCCAAGGCGACAACATGTCCCGCCTGGGCGAGGAGATCACCAAGCTCGCCGGCGCGATCGACCGCCGCCTGACCGAGAGCGAGCGTCGCTCGACCGAGGCGTTGCGCGAAAACCAGTCCGAACAGAAGCTCGACCGCCGCCTCGATGAAGTCCGTCAGGAACAAAAGGACTCCATGAAGCGCATGGGCGAAGAGGTCACCCGCCTCGGCCGCGCCCTGGGCGAACGCATCGTCAAATCCGAACAGCGCGCCAGTGCCGTCGTCGAGACCGCCACCGACCGCATGGCCCAGATGATGGACCGGCTGGAACAGTCCGGCCGCGAAGACAATCTGGATGGCCGCCTGCGCCAGTCGGAAGAGCGTACGGCGCAACGGATCGAAGAGGCGCTGACCGGGGTCAAGGACCGGATGAGCGCCGTAAAGGCCGAAACCGAGCAGGCCCTGTCACCGGTCCAGCGCGCCATGTCAGCCCTCGCCGACCGTCTTGAAGCCATCGAAGGGCGAGGCAAGGGAGACACCACACCCGCCAAAGACAACGCAAAGGCAATAGCGGAACACGCCCCCGGCGCGACGGCCGACGACATTGATTTCGACACGCCGCTCTCGCCGCCACCGCAAGCGGAAACCCCGGCCGGCGGCTTCGAGATTGATGGCGATGACCCATTCCTCGCCGAGGCGGGCCCTGCCGCACCGCTTGCCAGCAAGCCAGCCGCCCAGGCAGCCGCGGCGGCCGCCGCGCCGATACTGCGGGAACAGTCCTCCCCGCGCCCAGCGCCAACCCAAGCCCGGGGCCCTGTCCAGCCTCCGGCCCAGCCCGCACGTCCCCAGCGCATGGGCGCGACAGCCGACGCCGATTTCCTTGCCGCAGCCCGCGAACGCACACGAGCCGGGATGCCGGGGCAGCCGGCCGAGAACATCACCCGACGCGCGCCGCGATCCAATCTCGGACGGACCCTGCTCTACGCGTTGCCAGTGGTCGCCCTCGTGATGCTGTCCGGCGCCGGCGCCCTGCTGATCTGGGAAGCCTGGCAAGGCGATGGCGAACGAGTCGCCGCAGAAGCCGCGGCCGAACGCAACTTTATCGCCCAGGTCGAAGCCGACCTCTCCGGCACCGATGCCATGCACGCCGCAGAGCCCTCCGGGACTCCAGACCCTTCTGATACAGCCGCGACTCCCGCAACGTCAGACGCCGGCCAAGCCGCCACACCTGCCGACACGCGGGCCGCCGAGACGCGTATGGCAGAGACTTCACCCGACGCCGGCACGACACGGGCTCCGACCAATCAGGTAGCCGATGCCAGCGGCACCAGCCTGCCGGCACCCAGTACCGCCCGCGATACCGCGGCGCCGACATCGCGCACGCCCGAACCCGCACCGCGCACGACCGCACCGGACACCTCCACCGGGCCCGCCCGCACAACGCTGGAAAGCGCCGCCGCAGATGGCGATCCGGTCGCCCGCTATCAACTCGGCGTCCGCGCGCTGGATTCCGGTGATGCAGAAACCGCCGCCATTCTCCTGCGCCGTGCCGCCGAACAGGGTGTCCCCGCGGCGCAATATCGCTATGGCAAACTGCTGGAAACCGGCGAAGGTACCGAGATCAATCTCGAGGACGCGCGCCGCTGGACCGAGCGCGCCGCCAATGCCGGTCATCGACGGGCCATGCACAATCTCGGTGTGATGTACTATTATGGCAGCGGCGCCGCCCAGAACATGGAAACCGCGGCGCGCTGGTTCCAGGAGGCGGCCCTGCTCGGTCTGCGTGATTCACAATTCAATCTGGCGCTGCTCTATGAGACCGGCGACGGCGTCCCGCTGAGCCTGCCCGACGCCTATGCCTGGTTCTCGATTGCCGCCAGCGACAGCGACCCGACCGCCGGCGAGCGCGCAGCGACACTTGCTGAACTGATCGAACCCGCCGCGCTCGAAGCGGCCCGGGCAACTGCCGCCGGCTTTACGCCGCGCCCGCTCGATCCCGAAGCGAACGGACTTTACACCGGCCTGCCATGGGAGCGGGTTGCGACAACGGACACAGCAACGGTTCGCCGTGCCCAGGGCTTCCTCTCGGTGCTCGGCTATGGTCCCGGCCCGATCGACGGAGAGATCGGTGGCCGAACCCGCGACGCCATCATGCAATTCGAGGCAGACCAGGGCCTGCCCCGCACCGGACGTGTCGATGCTGTTCTTGTTGAACGGCTCGAACGCGCCGCTGCGGGCTGATCGGCGGTGCAGATCTACCTCCCGATCGCAGAAATTTCAGTCAACATCTTCCTATTGCTTGGATTGGGCCTCGGTGTTGGTTTCCTGTCAGGCATGTTCGGTGTCGGCGGCGGCTTCCTGATGACGCCCCTGCTCTTCTTCATCGGGGTTCCGCCGGCTGTCGCGGTCTCGACCGAAGCCAACCAGATCGTCGCCTCCTCGGCTTCCGGCGCGCTGGCGCACTGGAAGCGCAAGACCCTCGATATCAAGATGGGCTCGCTATTATTGGTTGGCGGCTCGGCCGGCTCGATATTCGGGGTCCAGCTGTTTGCCTTCCTGCGAAGCCTCGGCCAGATCGATCTCATCATTTCGCTGAGCTATGTCAGCTTCCTGGGAATTGTCGGCGGACTGATGTTTGTCGAAAGCGCCCGCTCCATCCTCAGACGCAATGATCCGGCAGCCGCCCGTGCCCACTCCGGGCACCGCAAGCGCGGCTGGATCGACAAGCTCCCGTTCAAGATGCGCTTCCCGGCTTCCGGCCTCTACATCTCGGTGATCCCGCCGGTCCTGATCGGCTTCTTCGTCGGAACACTCGCCGCGATCATGGGCGTTGGTGGCGGCTTCGTCATGGTCCCGGCGATGATCTACATCCTGCGCATGCCGACCAATGTCGTGGTTGGCACATCCCTGTTCCAGATCCTGTTCGTGACGGCGCTGACCACCTTCCTGCAGGCAACCCAGAACCAGACCGTCGACGTTGTGCTCGCTGTCCTGCTGATCATCGGCGGAGTCATCGGAGCCCAGCTCGGCGCCCGAGCCGGCCGCAATGTCAAAGCAGAGGAGCTGCGCGCCTTGCTGGCGATGATGGTGCTGATCGTCTGCCTGAAACTGGGCTGGGACCTGGTCGCGCAGCCGTCTGACCTGTTCGTGGTTTTACCGCGCGGCGGGGAGGGTCACTAGATGCTGACCGGCCTGATCCTCGGCCTGGCCCTCCAGGTCCAGCCCCAGATCGCCAATGAGGCGCCCGGCATCGTCGCCGCGCTGACCCATGAGACCGTGGAAATTCGCGAGGACTTTGCGGGAATGGAGCTGGTACTCTACGGCGCCACCCGCGGCATGACGATCCAGGACGAGGTGGTGGTGGTGCTGCGCGGTCCCGGGCGCGAATTGCGGGTGATGGAGAAAGCCCGCAATTTCGGCATCTGGGTTAATTCCGCACCACGCGAATTCCAGGACATCCCCAGCTATTACGCCATCGCCACGTCATTGCCCCTTTCGGATATCGCCACCCACGAGCAATTGGCGGGCAGCGGCATCGGCCTGACCGCGACCCTCGAGAGCAATGCGGGCGAAACCGGCGCGGTGACGGACCGGGACCAGTCCGACCCTTATCTGGCTGCCATTGCCCGCGCCGGTTTTCGCGACAATGTCTATGCCGAAGCCCAGCGCGGCGTTGAAATCCTTGATGGTGGCCTGTTTCGCGCCACCATCGCGCTGCCCCCCCTGACCCCGGTCGGCAATTATGTCGCCGAAGTTTACCTGTTCCGGGACGGCCGCCCAATCGCCAGCCGCTCGACCAGCCTGCGCGTCGAGAAAGCCGGCATCGAGCGTTTCGTCTATGAACTCGCTCACGACCGCCCGATGCTCTATGGCCTGTTCTGCGTCTTTATCGCCATGATTGCCGGCTATGCCGCAAATCTGGCCTTCAGCCGGCGTTGACCCTTTCCCGCGCACCGTCTCCGCCTACCTCTGGCGTATGATCGACAGAAAACCCGTTCCGAAAACCCCGCTATTGCTTGGCCTCGCCGGCTGGATACCCTTCTGGCTCCCGGTCATACTGACCGCCCAGGCGGCCTTCTCCGGCCGGAGTGCCGCGGCCGAGGCCGGACTGTTCGTTATTTATGCCGCCATCATCCTCGGCTTTCTGGGCGGCGTCCGATGGGGACGGGCCCTGTCCGACGAAGACAGCAATGCCCTGACCTTCACGCTGTCGATCACCCCGAGCCTTGCGGGTCTCGCAGCGACATTCCTCTACTGGGCAGGCGCCCCGCTGACCGCCTTCACCCTGGTGTTTGCCAGCCTGTTCATGCACTGGCGATGGGATACTGCATCGACCTGGCAGAGCATTCTGCCAGCCTGGTATGGCCGCCTGCGCAGCGTCCTGACTTTGGGGGCCTGCACGGCCGCGCTGGCAATGTTGGCGCTTTATCCGATGACTGTCTGACCGGGCGCCCGACCTCCGGTCCGACGGCTTCAGATGCGCGCTAACGCCGGTCCCGCACGCAGGACCTGGCGCCGACGGGATAGACGCGGGAACGCCCCATCACCAGGGCATCGGGCACCTGTCCGAAACAGCGTTCAAAGGCCGGATCGAGAATGTTGAGGCCGCCGGTATAGGCGCCGAAAGCCGGCATGATCAGCCGCGAGCCGTCTGTCGCAAAGCACCGTGCCCGAACAGAGCGGCCCCTGCCGCGCACCCTGGCGCATGGGTGTAGATGGCCGGCGATCTCACCAGGCGCCGGCCCTTCAGTAGGCTCGTGACGCAGGACCAGTGTGCCCAGCTCCAGCCCGTGCAGCACTTCGCCGCCAAACTGCGGCGGTGGAGCCGGGTCATGATTGCCTTCGATCCAGATCCAGCGCGACACGCCGGCGACGAGGACGGCCAATTGCTCGGCATCGGCGCCATCCATGCGGCGGTCGGCAAGGCGGTCGTGAAAACTGTCACCAAGCGCGATGACGGTGTCCGGCGCGTGACGGTCAATGGCGGCGGCAAGGCGGCGCAGGGTGGTGCGCGTGTCGTAGGGCGGCAGCATCTGGCCGCGCGCGCCGTAGGACGAGCCCTTCTCGAAATGCAGGTCCGAGACGACCAAGGTTCCAAGCTCCGGCAGGACGAGGACACCGTCAAAGTCAGCGATGGCCGCCTGTCCGTCCAGGTCGAACGGGAGATCGGCGCGCTTGTCAGTCAAGCCGGACGGCCTCGGCGATGAGATCTTCGGCGGCATCTTCAAGTATGCTGTCATGACCTTCGCCATAGACCGCTTCCTTGCCGATCTCCAGCATCACCGGCACGGCCAGCGGCGAGATGCGATCCAGCCGGACATGACTGATCCGGCCTTTCACGCGGGACAGGGCCTCACCCAGCCGTCTTATGTCGAGCAAGCCGGAGGCGGCATCGTGCCAGGCGGCGCGCAACAGGACGTGGTCCGGCTCGTGTTCGCGGAGCACGTCATAGATCAAGTCGGTCGAGAAAGTGACCTGGCGGCCAGTCTTTTCCATGCCCGGAAAGCGCCGCTCGATCAGCCCGGCGATCACCGCACAGTTGCGAAAGGTGCGCTTCATCAACTGGCTCTCTGCGAGCCAGGCATCGAGATCATCGCCCATCATGTCTTCATCGAACAGCCGGTCGAAATCGACATCGGACAGATCGCGCAGGCCCCAGACCGAGAGCGCGTATTCATTGGCGACGAAGCCCATCGGCTGCAGGCCCATGCGTTCCAGCCGGCGGGTCAGCAACATGCCCAGCGTCTGGTGCGCCAGCCGGCCCTCGAACGGGTAGCAGACGAGATAGTGTCGCCCGGCGCGCGGGAAGGTCTCGACCAGCAGGCCGTGCGCATCGGGCAGGCGCGAGCGGGTCGATTGCAGGCTTAACCAGTCACGCACCTGTTCGTGCAGCTCATGCCATCGGTCCGGACACTGGACCAGGTCGCGCACACGTTCGGCGAGATAGGTCGAGAGCGGGAATTTTCCGCCCTGGTAGGACGGGACTTTCGGGTCTGCGTCGGCCGCGCGCGTGACCCTCGCCTGCATCTCCTCAATGCCGACGAACCGCAGCACCTGGCCGGCGAAGACGAAGGTGTCGCCGGGGCTGAGCTGCTCGACAAACCATTCCTCGATTTGACCCAGCCTGTGCCCGCCGCGGCCCCGGCCCGAGACCACCACGTCCAGCATCGGCGCCTCGACAATGGTACCGACATTCATCCTGTAGCGCTGGGCGATCTGCGGCGTGCGCGCCCGCCAGATGCCGTCCTTGCGACAGACCAGGCGGCGAAAGCGGTCATAGGTATTGAGCGCATAGCCACCGGTGGCGGTGAAGTCGAGCAGGCGGTCAAAGGTCGCGCGGTCGAGATGGGCATAGGGTGTAGCGCTGCGGACTTCGTCAAACAGGGCGTCTGCCGCAAAGCCGTCACCACAACCGCGGCCCATGATGTGCTGGGCGAGGACATCCAGGGTGCCGGCTCCCAACGGTTCGCCATCAAGCGCGTTCTCGGCCACCGCCTCGCGGGCGGCCTGACATTCGAGATGCTCGAACCGGTTGGTCGGTGCCAGCAGGGCTCTGGAGGGAGCATCGAGACGGTGATTGGAGCGGCCCAGACGCTGGATCAGTCTGGATGAGCCTTTCGGCGCGCCCATCTGGATGACCAGGTCGACATCACCCCAGTCGATCCCGAGATCGAGCGTCGAGGTACAGACGACCGCCTTTAGCCGGCCTTCGGCCATCGCCTTTTCCACCTTGCGGCGCTGTTCCGGCGACAGCGAGCCATGATGCAGGGCAATCGGCAGGTTGGCATCATTGAGCGCCCACAGCGCCTGGAAGGTCAGCTCGGCCTGGGAGCGGGTATTGACGAAGACCAACGCCATCTTCGCCGTCTTGAGGCGGGCATAGACATCGCCCAGCGCGTGCCGCCCGGAGTGTCCGGCCCAGGGAATGCGGTCGCTCGGATCGAGTATTTCGACCTCGGGTCGGGCCCCGGCCGACCCGCGCACAATCTTCGCAAAGCGGTCGCCACCGACCGGTTGGGTCACCAGCCAGCGCGCCAGACCGCCTTCGTCAGCCACCGTCGCCGACAGGCCGGCGCGCGTCGCATCCGGCGCCCAAGTCTGTATCGTCGCGAGGTCGAGCGCCAGCAGGTCGCCGCGCTTTTGCGCTGCCAGAGCATGAACTTCATCGATGATGATACGCTTGAGATCACGAAAGAAGGCTTCGGCGTTGGCGGTGGCGCAGAACAGCGCCAGTTGTTCCGGTGTGGTCAGCAGAATGTCCGGCGGGCTGGCCCGCTGACGCTGGCGGTTGGAGGCCGAAGTGTCGCCGGTGCGCGTCTCGATGCGAACGTTTAGGCCGAGCTCCTCGACCGGCATCATCAGATTGCGTGCAACATCGACCGAAAGCGCCTTGAGCGGCGATATGTAAAGCGTGTGCAAGGCGTGCGGACGGGTCGGGCCTTGCCCCTGGATACGCTGTGCCAGGTCGATCAGGCTGGGCAGGAATCCGCCCAACGTCTTGCCGCCTCCGGTTGGAGCAACCAGCAATGCATCCTCGCCCGCCCGGGCGGCCGTGATCATCTCAAGCTGGTGCGAGCGGGCGGTCCAGCCGCGTGTCGCGAACCAGTCTGCAAAGCGTTCAGGCAAGGCGTCGGCGACCAGGCGTGTCGGCATGTCTCGCTTCCAGCGCCAGTGATGACGCTCTCTTTTCCTTGCAGGGGGGATGGCTGCCCGAAGCGTCCCCCTGCCGGTTATGCCCCGGTTTCGCCATGCTTGTGGCCGAACCTGACATTAGCGAGGGAAACTGGCCCATGGTCAACGCCGTCATCGAACGGTTTCAACGGCTTGATGCCGCGTTCAGCGAACGCGCCAGCAAGGGTGAGCGTCTGTATGGGCGCTTCTCCGCCCTCGCCTGCATATCCAGCGACGAAACGCCCGAGAAATTGGTCGATCGCAGTCTCCACATTCGCGACCGCATGAATGAGGGGCTGGGCACCTGGCGTTCACCAGGACGTGCGATGCGCCTGGTTTTCTCCGCAGCACTGGCTGCGTCAGACCGCACCGCCGACACATTTTTTACCGTCCGGACTGCCCTGAATGAGCGGCGCCAGGAACGGGGTGCCCGCATGCTCAGCCATGGCGGATCCTGCGCGGCACTGGCTCTGGTGGTTGCCGGAGGGGGCACCTGCCAGGTCGACAATTTTTTCGACATTCTCGACGAGATCACACTGCCCTGGTGGAACCGCGTCCCTGCACGCGAGGACGTGTTGGCGGCCACGTTCGCAGCAACCGGTGAGACCCCGGAAGATGCGCGCCGCAAGCTGGACCGGGCACGCCTGGCCCTGCGGTCGGCTGGCGTGCCCGGCCACCACGTCGAACGCGCAGCCCAGGAAATCTGTCTTGCCCCGGTCGACGGCGGCGAGATTGCCGCCGCCTGGACCAGCTTGAACACCGCGGTGCGCGGACGCCCGGTATTGCGTCATGGCGTCGGCAGGACCGGTCTCGCCGTGCTCGCAGCGCGCGGCCGTGGGCCCGAGACTGCCGACATGCTCGTTTCGAGTTTCGAGGCGGTGCGCGCCCTGCGTCCCCGCCCGTCCGGGCAGGTCGCCGCCCGGCTGGCCATGCGCCTGACCCAGGCGCAGACCGGTGCCAGCGAACCTCACGCGGCGGCGCGCGATCTCGCCGCCATCCTGGCGGCGCAGGCGGCCATCATCGCGGTGGTCGCCGGATCAACAGCGGCGGTCGCCGCCGCGTCCTGAGCAAAGGTGACATCGCCGCACTGCCCGCGCTAAAACTCACATCGACCCTGCCGGGTCGGTGTACGTGGGGGAAATTCGTGCCGTTCAGTCAACTGAGTTCCGATCATATCGTCGACACGCTTGAACGCTTGGCCAAGCGGGCACGGGACCGCTTCCCGACCGCCAGCCTGAACAATGTCATCGACGAGCTGATTGGCCTGGCCAAGCGGGACCGTCGGCGCAGCCAGCGCCTGTCCCGCCCTTATCTTCTTCTTCGCAGCGGCACTTTCCTCGCCGTCGGATTGGCTCTGGTCGGTCTGGTCTATGTCGGCGAGCGGGTCTTCAACTGGGCACAGGAGAGCGGGGCCTCGGCTGACGTGTTCACGGTCTTTGAAGGTGTCGAAGCCGGTCTCAACATTGTCATCCTGGCTGCCGTCGCAATCTTCACGCTGACCCGTGTCGAGGAGCGACTCAAGCGATCACTCGCCCTGGACGACCTGCATGAATTGCGCTCCGTTGCACACGTCATAGACATGCACCAGCTGACCAAGGATCCGACCGCCCTGCTGCGCCTCGGACCAAGCACCACCTCGTCACCCGTCCGGTCGATGAGCGAATTCGAGCTCGGCCGCTACCTGGACTATTGCGCGGAGACGCTCAGCCTGGCCGGCAAGGTCGCCGCCCTGTACGCACAAAGCTCGCGCGATCCCGTCGTGATCGCCGCGGTCAATGACATCGAATCCCTGACCTCGAACATGTCGGCCAAGATCTGGCAGAAGATCGACATCGTCCGGGCCGCGCAACCCAATGAGAAGGTTGCGCACGAGGACTGACCGAAATCGCCTTCCCTTGACGCGAAGAAAGGGCTAGGGAGCGGTTCAGAACCAAACGCCCGAAAGGGGAATCCGCATGAATCCCGAAGACCTCATGAATCCTGAAACGCTCGCCACCATGGTCGAGATGGGAATCGCTGCCAGTACGAATGTCGTGCTTGCTGCCATCATTCTCATCATCGGCCTCTTCATTGCCGGCTCCGTACGCAAGGCCATTCGCAACGCCGTTCACAAGAGCGCAACGATGGACGACACGCTCGGCGGTTTCTTCGGGTCGCTGGCCTATTACGGCATCATGGCGATGGTCGTCATCGCCATGATGGGTACGTTCGGCATCCCCACCACCAGCTTTGTCGCCACACTTGGCGCCGCTTCGCTGGCGATCGGCCTGGCGCTGCAGGGCACGCTCTCCAACCTGGCTGCCGGCGTGATGCTGATCCTGTTCCGGCCCTATCGCCTCGGTGACTGGGTGGAACTGGCCGGCACGTCCGGCGCGGTCAAGGAGATCACGCTCTTTACCACCGTGCTTGGGACCGGCGACAACAAGAAGATCATCATCCCCAATTCGAAGTCCTGGGGTGACACGATCACCAATTATTCCGCCAATCCAACCCGGCGGGTCGATCTGACCTTCTCGATCGATTACAGCGACGATATCGGCAAGGCGATGAAAGTGATCCAGGACACGATCAGCGCCGACGAACGCGTCCACAGCGATCCGGCCGTCTTCACCGCGGTTGCCGCGCATGGTGCGTCCTCGGTGGACATCGTCACTCGCGCCTGGTGCAATACCGGTGACTACTGGGGCGTTCATTTCGACGCGATGAAGAACGTCAAGGAAGCTTTCGACGCCAATGGCATCTCCATACCCTACCCGCACCAGGTCAATATCACCCGCAAGGCCTGAGCCTGGCAGCAATCGGGGCTACGGCCCCGATTGCGCCGCAATTTGGGGTAATCTGACGCCATGACAGATCGTGACACATCGAATGACAGACCAACCGATGACCGGACTTTCGTCCAACGGCTGATCCGCGTCGGTTCGACCGACATTATCCGCGTCGTGGTGCTGTGCGTCATCGCCGGTTTCATCCTGGCGGCCTTCCACGTCAACCCACGACGCCTCTGGGTCGATTTCTTCGGCACAATTGCCGAATCCTGGGGTCGTTTCATCGACTTCCTGACTCATTCGGTTGGCTGGGCGATCGAGTACTTCCTGCTCGGTGCAATCCTGGTCATCCCGATCTGGATCGTGTTCCGGGTCCTCGGGGCGCTCCGCCGCCGCTGAACTCGCCAAGTCGTGGTTTGTTAACCAACTTCCTTTGCCGGATGGCAAGGAAGGCTTGCTACAGCTGCCTCATAACAGCGAGCGCACGCAACCTGCCCTTGACGGCGAACGGCATCCCGACCCGGGAAATCGACGGGTGCAACGATGCGCCAATGTTGCTCGAATCCAACAGTTTTCTTCGCAACATGTTACTGGGCCTGCTCCGCGACGCCGGCGCCAATGACGTTATGGTCGCCAAACGCGGTGACACGGCCCTCAACCAGATTGCCGAACGGACACCCAGCGTCATCATTGCCGACTGGCATACCAACTCGGCCCCGGACGAGGACCGGTTGAAACTGGTCCGAACAATTCGGGAGAGTGACGGCGCGCCGTTTCGCGACACACCCATCGTCCTTATCTCCCAGCCCCGTACGCGGCGGGAAATCGAGCGTGCCCGCGATGTCGGGGTGTCAGAGTTCCTGTTCACGCCGATCGCCCCGGTCACACTGCAAGACCGCCTGCGCTCACTGGACGAGCAGCCACGCGACTTCATCAGCTCATCACGCTTCAACGGTCCGGACCGTCGTCGCCGGGAGCGCCGAGCCGAAGGCCCCGTTCACAAACGCATGGCCGATGTCGCAGCAGGCCTCACAAGTCCGATGGCCGCAGCCCGCGCCGCAGCCGTCGCCCTCGCGCACGAAACCCAGTTGACCGGTGACCGGCTGGCGATCCGGGTCGGTCGCTCGCTGCAACGCTTCATCACCGCTGTTTCCGACTATACCGCCATCGAAGCCGAGGTGGTCGAGATGCACCGCGCCGCCCTGGCGCAATTGCTGCGCATGGCGGAAGAGGGCAATCCGCTGCGCGAACCGGTCGTCACCGGCCTGGAGCAGGTGGTCGCCAAGCGGATGGGTCGCCGCTAACCACGCTTCCTGCGACGCCCGGCCTGTCCTATCTAGGTTGGATGACCTGACCAGGAACGCCATGACCGACGACATTCAGTCCCGCCTTGATTCCATCGCCCCGCTGATCGTGGATGGCTCGCCGCACGCTGTTGCGCTGGGCCTGTCGCTGATTTCGCTGACCCCGGGTCACGCGGTCATGGGGGCACGCTATGACGAGAGCCTGATCGGCGATCCGGACTCCGGCACGCTGCATGGCGGCGTGGTGACAGCCCTGCTCGACCATGCTTGCGGCATGGCCGCCTTCGCGGGCTTCGGCGCACGGGACACACCGGCGACACTGGATTTGCGGATCGATTACATGCGCCCGGCCAGGCCCGGCCTTGATGTGACCGCCGAGGCGAGTTGCCTGAAATCCCATGGCCTGGTCGCCTTCGTGCGGGCCACAGCCCATGACGGCGACATTGAAGACCCTGTCGCGATCGCCCAGGCCGCCTTCATGATCACCAAGGCCTCCAAAGCTGCCCAGGAAAAGGCCAAGCGCCTCTACACCGAAGGGCGAATGTCATGAGCCAGGCGCTGATCGACACCTTGATGGCCGCCCCGTATGTCGCACGGTTTGGCGTACGGCTGGAACGCAAGGGCAATGAGCTGACCGGCGTGCTGCCCTTCGCCGATCATCTTGTCGGCAACCCGCTCATCCCGGCCCTGCACGGCGGTGCGGTCGGCGCCTTCCTCGAGATTGTCGCTTCGGCGTCGCTGCTAGCCAGCCAGCCGCTGCAAAGACTGCCCAAGCCGATCGATGTCGCCATCGCCTATCTGCGGCCGGCCCGCGCCCAGGATGTCTATGCCAGGGCAGTCGTCGCGCGATCAGGCCGACGAGTGGCCAATGTCCGGGTCGAAGCCTGGCAGAAGCGCATCGATGCACCGGTTGCGACGCTGCACGGACATTTCCTGATCACACCGGACCATGACAGTGCCGACCGGGAGTAACGGCAGGGCGATGTCGTTCAACCCGTCAAAACTGCCGTTCGTCGCGAAAGACTGAGCGGCGCTTACCCGGGCCTTACAAGCGCGACAGTTTCTGAACGCTTTCTCTCAAAGGTTTACATCACCGGCCAGCACGCGGAGAGCCGACGGCGGGCAGTCTTGATGGCGTGGTGACGGGTCACGAGGGGTGACCGGCCACGTCGCAGGAGACAGCCCAATGACACTTTCCGTTCTTGCCGCGATGACCGCGAGCCTTGCACTCACCACGCCCGCCACAGCCATCGACGCCAATGCGCCGACCGAGATTGTCCACGTCCGTACCGGTGAATTGCAAAGTGACGCCGGCTGGGAGTCGATCGAATCCCGTATTCGCCGGGCCACCAACCGCGTGTGCCGTCCGCATGGTCTGCGTGGCCTCGATGCCCAGCGGGCCCGCCGTGCCTGTTTCGATGGTGCCTTTGCCGATGCGATGGGGCAGCTGGACCGCCAATACGCCCAGGCCAACAATCGGACGGTCGCTGTCGTCATCACGGCGCGCTGAGGCGGCCATGGTTCGCCAGCATTGGTCGCTCAAGGGGCTGGAGCGACCACCTGCGGCGCTATGACCAATTGTCCGGTGCCAGGACGCGCATCAGTTTGAGGGCATGACCCACGCCAATGCAGTCACGGCCTATTTCGACGGGCTCTGCCCGATTTGCGTCAACGAGATGGCGCACTACGCCGATGCCGCACCGGATATGATCCGGCTGCATGACTGCAATGGTGAGCTGCCCGACGACATCGACCGCGACGCGGCCCTGGCAAGCCTGCATGTCCGCCTGCCCGATGGCCAGGTGGTCGATGGATGGCTCGCCTTCCTCGCCATCTGGGATCGTCTTCCGGACCGCAGATGGCGATGGCTCGCGGCGCTGACCCGCCCTGCCCCGATCCGCATCCCGCTCAACCAGATCTATCTGTGGCTGGCCCCATGGCGGCCTCGACGAACCTGTCGTGACGGGGTTTGCACAAGCGGCACGCAGTAGGCATTCATTTTTGAATGATTGCCAGACGCGCGCGGCAATACTTCAGGGCTGGAATCCGATCAAAGCGTTCCCAAGTTGGACATATTCGATCATGCATAAACGCATGATGCGGCCCAACTCTGGAGAGCCCAATGAAACGCTTCCTCTTGCACACCCTTGCCGTCCTGGCCCTTGGCAGCAGCCATATCGCGCTGGCCCCGCCAACGTACGCACAGTCCACGCCAACGCCGCAAGTCGAGATCGAGTTCGATCAAGCCGAGCTGATCGACCCGGCGGAACTGGACGCCCTGCATGCCCGGATCGAACAGGCTGCACGCGAAGTCTGCCGTGAAGCCCTGCTGGGCGACCTGTTGCGCCCGGTCACGATGAGATCCTGCATCCGTGACAGCACCGAGCGGGCGCTGGCCCAACTCACCGACCATCGCGCAACGGTTCTCGCTGCGGCAGAAACAACACCGGTCGAGCAGCGCTGAGACTGACGGCTATTGCCTGCCTCATCGGGCCGGGCTAGGTGCGAGGCATGTCTGCTTCGCCCCTGACCCGGCTCGATGTCATCAAGCGCGCCTGGCCCCTCGTCTTCGCCAATGCCGCTGTCCCGCTCGCCGGTGTGGCTGACACATTTGTGCTCGGCCTGTCCGGCGACAAGGCGGATCTGGGCGGAGTGGCCCTGGGCAGTGCGCTGTTCTCGGTCTTCTACTGGAGCTTCTATTTCCTGCGCATGGGCACGACCGGGCTGACGGCCCAGGCCGACGGCGCCGGTGACCGGGCCGAGACCCAGCGCATCCTGCTGCGCGCACTCGCCATCGCGGCGACGCTCGGCCTGCTGGTCTTCCTTCTGCGCGACCTGATCGCCCTGGCCGGCTTCGCCATCCTGCAAGGCGAGGCGCGGGTCGAGAGCAAGGGGGCAGACTATCTGCTCGCCCGTGCCTGGGGGACGCCGGCAGCACTGGCCGCCTTTGCCCTGTCCGGTTGGCTGATCGGGCTTGGCCGCAATGCCGCAACGCTGGCGATCTATGTCGCTTTCAGCCTGGTCAATATCGGTCTCGACCTGTGGTTCGTGCTGGGGTTGGGCTTCGGCCCCGGCGGTGTCGGCGCGGCGACCGCGATCGCCGAGTGGCTGGCCCTGCTGGTCGGCGGCGGCTTCCTCGTCATGACGCTGAAACATCAGAAGGGCTGGGCAAATGGCGTTCTCGACCGCGCCCGTCTGCTGGATGGCGCGGCCATTCGGGAACTCTTCCACGTCAATGTGAACCTGATGATCCGCACCTGGACGCTGGTGATCGGCTTCACCTGGTTTGCCAATGCCGGCGCCCGTCAGGGTACTGCCGCGCTGGCTGGCAATCACGTCCTGCTACAAGTCATCTCGGTTTGGGCCTTCGTGCTCGACGCCTTTGCCTTCATCGCCGAGACCGAGGCCGGGCGCGCCTTCGGGCGACGCTCGGTGCGCGCCCTACGCCGCTGTGTGCAGCTGACTGCCGAACCAATGATCCTGTCGGGCGCGGTGTTTGCGCTGGCGACCTGGTGGTGGGGAGACGCCGCCCTGACCGCCTTGATCGAAGACCCGGAAGCGCGGGCCGCGGCCATCACCTACCTGCCCTGGTGTGCTGCCGTTCCGCTGCTGGGAGCGCCGGCCTGGCTGATGGACGGGGTTTTCATCGGCACGACCAGTGGCCGGGTGCTGCGCAATGCCGGGCTGGTTGCGGTGGCGATCTATCTGGCAGCCGATGCCGTGCTGGCGCCGCTATACGGCAATCACGGTGTCTGGGCCGCATTCGTGGTCTTTTATCTGGCACGGGCCGGAGCCCTGCTCGCCGCCTATCCGACGCTGCAACGCCGCATTCACTCGGCGCCGACAGCATCCGCGACCGACGTGAACCCATCGACCTGAAGCCGCTCTGCCAGGCCGCGCTTGATACGCTGGATCAGACCCGGCCCTTCATAAATCATCGCGGTATAGAGCTGGATCGCATTGGCACCGGCGCGGATCTTGGCGTACGCCGTTTCCGCACAAGACACACCGCCAACGCCAATGATCGCCATGTCCGGCCCCGCCGCCTTGCGGAAGGCGCGGACCAGCTCGGTCGAGCGGGCGAAGACCGGCGGCCCGGACAGGCCACCGCCCTCACCCATGTTTGCGCTGACCAGGCTCTCGGGGCGCGTGATAGTGGTGTTCGAAATGATGATGCCGTCGAGCTTGTGACGCGCGATCGCAGCGACCATGACATCGGCCTCTGCGTCGTCGATATCTGGCGCGATCTTCAGGAAGACCGGCGCCTCTGCTCCGACCGCGGCGACGGCGGCCAGCAGGTCATCGAGCGCGCCCGACGATTGCAGCGTGCGCAGACCCGGTGTGTTCGGCGAAGACACATTGACCGTGAAGAACTGGGCCAGATCCTTGAGGGCGTCCAGGCACGCCACATAGTCGGCAACCCGGTCCTCGCTGTCGAGATTGGCCCCCAGATTGACGCCAACGACACCCGAACGCGCTGACCGGCGCACCAAACGCTGGTGAAAGAGGGTCAGCCCCTGATTGGGGAAGCCCATGCGGTTGATCACCGCCCGGTCCTCATCGAGCCGGAAGATACGCGGTCGCGGCTTGCCTTCCTGGGCGCGCGGCGTCACAGCGCCACACTCCACAAAGCCGAACCCGGCCGCGAGGAGTGCGTCCGGGGCCTCGGCATTCTTGTCGAAGCCCGCGGCCAGACCGACCGGGTTTGGCAGGTCGAGCCCGGCCAGGGATGTCCGCAGGACAGACGGGTCGCGTCCGAACTGGCGCGGTCCGAGTCCGGCCTTCAGACCGAGGATGCCGATACGGTGCGCGGTTTCCGGATCGAGGCCGTGCAGCATCCGTGTCGCCAGATCGTGGATCATGACCGGCTCTCCAGATCGGCGGGGAGGATCCAGTCGCCCTCCTCATTGCGGCGGACATGACGCATGCCACGAACCGCAGTGACCGGGATCTCGCCATAGACATGCGGGAATAATGCGCCACCGCGCGATTTCTCCCACTTCACCGTCTCGCCAAGGGCTGACAGATCGATCTCGACCAGCAACAAGCGCTCATGGTCATTGTAGTGCTTGACCAGCGTGCCCTCGACCTGGTCGGCGGCGGACAGATGGATGAAGCCATCGGCCACATCATGCGGGTCGCCAGCGAAAGACCCAGCGGCCATCACCTCTGACCAGCGGTCGGGTGTGGCAAGGCGAAAGGCGGTTGTTGTCGTCATGATCACGGCCTAACCCCCACCGCGGATTCGGGCAAGGGCGACTCGCGCATGGGATAGTTTTCCTATAGCGTTTCAGTCCGATGCTGACCCATGACGATATCTGGCGCGGGATCGACCGCTTGGCTCGGCACGCGCAGACCAGCCCGTCCGGCCTGGCCCGGCGCGCGGGGCTCGATTCGACCACTTTCAATCCTTCCAAGCGCATCTCGGCGGATGGCTCCAAGCCGCGCTGGCCTTCGACGGAGAGCATCGCCAAGGCGTTGGCGGCTGCGCATCTCGATTTCGATGATTTTGCCGGCCTGGTCTCGGGACAACCACGCGCCGGCGCGCTGCCATCGCGGGCGCTGGCGGACGGAGAAATTGCAGACCCGTTCGATGCGAGCGGATATCCGGCCGGTCCGGACTGGGATGCCATCCCCTTCCCGGGCCTGGCACCGGGAGAAGCCTTCGCATTGACCGTCCAGGACACCCACATGCTGCCGGTCTACCGGCCCGGCGACAGGCTGGTCGTGTCACACGAAGCGCCGGCGCGTGTGGGCGATCGCGTGGTGGTGCAGCGGCGTGACGGAACCCGGTCAGCCTGGACGCTGAGTGAAAAGACCGTCCAGGCCCTGCGCCTGTCACCGCTTGATCCCTTGCAGCCGACCCTGACCCTGCCGCTGACCCAGGTCGCCTGGCTGGCCCGGATCGTCTGGGTCAGTCAGTAGCGCTAACGCTGCAGGCGGGCATCGGCCCAGTCGCTGACGGCCCGGCGATCGCCCAGACGGGCCGCAAACTCGTCCAACTCGCCCAATATGGCCGTTTCGAAGGCATCGCGTGGCGGCAAAGCCCGGGCCGACCCGACCAGTTCCTGGATACGGGTCTGGTAGGCGGGCTCATCGAGCGCAGCCAGCCCGAGTGCCAGAAAATAGCGCGGCGCGGGGCTTTGCGGGTCGAGCGCGATGGCCTGTGAGTAGTATCCCATCCCGGCCTCGATCGAAGCGTCCAGAGCGCGAAGCCCCCGCGATCCGCCGCGGCGCGCCACTTCCAGATGCCAGGCGCCAAGCATGCCAAGCGCCCAGGCATTGTCCGGCTGACGGGCAACGACCTCTTCCAACAGGTTCCGGCCTCTTTGCGGCAGACGGGTCAGATAGGCGCGCCAGCCGCCCATATAGCGGCCACGAAATCCCAGCGCTCCAGCGAGGCGCAGGCGCGCTTCCACATGATCTTCGTCCAGACGCAGGGCGTATTCGGCAAGGTCGATCGCCCGTTCCGCCAGCGCCTCCCGGTCCTCGCCGACATCTTCGACCATCAACCGCGCGAGCAGCGCGCCGGCGGCAAAGGCATAGCCATCGGCCGTCTCGAGCCTTTGCGCCTCGTAGGCCGCCAGCTCCCAGGCGCCCTGTTCGTATGCGGCTTCCGCGGCAGCCCGGTCGGCCTGTGCAGGCGCGACGATCAACAACAGAAGGAGAGGGAGGAATAGCGCAGCTCGGATCATGCAATGACTCTAATTCAGCTTCGCAACCACGCAAACTGCGAAGCGCGACTTTTCGCGCGCTGGCGAAGGGCGACGAACACGCTAGGTTTGCCTCGCCAGAGGATGTTTCCATGACCGTCGCCTTCACGCCGCCCAAACCACCCTGTGCCCAATACAGCGGCGTCGGGAAACTGGAACTCTCGGATTACTGGACTTATTTCCAGGCCATGCAGCGCAATCCGCTGGAGGTCTGGGGCGAACAACATTTCGCCATTCGCATGGCGCCGTTTCAGTTTCTGGGTCGGTCCAGTCTCTTGTTGAACGATCCGGCCGGCATCCACCACTGCTTCGTCACCAATGCCGCCAATTACGGCATGAACCCGGTGCGCCAGGCGGTACTGAAGCCCTTTTTGCGCGACGGGTTACTCACCGCTGAAGGCGATGTCTGGAAGACCGCACGCAAGGCTGTCTCGCCCGTCTTCACACCACGGCGGGTCAACGGGTTCGCGCCCCAGATCCGGACCGTCTGCGATGCGACGCTGTCAGCGCTGGCTGAACGTGATGGCCAGACTGTCGACGCTTCCGACCTGATGGTCGAACTGACGCTGGACGTGTTGATCGAGACCCTGTTCTCCGGCGACGAGGCCCTCGACAAGGCGCGTTTCACACGCGGCATCTGTGATCTGCTTGAGATTTCCGGCATCCCCCATCCCTTCGACCTGATCCACCTGCCCGGCTGGATACCGCGTATCGGTCAGGGCAAGTCGCGCCGGGTCATCAAGGACCTGCGCGAGCAGGTCGGCACCGTGGCCGGTGCCCGCCGTGCCGCGCCGTCGGCCAAGGAAGCCGGTCGCACACCCGACTTTCTCGACCTTCTGCTCGGCGCGGGGCTCGACGACACGGCGGTTATCGACAATCTGCTGACTTTCCTGGCCGCCGGCCATGAGACCACCGCCCGAACCCTCGCCTGGACGCTTTACCTGCTCTCCCGTGACGAAGAGGCCCGCACAAGGCTGGAGGCCGAGGTGGACGCTGCGGACCTGACCGGGACCGATCCGGCGAACTGGTCGTCCCTGCTGCCCTTCACCGAGGCTGTTCTGAAGGAAAGCCTGCGCCTCTACCCTTCGGCGCCAATCCTGGCGCGGACATCGAGAGCCTGGGATCTCGTCGCCGGCCTGCCTGTCCCCGCCGGATCCGACGTGCTGGTTTCAACCTGGCTGCTGCACCGGCAGCGTGACATCTGGGAGCATCCCGATGACTTCCGGCCCGACCGCTTCCTGGGCCAGGCCGCCAGTGCCATCCCGCGTGACGCCTATCTGCCCTTCGGCCTTGGGCCGCGTGTCTGCATCGGGGCCCGCTTCGCGATGATGGAGATGGTGATCGTCATGGCCTGCCTGGCCAGCCGGCTCCGTCTCGACTTTTGCGGCGAACGCGACCCGGTGCCGGTTATGCGCATCACCCTTCAGCCCGACACACCGATGCCGATGCGGATCAGCCGACGCTAGCGCTGGAATCGCAGGCGCACATTCACTGACGGCACATTGTCGGACTGGCTGGCGATCTGGTCGAGAAAGGCGCCTGCTGGCGAGTCGACCCGGCTGACACCGGATTCGTCGCGTCCTGACCGGAGCGACAGACGCAGGAAGCCCGCGCGGCGCACCTCCCACTCCGACCAGACCGACGCGAACACGCCTTCGGAACGGTCGATCGTGTTGATGAGCAGGGGATCGACCCCCGGCTCGCGAACGCCATCAAACACCTGGATCGTGTCACGCCGGTCACCGTTCCAGCGCATGAAAAAGCCCGACCGCCATTCGGGAACATGCCGCCACTCGCTGTCGAAGCGTAGCCGGATCCCGTTGTTCTCCTCACGGATCTCGGTCAGCCAGTAATGCATCGCCGGGGCCCGGTCTTCGACCTCGAACGACGCCACATATCGCCCTTCCGACCATTCCTTGCGAATGATCAGCTTGATGTTGTAGTCGCGATGACCGGATGTGGTGCGCGCAAAGCCCTGCAGCTGGTCAATCCGGTCCGACCAGCGGCGATTGGCACTGCCTTCAACACTCAGGCCGGGCAGGCCGTAACGGTCCAGCTCGAGTTCGAACTGCGCATTGACCCATTGAATGCTCTCCGGACCGACATTGGCCGGACGGACACTACCGTCGCCATCCAGGATGCTGGAGATCGGATTCTCAATCTCCTGCGTCGCTGCTTCCAGGCGCACGAGGTCACGCTCGCCCGAGCGGCGCTCGAGGGTGATCATATGGGTCCAGTCGCGTTGGGGCTCCAGCGTCGACGCGCCGGCGGTATTGAGGGAATTGTTCAGATCGGTCGAGGCCAGAAACTGATCGAGGTCGAGCTGGCCGACATTGCGCTCGGTACTCAACCGTACGGTCCATTGATCGGACACGGACCAGTTGAGATCGGCGCGCGGTGCGACATCGGTCAGACTGAGCGAAGCCCCGCCCTGATTGGATGACTCCAGGGAGAATTGTTCGAACCGGGTCCCGAAGGTCGCCGAAACACTGGGTGTCGGGATCCAGGTGGCAGAGGCCAGCAGCGCAGAACGGGTTTCCTCGACCTGCGCATCATCACCATCCACCGCCTGCTCGACGCCATCAATATAGGCCGAAGATCGACCTTCCAGCATGTTGGACGCCC
>NZ_JBLWVH010000022.1:0-60863 GCF_048268525.1 Maricaulis sp. | reverse complement strand
GCACAAGCCGGCGCCGCGCCTGACCCTGCGCGGCGGTTCAGCGGTCGCAGCGCTTGCCGCCTGCCTGACCCCCCTGGCGCTGGGCATGATCATCCCGCTGGGACGACTGGTCTGGCTGGCCGCGCACACCGAAGCCGCGACCGGGCTGGCCGCCGCCAGCTTGCATAGCCTGACCCTGGCCGGCATCACCGCGCTCATCTCTGCCGCCCTGGGCCTCGCTACCGCCTATGCCCTGCGCAGCCGTACCGCCATCGCCACCCTGGCCGCCCGCGCCGCAGGCCTCGGCTATGCCGTGCCGGGTGCTGTCGCCGCGGTCGGCGTGATCGCCATCCTTTCGGGTACGCAGGCGCTGATCGACCCGGCCTGGCGCAGCCTGACCGGCGAGGTCTTCCCGATCCTGCTGACCGGCACCGGTGCGGCGCTGGTCTTTGCCTATCTGTCACGCTTTGCCGCCGCTGCGATCAGCCCGGCCGAAACGGCGCTCGCCCGCGTCACGCCTTCGCTGGACGGCGCGGCACGCACGCTCGGGGCGACGCGCCGCCGCCGCGTCTGGCATATCCACTGGCCGCTGATCGCTGCTGGCGTGACCTCGGCCGGACTGCTGGTCTTTGTGGAGGTCCTCAAGGAATTGCCGGCGACGATGATCCTGCGCCCGTTCAACTATGACACGCTGGCCATCATCGCCCACAATTTCGCCAGCGATGAGCGTCTGGGCGAAGCCGCAATGCCATCACTCCTGATTCCGCTGGTCGCCCTGCTTCCCATGATCTTCGTGGCCCGCTACCTATCCAGACAGGATCGCTAGCCAGAACGCCCCGGGGGACGCCGCATGGCGGACACACGCACAGTGTTGAGCATTCGCGGCGCGGAGCGTCGCTATCGGGCCGACCACGCCGCCCTGGCCGGTGCCGATCTCGATCTGCACGCCGGACGCATCACGGCGCTCCTGGGCCCCTCAGGCAGCGGCAAATCCACCCTCCTGCGAGCCATCGCCGGACTTGAGCGCCTGGAAGCCGGCTCGATCTGCCTTGGCGGCACTTGCTGGAATGACGCCACCACCCATGTTGCGCCGGAAGCCCGCCGGGTCGGCATGGTGTTCCAGGACTATGCCCTTTTTCCGCACATGACCGCCCTGGCCAATGTCGCCTTCGGCCTGACAGGTCCCGACAAGATCGCCCGCGCCCAAGCGCAGCTGGAAGCCGCCGAGCTTGGTCACCGGGCCAAGGCCTATCCGCACGAGCTGTCCGGCGGCGAGCAGCAACGCGTCGCCCTCGCCCGCGCCCTGGCGCCGCAGCCGACCGTGGTCCTGCTTGACGAACCCTTCTCCGGCCTCGATCGGCGCCTGCGCGGCGAGCTGCGTGAACGCACGGTCGACACGCTGCGCGCCGCCGGCACCACCGCCCTCATCGTCACCCATGACGCTGAAGAGGCGATGGCCGTCGCCGACGAGCTGGCCCTGATGGACAATGGCCGCGTCATCCAGACCGGCCCGCCGGATGATGTCTGGATGAGCCCGGTCAGCGCCACCGCTGCGAGACTACTGGGCGATGTCGAAATCATCGAGAGCCGGGTCGCGGATGGTCAGGCGGAAACGCCGTTCGGGCCGGTTGATGCCAACGGGTTCGAAACCGGGCAAGCGGTGAACGTGCTGATCCGCCCGCGGGCCTTCACACTGAGCCTTGATCCCGGAGGCGCCTATGCCATCACACGACGCCGATCAGCGGGCCCGCATCTCACCCACCGCTTCGCAAGCGATGCCGGTGAGTGGACCGCGCAAACTCCGGCACCGTCACCGATCCGCGAAGGTGATCGGGTGAGTGTCGAGCTGGATCCGGTTTATGTGCGGGTCGTGGCGGCGTAGCGCGTCGGCGCACACCTGCCCATACATCACTTGCCGAGAGAACGCCGCATCCGGTTCTTGAGCTCAAGGGGCTTGCCCGCGAAGCGGCGGCTGCGCCGCCCTTGACCTCAAGAAGCGGATGCGGCCCGCTGGCTGACACGGGTTGTATGGATGGGACCGCGCTTGGCGCGATTTAACACTGCAATTGTCATCCCCGCCCCCCTTCGCGGGCGCAGGCTCCTGTCCCGCGAAGGGGGAGCTCAGGGCGGGGCCTGACTGCAGGCAACCACATAGGTCCCTGACTTGCGCCCGGCCTTCGCCGGGCATCCATCAGGGATGACAAGGGGGCTGTATTCCCCCACACAGCAAAACGCCCCCACCGACCGGCAGGGGCGTTTCGTGTTTCGCTTTGCAGCGCCTGGGCGCCTCGCTTAAGCGGCCTATGCCAGCTTGGCAGCGCGCTTTTCCTCGATGCGCTGACGGGCGATCTCGTCGGCGATGAGGTTGGAGGGGCGGCCCTCGGCGTCGGACTGGTCGAGGATCTCGCCCAGGGTCTTTTCCAGACCGATCAGCTTGCCCTTGACCCATTCCGGATTGAAGTCGCCGGCAATCTCGCCCATCACATTGATGATGCCGCCGGCGTTGAGCACGTAATCCGGCGCGTAGATCATGCCGCGCTTGAGGATTTCCGCTCCCATTTCGCGGGTGGAGAGCTGGTTGTTGGCGGCACCGGCGATGATCTTCGCCTTGATGCGGTCAATCGTGTCCGGATTGATCACCGAGCCCAGGGCACACGGGGCGAACACGTCGACATCAAGGTCATAGATGTCGTCCAGGCCGACGATTGTGGCGCCATGCTCGGCTTTCAGCCGCTCGAGACCGTCCTGGTTGATATCGGTGATGAAGAGCTCGGCGCCGGCCTTGGCGAGATGGCCGGCCAGATAGGTGCCGACATGGCCGGAGGCGCCCTGGATGGCGACCTTGACGCCCGTGAGGTCCGACTTGCCCAGACCGCGCTCGACGCAGACCTTCAGGCCGCGGAACACGCCTTCGGCGGTCACCGGCGACGGGTCACCCGAGGCGTCCTTGCCTTCCGGCAGGCCGACAACGTGGGTCGTCGAGGCGCGAACGGCCATCATGTCGTCCGGGCTGACGCCGACATCCTCGGCCGTGATGTACTGGCCGTTGAGGCTGTCCACGGCGCGGCCGAATGCTTCGAACAGCGCCTTGCGGTCAAACGCGCCTTCCGGCTTCATGATCACGGATTTGCCGCCACCGATCGGCAGGTCGGCCATGATGTTCTTGTAGCTCATGCCCTGGGACAGGCGCAGCGCGTCCTGGAGGGCGGCTTCGGAATTGGGATAGGACCACATGCGGCAACCGCCGCAGGCCGGGCCGCTGACCGTCGAATGGACACCGATGATGGCTTTCAGCCCGGTGACTTCGTCGGTCGCGAAAAGAATTTTCTCGTGATTGTCGAAAGACGGATGCTCGAGAACGCTCATGAGCCACAAACCCTTTTGTTCAGCTGGTGCGGCGGCCGTTTCCAGAGCCGCGATTTCGGGCGCCGGAATACCGCTTCAGACGCCAACACACAAGCGGTCAGAAACACCCGAGGAAGGGGTCAGGATAACAATTCTTTCATGCGGCATCGCAGCATCGGGAGAATTATTTCCCCAAACCACGGGTTTTTGCGCAACCAGGCACTATTCCGCCAGGAGGGATGCGGAAGAGGAAGGAAATCCGGCGCATAGCTATCGGCCTGGCGCACCGTTTCGGTCAGCGTTTTGTGCGCCCGCGAACCCAGCCAGAAGCGGGTGGCATACTGGCCGACCAGCAGGGTCAGCCGGACATTCGGCAGGGCTTCACGCACCCGTGCCTGCCAAAGTGGCGCGCATTCACGGCGCGGCGGCAGGTCGCCGCCCTTGGCGTCGAGACCGGGAAAGCAGAACCCCATCGGCACGATGGCGAGCTTGGTCGGGTCGTAGAAGGTCGCCTCCTCGATCTGCAGCCAATCTCGAAGGCGATCACCGGACGGATCGGTGAAGGGCTTGCCAGACGCATGCACCCGTGTGCCCGGCGCCTGCCCGACCAGCAGGATGCGGGCGTCCGCATGGGCCTGGATCACCGGACGCGGTTCGTGCGGCATCTCCCCCGCGCACACACGGCAGGCGCGGATATCCGCCAGCAGAGTGTCGAGATCAGGCGCGGCCAATCCGCCAGACACCCTTGAAGGCCTCGGGATCCTCGACCGGCTTGCCCTTGCGCAAAATGGTCACCTTGCCGGCCTTGGCCAGACGGATGGCGGCCTGGCGGACATGGCCGAACTTGCGATTGAAACGCTCCGGATCGACCGCCTTGGCCACATCGGCGGGCGAGATCGATCGGTTTTCCGGCGCTGCGGCGACCAGCGCCAGGATGATGTCCTCGATCGGATCGGGACCGGTCAATTCGGTTTCAGGCGTTTCGGTCATGCGGGGTCGGCCTCAGCTGGTCTTGGGCGGCAGGGAATAGGTCGCACTGGCATGGGCGATCAAGTCGTCTGTGCCGTCGACCTTGATATCACATTCGGTGACCGCCAGTCGCGAGCCCAGTTTGAGCAGGCGGCATTCGCCCACAACCGGGCCCGGCGGCGCCTTGCGCAGGAAGTTGATATTGAGATTGGTGGTCACCGCCAGCGCCTGCCGTCCGACATGACCGAGAATGACCGCATAGGCGGCAAAGTCGGCCAGGGTGAACAGGGTCGGCCCGGACACCGTCCCGCCCGGCCGCAAATGCTCGGCCCGCGCCTCGGCAGAAACCCGCGCCCGCCCCGGCTCGATGACATCAATTCCAAATCGGATCCCGCCCTGATTCCATTGCGGGAAGACCTGGTCGAGATAGGCGGCCACGGCCGCCGCATCCAGTTCAACCGAGTAGGCCATATCCATACTCCGGCCCTGCCCCCGACCTGCATCGCAGGCGAGACACGGCCGGTCCCTTATTGTCTCATGTCGGTGAGACACTTGCCTTCGCGGGCGCGCGCGGCAAGCCGCAATGCCAGCCCGCCCCAGCCAGCCAACGGACCTGCCATGCGTCGCGATCACCGCCCCTATTGGATGCACCAGGCCTGGGAGAATTTCGAAAACGCCTGGGCGCGCCATTTCGTCTGGCCGCATTTTGCTGAAGTCGGCAGGGAACCCAAGATCGTCCAGCCCTGGGCGCTGGAAGTCTTCGGGCCGAACATCACCGTCGGCGATTATCTCCACGTCATCGCCAACAAGGCGGACCAGATCCGGCTCACTGTCTGGGCCCCGCAGACCCAGGCCGGGCGGATATCGCTGGGTGATCACGTCTTCCTCGCACCGGGTACGCGCATCCTTGCCGCCGGCCAGATCGAGATCGGCGATGCCTGCCTGATCGCCAACAAGGTCACGATCACCGATTGCGACTGGCACTCCATCCATGACCGGGTCGACCCGCAGCCCGAGTTCAGACCGGTCAAGCTTGGCAGGAATGTCTGGATCGGCGATGGCGCCTTTGTCGGCAAGGGCGTGACCATTGGCGACAATTCCGTTGTCGGCGCCCGGTCAGTCGTCACCAAGGACGTCGAGCCCTGGACCATCGTCGCCGGCAATCCGGCGAAGGTGATCAGGCGCATAGACCCCGACGCCCCGATGAAAACCCGCTCCGACCTGTTCGCCGATGCGGAAGGGCTGGACCGTTTCATGGACACGGCCTATCGGCAGTCCCTGGCGGGAAATTCGACGGTGGGCTGGCTGCGCAGCCGGCTGTGGCCGACGCGGGGGGATTGAAGTGGAGCAGGTCCTCGCCCTTGATGGGCGAGGTGGATCGCCGCTCAGCGGCGAGACGGAGTGGGTGATCGAAGGTCGATGCCGGAACGCTGACGCGTTTCACCCCTTCCGACCCGGCGCTTCGCACCGTCCCACCTTCCCCATTAAGGGGAAGGACCTCTACCGAGAGGATCTCTACCGAGCCAACCCATTTTTCCCGGAGGCGCGCCGCGCCATCCGGGATCGACGGGAAACTCATCACTTGCCGGACGGTCCGGTCGGTCCCGGCTCTGCGCCCCGCTTTCGCGGGGCTCCGGCCGGGAAAAATGATGAGGATGAGGTTGGAAAAGCGCGCGAGCGCACATCCGTCCATACATCCCTTGCCGGGACAAAGCCGTATCCGGGTCTTGAGCTCAAGGGTGAAACCGCGAAGCGGCGCTCACGCGCCCTTGACCTCAAGACCCGGATACGGCCCGCTGGCTGACAAGGGATGTATGGGCCGGTGCGCGCCGAAGGCGCTAGCGCTTCAACAACTGCGACAACGCACTCACACATGCGGAAACCACGAGAGCGAGCCCAAAAGCGACTGCGAGAACGTCCAGCAAAGCGACGCTGTCGTTTTTGAACAAGAACAGCAAACTCGCTAACGCGACGAACCAGATAGCGCAACGTTTCAAATACGATGTCACAACTAATCACTTCCCTACCCGAACAACCCCTGCGGCAGCACACCAATCGCGGCCCCGGTCATCAGTGTCGCCAGCGTGCCGGAGATCAGCGCCTTGGGGGCCAGCTGGAGGATGTCCTCGCGGCGTGAGGGGGCGATCGCGACGAGGCCGCCGGTCAAAATCCCGACGCTGGAGAAGTTGGCGAAGCCGCACAGGGCATAGGTCATGATCAGACCGGTGCGCGGCGACAGCTCATCGCCGATCTGGGCCAGGCGGTCATAGGCATAGACTTCATTCAGCGCCGTCTTGAGACCCATCAGCGAGCCGGCCTGGGTCGCTTCCGACCAGGGCACGCCGGCCAGCCAGACAATCGGGGCGAACAGCCAGCCGAGGATGCGGTCGACCGAGAGCGGGGCGCCAAACATGTCGGGCGCCAGGCCCAGCATGACATTCAGCAGCGCGACCAGGGCGGTGAAGACCAGCAGCATGAAGATGATGTTGAAATACAGCCGCATCCCGTCCGACACGCCGGTCGTCAGCGCGTCCATGGAGGAATGATAGATCTGGGTCGGGACCTTTTCCTTGGCCTCGGCCTCCGGCGTCGGTGCCTCGCCCGGCATCATCAGGCGCGACAGGAGGACGGCGGCGGGGACCGAGATCAGCGAGGCGGTGAAGATATGGCCGGCGGCACCGTCGATAATGCCGGAAAGCTGGGAGACGTAGAGCGCCATCACCGAGCCGGCGACGGTGGAGAAACCGACCGTCATGATCAGGAAGAGGTCGGAGCGGCTCATATCGGGCAGGCGCGGCCGGATCAGGACCGGGCTTTCCGTCATGCCGAGGAAGATATTGGCCGCCGCGCCAAGGCTGGCCGAGCCGGACAGGTTCAAGAGGCGCTGGAAGGCAAAGGCGAAGCCGCGCACCAGCACTTCCAGCACCCGCCAGCGCCATAACAGGGCGGACAGGGCCGACAGCACGATGACCATCGGCAAGGCCTGGAAGGCGAACAGGAAGGTGCCGCCGCCGGCGTCCGGGTCGATCTCGAAAGGGATGGCACCACCAGCGAGATAGCCGAAGACGAATTGCGCGCCCTCATTGGTCACCTCCTGCAGCACGGCGACAACGCCGGTCAGCGATTGCAGGAAGGCGCGGAACGGCGCGACGGTGTAGAGCAAGGTGGCGATCACCAGCTGCAGCGCGATGGCACCGATCAGCAGGACGACCGGCAGTTTCTTGCGCGGCCCGAGCAGCCAGGCAATGCCGGCCAGAAGAAACAGGCCCGCAAAGCTGCGGCCCTGCAGCAAAAGATCGTCCATGAAGGTCCCCGCCGGTCAAAGCGGGACCATATTCCGGCCGACCGGGCCGCTGCAACCTCTTGCCACAACGCACGGCCCGCGAAATGCTGCACCGCATGACGCAGCCACCCATCAAACCACCGGTCAGAACGCCCTGCGTGCAGGTGTGCTTCGTTGATCCCAAAGCCCGTTTGTGCGTCGGCTGCTTTCGCACGATGGACGAGCTGGGCCGCTGGACGCGTTACAGCGATGATGAGCGCGAGGCGGTGATGGCTGAACTGCCGCAGCGGGAAAAAGCGTATCAGGTGGCCCGGGCCGCACGTCAGGAGAAGCGATAATCATGCGTCATTCCGCCCTGGGCCAGATCATTGCGCGCCTGGCAATCCCTGCCCTCGCCCTGGCCATTGCCCTTCTGGGCCTGCGCCTGATCAGCTGGCCGCTCTGGGCCGACGTCGCGCCGCTGTTGAAGACGGTGTTCATTGGCGCCGTCCTGACCCTGCTGGGACTGGCGCTCGCGGGCTCGGCGCTGTCACCGGATGGTCACCGGCATCGCAATCTGGTTGCCTGGCTGTCGATCGGCATCGCTGCGGTCGCCGTCAACATCCTCAACCGCGATTATGCCGACTGGCAATATCAGGACCTTTGGGGCGCCGTACCGACCGTGTCGGGCAGCTCAAGCGGCCATGGACGGGGCGTCCAGCTGACGGACGGTGCCATCGTTCTGGAACGTCAGTTTGACGGGCATTTCTACATCACCAGCGAGATCAATGGCGCCGAGATCACCTTCATGATCGACACCGGTGCCACCGGCGTCGCGCTCAGCCTGGCCGATGCGCGGCGTATCGGCATCCGCACGGAGCGGCTGGAATACACGATCCCGACCTCCACAGCGGCCGGACGGTCGATGGCCGCACCGGTGGAGATACGTTCGCTTACCCTGCCCGGCCGAAGCTTCGATTCCGTGCCGGCGCATGTGATGAGCGGTGGTGACCAGTCCCTGCTGGGCATGACCGTGCTGGAGCGTTTCGAGTCGATCGAGATCCGCCGCGATCAGCTGATCCTGCGGTCGAACTAGCCGGCCGCAAGCCAGGCTTCGCGCACCAGCATCACGCCGACAATCACCAGACCGACAGCAAAACAGCGCTTCAGTGTCTTTTCCGGCAGGGAATGCGCCAGCTTGGCGCCGAGCGGGGCGACGAAGAAAGCGCTGCCGGCCAGCAGCGCGAAACCGGGCATGTTCACATAGCCCAGCGAGTACGGCACGGCATCCTGCCCCCAGCCATTGAAGACAAAGCCGATCGCGCCGGGCAGGCCGATGGCGACGCCGAAACCGGCAGCGGTGGCCACCGCCTTGTGGATCGATTTGCCACAAAGGGTCATCAGGGTGACGCCGAACACACCCCCGCCAATTCCCATCAGGGCCGACAGGATACCGATCAGGCCGCCCAGCCCCCAACGCAGAGGGCCGGCGGGCAGGTCGTCGGCCAGACGCCAGTCGGGGCGGCCGAAGAAGAATTGCGCCGACAGGATCATGGCGGTCACGCCAAACAAGCCGGTCAGGAAATTGCCGGGCAGGAGATGGGCGATGCGCGAGCCGATCAGCGTGCCGACGACGATCCACGGCCCCCAGGTTTTCAGCACGGCAAAGTCGACCGCGTCGCGCTTGGCGTGGGCTGCGACGGAGCGGGCCGAGGTGGCGATGATCACCGCCAGCGAGGTGCCCACAGCGACCTGCATGATGCGCGGATCGTCATAGCCCAGGAACTGGAAGGCGAAATACATGGCCGGCACCATCACAATGCCGCCGCCAATGCCGAACAGGCCGGCGATCAGACCGGCAAAGGCGCCGGTCGCCGCCATGGCCACAACCAGGATCCAGATATCGGTCATTCAGGCTGCCTCATCGCGCGGCGACACCGCCGCTTGCGCTTCGTCCAATACATCCAGCCCGGCACCGGCACGGGTGGCCTTTTCCGACAGGATGCGGCGCCACTGGCGGGCGCCCGGCTCGCCGGCATAGAGGCCCATCATGTGGCGGGTGATGTCGTGCAGGCGGCCGCCGTTTTTCAGATACGCGGCGATATAGGGCCGGAAGGCGGCCAGAGCCTGAGAGCGCGTGGCTACAGGGTCGGTCTCGCCAAACACCGCGCTATCGACGCGGGCGAGTATCCACGGCGTGTGGTAGGCGGCGCGGCCGATCATGGCGCCGTCGAGGCCGGCACTCTGCTCGATTGCATGATCGAGGTCTTCCAGACCGCCATTGAGGATGATCTCCAGCTCCGGCCGCTCGGCCTTGAGCCGGTGCACCAGCGCATAATCGAGCGGCGGCACCGAGCGGTTTTCCTTCGGGCTCAACCCTTTCAGCCAGGCCTTGCGGGCATGGACGGCGAAGCTGGTCACGCCGCGCGCCGCGACCGTGTCGACCAGGGTGAACAGCGCCTGCTCCGGTTCCTGGTCATCGACACCGATCCGGCATTTCACCGTCACCGGCACCGAAACGGCGTCCTGCATCGCCGCCACGCAGTCAGCGACCAGTTCCGGCTCCTGCATCAGGCAGGCACCGAAACGGCCGGACTGGACCCGGTCGGACGGGCAGCCGACATTGAGATTGATCTCGCAATAACCAAAGCCTTCTGCCGTCCTTGCGGCCTGAGCCAATTCACCCGGATCGGAGCCGCCGAGCTGGATCGCGACGGGATGTTCCGCCGCATCGAAGCCGATCAGGCGCGCCGTGTCGCCATGGATGATCGCCTTGTCGACCGCCATCTCGGTATACAGCAGGGCGTGCCGGGTCAGGACACGGTGAAAGGCCCGGCAATGCCGGTCGGTCCAGTCCATCATCGGGGCCACCGAGAGGCGGCGGGAAAAGGCGCGAAGCGACGTCATGAGGCGCGACATAGCCTGTGCAGGCCTGCCGGGCAACGCGGCTTGATCGCAATTGCTCAAATCCAACCGGTTCCGTTCACGCGGTTTAAACGCGGACATGATTGGGTAAGGCTGGCGAGGGAGTTATCACATGGCGAAGGCAGTCTTCCACAAGCACCAACGGGTCTTTGTCGGCCCGGTCGGGACCTGGGCCCTGGTCGAGCAGGTCAAGCCCCACTGGGTGAAAGACGTCGAGGAACCGATCCGCGTCGCCTATGATTGCGGGTTGGGACGGGATTTTACCGCCGACGAACTCGCCGCCGAACAGGCCGACAATGTCGAGGCCGGGCACTGGCGCGTCCTGCGGGCAAAGAACAAGTGGCAGACGATCGAGGAGTGTGCCGGGCATCCCTTCCCCGGAACCTTCCCGGTCGTTGTCACCGAAGCGATGGACTGGGGCGGCTGGCGTGTACCGGCGGCCGAATATGATCGCGACCCGCACCGGATCGAGGCCCAGGGGCGCCTGCTGGCCAACAGTCCGCGTCTGCTCGAAATCGCCGAACAACTCGCCGCGATGGCGGGCGAAGACGGCGATCTGCCGCCGGCATTGGCCGAGCTGTCACGCAGCGCCGAGCGCGTGCTCAAGGACATCAATACCAAACCGGGCAAGACCGGCGGCACGCTGCAATCCCACGCCGCATGACCGTTCACGCATCTTAAGGGCGTTCTAACGATTGCCGGGCGACACTCGCCGACCTGTGCACACGATTGGAATGCTCATGTCCCTGGTCGAGCAACGAAACCGCTTTCTGTCATTCGCTTTTGCTTCCGCGGATATCCTTGTGGAAACCGACAGCAAGGGCAGAGTCACCTATGCCGCCGGCGCCATCGCCACGCTCGGTGAACCGCAACTGTCCGGGTCCGGTGAAGACCTCGCGAAACGCTTTGACCGAACATCCCGGCCCATTTTCCAGGCCATCATGCATCGCCTCAAGCCCGGCCGTCGACTGGGCCCGGTCCGCATCGCCATCGGCGGCCGCCAGTGCCGCCTGAGCGGCTGGATGCTTGGCGATGATGAGCGCATCCGCTGGAGCCTGTCCTACGAAGCCTTCGACGCCCCGGACGAACTCGACCCCCAAGCCTTCGAGCGCAGCGCCGAACAGGCGATCGAAAAAGCGCGATCGGCCGGCGTCGACATGGCCATGTCGGTCCTGCGGGTCGATGCCGGCGACGCGCTCGACCGCCTGGTCGGCGAAGCCCGCGCTGCCGCAATCTACCAGTCCATCGCGGCGTCCTGCGCGCTGGCCGTCGGCGATGAAGGCATCGCGCGTCAGGTCGACGAGGAACGTACCGCTCTGATCCACGACCGCACGGTCGACCTGGCCAAGCTGCGGGCCGAGGTCGAAGAGTCACTCGCCGATTCAGGGCTCGACGCGGTCGAGGTCACCATCGACTCGGTCTGCGACGCACCAAACCTCGAGCCGGGTGTGGCCGTGCAGGCGTTTGTCTACGCGATGAATGAAGCGGCGCAGAGCGATCGCGTCCTGGACGTGGCCAGCCTTCAGAAGGTGGCCGAGACCATGATGCACGAGAATGAGCGTCGCCTGACCGAGTTGCGGACCACCATCGCCGGCCGGGTGATCGAGCCGCATGCCCAGCCGGTGGTCAATCTGGAAACGGGTGAGACCCATCACTACGAGCTGTTGCTGCGATTGCCCGACGGCAAACCGGTCCAGGACAGCGTCGGTTTCGCCGAGAGCACAGGACTCATCTACGAAATCGACTACGCGATGACCGAGATCGCAGCCGCCTTCCTGCGCGATGATTTCGATCGCCCGTCCCTGGCCGTGAACCTGTCCGGAAAGTCGCTGACCAACATGGCCTGGGGCAAGCGCTTCCTGGCCCTTTTGTCCGATCTCAAGATCGACCGGAAACGGCTCAGCTTTGAGCTGACCGAGACCGCGACAATCAACAATATCAAGGCCGCCAACGCCATCATCCAGAAGATCCGCGAACGCGGCCACAAAGTGTGTCTCGACGATTTCGGTGCCGGCGCGGCGGGCTTCCACTACCTGCGCGATTTCCCCGCCGATGTGGTCAAGATCGACGGCTCCTATATCAAGCGCTTTGAGACGTCCAAGCGCGATGCGACCCTGTTGAAAGGCATGATCAATGTGTGCCGCAGCGTGGGGGCAGAGACGGTCGCCGAGATGATCGAGACCGAGGCCCAGGCGAAGGCGCTGAAGGCGATGGGCGCGACCTATGGACAGGGTTACTATTTCGGTAAGCCTGCGCCGCTAAACTTGCTGAAAGACCCGAAAAAACATGCGTCCCGGGCGGCGTAACCCAACAAGGTAGACAGACCATGGCCGTTGATTTCAGCCGTGTGCGAATTCTGATCGTCGACGATAACGGCTACATGCTGACTATCCTGCGCACCATTTTGCATGGCTTCGGCATCAAGCAGATATTCGAGTCGAAAGACCCGGCCGACGCCTTCGACATGGTTCGGTCGGACGCCGTCGACATCATCATCACCGACTATCAGATGGAAATCCTGGACGGGCTGGATTTTGTGCGTCTCGTACGGACCGCCGATGACAGCCCCAATCCGCTGGTGCCGATCATCATGCTCAGCGCCTATTCGGAGAAGTCCAAGGTCATGTCCGCACGCGATGCCGGCGTGACGGAGTTTTGCTGCAAGCCGGTGACGGCGAAGGAGATGTTTTCCAAGATCGCCTCGGTGATCAACGAACCCCGCCCCTTCATCCGCAACAAGTCCTATTTCGGCCCCGACCGCCGCCGTGCCAATACCGACGGGGCCGCCTACAAGGGCCCGGAACGACGCAAGTCACGGCAAAAAGTCGGTGCCGACATCGAAGCCAGCGATGACGGCACCGACGCCAGCGCCGGTTGACCGCGCCGAGCCTTTCGATAGCCCGCGTTGACAGGTCGACACCGGCCCGCAATGCACCTTAGTTTGAGACCATGAATCAGATGCGGTTCGATCAACGTCCGTCCAAGGCCCAGGCGGCCAAGGACAGGGCGCCGCAATCCCCGGCCCGGGGATCGCAAGGTCGTGACCGCTCGCCCGGCGATGACGAACCCGCCAGAAAGCGCGGTAGTGGTGCATCCTGGATCATCCTGGCCATGGTCCTGTTCACGCTCGCCTATGGCGGCATCCTGCTGGTCAAGATCCAGCAGGAGCGTGAAATCCTGATCACTGAAGCCGAACGTTCGCAGGCCAATGCAGCCGGCTATCTGGCGGAACGAGTGACCGCCCGCATCGCCGAGGCGCGCTATGCGCTGGCTTTTGCCGCGGCAGACCTGCGCGAGGCGGCGCCGGGTTCGGTCGATGATCTGGCACGGGCCCGTCTGGCTGCCATCAACGGGTCCGAGTTGGTGACCGATGTCGCCCTGCTGCTGCCGGGCGGCCAGGTCATTTCCGAAGGCGCTCCTGTGGACGGCTTGCGCGATCTGGCCGGCGCTGCCCTGGATGCCCCGTCCGGGCTGACCGCCCAGGTCGCCGGCAATGCGGCCCATCTCGTCCTCGCCGTGCCCGCCCCGCTCAACGACGGCACTGTCGGTGCATTTGTTGCCCGGCTGAGCACGGAAACAGCCCTGCCCGACTGGGGCGACGACCGGGTGGTCGCGCTGGCTGACGCAAATGGCGGCATGCTGGCGATCCGGCCCCGTATGCCCAGCGCACGTCCCGGAACGCAACTGGCCGAGCGCTTCGGCCTCCGGCCAGACTTCATCGACACACTGACAGCCGGTGGCGGCGGCGCCACTTCGGATGCGCGCTTCGGTGAGGAGCGTGTGACCTTCGCCGTGGCTCCAATCGCCGGGACCGAGCTGCGCGTCTACGCACTCGGCGCGATGCGGATCAACCAGAGCGCCTGGTACCGGACAATTTCCTTTTATGGCCTGATGTTCATTGCGCCGATTTTCGTCGCACTGGGCCTGTGCGCGCTTGTCTTCATGCAGATGGGCCGCTTGCGCTCCACTCGCCAGCAACTCGAGGACAATGAGCAGCGTTTCCGGGTCGCCATCGAGGGCGCTCGCTGCGGTGTCTGGGACTGGAATCCGGAGGCCGACACCGTCTTTGTCACCGACAGTCTGGCCCGCATTCTCGGCCTTGATGCCGCGACCGAATGCAGCGGGCAGCAATTCCTGCAACTATTCTCCAAACCTGATCGCGAGCGCCTCCGCGCAGCCATGCGAAGCGCCCCCGCCGGCGCTGAAGTGGACCATGAAGTGCTCGCGGCACGGTCCCCGGTCTGGTTGCAAATGCGCGGTCGCATCCTGCCGGGCGGCGAAGTCAATCACACCCGCATCGTCGGCGTCGCCATCGACGTGACGGAACGCAAAGGCGCCCAGGCCCGCGTCGCAGCAGCCGAAAACCGGCTGCGCGCGGCTCTGGAATCGATGTCCGAGAGCTTCGTGCTGTGGGACAGCCGCCAGCGCCTGGTGCTGTGGAACCGCAAGTTCCGTGACCTGTTCGACTTCACCGACGGCATGCTCAAGCCGGGCATGAGCTATGACGCCGTCGAGCAGGCCGCTGCCCGCGCCATCAAGACCGTTCATGGCGGCACCGAAGGCAAGGCCGCCTACGAGATCGAACTGTCGAATGGCCGCTGGCTGCACTATTCAGACCGCCCGACCGCCGATGGCGGCCTGGTCTCGGTCGGCGCCGACATTACCGATCTGAAGCATCACGAGGCCGCCCTCACCGAGAATGAAGCCCAGCTGCGCAAGACCGTCGATGACGTCAAACGCTCCCAGGCCCGCATCGCCGATCTGGCCAAGAAATACGAAGAAGAGAAGATCCGGGCCGAGGAGGCCAATCGCTCCAAGTCTGAATTCCTCGCCAATATGAGCCATGAGCTGCGCACCCCCCTGAACGCCATCAATGGTTTCTCCGAAATCATGATGCAGGAAATGTTCGGCCCGCTCGGGGATGATCGCTATGTCGGCTACATGAAGGACATCCTGTCCTCGGGCCGCCACCTGCTGGAACTGATCAACGACATCCTCGACATGTCCAAGATCGAGGCCGGCAAGATGCAGCTCCAGCCCGAACCGACCGATGCCTCGGAACTGGTCGAGCAGAGCATCCGCATTGTCCGTGGCCGGGCCGAGGAAAAACAATTGAAGCTGCGCGCCGACGTGTCGGACCTGCCGGAGATCGAGGTCGATCCGCGCGCCTTCAAGCAGGTCATGATCAACCTGGTGTCCAACGCGGTGAAGTTCACGCCGGAAGGCGGGCGGGTCACGGTGCGCGGTTTCCTGTCCGGCCTCGGCGTCGCCTTCCAGGTCTCGGATACCGGTATCGGTATCGCCAAGGACGACCTGCCACGCCTTGGCCGTCCGTTCGAGCAGATCGAAAGCCAGCACTCCAAGAGCTTCCAGGGCTCCGGTCTCGGCCTGGCCCTGTCAAAGTCCCTGATCGAGCTGCACGGTGGCACACTGTCGATCGACTCGGTCCTGGGCGAAGGCACCACGGTCTCCATCGTGCTGCCGATCAGCCAGGATCAGCCCATCCCGCGCGATGCCATCCGCAAGGTCACCGACAGCGCCATCAGCGACGAGGCGGCCGACTTCGTCGATGACGACGTCGACACGCATGCGCCGCTCGGTCTGTCGGCCGGGCTGCCGTCCGATGACGGTTTCGATGTTGATGATGAATTCGTGGACAGCGAAACACCGGCGCGTCTGGCGGCCGGCGAATAGGACCCGCTAATGCCGTGGAGGCGGTGGTCCGTCACGGCGGCGATCACGCGGAGGGCCCCGACGCCCGATCCGGTCCCGACCCGCCTGTAGCGCGGCAGCCCGGGTCTCTGCATCCAGCCCGGCAACCACGTCAAGGACGACAGCCTCGATCCGCATCTCGATCGCTCGCTGGTTGACATGCAACCGTTCCATCGCGTCGGCAACCGCCTCGGCATCGAAGGTCTCGGCGACCAGAAGGGCGTCGAGTTCACGCCGGATATCCATGGTCTCGAAACCCGGCTCACGCAGCTCCGAAAAAGCGTCGCGCAGGCGCCGGCGGGCTTCGCCCCGCGCCTCGTCCGGCAGGGCCTCGACAAAATTGCGCAAATCGAACCCCTGGCGCGCATTGGGCCGCCCGCGGCGGCCGGCCTCGCGCTCGTCCGGTGACGGCATTTGCCAGCGCGGCCCGTCGGCGGTGCGATGCACCACATATCCGGCCAGGGCACCATTGATCAGGACCGACCCGACAAGGGCAATGATCCAGGGCAAGGCGGGTCTCATGCGTCGTCTCCCAACCAGTCGACCCAGTCCTGCTCATAGCCGGTAAAGGCATCGGCATAAATTGCGTCCATGTCGTCCTGTGGCACGGTCACGGCGCTGCTGGCAAAGCCCAGGCAAACGCCCAGAACCAGCGCAGCGGCCACCGCCGACGGTGCCATCCAGTCCGGCATGGACGGTCGCGGCATGCGGGCCAGCACGCGGCGCTCGAGCAGGCTCGTGTCCGCAACCGGCTCAATCAGCCGATCAAGCAAATCGTCGAGGACCATCTCGTTACTGACCGCAGCGGCAACCTGTTCCCGGCTCAGCCGGGCAAAGCGTTGCGCCTCTTCGCGTTCATCCGCCGGCCAATGCGCCGGATCGGCACCATAGGCCTCGAGAATCTGGAGAAATCGTTCCTCAGTCATCATTCGTCACCGTAACGGGCGTTACCGCCCCGTGCATAGCTGGCTATCAGATCGGGCGCATCGCCCAGCAGAACCGCCTTGAGCTTGCGACGCCCTCGCGCCAGCAGTGATTCAAGCGCGTCCACGCTCACAGACATGATCTCCGCCGCCTCAATATTGCTCAACTCCTGGAAGTGAACCAGTTCGAGCGCCTGACGCTGGCGGTCGGGCAATTGCTTCACCGCATCGGCGACACGATTGCCGCTCTCCGCCTGTTCCATCTGCTCGTCCTGCCCGGGGGCGCCATCGGCCCGTTCGGGCACGGCATCGGTCAGGACCTCCCGCCGCTTGCGCAGGCGGTCGTAGCAGAGATTGAGGGCGATCCGGCACACCCAGCTGGACACCCGCGCCTGGCCAGACTGCCAGCGACCGGCGGCCTTCCAGATGCGCAGGAACGTCTCCTGGGCCACGTCCTCGGCTTCCATCGGGTCGCCCAGCGTGCGCCGGGCCAGTCCGATGATCCGGGACATGTTGGCGGCCATCAGCTCGCGCGCCGCGTCGCGATCGCCCGCGCCGATGCGCGCCATCAGCCGGTCTTCCGCCGCCCGGATGTCGGCCAAAGCCGACGCCCCGACAGGCGGGCGTTCGCGGACACGGCCCGAGATGGGCCCGGCATTGGCCGGTTCATCTGTCTTCATGCCGTGTCCGTCAAACATTCGCGTTGCTGCTAGTTCCGCCACCACCGGCGACGGTCCTCGCGGCGTTCCTGACGCCTTTCCGATGCGGCGTCCAGCTCGTCCGGCGTGATCACGCCATCCTCGTCGGTATCGAGCATCTCGAACAGGCGGTTTTCACCGTCGAGGAACTCGGCGCGGGAGATCCGGCCATCCTCATCGGCATCGAACTGCCGGCCCGGACCTTCACCGTCCGGCCCACCGCGACCGCCACGACCGCGCATGCCGCGACGTCCGCGACGCTCGCGACCATCATCCTCGCCAGCTTCGGCTTCGCGGGCCGCCCGCAGGCGCTGGCGGACCGGGGACTGGTCAGCCTCGTCGAGATAGCCGTCGCCATTGCGATCCATCCAGACGAACATTTCGCCCTGCAGATCGTCGACTTCAGCCCGGGTGATGGAGTTGTCGCCATTGGCGTCGGCGGCGCGCAGCATCATCGCGGCGCGCATCGCGGGGTTGCCGCCGCGCTCACCACGGTGATGTCCGCCGTGACCCTGGGCCTGGGCGGCAGCGCCGGCCAGCATCAGGCAGGAGGTGCTCATCAGCACAATCAGTTTGAGAGATTTCATGACGTCGTCCTTGTCGTTCATAGCCTCGCTACAGGTAGAACGGGGCTGGCGCGGATTTCCGTCGCCACTGTGTCACATTTTTCCGACCCGGCGCTCGAACACCTCGCGGACGTCCCGCATGCGCCGGTCCAGCGACGCTTCGAGCGCTTCGATATCGGGGCAGCCGGCGAGCTCGGCCAGCCGCGTCGCAAATCCGGTGCTCGCCTGGGCCGGATCGAAACCGGATCCGTGGGCGCACCGGATCATCTGCAGCACGCCCAACTGCAATTGCAGGGTCTCGGTCAAAAGCCTGACCTCTGAGGATGGCAGGACACCCGCCTCTCCCAGCGCCTGCAGTGCATCCCGGGTCGACGCCCGGACCACGTCCTTGCGGTCGGCATGGATGAGCTGGAGGGTCTGGGCAATAAATTCGATGTCCTGCAGACCACCGGGCCGGGCCTTCAGGTCCCAGCTTGAAGAGGGCGGTTTTGCCTCGGCCAGTCGCTGGCGCATGGCCCGCGCATCATCACGCACACCCTTGGCATCGCGCGGCCGGCACAGCGCCCGTTCGAACGAGGCCCTCACGGCTTCGGCCAGAGGCCCGTCACCGGCGATAATCCGGGCGCGGGTCAACGCCATCATCTCCCAGGTCCAGGCTTCATGCGGATAATAGCTGTCAAATCGCGACAGCGAGACCGCGACCGGCCCGGCCTTGCCGGACGGCCGCAATTGCATGTCGACGGTATAGAGCTCGCCTTCTTCGGTGGGCGCCGACAGGGCGCTGATCAGGCGGGTGGCAAAGCGGCCGAACCAGCCCGAAGCCGTCTCGTCGCCCTCATAGATGATCATGATGTCCAGATCGCTGTCGGCCGCCAGTTCGCGACCACCCAGCTTGCCCATGCCCAGAATGACACCCTCACCCGGCATCGGGCCGAAACGGCGCTCGGTCTCGTCCTGCGCCGCCCGGGCCATCGCCGCGAGGCTGGCATCCGCCATGGCCGAAAAAGCCGCGCCGGCGATTTGTGCGCTAGCCATCCCGTTGAGGATCTGGGTACCGATCCGGAATCGTTCCTCGCGCACGCGCCGGCGCGCCGAGTTGAGCCGGTCCTCATAGCCGCGGGCCCGCGTCAGCGCCTCGGTCAGGACCACCGCGAAACTGTCGGGAGCATCCTGATCCAGCGGCACCGAAAAACGGTCGTCCAGCATCGCGTCCAGCAGTGCCGGACGGCGAGCCAGGTCGGAGGCCAGGCGGGGCGCCAGGGTCAGGATGCCAATCAGGTCCGCCGCCAGTCCCGGCTCGTTGGACAACAGTGACAGGGGCTGCACGCCCATCGGCAAATTCTCGAAGAAGGCGGCAAACCGGGCCATCGCCGCATCCGGTTCTCCGGTCGCCGACATGCGGTCGACCAGTTGCGGCGCGATGCGGGCGAACAGGGTCCGCGCCCGCGCTGACCGGGCCGCCCTGACCCGGCCCGCCGCCCAGCCGTTCAACCGCGTCCAGACCGCGTCCGGCTGAGAGAAACCCAGTGTTTGTAGCGTGGTGATGGTATCCGGCGTCGGCTCAACTCCGGTCAGGATCAGTGATCCGGCTGACGATGACAGCGCATCGTCGTCCTCGAACTGGTCCGAGAAATGGCCATGAACCCGTTGCAGGCAGGCGACAACGGCGCTCTCGAACGCCGCGACATCGGCAAATCCCGCCAGGGCCGCCAGGTCGGCGCGGTCATCATCGTCAAGCGGCACGGTCTGACTGGCCTCGTCCTGGCGCATCTGGATACGGTGTTCCCAGTTGCGCAGGTCGCGATAGTCTCGGGAAAGGGCCTCGACCACCTCCGGCTCGACAGCACCGGTCACGGCCAGGGCCTCCAATGCTGCCAAGGTGGACGGTTCGCGCACCCGCTCGTCCCGACCGCCGAAAACCAGTTGCGGGATCTGCGCGTAGAATTCGATTTCGCGGATCCCGCCACGCCCCAGTTTCAGGTCATGCCCGGCGGGACGGATTTCGGCGCGGCGCCCCACGGTCTGGATCTGGCGGGCGAGCCCGCGAATGTCATCAATGGCGGCATAGTCCAGCGAGCGGCGCCAGATGAAGGGCTGCATGTGGTCGAGAAAGCGGGTCGCGGCCTCGCGATCACCGGCGCTGGCGCGGGCCTTGATCCAGGCCGCCCGCTCCCAGGTCTGCCCCAGGCTCTCGTAATAGTTCAGTGCAGCGTCGGTAGAGATGATGACCGGGGTCGCGCCCGGATCGGGCCGCAAGCGCAGATCGACGCGGAAGACATAGCCATCGGCCGTCACGTCCTGCAGCGATTTCACCACCGCCTGGATCAGGCGCGGCAGGCGCTTGCGCGGCTCCTCACTGTCCGGCAGCGACAGGCTGTCCGGGTCGTAGACCGCGACCAGATCAATATCCGAGGAATAGTTGAGATCGCCGGTGCCCATCTTGCCGAGCGCCAGCAGGATGACGCCGGGAAGCGGATTGTCGGGGTCCGTGACCGGATGGGCGCGGCCCTGTTCGGCGAGGAAGCGGACATGGGCATGCAGGGCGGCCTGCAGGGCCGCGTCGGCCAGTTCGGTCATGGCCCGTGTCACTGCCCGCACCTCCCAGACACCGGCCAGATCGGCCAGCGCCGTGACCAGATGGGCGTCGCTCTTGGCGTTGCGCAGGGCGACATCGAGTGCGGCGGCATCGGGGGCTTCTGCGCCGGCCCTGTTCAGGTCTGCGACAATGGAGGCGATGAGCGCGTCCGGCGTTTCGGCCATGCAGGCTCGCAGCGTGTCCGGTTGGCGCTGGGCCAGTCGGGCCAGGTAGGGCGCTGCGGCGAAAACCGTATCCAGAAAATCATGCGCTGGCGCGATCGCCTGGCGGACATCATCGGGCAGTGCCGCGATCACATGCGCCGCCGCACCCGGTTCGCAGCCGGGCAGCGCGGCCAGTCGCGCCGGCAATACACATTCCGGATGGGCGGCAAGATCAGTCATGGCAAGCAAACTGACCCGATCCGCACCTCAGGTGAAGGTCTGCACCAGGAAATATGTTGCTGCGACACACACGCGCCGGATCAGCTTTCCGCAGCCGCCTTGGGAAAGCAGAGCGAGGCACGCAGGCCGGGGCCGTGACCACCGGACACGACACCTGGCCCTTCGGCCAGGGCGAACTCCCCATTGTGGACATCGACAATGGCCTGGACCAGCGACAGGCCGAGCCCGGAGCCTGGCTGGGTGCGGGAATTGTCCAGCCGCACGAAGCGCTGGGTCACCCGGTCACGATCGGCCTCCGGAATGCCGGGCCCGGTATCGGTGACGGAGAATTCGATCCGGCCATCACCGGTCTCGCGCAGGCGCAGGGTCACCGCCTCGCCGGTCGGCGTGTACTTGACCGCATTGTCGAGAATATTGGCCAGCGCCTGGGACAACAGACCCCGATCGCCCAGCATCGACAGTCCGCCCTGGATCTCGCTGTTGAAGGCCAACCCCTCATCCTCGCAGACGGGCTCGTAGAGTTCGGCCAGGTCAGCCGCGATATCGGCCGGATCAAGTCGCTGGATCGAGGCGCGGCTCTCGCCCGCCTCCAGACGGGACAGCGACAGGATGGCGTTGAAAATGCCCAGCAGTTCGTCGGTATCGGCAACGGCGCGCTCCAGCGCCTGCTCGCGCGAGCCGGGTGCTGCTTCCTCGCGCAGCGCCTCGTCGAGGCGATTGCGCATGCGGGTCAGCGGCGTGCGCAAATCGTGGGCAATGCTGTCGCCGGTATGGCGCATGCGGTGCATCAGCGCCTCGACCCGGTCGAGCATGTTGTTGAAATTCTCGGACAGCTCGTCCAGCTCGTCGCCGGTGAAATTGCGCGGCGCTCGCGGTTGCAGGTCCCCGGCCTTGACCCGCCGGGCGACCGTATTGATCCGATCGAGACGGCGCGCGAAACGGCGGCTGACGAAAATGCCGGTCGCCACTCCCAGCGCCAGCGCCAGTGCCGAGGCCGCCAGAATAGTGTTGAGCATGCGCGAGACGAGGCGTGTCTCCTCGTCGACATCGAGGCCGACATAGAGCCGGTAACCGGACGGCAGCTCGATGATCCGACCACGCGCGGTGCGGTCGTCCTTGCCATCCTCACCGTCATTATCGCCCGCAGCCGGGCGTCGATAGGTGAACTGGACCCGGCCCTCATCATCGGGCTGGACCTCGGGCAGATAGGTCAGATTGCCGGACAGGCTGCGTCCGGTGGGATGGACGAGCAGATAGAGATAATCCGCCCCGCCGCCGACGGTCCGTTCGAGGATGTAGCGATTGACCGTGCGTATCCCGCCGGCCTGGAAGCTGGCATCCAGGGCCACGACTTCCTCGTTGATGGCGGTGTCGGCACGGCGAAGCACCATGCCGGCCGAGGCCGCATAGACAAAGCCCAGCGTGACGAAACTCGACAGGGCGAACAGGGCCGCCGACAGAAGCGTCTGCCGGAAGGCCGTTGTTCGAAGGAAGGCGGCACCGCGCGCCGTCATGCCGGATCAGGCCTGCAGGCGGTAACCGGCTCCGCGCACCGTGTGCAGCAGCGAGCGCGGGAAGGGTTTGTCGATCTTCGAGCGCAGACGCGAAATGTGCACATCAATGACATTGGTCTGGGGGTCGAAATGATAGTCCCAGACTTTTTCCAGCAACATGGTGCGGGTCACCACCTGGCCGGAATGCTTCATCAGGAATTCCAGCAGGCGAAACTCGCGCGGCTGGAGCAGGATGTCCTCGCCCTCACGGATCACCGTGCGGGCGAGCAGGTCCATTTCCAGGTCACCGACCACCAGCTTGGTGCGGACCGTGTCCGGGTCGCGGCGGCGGGCCAGGGCCTCGACACGGGCCAGAAGTTCGGCGAAGGCATAGGGCTTGACCAGATAGTCATCGCCGCCCGCCTTCAGCCCTTCGACGCGGTCATCGACTTCGCCAAGGGCAGAGAGAATGAGGACCGGGGTGCGGTCATCGTCGGACCGCAAGGCGGCGACCATCGACAGCCCGTCCATGCGCGGCATCATGCGGTCGACGACGAGCACGTCGTATTCCGCGGCGCGGGCCATTTCCAGACCCTCCTCGCCGTCGCCGGCATGGTCGGCCACATGGCCGCTTTCGCGAAGGCCCTTGCGGATATAGCTGGCAGCTTCGCGGTCGTCTTCAACGATCAGAATGCGCACCCCGATCTCCTTTTCTCTAGTCGGCAGAGCCGAGTTGCAGGGCGACATAGCGCTGACCGCCACGTCCCTCGACCAACAGCAGGATGGCGCTGCGACCGTCTTCACGGGCTTCATCGGCGATGGCCCGGAGGGCCTCGGCGTCGGCAACAGAATTGCCACCCGCTTCCAGGATGATGTCGCCGACCTGGACCCCCTTGCGGGCGGCCTCGCTGCCCGGCTCGATCTCGTCGACCACCACGCCGCTGACATCGGCGCCAAGGCCGCGGACCTCACGATCCTCCTCAGCGAGCGGCGCCATCGACATGCCGAACACCGATGTCCGTGCCGGTGCAGCATCAACACTGCTCATGCTGGCCAGCTGTTCCTCACCCGGACGGTCGCCGAGCGTGGCCCGGATGGTGCGTTCGCGGCCATCCCGCAGGACCAGGAAACGGACATCGTCACCGGCCTGGATATTGCCGACGCGGCGGGTCAGGTCGCGGGAGCCTTCAACGGCCTCGCCATCGATTTCCAGCACCACATCCTCGCGCTCGAAACCGGCGCGGTCGGCAGGACCGCCTTCGACGATCGAGCTGATGATGGCACCGGTTGTTTCCTCGAGGCCAAGCGCCTCGGCGATGTCCTCGGTGACGTTCTGGATCGAGACACCCAACCAGCCGCGCGCCACCCGCCCGTCATCGCGCAAGTCTGCGATGATGCGGGCGGCGACGTCGGAGGGGATGGCAAAACCGATGCCGACATTGCCGCCGGACGGCGAGAAGATCTGCGAATTGACGCCGATCACATTGCCATTGAGGTCAAAGGTCGGACCGCCGGAATTGCCGCGATTGATCGAGGCATCGGTCTGGATGAAGTCGTTATAGGTGGAGTTGCCGATCGGGCGACCGATGGCCGAGATGATGCCGGCGGTTGCCGTACCGCCAAGGCCGAACGGGTTGCCGACCGCGACGACCCAGTCGCCGACCCGGTATTGCGGATTTTCTTCCAGTCGGACGAAGGGGAAATCGGTCTCGCCATCCACCTTCAGCAGCGCCAGATCGGTTTGCGGATCGGTGCCGATGACACGCGCGGCGAATTCCTCGCCCTCGGACGTACCGATGGTGATCTCGTCGGCCTCGGCGACCACATGATGGTTGGTGACCAGGTAGCCGTCAGCCGAAATGAAGAAGCCGGAACCCAGCGACTGGCGCGGCTGCGGCTGCGGCGCTTGGCGCTGGCCGCCGAACTGACGCTCCATCCATTCGCGCATTTGCGGCGGGAGATTGTCGAGGTCGGGCCCATTGCCGCCGCCAAAGGGCGAGCTTTCGACCATGCCGCTGACCTGCACCGTGACAACCGATGGGCTGACGGTTTCGATCAGGTCGGCGAAGGACAGGGGCGCACCGGCCGGCACGGCGGCCGCCAGGGGCGGCGCCTCGGACGACTGGACGGCGTAGGCCTCGCCCATCGAACGATCCAGAAGACTACCTGCTGCCAGCGCCGACAGGGCCAGGAGCGAAACTCCGCCGAGGCGGCGTATGCGATCAACCGAAATCATGAGTGATGACGACCTTTCCATTGCGATTAGGGGCACAACTTCACGCGGCGGGACTAAACCCCGCCTGTCTCAAACATTACAATAACATTACAGATGGTAATTTACCCGCCATCTTTCAAGCGGGTCCGCACGACTACGGGACTGTGCAGGGTCCGATGCACCGGGCATTTGTCGGCGATCTCGAGAAGCCGGGCCTTCTGGGTCGCATCAAGCTCGCCTTCAAGCGTGATTTCGCGCTCGAAAATGTCGACATGTTTTTCTTGGCCGTCGACACAGTCGGCACAGTCCTCGGCATGGCCCTTGTGATGGCCGGTCGCGACCGTGACCCGGTCCAGCGGCAGGCCCTTGCGGTTGGCATACATGCGCAGGGTCATCGAGGTACAGGCACCCAGCGCAGCGCTGAGATAGCCATAGGGCGACGGTCCGGCATCCAGGCCACCGACCGAGGCCGGCTCGTCGGCCAGCATCACATGATCGCCGGTCACGACGTGGTTTTCATAGGGCCCGGCACCGGTTTCCCGGACGATGACAGCCCCCTCGCCCGCCGCCGCCGGTGGCTCGGGCCGCGCTTCGGGCAGGTATCGCCCGGCCCAGCTTGCAATGGTATCCGCGACATACACCGCATCAGCCGCTTTGCTGAGCAGATGGTCGGCCTCATCGAGGCTGACAAAGCTCTTGGGATGCTTGGCCGCGCGAAACAGGCGCGAGGCATTGTCGATCCCGACGACGGCATCGGTGGGCGCATGCAGCAGCAAGAGCGGACGGTGCAAGTCAGCCGCAGCCTCTTCCACCTTGTGATCGGCGATGTCGTCGAGGAACTGCTTCTTGAGGGTGAAGGGCCGACCGGCCAGCTCGACCCGGGCCACACCGTCGCGCTCGATCGTGTCGATCCTGGCAGCGAATTGTTGCGTCACATGGGCGGCATCCGCCGGCGCCCCGATCGTGGCCACCGCCCGGACCGAGGGAAGCCTGCCGGCCGCCGCTATCACCGCCGCGCCGCCCAGCGAGTGCCCGATCAACAGGGCCGGCGCCTCGTGTTCGGCGTCCAGATAGCCCGCCGCAGCGATCAGGTCAGCGATGTTCGAGGAGAAGTTGGTATTGGCGAAATCACCGTCGGACTGACCAAGGCCGGTAAAGTCGAACCGCAGGACAGCAAACCCCGAAACGGTCAGCCGGCGGGCGATCCGGCTCGCCGCCAGGATATCCTTGGAACAGGAAAAGCAATGCGCAAACAGGGCAAATGCCCGCGGCTGGCCATTTGGCAGGTCCAGTCGCGCGGCCAGTGTTTCACCAAGGGCGCCCTCGAATTCAATGCGTCGGGACTGCGTCATCAACTGTCTCCATCATCCGGTCTGGTTCCAGTGCGGAGGTAAGACGTCGACACAATCGTGCAAGACACAAACGCGTGCGGTCGGTGTCAGGCCTCAGCGGGTCTCGGTATCACCGGCAGCTGGAGGCGCCTCACCCTCGCCCTGCCAGACCCCGGCTTCGCGCAGGGCCTCGGCCACTTCCGGCGGCATATAGGTCTCGTCATGCTTGGCCAGCACTGTGCGCGCCTGCAACACGCCGTCGGCAGCGAACCGCCCCTCGACAACGACGCCCTGGCCTTCGCGGAACAGGTCGGGTAGCAGGCCGGCATATTCCACCTGCACATTTTCAACCCGGTCGGTGATCACGAAACGGGTGGCACCGCTGGCCGCCTCACCCACCGACTCTTCCAGCACCAGACCACCGACCCGGATCCGGGCCTCGATTCCGGGATGCTCCGCGGCGATCTCGCTGGGCGAATAGAAGAAGACCACGGCACTGCGCAACGCGAACAGGCCGAGGCCGACTGCGACCACAAGGACAGTCGCCGAAGCAGCGATGGTGGCAAGACGTCGATTGCGATGCCGCATCATTCCGGCTCCCGGCGTTGAAAAATGAGCATGAGATTATTGGCCGGCATGTCGACCTGTTCAATCAGGCACAGGTCATGCGAGGCCAGAAGCGCGACCACGGCATCCAGCGACCGCACACCCCACTCCGGATTTCGCGCTTTCAGCGACGCGTCAAAAGCGAGGTTGGACGGCGCGGTCGCGTCGCCTTGCAGATAGGGACCGTACAGCACGACAACACCGCCCGGCCGAAGCCGGCCTTGCGCCAGCGCGGCCAGCGCCTCGGCGACGGCCCATGGAGCGATATGGATGACATTCATGCAGACCAGCGCGTCAAAGCCGTCAATCTCGGCCAGGGTCTGCGAGCGCAGGAGATCGATCTCGAGCGGCGCCAGGATCGCCCCGCCTGCCTCACCGGCCCAGCTTGCCTGGCTGTCGCGCGATGCGGCGTCGGGGTCACTTGGTTGCCAGCTCAGATCAGGACGGACCTGACAGGCCGCGACCGCATGTTCGCCGGTACCCGACCCGATCTCCAGGACAGATGCGCCGGTCGGCAGGGCGCGAGCCAGGACCGCAGCGATCGCGTCACGATTGCGCGCAGCGCTGGGTGAATAAAGGCGACCTTGCTCGTTCGCACGGTCTTCCAGGGCAATCGGTGATCGGGGCAGTTTGGACATGGCAACGACCTACGTCGCACACGGTGTTCGCGCAAGCCGCCACGACGCGGTCGGGACGCTATGCCGCGGTCGCGGCAGCACCGCGCCGTCTAAGCAGCGACGCGGCCTCGTCATGCCCCGCACTTTCCATCAGTCGGACGGTGATATCCAGCCCGTCCTGCGCGGTGGTGCGGTTCTGGCCTTCGCTGGACGCCACGAGATCGACCAGCATCTCGCCGGCTTCACGCATCCGTTTCTCTGCCGCGTCGGCAATTCGCTTCTGGGTCGAGGCGATCGCCGCGGCGGTGGCGTGTTCCCGGCATTTGCCGAGGAAGTAGAGCAGCCCTTCGGCCTTGTCGACCGCAGCAGCCGGCGGGGGCTGGGCCGGTATCACCCGGCCGCTCCGGCCTCGGCGCGGCTCCGGCAGGCCCGCATCGAGCGCCAGCGGGACCTTGGCCAGGGTTTTCTCGACATTGGTCGAGGCTTCGGCCCGCAGGCCGAACAGCGAGCGCCCCCAGCGTCCGTCCTTGCGAATGCCGAATTCAGCCGTCATGCCGGTCGAGAATGCCACGAACCGATCGAACAGCTGGTAACAGGCCTTGGCCTCTTCCAGGGTCTGGGGCGGTTGTTTGAGGCGGGCCGCGAAATAGCCGGTATCGCCCAGGACGGCGTCACCGACGGCTGCCAGGTCCGTTTTCTGCACGACCAGGTCGTCATCGCGTCGCCCGATCCGCTTGACCACTCGGAATATCTGCCAGGGGTTCTCCAGCCGGCCCATGGTCAGCAGCAGGATCCACAAGGCCGCTTCGGCATTGCTCTCGTGCATCTCCTCGTGCAACTGCTTGGTGATCAGGGACAGGTCATCATCATAGTCCGCAATCCGCTCCGGCAGCTGCGCCATCGCGGCGGCTATCTGCTCGCTATTGTTCAGCAGGATGATTGCGTCGCTCAGCATCGCGCGACCTTCACTGCCGAAACGCTTGAGCAATGCCGTCATGTCCTTGGGTACACGGTCGGCCTTGTGCACGGCATCGGCCAGCGCCGCGCCGGCCTGACGGCGAAACTCGAACCAGATCGGGTCGGATTCCGGGCGTTTGCACTTCTTGGCGGTCTCGACCATGTCCTTGGCCAGATGGCGCCCCATCCAGCCCCAGATCTTGGACAGGTCCTCGGCCGAAAAGCGGAATTTCGACGGCGGGATCAGCGCGGAATCACCGACCAGCGGCCGCAGCGGGGCCAACACATAGGCCTTGGCCAGATCACCGGCGGGCGAGCGCAAGGCTTCCTCAAGTTCAGAAAATATGTTGTCGAGCGCCGCCGACGCCGGATCACTCGCGGCGGTCGCCTTGGTTGTGGCCCGCAACGCCGCCCGCATTTTTTCGGGCATGCTACGCCACAGCGCTTCGAGTTTGGCTCGCTGAGAAGGCGAGAGATTGGCCATGATCCAGAATACACAGTCTTTTGCTGTCGCTAGTCTTCACCCACTTCGGTTAATGAGCACTTAGCGACCAGTAGCCGGCAAGCCTATACGAGCCGCTAACCCGCCGAGTTCTGACCTCGACAGGCTGAGTTCTCCACCATAGGCTTTGGCCAGATCCGAAACAATCGCCAGACCAAGGCCCGAGCCCGGCGCCTGTTCGTCCAGCCGCACCCCGCGCTGCAAGGCGGCTTCGCACTCCTGCGGGTCGAGGCCCGGACCATCATCCTCGATTATGACAGCCAGCTCGCGAGCCGCGGTCCGCATGGCTTTTACATGCACTTCGCCACCCGACCACTTGCAGGCATTGTCCATCAGATTGCCGACCATTTCTTCCAGGTCCTGGCGCTCGCCCTTGAAGTTGAGGCCGTCCTCGGCTTCGAAAGTGATGCGTATCCCGCGTGCCGCATTGATCTTTTCCAGTGTACGCGCAAGGTCGCCGACGGTGGACGCGACCGGCGTCCTGGCACCAACAGCCTTGGCGTGGGCGGCCGCCCGGGCGCGGCGCAGATGATGTTCGACCTGTTCGGTCATTACACCGGTCTGACGCTCGACCATGTCGGCCAGCGCCCCTTGCGACGTCCGCGCCTCATTGGTCAGCACCGCGATCGGGGTTTTCAGGGCATGAGCCAGATTGCCAACATGCGTGCGCGATCGCTCGACCAGCTCGCGCGAATGGTCGAGCATGGCATTGAGCTCGTCGGCCAGGGGCTGGAGCTCGACCGGAAATTCGCCATCAACGCGCTCCTGATTGCCCTCGCGAACCTCTGCGACACTGGTCCGCATGCGCAGGACCGGCGCCAGGCCGATGCGGACCTGGAAGAAGACACCTGCGGCAATGGCAGTCGCGAAGCCCAGGAACATGATGCCGGAAGTGATCGCGAAATTGCGGACATCGCGGTCGGCGGTCTCGCGATCTTCGGCGGCCATCATGATGACCATGTCCGGTCGCGAAGGCAGTTGGACCGCCTGTCCTGTCAGCCGCAAGGGTTCGCCGCTGGGTCCTTTGGTATCAAAGGACATCACCTGACCGGGACTGGCCAGCAAAGAGGCCATCAGGGCGTCGGGCGGTGTCAGGGTCTCGTCCCACAGCGACCGGGACACGACCAGCGCCTGGTGTCCGCCGCCTTCCATGACCGGAGCATCGAAAATCTGCCAGTAGCGACCGGAGAACACCCGGTCATAAGCGGGGTCAGAGGGCCGACGGGCGAGCACGATGCCGCCGCCCGGATCGGTTTCAGCGGCCGCGACCAGAGCCTCGACGACACTGGACAACCGGTCGTCCATCGTGCGCAGGACCGAGCGCTGGTAAAGCGTGGTCAGGGCGATGGCGCCCAGAAGCAGGAGTGCCAGCGCCCAGGCAGCGGCGCCGGCAAACAGTCTGAAAGCAAGGGAGGCCCGGCGCTTCACGAAACCGGGCGCGCCACCGGATCAACCAGTCGATAGCCCAGCCCGCGCACGGTCTCGATCCGGTCGGTGCCGATCTTCTTGCGCAGACGGCCGACAAAAACCTCGATCGTATTGCTGTCGCGGTCGAAATCCTGGTCGTAAATGTGCTCGACCAGCTCGGTGCGCGAAATCACCCGGTCCTGGTGATGGGCCAGATAGGACAGCATGCGGAACTCGTGCGAGGTCACCTTCACCGGCGCGCCATCAATGAAGACGCGGGCGCCGCGGGTGTCGATGGACAGGCCGCCGCATTCAATCGTCGCCGTGGTGTGGCCGGCGGCACGGCGAGTCAGGGCGCGCATGCGGGCCAGCAATTCCTCGGTGTGGAATGGCTTGGTGAGATAATCATCGGCGCCGGCATCAAAGCCCGCCACCTTTTCCGACCAACGATCGCGCGCGGTCAGGATCAATACCGGGAAGTCACGCCCGGCCTGGCGCCAGCGTTCGAGGACGGTGACGCCGTCCATCTTGGGCAAGCCAAGATCCAGCACCACAACATCATAGGGTTCGGTGTCGCCCATGAAGTGACCGTCCTCGCCATCGACGGCTGCGTCGACGGCATAGCCGGCATCTTCGAGGGCCCGGCCAAGCTGGCGGTTCAGGTCCGGATCGTCTTCAACAACAAGCGCGCGCATGCACTCCCCCTATCGTTCAAACAGTATCTGCCCGGTCCGGGCATCGGCAACCACATCGACGCGGCGCCCCTCACGGGTGAGAATCTTGATCACATAGCGCGGCGACCCGCCGCCCTCGAGCTCGGCATCGAGCACGTCGGCGCCGGGATAGCGGCGACGCACTTCCGAGATCACCCGCAGCGCCGGCACCACATCACCCTGACGCCGGGCGTCACGGGCTTCAGGCGCGGTGTAGCGGTCCTGCAGGTTGGCATAGCCGGCCGGCTCCACGACTGCGGCGTCGTTTCCGTCGGCCCCGGCGGGGGCTGCGAAGACGCTCAGGGCGCCAGCAAGGATCAAAAGGTTTCTCAACATGACACTCACACTGACGGGCTCCCCCTGAACCCGTGCTGAACAACATACTACCAAAACATCACCGTCACGAATGCAGACCCTTGCGCGGATCATGGCCTTCCGGCGGCGACCATTTCTCCAGGAAGGCTTTCAGCGCCTCATCACTCGACGGCAGCGCCACCATCAGCCGGACCAGCTGGTCGCCGCGCTTGCCCTTGCTGCCAGCAAATCCCTTGCCACGCAGCCGCAGCAAGGTGCCCGTCGAGGATCCGGGCGGCACCCTTACATCGACAGCGCCATCGATCGTCGGGACCCGCACCTTGGCGCCCAGCGCCGCTTCCTTAAGGCTGATCGGCAGTTCCAGACGGACATCATCGCCAGCGCGCGAAAAGAATTTGTGTTCGGCGACCTTGATCTCGATCAGCGCATCGCCGGGCTCGCCGCCCATGGCCGAGCCCTCACCCTGGCCGCGCAGGCGCAATACCTGGCCGTCGCTGGCACCCGAGGGTACCGCGACATCGAGCGTGCGTCCGCCCGGCAGGCTGACCCGGTGCTTGCCGCCCTGGGCTGCCTGCATGAAATCAACGGTCACGGTCTGGCGCACATCGGCCCCCTTGCGCGGGGCCTGGCGCTGGCGCCCACCGCCGCCCTGGGCGCCGAAATCGGTGAACAGGTCGGAGAAGATATCCTCGAACCCGCCACGGCCCTGATGCCGTGACTGGCGGAAATTGAACGGCTTGCCACCGGGACCGCCGCCCATGCCACCCATCCCGCCCATGCCGGGATGAAAGCCGGCTCGCGCGGCGGCGTCGTACTCGGCCCGCTTTTCCGGGTCGGAGAGCAGTTTGAAGGCTTGCGAAACGTGTTTGAAACGCTCCTCGGCCGCCGCATTGCCGGGATTGGAATCCGGGTGCAGCTCCTTGGCCAGCTTGCGGTAAGCCTTGCGGATTTCGTCGGCGCTCGCCGTTTTGGAGACGCCGAGCGTCTTGTAGGGATCGTCCATACCCGTATTGCCTTGCCGGTAAAGCCTGTCGGCCTTGAAGGCCATGCATCATGTAAGCGGCTTTGCAGCCGATATCAAAGCACAGCTCACAGATCGACCTCAGCCTCTGCGGCCCAGCCCGGCCCGATACGCGTCGACAGCTGCGCAACACGAACGGTCAAATGGTCGGGCAGCGTCCCGAACGCCGCAACCAGTTCGCTGTCGGAAACGGTCAGGCCGGGGCTGGTGAGGTCGCCCAGCTGATGCACCACACCGGCCCCGTCCAGCTCGACCTGCCAGGCCTCGCCCGCCTCCCCCAGCGGCACGTCCGGCGCAGACCAGTCATCGCCGCCAATCCGGGTCTGGCGGATCCAGTCGACACGCAGTGCACCGGCGGTTCGACCAAGGACGAGATGGACCGGGGCCAGCGGTATAAGATCAGCAGCAACCGGCGGCACCTCGCGCCGGGTCGCGGCGTCATCGCTGGCTGGATAACCGGCTGCGACAGCCGTCAGCTCCAACGGCACACCGCGCTCGTTCGGTGCCAGGGTCATCGCCTGACAGGCCTCATCCAGCACCACAATGCGGGCACCGCTGGCGGCCGCTCGCGACACCCCATTGCCCAGGCCGCGCAACAGACCGGTCAGTCGATAGCGACCGGGCGCCAGCAACTCGGCACCGCTGAAAGCGATCACCTCCCAGTTGCCGGGCGTGGCTTCCACCGCGATCCGGTTGGCACCGTCCAGCACGGCGGCCGGGCCGGCACTGGCCAGTGTGCCCCAGTCCAGATCGAGCAGCACCGCATGGGCCCGGTCCCAGCGACCGATAGGGCCGGCAGACAGGTCCGCCGCCAGCCAGCCAAGGCGCGCCGGACGGGTCAGGGTCGCGGCGTGACGATCGAACAGGTGGACATCGACAGCGCCCGGCCATGACTGCGCCCAGGCGGCCACAAGGGGACCGTCCCGGCTCTCACCGGACTGGAGCGGCAGGTCGAGTACTTCCAGGGCCGGGCGCATTGCCGTGCCGGGCAGGGCCGGGTCTGCGCCGGTTTCACCTGCCGCGACGGTGACAGACTGCCCCGTCGGCTGGTGCAGGCGGGCCTGACGCACGGCGTCACCCTCCAGCGCCGCGACTTGCCAGGTCTCATCATCGACAACGACCCGGTCGCCAACCTCCACCGCCAGAAAAGCAGGCGGCAGGACCAGGTCGAGCCGCTCGGCCAGCGCATGAGCGGTGATCAGGCTGTCGCCACACCAGCGCCGGGCGGTGTCGGCATCAGCAATCACCGGCACGATCAGCGAGCGCGTCGCCACCGTCCCCATCGCGCCGCGGGCCGAAGCGTGGCCGGTGCGATAGCTGGCGCGGTCGTCGTAAAAGCCCAGAGCGATATCACGGACAAGGTCCAGCGGTGCGGGGTGGACGCGGGTGACGCTGTCCTCGCCCGTATCGACCGGGTCGGTCAGCGTCAGCGTATCGCCGCCGCTCTCCACCCCGGCGGAGACAAAGCGGACACTGTCGGCCCCCTCGAGGACGGAGACACCCAAAAGGTCGAGCAATGGCCCCAGCGCGTCGCGCGCCGGCATTGGCCTGTCCATCACATAGCCGGCGACCAGATCATGAGTGGCGGACACATCGCGTTCGGCCAGACCGGCCTCGTCGCAGAGCTCGTCGATGATGCGTGCGACCGGGACCAGGCCGGCGCGGCCATTGAGCCAGTGGCCCAGCCGCCAGTTCTCCCCGTCAGACCAGATTTCCGAGCGCGCCGGGAAGTCCGGCCAGGGCCGCGCATCGAAGGCCCAGACATGAGTCCATTCAGGCTCGATCATCGGGCCGCCATAAAGCGGCGAGACCGGATTGGCGGCCGGATCATCCCAGTGTGCCAGCAGGACTTCCAGATAGCGCCGCTGGATCAGGTCGTCGCGGACGCCGGTGGAGTGATGGGGCGGTGCACTTTCAGAACTTTTCGGGTCGATGAAGACATTGGGCTGGTTGGCGCCCTTGTCGACTGCCGGACAACCGATCTCGGTCAGCCAGATTGGTTTGGACTTCGGGACCCAGCCAGTCGGAGTGGCTGCACGCACGCCACCGGGCCGGTCGTGATGCGCATTCGACCACCAGCCAATCAAATCCTTGTAGCGCCAGACCCAGTCCTCGCCATGCGCTGCATCGCTGATCGGCGTGCGCAGCTGGGCATCACGGTCTTCCGGCGAGGCGTAATACCAGTCATGCCCCTCTCCGCCCGTCACCTGACTGGCCAGATAGCTCTTGTCATGCGGGCCGGACGCGAGAGCCGCGTCGAGATGATCATCGCCATCGCGCCAGTCGGCCAGCGGGATGTAAAAATCGATCGCCACAGCGTCGATCGCCGGGAGTGACCAGAGCGGGTCGAGATGGAATATCCTGGCGCCGCCGCCGCTTTGATGACCGTGATACTCGCTCCAGTCAGCCGCATAGGAGAGACGCGTCGACGGGCCGAGCAGGCTGCGCGCCTCGGTGGCCAGCGCACACAAGGCCGCGACCGCCGGATAGTTCTCACCGGCCCCGGCGGTGGTCAGCGCCACCATTTCCGAACCGATCAGGAAACCATCCACCCCGCCGGCCGCTGATGCCAGCGCGGCGCAATGCAGGATGAAACGCCGATAGCGCCACTCGTCCGGACCGGCATAGATCACCGCCCCGCCACTGACCGTGAAATCCGTCGCCTGCGCGGTTCCGAAGAAGGCGTCGACCTGAGCCGCAACGCTGCCCGCCCCGGGCCGGATACGGCCGCGCCAGGGATAGGCCGGCTGCCCGCTGCCGCCATCCGGGTCCGGCAGGGAATTGCCGTCAGCGATGTCCATCAGGATGAAAGGATAGAGCGTGACCTTGAAGCCGCGCGCCTTGAGCGCCCCGATCAGCGCCACAACACCGGCATCATCCGGCGTGCCGCCATAGACGGGACGGTCATCAATCCGGCCGACCAGCCAGGCCGTGTCGCGCTCGGCACCCGCCACGCGCCAGGCTGTCGGACGGGTCGCTGTGTCGCGATCCTCGACGCCGGGCCGGATCCGGCATTCACCACAGCGCAAATCATCGCCGAACCAGGCCAGCACGATCTGCACCGACCGGCAGGCCGGCAGATCGCGTTCCAGATCATCCAGCGCGGCCAGCACATCGCTCAGCCCGCGGGCATTATTGCGATTGACCGGTGTCTCCGCGCCCGGCCCCTGCAGACGCATGACCGGATCGGGGTTGAGCGCGAACTCGCCGCAGCCGGGGATCAGGTTGACGCCGCGCACCTGCCGCTCCAGCCCATCCGACCCGACACCGCGGAACACCTCCACGGAGAGGTTTGGCAGGCGATGCCCGAATTCATCCAGCGGCAGGTCTTCGAGCACCAGATAGGCGGTGCCGCGAAATCCCGGCGCGTCAGGGCCTTCAATGGCAGTGATCAACGGGTCGGGCAGTTGGTCGGCGCGGCCAGCATGCCAGCGCACCGGATAGCGTGACTGGTCGAGCAGCGCCCCATTGGCCCATATCCGCCCGATGCCGGAAATCTCGCCTTCACACAGCCCGACCGCAAAAGAGATTGAATAGGTGAAGCCTGTCTCCTTCGGTCCGGACTTGCCGCCGCCGGACGTCTGCGCGTGCTCGGTAAAACGCGCGGCCCAGATCACCTGGCCGGCCAGACGGGCCCGGCCCCAGACCTGGGGCATGGCCGCGCCATCGGTGGAGGTCTGGACCGGCAGTTCCAAAAGGCGCGGGCCCTCGCGTCCGGGCAGAAGCGAATTGAGGGCGACACCGGCCGCAATCCGCCCCAGCGTCGGCAGGGCAGCGCGGGCCGCGCCCAAGGCGACGCGGCCGGCGGTCAGGACAAGTTGGGCCATGTCATCTCCTCAACAGGTTCGGCAGGGGGCAGGTCGGGAAAGGCGAAGGCGGCGACCAGACGGCGGCGCCACCAGGGTGTCAGCGCCGTCTCGACCACACTGCGCCGCCAATAGGCATGAATGATCCGGTCGCGCTGCGACAGCACCGCGCAATGACGCGCTGTGCCGCCCGGACGGTCGGCAAACAGAAGGACGTCTCCCGGGCGCGGACTGGCCTTGTCGATCTCGGTAAAGTGCGTCCCGACTGCTTCCATCAAAGCCGCGGCCAGCGGTGTCCCGGCGACATCGGGGCCATAGGGCGGGACGGTCTGCGGTTCCTCGCCGTAAAGCGTCCGCCAGATCCCGCGAATGAGGCCCAGGCAGTCACAGCCCGCGCCCAGGCAACTGGCCTGGTGACCATAGGGCGTGCCGATCCAGCGCCGCGCTTCGGCCAGCGCCCGAACACGGGCCCGGTCGCGGGCGGTGGCGCGAGCGCCAACGCGCTTGGACCGCCTCATCCGCCCAGCCCCCGGGAAGAACCGTCGCGGACCGGCTCGCTGGCTGGCGAGGCCTGCAGCACATCATTGCCGACCATGTGCGGGAAGCCGCGAAAATTGAGCGTGTTGGCGAAACGGTCGCGGCAGGTGGTGAAGGCCTGGTCACAGCCCAGCGCAAAGCCGGGATGACCGCCATCCACGCCGCACCGCCCATCTCCCAGCACCGCGTCACAACGACGGGCAAAGACCCGGCCGCAAACCCGGCCCAGACGATGGGCGAGCCCCAGAAGCTCGGCCTCGAACCGGCCATCGACGCGGCGGATCTCGCCCAGCTCGCCCTGCCCGGTCTTCACACCGAGTGGCGGATCGCTGGCCCAGTCGACGCGCCAGCTTTCGACCCGCGCACCGGACCAAAGCCCGCCTTCCAGATCGTCGCGCCGCAGGACATCGTCATCGAGCGCGCCGACCAGGCCGCCCTGATCCGGTGCCAGACCGGTTTCCGCCGCGACATCGCTGCCACCAAATCCACTTCCGGCGCGGCAGGTCACGCCGTCGACCATCAGATCATGGTCGTGATCGGTAAAGCCGAAGCGCGCCGCATCGGAGCGGGTCACGATCCAGCAATCGCACAGTGTGGTGACGCCCTCATCGAGCGCCGCCTGGATGGATGCAGGCACGTTTTTCATGATCACCTCCGGCGTTCTTTGGGGCCGTGTTCAGGCTCTGATTTCGATCAGGGGGATGGAGAGCGCCGAGGCGGCGCCGGGCTCGTCGAGGGCGAGGTCGAGCCGCTCGCTGGCAAAGCGCACCGGCACGTCAAAGGCAAAGCCAGCCGTGATCGCCTGCCCGGGTCCTGGCGGGTCCGTCAGCGTGACCAGGCCGGTTGCCGGATCGAGGCTGAAGTCAAGCGTTTCCACGCCGTCTACGGCCAGCCGGACCGAGCCCTCGACCGGCTTGGTGATGGTGCGGGTCCACGCCTCGCCGCCGCTCTCATAATGCTTGACCAGCTGGAACTGGGTCGCGGTGCCGTCACCGGTGCCGATTAATTGATCGGACGGATCCGGGGCCTGGTCGGGCGCGGCGGAGCGATTGTCGAACGGATCGCGAAAGCGAAACCCGTGCAATGGCCCGCGCCGCGCCTCGAAGAATTCGATCAGCGTGTGGATATCGGTCAGCGAGCGCACGCCCGGCCCGGCATCATAGCGGCGGCGACTATCGGCCCAGGGCGTGTTGCGTTGCTCGCGGCCGGAGACCAGCGGCACGATCTCGGTGCGCCGCTCCGGCCCGCCACTGGCGCCGACGGAAACCGAGAAGGGGAAGCGGACCTCGTGAAACACACTCATGACCAGCGCCTCCCCTCATCCACCGCCCGCGCCAAGGAACGGGCGATCCGGCCTCGCGATTGCGCAATGGCGCGTTCGCTGCTGGCGCTTGATCCCGGCGGCAGGGTCAGGTGGATATGGACGGTCTGGCTTCCACCACCGCTGCCAGACGGGCTGACCTGACCGGCCACGCCCGGCGTGAAGAGTTCGGGACCGCGCTCACCAACCAGATAGGCGCCGCCCGGCTGCACCGGCCCGCCCTCGGCGCGAGCGCCATCCGGCGTGATCGCCCCCAGCGCCCGGTCGATCAGCCCGGCCAGCGGGCGTTCGATCACCTGCTGGGCGGCCAGTCGTGCGAGGTCCGCCAGGATCGCCTCGGTCATGCGCGAAAAATCCGCCTCGCCGGAGCGGGCCGCCCGACCAAGCGCCTGCTCGATCCGGCTGCCGGCGCGCTCGAAAGCGGTCTCCAATGCCTCGGCAGCGCGTTGGCCCGCTCCGTCGGCAAAATCCTCCAGCGGGGTATCAGGACGGGGTGAGGTCATGGCTGTGCCTCCTCTGTTGTGTCCGCAAATTCGGGATCAGGAAAACGGGCTCGCAGCGCCTCCAGCTCGGCCCGGTCGAGCGGGGCCTGGCCGCCGGGTGCTGTCAGGGCGCGCCATTCGACCAGCGACAGGCGCCAGACCTGTTCGGGCACCAGTCCCAGGGCGAGCCCGGTACGCAGGACCAGCGCCCAGTTCATGGCGCGCTGCCAAGGTCGAGACAGTCAGCCACCGCCGCGGCGGTCTCGCCGATATCGATCGGGGCGGCCTTCAGCTCATCCAGGCTGATCACCTCGCCGCCGCCGCGCGCCAGCACTTCGACGATCTGCAACAGGCGTCCGGCGCCCAGCGCCTCGCCGGGTGGACAGAGCGCTTCGATTTCTGCCAGCGCACCGAGGGTGAGGCAGAGCGTCAACGTGCGCTCACCGATGACGAGTTCGACCTCACCGCGTTGCCGGTTGGCCATCTCAGAGCGCTGCAAAGACCAGCGGTCCGGCCGAGGCCAGGCTCATCGACCACGTCGCCTCGCCATCATGCCGACCGGCATAGTCCAGCGCTGCCACCTGGAAAGCCCCGGTCAGCGTGCCGAAATCGGGGATGACCAGCTGCCAGCTGTCGCAAGAGCGGTCGAAAAAGGCCTGCCGGATCCGCGCATCGGCGGCTGCATCGACAAACACGCCCGAGCCGGACACGGCGCAGGTCTTCAAGCCCGCCCCGTCCATCAGCTCACGCCAGCCGCCGACACTGTCGGCATGGGTCACATCGACCAGACGGGCATTGAGCGAAATCGTTTTCAACCGCAGGCCAGCGGCCGCGGTGAAGACCGGCGGATCACCGCCATCACCGATACGGATCAGGATATCGCGGCCGGATTGGACACTCATGGCAGGGCTCCTTTTTGTGAGGATTGGGCGGCGGCCCGGCCTGAAAGCGGGCACAAAAAAACCGCCCGGGTGGGGCGGTTTGGTGGGGGTTTTTCTTGGGCCGCGAATTGGCTGGGTCAGGCTCAGCGTTCGGCCTGGGTTTGATGTTTTTCATACATGACGAGGCGCGCCACAACCAGTTTAGCGGTTGAAGCCTTCGCGGCGATTTGTGCCTTCGATACGCATCGTCTGCTTCCTTGTTGAGCGTGTCCTGTTTACCCGATTTGCCGGGGCAGGTCCATATGACGGCACGCTAGACCAGCCAGCTTGCCTCGCCGTAAATCGCGCCGCCCGAACCAACTATATAGGCAGGAATTGCGCCATTTTCATGCCAGTCCACCCCCCACCACCGCCCGCAGGCGCAGCAGGCCGCGTTTCAACCGCCGCTCGCGCGTCGCAAAGACGTCGCGATAGGCGGGGGTGAGTGTGATCAGGCGCCAGGGCTCGGGCAGGTCGGGCAGCGCCGCAGCCGTGACACTGTCGGCCAGGGCGTCGAGCACCGGTCCAGGCTCACCATCGCGATACCAGACATCCAGCCCGAGCCGGACTTCCAGCAGGCGGACACCGTCGGCACCGCTCTCATGGGTCTCGATGCGGCCCCAGCTGGCATGCGGGAAGGCGGCGCGGGTCGAGCGCTCGTCATAAAGGCGGATCGGATCACCCAGCAGGATCATCACCACCGGGTCGCTGGCAAACTGCGCTGTCAGGGCTTCGCGCAAGGCCTCCACCGGAGACGTCACGGGGCCGCTCACAACATCACCGGACGGTAAGGCGCGATCAGCGCCGCCACGCCGGGCGGCATGGCACTGGCGCCATGGGTTTCAGCCAGATGGACGGTGAGCTGGAGAATGGCTTCGCGCAGCGGCGCCGGCACATCGTCGGGCGTGTCGCCATAGCCACAGCGAAAGCGGATCTCGATCCCAGCCGCCGCCCGGCCCGGCAGCGGCCAGCTCTGTTCCGGCCTCAGGACCAGCCGCCCCGGATCGCTCAACGTGTCGACAAAAAACGCCGCCGGATCGATCTCCGACGGCGCATCATCCAGCCCGTAAACTGTGACCGCCTCCAGCGCGATCAGAGGCGGTTTCAACAGGCGAAACCGCGTCCCGAACGCCGACAGACGCCCCTCGCCCCACCACACATCGCGCCGTTCCAGCCAGGTCTGCGCGAGACACGCCCGGCCCGTATCCCGCTCGACACGCGCCCGCGCCGTTTGTATCCAGTGGTTGATCGCGTCATCCTGCGACGCATCCGCCACCCGCAGGCGAGCCTTGGCTTCGGACAGGCTGACAGGCTCCGCGGAGGGCGGAGTGAGGAGAGTGAGGGACATGGGGGGAAACTCCGGGAGTGAGAGAGAAGGTTGGGCGCCGGGCGCCGTGACGGCGTTTGTGGTCGAGGTGATTGCGCATGCAATAGGCACAGCCGTGGCGGCCTTTGCCCTAGCCCTCGCTACGCGATCAGCAATCGCGAACGGATCCGGCGATCTGATCGCCGCCTGCCTGCCATTTGGCCTGCCTGTGGCTTTCCTGCTCAGCTTCTTGGTCCGCGTGCCAACAAGACGGAATTTGCGGAAGCGGTTCGGACTGTCGGCAAGGACCATGTCTTTTCAGCACGCGATGGGCGGCATAATTCTTCGCCGCCAATCGCTTGAGCGAAACCCTTTGCCAGAATGGGGTCCACAAGGAGCGGGTGTTTACCTGCCAGGCGTTGGCTACCACTATGCCTTGCAGATTGGATGCGTCTGCCTTGTCCTGGTCGGCATATTGGTGAACCCGGTATGGAAGCAGGGGCTGGGTCGGCTCTTCGCGGAACCCATGGCCCTTGTGATCATGACGCCCCTGCTCGCAATTCCCGGCCTAGTCTCTCTTGTTTTCCCTTGGCTTATGTTCACCCGTTGGGACAAGCCGGAACTAATTGCCGGCGGAGAAGGAGAGTGAGGTACATGGGGGGAAACTCCGGGAGTGATAGAAAAGCCAATCGGCGCATGAAGCTCGATCAAAGCGACTTTATTCGACTGCTTGTTCTGGTCGTTGTGCCGTTCGCGAGCTTGTTGCTGATGCCAGTCGGGCTACCTCAGGCCGGCCCATTGATCTGGGTCGGCGCGGCCGTGATCTGGGTGCCGCTGGCCGCCATCTCGTGCTGGTTCCAAGCCTACCCGCTCCTCGTCCTGTGGACACTGATGACCCAGCGACGCTGGGTCGATAGTGATCTGGACGACCGCATTGCCGCGAGCTTTAACCTGCCAGGTAATGCCGACCCGCGCCGCAGCGCAGACTGAGCCATAAATCCCTTGTCAGCCAGCAGGCCGTATCCGGCAAGGGATGTATGGCGGGGTGAGCGCTGGGGGCGCCCACGTCAACCACACCATTCAAACACTTGTCATCCCCGCGGGATGTCCGGCAAAAGCCGGACGCACGGCGGGGACCTAACTCTTTGCAATCACATAGGTCCCTGACTTTCGCCCGGCCTTCGCCGGGCGTCCATCAGGGATGACAAAAAGATTCCCGGCCTCAGCTCACACCAAACTTCAGCAGCTTGATCGCTTCGAAGTCCTGCACCCCGCCGCCGACGCGTTTGGTGGTGTAGAAGAGGACATAGGGTTTGGCGCTGAACGGGTCGCGCAGGACTTCGACGCCCTGGCGGTCGAGCACCAGATAGCCGCGGGCGAAATCGCCGAAGGCGATCGAGGCGCTGTCGGTGCCGATATCGGGCATGTCCTCGGCCTCGGTGACCGGATAGCCGAGCAAGGTCGAGGTCGCGCCCTCGCCCAGCGCCGGCTGCCAGAGATAATTGCCGTCGGCATCCTTGAAACGGCGCACGGCGGAGACGGTCTGGCGGTTCATCACGAAACGGCCCTTGGCGCGATAGGCGGTCTTGGGCGCGTAGATGAGATCGATCAGCGCGTCGGCCGGATCGTCGGCGTCGAATCCACCCGCCGTGCCTGTGGCAACATAGCCGAGCTCGCCCCAGGCCTGTGTGCCCTCGGCGACCGCCGTATAGTCCAGCAGGCCGCGCGGCTTGTTGATGCCGTCACCGGAGATAAAGGCGGCGCTTTCCTGGGCGGCGAAGACGTCGCGGACCTCCTCCGCCAGCCAGTCCTCGACATCGACCATGGCATCATCGAGCAATTGCTGGGTTGCCGCCGGCATGGCGTAGAGCTCGGCGGCGGGAAACTCGATCAGTTCCAGGCTCGGCGCATCGGTTTCGGGACGGGCGGCCGTCTCGGACACCCAACCGGTCGCCGCTCCGCCGCGCGAAACCGGCTTGCGAAACGTGCCGGACGCGGTCTGGCGCACCGTGGCGATGGCGCGAATGGGTGAGGCCTCGGCCAGCAGCCGGTCGATCCGGGCTTCGGTCTCGGCCGGTACGACATGACCGCCCTCACCGGGCGTGCCAGCTGTGGCGGACTTGCCCTCGGCCAGCTGACCGCTGCGCATATAGGCGGCAAAGCCCGCCGAGGCCGCCGACCTGTCGGCACCCGGAGCGAGACCCGGACGCCCCGCTTCATGGACGAGACGGTCGAGGGCGGATTTCTGGCTGTCGAGCGCCTTGTCGATACGCGCGACCTTGTCTTCCAGCAGCACATCGGCAGCGGCCCGCGTCTCGATCTCGGCGAGACGCTGGTCATTGGCCTGTTTGAACTGTTCGAAGGCGGCCAACAGCTCGCCCATCACCGCGCGGCTGTCACCGGTCGCGGCTGTCATCTTGGTTTCCTTGCTCATGGATACTCCTGGGTTGGCAAAGGGTGGAAAGTCAGGCGGCGACGCGGTCGCTCGCCGCAGCCACAAGACGCAGGCGCGCTTGCGGCAGCATGGGGAAGGTCACGATGGAGACCTCCCAGAGATCGATGGCAGTCAGCACCCGGCCACGCACCTCTCGCGGCGTGGCGGCGCGGGTGCGAAAACCGATGGAAAGCCCGTCCACCGCGCCGCGCCGGACCAGCGCCGCCGTGGCCCGGCCCCGGGCCCCGGAGGTCAGGATCTCGCCGCGCACATGCAGGCCGCGCGCGTCCTCGGTGATCGAGGTCCACACGCCGACCGGCTCGGACGGATCATGCTGGAACAACATGGGGATGGTGCGACGGGTAGCGAGCGAAGCGGCAAAGGCGCCACGCGCCACCACATCGCCGCCAAGGTCAGCCAGCCCGAACAGGCTCGCATGACCCTCGATGACGAGGGTGTCGGTCATGAGGGGACTCCGGGTTTTGGGGGGGGAAATGACGATTTGCTTGTCATCCCTGATGGATGCCCGGCGAAGGCCGGGCGCAAGTCAGGGACCTATGTGGTTGCAGGCAGTGAGGTCCCCGCCCTGCGTCCCGCCTGCGCGGGACATCCGGCGGGGATGACGGTGGTTTGTGGTGTTGGGTTTGTGTTTGAAATCTGAGCGCCGACGGCGCGCAATCAGCCATGGATCACTTGTCAGCCAGCAGGCCGCATCCGGTTTTCCAGCTCAAGGGTGAAACCGCGCAGCGGCGCTTCGCCCTCACGTCAAAATCACTCCTCCATCCGCCGCTCGATCCGCACCAGGCTTTCGCGGGCCAGGCGCATCTCGGCTTCCAGCCTGGCCAGCCTTTCGGCCAGCGGGCTGGCGCGGTCGCTGACATGTTCGAGCTGGTCGAGGCGTTCGCCGACGCGGCCGGACCAGATCAGGGCGCCGGAGGTCTGCAGGAGGATGGCGAAGATCAGGCCGAGGGTGACCTGTTTCTGCATCGTCCAGGTGTCGATCTCACGCATGGCCCGCCTCCCGGCTCTCCTCGAGCGCGGTGAAGTCGGGCTGTATCTGGAGGTCGGGCGCTGACCAGGGGCGCAGCCAGACGCTCAGGGCGCGGGCCATTTTCATCACCAGCGGGCGCACGGTCTGGCGCAGGAAGGCGGCATTGGCCTCGGCGTAATTGGCATGGGTATTGTCACCCGGCAGGCCCAAGAGGAGCGGTGGAACACCCAGCCCCAGCGCGATCTCGCGCGCGGCCTCGCGGCGGGCGGTGGTGAAATCCATCTCGGCGGGGCTCAGCGCCATCGGCGTCCAGTCGAGCCCGCCTTCCAGCAACAAGGGCCGTCCGGCATTGGCGGCCCCGGTATGGCTGGCTTCAAGCTCGGCCTTCAAGCGCTCGAACTGGTCCGGTGAAAGCTGCCCGTTCTCGCCCTTGAAGACCAGCGCCCCGGAAGGCCGCGCCGCATTGTCGAGCAGGGCCCGTGCCCAGTCCGAGCCGACGGTGTGCAGATCCAGCGCCCGGCCCACGGCTTCCAGCGGTGACAGGCCGTAATGATCATCGCCGGGATGAAAGAGGCGGATGTGGAAAACCGGGCTGCGGCCGGACACCCGGTCGCGCTGGAAGCGGCGCTTTCGGCCCGCCGCGGCATACTCCCAGCCATCCGGCCAACCGGTCGGCCCGGCCAGCACCCGCATGCGATCCGGCCGCAAAAGATGGAGGGCGCGCGGCTCGTCGGCGAGGCTGGCAAGTTCGAGATAGGCATTTCCCGCCAGCTGTAGATAACCATAGAGACTTTCCCACAATTCCGGCCCGGACTGGTCCGGATTGGGCATGTCGAGCAAGCGGGTCATGGCGGTGTCGGACGCGGCGAGCGGCACCGAGGCGGCGGCCTCCGCGGTCAACCGGACACAGCGATGGACAATGGCATTGCGGGCATAACCGGCCTGCATCATCGCCGGCAAGGCGCGGGGCGACCAGGCCGACCGCGTCCCCGCCGTCAGGGCGATCAGACGGCTGGACAAAGCCGATTTTTCCTCCCGGCCAAACAGCCGGTCGAGCCAGTGGGGCATGGTGGGCTCCTTTTGGTTGATGTCAGGATTGCAGGCACAAAAAAGCCCCGCTTGGCGGGGCTGATTTGCCGGTCTTGCTACCGGATTGCGCCGGGGTCAGGCGGCGGTTTTTCGCGGGTAGTTGGCGGGGTCTGCCGCGTCGATCAGGATCGGTTGCTGGACCGCTGAATAGACCGTGCGGCTGGCGATTTCGTCAATCGTGACACCCTCGCGGCCGGTGAACTCGATGGCTTTCAGGCGCAGCACGATCTCGGCTGTCTGGTCGATATTCGTATCGCCGCGCTCCCAGCGTCCGATGGTCTGGCCATCACGGCCGATCAACTTGGCAAGTTGCGCCTGGGACATGCCCATCTCGGAGCGCAGGAAGCGGATCTCCTTCGGGGTCAGCCCCCCCTCCTTGTTGGCGACTGCATACACCAGGACTTGGTGCAGCAGATTGACATTGGGGATCGTGATGACCTCGTCACCAGCGTCATCCGTCTGGATCGGAAAACCCTCCAGGATGACATTGTCGAGGCCACACTCATCATAGCGGTAGTCGATGCGGCGCTCACTCATTTTTCGTCCTTCCACATAATCGTCACGACCTTCAACGCACAGCTCTGGCTTGGAATTACGACCGCAACCAGTGTTCGCCCATCGCTGTTCGGTGATGTGCCTTCGATCCTGTACTTATAATAGCCTTCTCGTGTTGCCGCCTCACCCTCTTCATAGACAAAGCCAAATTTGAGAATGTGCAGCAAGTCCGCTTCAATCAAACCTCGTTCCAAGAGGCGCTCTTTGACGTGAAGCGTTTTTGTCAAAACCAAATCCGGGCCGCGAGCACAGGCGTTAATCCTCCGCGTCGCATCTGCCGGTCGACAATTTCCCGGTGGCCTCAACATGCCCCTATGTATCACCGTGATATATCAAATCAAGTTAAGAAAGCGTCACGATGAATGGTCGATCACCACTTCATAGCCGCCGCAGCCTCGGCGCCCCCACTCGCCCCAGCACGAGATCACTGATCGCCCAGACCAGCGCGTCGACGCGGTCGGGGCTGGACTTGGGACCGTCGGCGGCCCCGAAGGCGCACATCTGGTCTTCCAGGGCCGGGAAAGGCCGCGCATGGCGGACCCGGCCGGCGGCGTAGAGGGCAGCAACCGGTTCGGCGCGGGCGCGCTTGCCGCGGCTGGCATGGACCAGGCGCACCGGTAGGCCCGGCGCGGCGGCCTGAAGCACGGCGCGCACCATCTCGCCGCCCTGGTTGGCTTCAGCGATCAGGGCGTCAGCGCTGTAATCATCAAAGGCGGACGCGGCCCTGGCGGCCCAGTCGGCGGGCAGGGCCGGACCAAAGGACAGATCCGCCAGCACCACGGCGACGCGCGCCGGGCCTTCACCCCGCGCGCCGGCCACCACGATCCCGCATTCATCGGACCGCGGACCGCCGGTGGCCGGCGGGTCAAGCGCCACGACGATGCGGTCGAGCTCAGGCATCTGCCCCACAGCCAGTCGCGCCGCCTCGATCTGGGCCCGCGTCCACAGGGCGCCATCGGGATCATCGATCAACAGGCCTTCCACCTCCTGCCGCCCCAGCATCGAACCGCCATAGGCCGCGTTCAGCGCCTCGACGAAGCCGGGCGCCAGATTGGCGGCATTGGCGGCGGTGGGCTGATGGGTCACCCGGATGGGGCCACGCGGATCCCAGGCCTTGACCAGGGCTTTCAGCGCCGGAATCGGGCGCGGCGTGGTGGTCAGAAGGATTTGCGGCGCACCGCCCAGCCTCACCCCCATGCGCAGCGTGTCGAGGACACGTTGCGGGTCCGGCCAGGCGGCGAATTCATCACCCCAGGCATAGTCAAATTGCGGTCCGCGCAGCCCGTCCGCATCCTCGGCGGAAAAGGCATAGGCCTGACTGCCGGAGGGAAAGACCAGACGCTTTCGACTGGCCTCATAGCGCGGCCTCTCCATCGCGCTACCCAGATGTTTCAGGCCCGAAGGCCCCTCAATCATCACTTCGCGAACATCATTGAAAGTCGGCCCCACCAGGGCGATCCGGCTGACCGTGCGCAGCGCCCGATGGCGCACCCATTCAGCCCCGGCGCGGGTCTTGCCGGCACCGCGACCACCGAGGAACAGCCAGGTCAGCCACTCACCCGGCGGCGGTAGTTGCGGGCCCGTCGCGCGGTAGCGGAAGTCGGTATGGATCGCGTCTTTTTCCTGTCGGCCCGGTTTCCGCTTCCTGTCGTGCCACGCCCTCTCCTGCTCCCGCCTCGTCAGCGTCCAGAATGTGTCGACGAAGGAAAGCATCGTCGCGAGCTTGTCGGGCGGCCTCATCGATCGCGTCCTCTTCGTCTGTCGGTTTGGGTGTTGCGGGGGTATCCGGCGTGGCGCGATCGAGCTTACAGAGCGCCGCCAGGCCGTTGGCGATACGCGTCGCCTTGCCGGGGTCGCCGAGCAGGAATTCGATCACGGCCTCATCCTTGCGGCGCTCGATGGCCCGCTCCTGGAGGTCGGACAGCGTCGCGGCGTCATAGGCGCGCAGCCGGCGCAGATTGCGGTTCACAGTGGAGCTGCACAGGCCGCACATTGCGGCCAGCTCCGGCCCGGTCGCCCCGCTCTGCGAAAGCAGCAGATAGGGGTACCAGGCCACGTCGTCTTTCGGTTTTGTCTGGGGAATTGCTGGCATGCCGAACAATAGGCCGACGCCGCGACCGGGCGGATTTCTTCCACGAAAAAACCCGCAACCGCTTGGACGGTCACGGGTTCTTCGGGACAGATACGGGGATAGCGACAGGTTTATCCCCGCCGTCCACCCCCGCCGGGGGGAATATCACTGGTTTTGAAGGCAATGGACGATTGGTGGCGCGTCCTGCTTGAGAGCCCTTGTGACCAATTTGGCTCGAATTTGAAACACCGGAGTGTGGCAAGGGTTGCGCGGTGGTGAACGGGATCGTGAAAATGCGGGATATCGGGACGGGCCGGAGCCATTCCCTTGTCATCCCGGGTGGACGCCCGGCGCAGGCCGGGCGCAAGCCCGGGACCCAGCTGGTGGCGGCACATGGGTCCCCGCCATGCGTCCGGCCTGCGCCGGACATCCTGCGGGGATGACAAATGTGGGAGGGGCGTTGTTGTCAGGCTGATGTGACCCGCTCACACATTTTTCCCGGAAGCGCGGCAGCGCGATCCGGGGGATGACGGGGTTGGGGAATTGGAGAGGAAAGAAGGACCGGCGCAGCGCGCCCACTGATCCATAAATCACTTGCCGAGAGAAAGCCGTATCCGGTTCTTGAGCTCAAGGGTGAAACCGCGAAGCGGGGGCTGCGCCGCCCTTGACCTCAAGAACCGGATACGGCCCGTTGGCTGACAAGGGATCTATGGATCAAGGTGCGCGCGAGGCGCGCCTCTTCTTCTTCAATCCTCAAAAACCGTCATCTCACGGGGCGCGCGGAGCGGACATCCGGGGGATGACGGTGGATTGAGGCTTAATCTTTGTGTCGAGGGAAGAGTTCAAGACATGGAACCAGGGGTGCACGACAAGACAGAACCAGTCCGCGCGACTTGCCACTCACCCGCGCTTGCCCGCCAGCCTGTACCCAAGCCAGGCCATCGGCAGGAAGACCGCCAGGCCGAAGGCCCACATCCACAGTGGACTGGGGATGAAGATCAGGTTGCTCAGCCCGGCAAACAGCAAGCCGCCGCCGGCAACCAAGGCCAGCGCCAGATGATGGCGGCGCGCCAGTGTGGTGGTCACCCATCCGGCCATCAGCGCGCCGCCGCCCCAAGCGGCGATCACGGCGACGCGATTGGCGTTGGGAACCTGCGCGAGAGCCGCGTTCAGGGCCTCGCGGTCATTCAGGTCCTCCGGGATCAAACCCTCCGGCAAAGGCATGGCGATGTGCCCGAGCGCCTCAAGGACACCCGTCACGATGCCGCCCGCAATCACGCCTGCCAGGACTGCCAATATCATCCGGACCATGCGGTCTCCCTCGAAAATGCCCGGGCGCTCTCGTGGCGAGGCCCGCCTGCGAGCGGAAGACTGCCCCACCCGACAGGCCTGCGCCAGCACGCGCTCAGTCGTCGAGCGTTACCCTCTCGCACGCACTCGCCTGCCGGGGGAAAATAATGCTCGCAAACAGGCGCCTTAACACCTGATTACAGAAAACATGCCAAAAAGGGTTTGACCGCGCGAAATTTTTGCGCATTTCTTGTCATCACGTTTTGCAGGTGCAGCAATTTTGCTGGACCGGCCCGCCGCCGCTGCGGCAGAGGATTTGTCGATATGGCCTTCGCCATGGACATGACCAGCACCCTCCGGTCGACCCTTTCAGGGTCGGGCGTGACCGGTTGCGCCATCGAAAGCGGCCTCGGTACCACCTCCATGATTACCTCGACGACCTCCTGGACCAGGGGGGCGGACGGCGTGACGTAGCGGGACCAGACAGACCGCAACACACCGAACCCGCTCCCTCACCGGCAGCGGGTTTTTTCATGCCGATTTTTCACCGATCCAAATCTCTCCAACCCGACCCATCAAGCGACCCGACCCGAAGGACCCGCCCCATGGCCTTGCCAGACCAACCCCAGCCAGACCAAGCCGACCGCCCCCTCAAACTGTGCGTGCTGAAATTCGGCAGCTCCGTCCTGTTCAAGCCGGACGACTATGCCCGCGCCGCCCACGAGATCTATCGCCATGTCCGCGCCGGCGAGAAAGTCGTGGCGGTGGTCTCGGCGCTCGATGGCGAGACCGATACGCTGTTCGGGGTCGGCAATGATGTCGGCCAGGGCTGCAGCGATGCCCTGCTGGCCCGCCTGGTGCGCTGCGGTGAGTTGAAGTCGGCAGCCTTGATGGGGCTTGCCCTTGAACGCTCCGGCATCCCTGCCGCCGTCCTCGATCCCCACGAAATGGGTCTGCGGGCTGAAGGCGAGGCGCTGGATGCCAACCTCACCGGTCTCGACGCCAGCCGCGTGCTCAAGCGCTTCGCCTCGGTCGAGGTGATCGTGGCACCGGGTTTCTTTGGCGAAGGCGTGGACGGGCCTGTCACCCTGGGTCGGGGCGGCACGGATTTGACGGCGGTCGAGTTCGCCCACTGGCTGGGCGCCGACCGGGTGCGCCTGATCAAGGATGTCGACGGGGTCTATACCGATGATCCGGCCAAGGTCGCCAACGCCAAACGGCTCGACCAGCTCGATTATGATGAAGCCGCCAGGGTCAGCCGGGGTCTGGTGCAGGACAAGGCCATCACCCGCGCCAGGGAACAGGACGTGGTGATCGAGGTCGCCGCCCTTGGCCGTCCCTATGCCACGCGGATTGCTGCGGTCGAGAAACGCGCCGGCGATGGTCTGGAGGTAAAGCCCTTGCGGGTGGCCGTGCTGGGACATGGCGCCGTCGGCGCCGGTGTCTGCGCCCATCTGCTGGCCCATCCCGGCCGTTTCACGCTGAACCCGGTCCTCGTCCGCGACCCGGCCCAGCACAGCGCCGGGGCAGCCGCCGAGCTGAGCTTCACCGACGACCCGGCCAGGGCGCTGGGCGGTGCCCCGGACATTGTGGTGGAAACTATTGGTGGTACCGGCCTGGCCCGCGCCCTGTCACAAAGCGTGCTGCGCGAAGGCGCCCACCTCGTAACCGCCAACAAGGCCGTGGTCGCCCTCGACTTTGACCGCCTGCACGAGCTGGCCGAGGAGAACGGCCGGTCGCTACGCTATTCTGCCGCCATTGGCGGCGGCGTACCCATCCTCGAACTCGTCGACCTGCTGGCCCGCCATGATACGCTTCTGTCGGTCGAGGGCGTGCTGAACGGCACCTGTAATTTCGTGCTCGGCCAGCTGGGCCAGGGCGTGCCGCTCGCCGCCGCCGTCGCCGAAGCCCAGCGCCTGGGCTTTGCCGAGGCCGATCCCAGCGCCGACATTGATGGTCTCGACGCCGCCGACAAGCTGGCCATCCTGGTCCGACACGCCTTCGGCGTCGCCCTCCATCCCGACCAGATCGCCTGCGAGAGCCTCAGCGACCTGTCGGCCGCGCGCATCGCCACGGTCAACGAACAGGGTCTGGTTTTCAAACAGGTTGCCTGCTGCAGCACGACCACGGAAGGCGGGGTGGATGCCCGGGTCGAGATCCGCGCCCTGGCGCCGGATCATCCGCTGGCCGGACTGGTCAATGAGGGCAATGGCGCGCTGCTCAACCTGCCCGGTGGACAGGTTGGCGTGTTCGGCAAGGGAGCCGGTCGCTGGCCGACCGCGGAAGCTGTCTTCGCCGACATCATGGATATCCAGCGCGAAACCTTGCTGCCGTCGCAAAGCGCGTCGCGCCAGCCAGAGAATCCACTTAGCCATGGTCGCCGGATGTCGAGGACGGTGGCATGAGCAAAAAACCATCGCTGGCGCGCGCGAGTGCACCCGCCAGCATCGGCAATGTCGGGGTCGGCTTCGATGTGCTCGGCCTCGCCTTCGATGCCGTGCGCGATACGGTCACGGTCCATCGTGACGCGGCACCGGGTGTCCGCCTGGGCCATGTCTCCGGACTGGTCGAACACCTACCCGAGGCCGTCATCGACAATTGCGCCCTCGCTGCCGCTCATGCGGTCCTTGAAGCCGCCGGTTCGCCTTGCGGCCTCGTCGTCGATATCCACAAGGGCGTGCCGCTGAGTGCCGGCATGGGCGGATCCGCCGCCTCGGCCGTCGCCGCCGCCGGTGCCGTCAATGCCCTGCTCGGCTCGCCCTTCAGCCTGAGCGAACTCCTGCCGCTGGCCATGGAGGGCGAGAAAGTCTCCGCCGACCCGCCGCCCTGGGACAATGTCATGGCGGCCCTGATAGGCGGTCTGGTGGTCGCCGGCCGCCTCGACCCGCCCCTGATCCGCCGCCTGCCGCTGCCCGCCGGTGTGGCCTGCGTGCTCTTCCATCCCGACCGCAAGGTCGAGACCCAGCGCGCCCGCGAACTGCTCGCCCCGACCATCGCCAAGGACATTGCGGTCGAGCATGCCCGCAACATGGCCAGCTTCGTCGCCGGCTGCGCCATCAATGATCTCGACCTGGTCCGCGCCGGGCTGAGCGACATCTTCATTGAGCCCCAACGCCTGCCGCTCCTGCCCGAGCTGGCTGCGGTCCAGACCGCCGCGCTTGAAGCCGGCGCGCTGGGATGTTCCTTCTCCGGGTCCGGCCCCTCGGTCTTCGCCTGGGCCGCCGAGACCGAGCTCGCCGCCGTCGAGCGCGCCATGGCCGCCGCCTTCCGCGCCGCCAATTGCGACGCCAACGCCTATGACGCGCCGATCGACTCGGCCGGCCTGCGTGTGGAGTCGGTGGAATGATGTATCGCTCGACCCGAGGCCAGGCCCCCTTGGTCGATGCCGGAGCCGCGCTGCGCGCCGGTGTCGCGCCCGATGGCGGTCTCTACATGCCGCAGGAGCTGCCGCGCTTCACGGCGGGCGATTTCAGCGACACGCCCGACCTGCCCGGCCTCGCCGCGCGCCTGCTCGCCCCCTTCTTCGCAGACAGCGCTATCAAGCCCGCCCTGCCGTCAATCTGCGCCGACGCTTTCGACTTCCCCTGCCCGCGCATACCGCTCGCCAGTATAAATAGCGGCCCGGACATACTCGAGCTCTTCCACGGCCCGACCGGCGCCTTCAAGGATTTCGGGGCCCGCTTCCTGTTCCGCGCCTTTGCCGCCCTGGGACAATCAACCGACAGGCCGGTCACCGTGCTGGTTGCCACATCGGGTGATACCGGCGGGGCCGTCGGCTGCGCCGCGGAAGGCGTCGCCGGCACTCGCGCCGTCATCCTCTTCCCGGCCGGCCGGATCTCGCCCTTCCAGGAGCACCAGCTGTGCTGCTGGGAACCACCGGTCGAGGCGGTGCGGGTCAGCGGCGATTTCGACGCCTGCCAGGCCCTGGTCAAGGCGGCGTTCGCCGACCCCGATCTCGCTCGCCGGCACAATCTCACCTCGGCCAATTCGATCAGTATCGGCCGTTTCCTGCCACAGATGACCTATTGGGCCCGCGCCGCGCTGGACGTCACCGCCGAGACCGGCACGCCGCCCGGCCTGATCATCCCGACCGGCAATCTGGGCAATGCCTTCGCCGCCGTGCTGGCCCGCGCCTGCGGCGTCCCGATCGGCCCGATCATGCTGGCCACCAATGCAAATGCGACCCTGTCCGACTGGCACGCCTCGGGCCAGTATGAAGGCCGCCCCTCCATCGCCACCCTCGCCAACGCCATGGATGTCGGCACGCCCAGCAATTTCGAACGCCTCGCCGACCTGCCGCCCGGCCAGATCGAGGCCGTGATCCGCGTCAACGACGACGCCATCAAGACCCGCCTGCGCGCCACCTTCGACCAGTCCGCCTACATCGCCTGCCCCCACACCGCAACGGCCCTGGAAGCCTTCCACACCCTCGACACAGACCAGCGACAGGCCCGCCGCTGGATCATCGGCGCTACCGCCCACCCGTCAAAATTCGCCGACACGGTCGAGCCGGTGATCAGCCAGACGGTCGCCCTGCCGCCAGCGCTGGAAGCGGTGCTGGGACGCGAAGCGAAATGTCGGGAGATGGGTGTGGGTTTGCCGGAGCTGGCGGGGGTTTTGGCGGGGTGAGATCTGGTGAAAGCCCACCGTTTAGTCTGTTAGGCTGACGTACTCGTTAGACAGCAATTGAATTCTGGCCCCTCCAAAAAGGCAGTACATTCACCTTACGGATATAAATTGTAAAACAGCGGAAACCCAAATCCAAGCCGTTCCAAATGAAATTGCAGCAGCAACTAGAAAAATTAGAACCTTGGATGCATAAAATCGAGTTTGCGGCAAATAGGGCGTCAGCCATAAAGAAAAACTTACGCCCAGACCAAATAATAGGTTTCTAATTTCATCAGCCGACCTACTCAGAATAGGAACACGAGCACCTATAAGCCACAAAACCAGCAACGCAGGTATCAGAATAAACGAAAACAATATAATTGGTTTTGTAGATACGAATTCAATAAATTTCACACCAAATACAGACTCAGAATACACATCGCATAGCGCAACATGCAAAGCGTCTACACTCGAATCGCGGCCATGACCGCTACACACCCCCACGGTGATTGCCAAACTTGAAATCCATAAACCCAACGTTGCCAGCATCACGGTTATGCCAGTCATAACAAATTGGGCATGCTCGGCCTTTTGCCCACCGAGGTCGTTAAGCAGGACCTCCATCGAAGCACGAGTGTGCTCCCAATCAAATCTTGGAACAGCCTCACTATTCTCGAACTGCAAGGCATTCTTTGACGTACGCCGAATTCGGCCGAGAAGCTTACTGAACGCGTCAGCGTAGGCAGAAAATCCGCATGCGGATCTGACAGCACTAACCACGCAGCCCTGCCGAGACCGATGAACACACCTTGCCAACGCCCAAAGCGTCTCGCGGCGCCAGCTAGAATCGTCATCCATTTCGCCGCCTACAACACTTTCTGTAAGTGGCAACAAGCTGTCTTGACCATCTTCATGGTGATAATGCTTGTGAATTGACTCCTTGACGAAATAGTACACTTGCCGCGACAGCGCCCGTGCTAGCTCTTCACGATCGACGGCAGCAGCCCTTTTTTCAGCTTCCTCGCCAACCGATCCAGGGAGTTTGAAAAACAACTCCAATGGGAGAGATTTTTCAATGAACCTCACCCTAAACTCACCAGTACGACACAATAAGAATTCAAAATCAGCACACACGCCACCGACCTTACGAATTGCCTCGATGTTCAGCTCGACGCCTGCGTCGTATTTGTCGAAAACTTCGCTTTTAACGCCCGCTTCCCTTGTTTGAAGAGGAAACTTTGCTGTTTCCAACTTTATTGTCCGTGCAGCCACCTTCGCGGCAGCCCGTTCCACCGGGTCAGAATGATAAGGGATTACAGAAATTCGCCCCGCAAGGGCTCCGATTCCATCAAGAAAGCCGCTAATGACCCCGTCTTCCTCGACTGGACGCGCTTCAGACACTGAGGACGCTCGAAGTACAAATGTCGAGCGACGCCACCTACCTGCTAGGGGGCCAAAGACGCCGCGCCCGAATTCATCCCTAGTGATCCGCTCTTTATAGATAACAAGCCGACGCTCAGCGGGCTGCGAGCAAACAATCGGAGAATTTACCGTGACTGCACCGCGGCTAAACGTACCCATCAAGCTGAACGACAGATGGCTGGAGGCGCACGGCACCCAGCCGGCCAAGTGCTTTTCAGCGTAATTCCACAATTCGCCCCCCCCCCGGCCGACTGGAATGACATGCAACTTAAAGGTTAGAATCGTCGCGTTTTCAAGCTAAACTCTACTTTATCGCTGTGTTTGATCCAATTCACACCATCGCCCATTCGGAGATTTGGATAGCCGTGGTCCCGGTGAGCCGATTGACCAGCCAGAACCTCCGCCGCAGCAATACCCTCATTCCGCATATCGCGAATTTCGGCTGCACCATGAACAAGGGCATCCCAAGCGATTCTGCCCGACACCATCGACACAACCCCGCATATGAAAGCGGTAACCGCTAAAAACCATTGCGATGAAAGAAATTCGGTAAATTCGCTCACGAGATCCAAAAACCATCTCCGCGCTTGAAAGCTATATTCACACAATCGGATTGCGAGAGATACAAAGCAAACAAACGCGACAATTTCAAGGGATTTTTACACCTCATTACGTAAAGGTCACGGGAGGCAATTATTGATCTGCCATAAATAATCAGTGCAAAATTTTGAATTACTCTATGCGCTATAAATCTACATTTTTAAAAACATATCATCAAATATGTTCGCAGCTGGCACCCCAAATAGTTGCTGCACAAGATACTCATCGGAACGATCGAACTTGGAAAGGCGCCCAAAAAGAAAAACCCCGCGCCAGCGGCACGGGGTTCTTTTTGGGTGCGGGGGTAGGATTTGAACCTACGACCTTCAGGTTATGAGTGAATTCCGGGGGGTGTCACGCGATGACGCCGAGCGTCACCATGACGCCATTTATCACTTATATTCAACATGTTGCGTTGACACATAGGACTCTGAGCGTCACCGTGACCACCCTGTGAAACGCTCCCAACTGCTTCCTATATGCTTCCAAATTTTTGAGACCATGAAATCGATCACGAAACGTTCCGTCGATGCCCTCACCCCAAACGACCGGGAATTCTTCGTTTGGGATCGCCAGATTCCCGGTTTCGGCGTGCGGGTCTCTCCCAAGGGCCGAAAAGTCTATGTGGTCCAATATCGCAACGGTGGACGCACGCGACGAATGAGCCTCGGCGTTCACGGCGCCATTACACCGGACCAGGCACGCGACCTCGCGCGCCAGCGCCTTGGCGAAGTCGCCAGCGGCGAAGACCCGTCCGGCCAAATCCAGCGCGAGCGGCGCGCGCCGAACGTCAACGCTTTGTGCGACCGGTTTCTCGACGAATATGTGCCGCTGCGCTGCAAGGCGACCACCGCGCGCGAATACCGCCGCGCCTGTGACCTGTTCATCCGCCCCAAGCTTGGCGCCTATCGCATTCAGGACGTGATCCGGCCCGATATCGCCGAACTGCATCACAACCTTCGCACCAAACCCTATCAGGCCAATCGCGTGCTCGGCGTTCTCTCCAAGATGTTCAACCTCGCTGAAGTATGGGGATTGAGGCCGGACGGATCGAACCCCACGCGACACGTGCAAAAGTACCCAGAGCGCAAACGCGAGCGCTTCCTTTCACCTGAAGAGATCGAAACCCTGTGGAAGACGCTGGAACACGTGGTTACACGTGGCGACGAAACCGTCCACGTCGCCGCCGCGTTCAAGCTTCTGCTTCTGACCGGATGCCGACTGACCGAAATCCAGACAATGAAATGGTCCTACATACGTGGAAACACGCTTTGGCTTCCCGACGCCAAAACCGGGCCGAGACGTGTCATTCTCAGCGCATCCGCCCTGCAAATGATCGCTGACCTGCCGAGCGTTCACGGGAACCCACATGTGATTGTCGGCGCGGTCGAAGGGCAGCACGTCACCGACCTGCAAAAGCCATGGCGGCGCATCCGCAAGGAAGCCGGATTGGAAGACGTGAGAATTCACGACCTGCGACACACCTATGCCTCGCTTGCCGCGATGGCCGGTCACTCGCTCCATATGATTGGCAAACTACTTGGACACACTCAGGCACAGACGACCGCGCGCTATGCTCACCTGGCCGACGCCGTGACTCGCAAGGCAGCGGATGAAGTGGATGGGCTGATTGGACAATTTGTCGGATCGGTCCAACCGGGCGATGACGACAACATCATTCCACTGGTTTCCAAGCCATGACTGCGAGCAATCCCTTCTCGGAGATCGAGCGCGATTGGCTGAACAAAGCTTCCAGCGCGGAAAAGTTCTACAGCAAGGCTTTCCCTCGAAAATTCGTGTTGGAACTCTCGCGCGGGTTGGACGTCACAGACATCGGCATCGTCGAAAGGCTTTGGCAAACGCTTGGAATGGCAGGACGGCAGTTCGAAGAACTACGCGCGGGAAAGGCAACTAGTCTCCGACCGAGCGAAATCCGCACCGATCTTGAAAAAATCAAACAAACCGCGACCAAGCTTTTGGATCAAATCGGAAGTGACGAGACACCACCTTCCTTGCGCCATCTACTCTGGAGGGCAGAAATCGGCCTGTCGAGAAATGTGCTCGATGAAGCATGTAGCCTCCGAGAAATTGGCGCTGTAATTGCCTTGCCAGCAGCCGAAGACGGCGCCCGCCAATGCCTGTCTCCCGGACTGGTGCTAGTGCGCCCGCAAATCCAGTACTTGCTGAAACTCATTGAGGCGGCGGACGAGCTGGTTGAGCCAGGCTCAACCGGCAGAAGGCGGGACTACGCGCTCGACTTTTTCATAGAGCGGATCACTCGTTTCTGGTCGCTTGAGCTTGGTCGCGAGGTCACAGTCGATCCCAACCAGCCCCAAAACTATACAGATATCGAGCGCTTTGCTGAGTGTTGCGTCAATCGCCTCGATCCAAATTCAACTGCGAAAATCAAAACCTATCTGCGGCATCACCGGACTGACGAAAATCGGTCTGAAAAATAATTCCAATATCGTCAGGACATTGGTGTGCAACGAGCGCGTTGGTGTGATCAATACAGTGTCGATCAAACAAACGAGGTCGACAAATGACACAGCAACTTCCCATCTCTGGAACCGATCCGAACGCGCTTCTTGATGAGTCCGTAGCGGCCGGTTTTCTATCCATTTCTCCACGCACATTGCGCAACTGGCGCACACGCGGAAACGGCCCAAAATTCGTGAAAATTTCCGCCCGCTGCATCCGCTACCGGATGCGAGATTTGCTCGCTTGGTCTGACAAGCGCACCCGCCGCTCCACCTCGGACCTCGGCATTTTCACTTAACCCGTTTTTGCCCTGGCGGGGCTGACCCCACCGACAGGGATTTTTGGAGAGCCATGCTCCCGAAAAGGGGCCGGAGTTCGCTCCGGCCCCGACGGGAGAGGTGTGTGCGCTCTCCAAAAACAAGAAGGGGTCTCTGCGCGAAGCGCGCCTTCTCAACCCGGAAAACAAGGAATCCTCCCATGTCCAAAATTGGAACCCTGAAACCGACCGGACCCGGCGATTTTTGGTCCGACTTGCGCGGCTCGATCCGCACGCTTGCCTTCAAGGCCATCATCCGTATCGCCGCAACCAATGAGCCGCAGCCTCACACCGATGCCCCGACGCATCGCGTCTATGTGCAAGACCCCGACGGCGAGCAAATGGACCTTGGAAGCGCCTGGTCGCGGACAATCAATCGCGGCCCGAACACAGGCGGCACATTCCTGTCCGTCACACTCGATGACCCCAGCTTTCCCCACCCGATCAACTTCGCCGTCTTCAAGGATGGCGAGGCCGCAAACGCAGTCTGGCGCCGACGCCAGGATCAAGCCGCATAACGCCACAACACTCAGAGGGGGGTCCATGTATCACCCCCCTCTGGCTCTACATAAGGACCCAGACATGACCAATCCCATGCTACTTCACGCCGGTTTCGATGGCCTCGACATGGCCTACAACACCCAGATCGGCCCTGACCTTCACACCGCGCTTTCAGCTGCGAAGGCGGTTGCCAATGACGAGCGCCGCGCACAGCCGGTAAGCTTTGGCGGGCATGACTTCCTTGTCGAAGGGCATGGCGGCAAGGGGGGCTACACCTTCGCCGTCAACACCGGCGAATTCGGCGCGCTCTGGTGGTTCAAGGAACCGTGCGCGAGAGGCGATCCGTGGGGCGTGAAAGTCTCTTGCCGCGCCCTGTCCCTCGCCGTACACGGCCTCGATGCCGTCAAGGCCAGCGCGGACCAGTTCCTGACCGATCTCGGCGTGGCTTTCACAGAGGTTGACCGGCGGATATCCCGGATCGACTACGCCATTGACCTTCTCGTGCCAGGCTTCGAAATTCGCCCCGAGAACTTCGTCTGCCATGCCCGGCGCTCCAAGGCGCTCGACGGGACGTTTTCAGCCACTCAACGCGGCACGGCCTATCAAGGAATTCGTATTGGCAAACTGCCGAACACTCAGGTCTGCATCTACGACAAGCGCCGCGAAGTGCTCGACAAGCGCAAAGCCTTCTGGTGGGACATTTGGGCGAAGCAGGCCGACAAGCACGGCGTCGCGCTGACCAAGCACTCGGACATCTGGCGATTCGAGTTCCGCTCCGGTGGCGACGGTATCAGCAGGATGCTGAAGCGCCGGACTTGGGAGTGTTTCAGTCAAAACCCGACGCTCCTGTTCCAGAAAATCGCCGCCCAAGCCCGCCTGGTCGATCCGACCGAAGATTCAAACCGGACACGCTGGCCGAACACACCGGAGTGGGATGCCTGCCAGGCGGTGATCGACAAGATCAGCGTGGATCAAGCCGCCGATGTAGACGCACAGAAAATCGCCGACCAATTGAGGGTCGAATACCTACGCACGCTCGAAAAGCAGACCGTCGGGCTGATTGTATCGCAGGTGTGCGCGTATGGGCTTGGCGTCGCGGACATGCCCGCGATGTTTGAGCAAGTGCGGCTGGATGTGGATGAAGCGCTGGCGTTGAAGGGGGAGGAAGCGGACGGGGCACTCGCGCGGCGGGCGGCTGAGATTGATACTCGTTTCAGTCGCTAAATCCCGATAGCGGGCCTTGCAGCAGTACCAAGTGGTAACCGCGCAACTTGCTGGCGCCGGATCGGTACTGATGGACCTCCAGACGGTCTGGAAACATCATCAGGCGTTAGACTAGAACTTTACTCGGTGCCTTCAGCGACAGGACAAGCGCGCAATCCGGCGTGTCTGTGCGCTCACACTGGCTCGTGATCTCCTCCAGAGACGCAGCGAGCTGCCTGAGATCGGCGACCTTGCGATGGATTTGGGACAGATGAATCTCGGCAATCCCTGCAACCTGTTTGCAGGAAAAGGTCTGCTTCTCCGTCATGGTAAGAAGTTCCCTGACTTCCGCGAGAGCAAATCCCAACTGTCTTAGCCGAAGTGCAAACCGCAGG
>NZ_JBLWVH010000021.1:0-60945 GCF_048268525.1 Maricaulis sp. | reverse complement strand
TTCAGCTCAAGGGTGAAACCGCGGAGCGGTGCCTGCGGCGTGCTTGACCTGAAGAACCGGATACGGCGGTCTCTCGGCAAGCGGTTTATGGATGGGTTTGCGCCAGAAGTGCGGGGGGTGAGGGGAATTATTGGTGCCTGTTCCACATTCCCCACAAATGGTGCTCCCCATCCCTCCCGGGCAGCAAGCGGACCGAAGGCCAGATGGATGGCCGGGCCAACATCGCCCTGACGTCTGCCCCCCTCATTACCACCCGGTCGTCCACGACTCGGATTTGCCGCGCATTCGTGATAGAGCGCGCGGCTCCGTTTGAAATGAGATAGTCTGCCGGTCATGAACCACGCCCTGAACATCGACGCCCGCAATGGCAATGCGCCGCGCATTGACGAGACAACACCGCGCGCCCTGCCATCCCTGGCGGGCATGACGCGAGAGGAATTGCGCCTGGTGGCGATCGATTGCGGGGTCGACGAGAAGAAGGCGAAGATGCGCGCCGAGCAGCTGTGGCGCTGGATCTATCATTATGGCGTCACCTCCTTCGACGCGATGACCAATATCTCGAAAGACCTGCGCGCCGTCATTGCCGACAAATACGCCCTGCACCGGCCCAAGCTGATCGACCGCCAGGTCTCCGTCGACGGCACCCGCAAATACCTGATCGAGCTGGCACCGGGCGTGGAGTGCGAAACCGTCTTCATTCCCGACGTCGCCCGTTCCGGCGCCCTGTGCGTGTCGAGCCAGGTCGGCTGCACGCTGAACTGTACCTTCTGTCATACCGGCACCCAGGCGCTGGTGCGCAACCTGACTGCTGCCGAGATTGTCGCCCAAGTGATGATCGCCCGCGATGATCTTGAGGAGTGGCCGACCTCGAACGAGAACCGCAAGATCACCAATATCGTCTTCATGGGCATGGGCGAGCCGCTCTACAATCTCGACCATGTCGCGACCTCGATCGACATCATCTCGGATGGCGAGGGCATTGCCATCTCGCGTCGCCGGACCACGGTCTCGACTTCCGGCGTAGTGCCGAAGATCGAGGAGCTGGGCGCGCGGACCGGCACCATGCTGGCGATTTCCCTGCACGCCACCAATGACACGCTGCGCGACGAGCTGGTGCCGCTGAACAAGAAATACCCGCTGGTCGAGTTGATGAACGCCATCCGCGCCTATCCGGGTCTGGGCAATTCCAAGCGCGTGACCTTCGAATACGTGATGCTGAAAGGCGTCAATGACAGTCTCGCCGAGGCCAAGGCGCTGGTGAAACTGCTCAAGGGCATTCCGGCCAAGATCAATCTCATCCCCTTCAATCCGTGGCCGAACAGCCCCTATGAATGCTCGGACTGGGACCAGATCGAAGCCTTTGCGGATGTCGTCAACAAGGCCGGCTATGCCTCTCCCATCCGCACCCCGCGCGGCCGCGACATCTTCGCTGCCTGCGGCCAGCTGCGCTCGGAGAGCCAGAAGGTGAAGGCCAGCGTCCTGCGCAAGCAGCGGCTGGCTGATGAAGGCGGTACAGCCGCCACCTCATGACCGCTGCCGTTCTCTACCGCTGGAAGCTGAAGCCCGGGCGCTCGGCCGAATTCGAGGCGGCCTGGGCTGAGGGTACGCGGCGGATTCATCAGGCCTGTGGGTCATATGGCGCCGTCCTGCACCGGGACGGCGATGATACATACTGGTCCTACGCGGTCTGGCCCGACGAAGCGACCCGACAACAATGCTTCGAAGGCCATGACTGGTTTTCGCAGGACTGCTTCCGGACGATGCAGGCCTGCATTGCCGAGCGGTTTGACGAGATCACGCTTTCTGTCACCCACGACAAACTGGCCGAGCGCACGCCGAGACTTGAGGTTCCAACGCTGACAACAGACCGGCTTTTCCTGCGACCGCTTCGACAGGACGATACGGAAGCCGTCTTTCCGGCGCTCCGTGACGCCGCGACCATGAAGTACTGGTCCTGCGCGCCGTTCGATACCCTCGAGGCCGCGCGCGATTACCTGTCCGGATCAACACGCTCCACCCGCGTGCGGGCCTGGGCCATCACCCTGCCGTCCAATCCCGCTGACGCATTGGGTTGGGTTGTGCTGGTTGACCGCCGGGCCGGCGTAGCAGAGACCGGCTATATCATCCGCCCGGATGCCCAGCGCCACGGCTATGTCAGCGAAGCGACGGCGCGGGTTCTCGATCATGGCTTCAATGAACTCGGCCTGCGTCGCATCTATGCGGACACCGACCCGGACAATGTCGGCTCGATTGCCGTGCTGACCAAACTCGGTTTCACCCTCGAGGGCAGGCTCCGTGACGAATGGGAGACCCATATCGGCGTCCGCGACAGCCTGATTTTCGGCGTGCTCGGCCCGGAATGGAAAACGCGGCGGAAGACTGAATCCGGTAGCAGTCGAAAACGGTAAATCCTGATTAACCGTGAGTCGACTAGAACAGGTCACTACTCAGTGGCCTCCGCGAAGTCGATGTTCAAACATATTCCAACTATACTTTTGATTGCAATAATTGGCGCAACACCACTTCTGGCGGCTGCGGAGCCTGCCGAAGACGGTCGCTACGCCGCAATCTTCCCACCGGGTTGGCAGGCTCGTGACGTGGTGCTCGCCGCCGCTGAAGCCGGACAATCAACCCTGAACATCGGCCGAGCCGCCAATATCGGTGTTTTCCATCTGCCTGGCCCCGACGAACGCCAGGCGTTGCGCGACGCCGGAGCCTGGCTCGTCCTGCCGGCCAGCGCCTTTCGCGGTTGCCTGATCGACCAGAACCCGACCGCCCCGGCCCGCCGGTTCGCAACAGAGAGTCCATCAACATGACCAGCCTCAACCAGATCCGCCAACGTGCCCAAACCGTTTCCCTGCTGATCATGGTCGGGCTCTGCGTCAGCCTGATCATCACAGCCGGCATCTTCGCTGTCGAACGGCTGGTTCCGGCGGGCCTGGTCGGCATCGCCCTCCTGGCGATAGCGGGTGCAAGCTGGCGGTTCGACCCCAACAGTGTCGCGTCACGGGCAACGGTGGGTACGGCGCTGATCGGCTACCCGGCACTGTTCGTCTACCTGCTGAGCGGTTCACCCTGGCAGATCGACATGCACATGATGTTCTTCGCGGCCCTGTCGATCTCGGCAGTGATGCTTGACTGGCGTGTCATTGTGGCTGCGTCAGTCGCCACAGCCGTCCATCACCTCTCGCTCAATTTCTTCCTGCCCTGGGCCGTGTTCCCGGACGGGGCGGACTTTTTCCGGGTGGTGTTTCACGCGGTGGTCGTTGTCGGACAATCCGCTGCCCTGGTCTGGATGACCTTCAATGCCGCCCGGGCGCTGGATGGCGCTGATCGCAAGGCCGCCGAAGCCGCCGAGGCCCAGTCTGCGGCCGCGCAAAGCGCCGACGCGCAGGTCGAGACCAAGGACTCGGCTGACCGTCAGCGGCATGCAATCGCCCAGCTGGCCCGCGAGTTCGAAGAAGCGCTTCGTGTTGTTTCAGGCGGCATTTCCGGCGCGGCTGGCCAGGTCAGCTCGCTGGCCTCCGATCTGAGCGGCGACGCCGAAGCCACTCGTGAGGGCGCCTCGGAAGCCTCTGCGCGCGCCTCCACGACCAACAGCAATGTCCAGTCTGTCGCGGCGGCGGCGCAGGAACTTTCAGCATCGATTGGCGAGGTCGCCCGCATCCTGCAAAACAGCGGTGATGTCTCGGATCGCGCAGCGGCCGAAGCTGAAGGGGCCGGACGGTCGATTGATGCGCTTGAAACCGCCGCCAAGGAGATCGAGGACATCATGCGCCTGGTCGCCGGCGTCGCCGAGCAGACCAATCTCCTGGCCCTCAATGCTACCATCGAAGCCGCCCGGGCCGGCGAGGCCGGCAAGGGTTTTGCGGTTGTGGCGTCCGAGGTGAAAGCCCTGGCCGAACAGACCACTCGGGCCTCCAGCGATATCGGGCAGAAGATCGAAGCCATGCGCGGTGCGTCCGGCGGCGCCGCCGGATCGCTTGGCCGTATCGCCGAGATCATCAGCGAGTTGCGCCAGTCCACCGAGAGCGTTCAGGGTGCCTTCGCCGAGCAGAACCAGGCCACCCAGGAAATCGCCTCACTGGCCGAACGTGCGGCGATCGAGACCACCGAGGTCAACAATTCCATGAACGCGGTCAAAGAAGCCGCCGAGCGAACCAATGGCGCCGCAGAATCCTTCACGCGGGCGTCCGGCGAACTGGGAGAAGCGGCGCGCCGCCTCGATGAGGAACTCAACCGCTTCCGGACCCAGCTGGACGCCGCCTGATTATTCGGGCTTGCGAAAACGCAGCACGAAACGATCCGTCTGACGGCGGATTGAGGGATCGAAGGGGCTGATCTCTCGGCTGTCCTCGGGATTGGCCAGCATGTCACTGCTGCCATCCAGCACAAAGCCGGCGGCGAGGACTTCTTCGATAACCGACGCCTCGTCGATCCGGTGAAGGGTCTCGACCACATCAAGGCCCGAGCCTGAGACAGCGTGGTGATCAACAACCACGAAGACGCCACCCGGGCGCAATGCCTCGAACACGCCGGCATTCATGGCGGCGCGATCCGTGCCGTCCCAGGCGGTGTCGTGGTAGAACAGCACCATGAAGACGGCATCCAGCGGTCCGTCAACATTGTCGTCGAACGTCTCGATGGATGAGCTGAAATGGGTGAGATTGTCGCGCTCCGCCGCAAAGGCTGCGAGCCCGGCATCGGTTTCCGCAAATCGCTCCGCAACCCAGGTCGGGTTCATCGTGTAGACATGACCTTGGCTGCCAACAGCCGTCGACAGGACGCGCGAGTAATACCCCGACCCGGCGGCCAGGTCCGCAATGCGCCAGCCCGGTTCGACGCCGGCAAACAGCAGGACTTCGGCCGGATGCCGGTTGGCATCGAGTTGACGATCGGCCTCCGGACGACTGGCGTCGCTGACGGCACCTTCAATGCTTGCGGGCATGGGCTCATCCTGAGCCTGTAATGTCCCGGCAGACAGGGCAGCCAGAGCGATGGACGCAACAAGAAAACGACGCATGATTTCCCCTCACACAACAAGATGTCAGCGACAATCCATACAGCATCCTCGTCCGATCCGCGCATGACACGTCTCTCACGAAGACGTGACAGCCCAGGAAATCGGGATTCTTTTACGCTTGATAAGGACTTACGGGATAGACCGGTATCAGACGGCAAAAAGCCGCGATGGAGGGGTTCTTGCACTTTATTCTGGCATTCACCGCAATCGCATCCGCCGTGGCCGCCTGGCTCTATCATCGCGAGAGCCGTCGCCTTTGACGGACTCCGGTCCGCTCGCAGACCTTGCACAAATCGATCGTCGGCGCTTACCTCCCCGGATCCAATCATCCCGGAGAGGGCTGTCATGCTGCTACACCACGCGTCCTGGCCTGAGGTCGAAACCTATCTGACCCGTTGCAAGGGGATCATCATCCCCATCGGCTCCACGGAACAGCACGGCCCTAACGGGCTCGTGGGGACTGACGCCATCTGCCCGGAAGTGATCGCCGCCGAGGCGGGCGCGGAAGCCGGGCTGCTGGTCGGTCCGACATTCAATGTCGGCATCGCCCAGCACCATCTGGGTTTTGCCGGCTCGATGACCCTGCGCCCCTCGACCATGATCGCGGTCATCAATGACTGGATCGAAAGCCTGACCCGGCACGGTTTTGACCGCATCTATTTCCTCAACGGGCACGGTGGCAACATCACCACGATCAACGCCGCCTTCGCCGAGTATTACGCCAATTTCTCGCTCGACGGCGTCGCCTGTCCGGTCCAGCTGATGCAGCGAAACTGGTGGGAATTGTCCGGCGTGATGGACACCTGCCGCAAGCTGTTTCCGGTCGGCGAGGGCATGCATGCGACCGCGTCCGAAGTATCGGTGACCTATTACGCCCATCCGCACGCCATCAAACAGGTCGAGATGAGCCCGAAGATCGCTCCGGTCGGCGGGTTCAGCGACGCCGCCGACTATCGCGAGCGCTTCCCGGACGGCCGGATTGGCTCCGACCCGTCCCAGGCGACACCCGAAAAGGGCGCCGAAATCGTCAGCTTCGCCAAACAGGCGCTGATCGCCGAGTGCGTCAAATTCTTCGACGTGAAGCCGGCTTTGCAGCCGGCGGAGTAGATCATGGCCAGCGACTGGACTCCCCCGATTTCCGATGCCGCGGTCGAAAAGGCGACCGGCAAGACCTGGCCGCAATGGCAGGCCGATCTCGACAGCTGGGCCGGTGGTCTCGATCACCCCTCTATCGCCCGGACCTTGCGCGAGGACCGCGGCCTGTCCGGCTGGTGGTCGCAAATGGTTTCCGGCACCTGGGAGATGATGACCGGGCGCCGCGACCCGCATCAGCGCGCCGGTGTCGACGGCAAGTACCAGGCCTCGGGCTCCAAGACGATCAGCGCGCCGCCAGCCGCCATCGAGGCCGCTTTCGAGCTGCCCGACTTCGCCGAGTGGGGGCCCGGGGGCGTGTTCACCCGAACGTCCGGCACGCCCGGCAAGTCGGTCAATGGACACTGGTCGCAAGGCGGGCGCCTGTCAGTCTGGCTGACGGTCACGGACGGCTACACTGGCTGCAAGACACAGATCAGCCTGAGCCACGAGAATCTTGAGACGGCGGAAGACTGCGAGCACTGGAAGTCGGAATGGCGCGCTGCTCTGGCGCGATTGAAGGAGCGGCTGGAAAAGCAGGAGGGCTAGGCGTCAAGCAACACGGGAACGGCGTTTCGCTGCCCTGACACGGTCCGGCCCTCGACCGTCCCCGACCGATCGCCAACCGCGACACAAAACATTCATTTCACCGCATCCTTGGCACTCGCTATACGCCTGCTGTCTTGCGTAGCTTCGGGAGCGTCCGAAATGAAAGCCTTGCCCGTCCTTTCTACCGTCCTTCCTGCCATCGCCGCATTGGCCGCCTGTTCGGCGCCGGAGGCATCAACGATCAATACCGGCTTCAGCGAGGACAATCTGGCAACGTCCGAGGCCTGCTTCGCAGAAACGCCGTCCGCCCTGCTCGAGCCGGGCCAGACGCTTCTGGAAACCGGACCGGCCGGAATCACGCGCGTATCCTGGTCGCTGGGCGACCAGACCGGTGATGTCACGCTGACGATTTCCGGCATGGAATTGCCGGTCAAGACCCGTCTCGACGCGGCCAATGCCGCCTTCTACAGCGCCGCCGGCCAGCAGCATGACCACAGCACCGACGCGGTGATCTATCACCGCACCACCGACGGCACCTTCTGCACCGTGATCCGCGACGAGCCGACCGGTCAGGCGCTCGTCGACGCAATCACCACATTGTCTTCTGACCCGGCCGAACCACAGGCGTCCGAGGACTAGTCAGACGGCCCGGATTTCCGGCCCGACGATCTCTACCGCAATGGCTGTCAGCCGGTCACCGGCGGCGGGACCGCCGGTGCAATCTCCATTGCCAGCATCAAAACTGGCACCATGGACCGGGCAGACCAGGGTCTCGCCCGCGTGCAGCAAGCCGCGACCGTCTGGCAGGCACAGCGGCAGACCCGCATGAGGGCAGAGATTGGTGAAGGCCGTCACTGTCGCGCCGCGACGGATCAGAACGACGGCACCGCCTTCCCAATCGCAGGCGCGGGCACCCGGATCCGGCAAATCATCCAGACGACCAAGAACGGTGCCGGGCGGCGGCTTGGGCCGCATCAGCCGGCCTCTGTCGGCGGATTGAAAACCCAGCGATACGGCGCCACATCGACGCGCACAAACAGGCCGGCGGACTGATAGGGATCGGTCGCCAGCCAGGCATCCAGAGTCGACCGGTCCTGGGCCTCAATGATCAGTAACGATCCGGCCATTTCATCGGCTTCATTGAGCCAGGGACCGGCCGCTTTCACGCTGTCGCCCGCGGCCTTCAGCCAGGCGATATGGGCGTCACGATTGGCCGTGCGGATGTCGATAGCATCCGGCTTGTCCCAGGTGTGGACCAGAAACAGCATCAGGCGGTCTCCAGCGTGAACGGCCGCGCCAGCAGGGTTTCAATGGCGTCATCGACGCTGGCCCGACCGGCCAGGATCTCGTTGACCGCTTCGCAGATCGGCATTTCGACGCCATGGCGGCGGGCCAGCTCGACCACGGCGGGTGCGCTCGCCACGCCTTCGGTGACAGCCCGGCGCCCGGACATGATGTCGTCGAGCGACACGCCGCGCCCCAGCGCCAGACCGCAGGACATGTTGCGCGATTGCGGCGAGGAACAGGTCAGCACCAGGTCCCCGAGGCCACACAGGCCGGCCAGGGTTTCACGCTGGGCACCAAGGGCCAGCGCCAGCCGGGTCATCTCGGCAAAGCCACGCGAAATCAAGGCCGCATGGGCCGACTTGCCCAATCCCTTGCCTTCGGAAATCCCGCAACCGATGGCCAGTACATTCTTGACCGCCCCGCCAATCTCGGCGCCGATCAGGTCGGTCGCCAGATAGGGCCGGAAGCGACTGGTCCCGAGCGCTTCGATCAGCGCATTGCCGATGGTCTCATCGGCACAGGCCAGGGTGACAGCGGTCGGCAGGCCCTGCGCCGTGTCGATCGCGAAACTGGGTCCGGACAGCACGGCCGGCAGCGCCGCCGGTATGGTTTCCTTGAGCACCTGTGTCATCATCGACAGGGAGGATTGCTCGATCCCCTTGGCGCACAGCACGATCGGGACGCCGGGTCGCGCATAGGGCAGGAAACCTTCCAGAACGCGGCGCAGATGCTGCGCCGGCGCAACGGCGAGGATGGCGTCGCAGGCATCGAGATCCGAGATCGAGGTGGTCGCGACGATGGCCGAACCCAACGCCACATCAGGCAGGTAGATGGTGTTCTCGTGTTTCGTGTTCACCGCATCGGCGACGTCGTTTTCGAACGACCACAGCGTGACGTCGCGACCGGCCTTGGCGGCCGTTTGCGCCAGGGCCGTGCCCCAGGCGCCGGCGCCGATCACGCCAATGCTCTGATATTCGCTCATGCCTTGGGTCCCTTTCGTCCGGAGCCGATGGCAGGGTCGGACTTTGCCGACGCCCCGTCCAGTGGCCAGCGTGCCCGCGCTGGTGCATCAAGCGCGTCAACTTGGCCACGGGCCAGTTTTTCCAGTCCGACCAGCGCGATCATCGCGGCATTGTCGGTACACCATTTCATTGGCGGCGCGACCAGCCGGAAACCGGCGGCCGCGGCTTCGTCTTCTAGCGCCGCGCGCACGGCCTTGTTGGCAGCGACACCGCCGGCAACAACCAGCGACATGGGTCGCGAGGCATCCGGAAACCGGTCGACAAACATCGCCAGCGCCCGGCGTGTGCGGCTGGACAGCGCCCGGGCGATCGCTGCCTGGACACTGGCCGAAAGATCGGCGCGGTCCTGGTCGGATGGCGCATCGAGCCCGTCCCAGATCTGCCGGGCCGCGGTTTTCAGGCCGGCGAATGAGAAGTCACAGCCCGGCTTGCCCTTCAGCGGCACCGGCAGGGCGAAACGCGTCGCGTCACCCGATTGCGCGCACCGCTCGAGTGCCGGTCCACCGGGGAAGCCCAGGCCCATCACCTTGGCGGTCTTGTCGAAGGCCTCACCGGCCGCATCATCCATCGTCGAGCCGAGGCGATGATAGACGCCGACATCCTCGGCGATCAGCAATTGGGTGTGGCCGCCGGAAACGAGCAGGAGCAGGTAAGGAAAGGCCAGAGGCTCGGATATCCGGGGCGACAGGGCATGACCCTCAAGATGATTGACCGCGATCAGCGGCTTGCCCGCCCCAAGCGCCAGGCCCTTGGCGGTCATCAGCGCCGCCATCACGCCGCCGATCAGGCCGGGACCGGAGGTCGCAGCAATGCCATCGAGATCGGCAACGGTCAAACTCGCCTCATCGAGCGCTTGGCTGACCAACCCGTCCATTGCCTCGGCATGGGCACGGGCTGCAATCTCCGGCACCACGCCTCCGAAAGGTGCGTGGGCGTCATTCTGTCCGAGCACCCGGTCCGACAGGACGGTAACCGATCCGTCTGCCTCGCGACGCAGGATCGCCGCCGCGGTCTCGTCGCAGCTGGATTCCAGTCCGAGCACGGTCAGTGCGCGCGCTTGCGCTTGGGGGGAGGTGGGCGCTAAGTCCATGACTGTCCACTAGCCCCAAGACCGGGATGATTGCAACGTGAAGCCGCCGTCGAAACCGCTCGCCATCGCCACCCGCCGCTCCCCCCTTGCGCTCGTCCAGGCACGCGATGTGCAGGCGAGACTCGCCGCCCAGTGTGGCCTGTCCGGCGAGGAGGCCGAGCGCTGCTTCCCCATTCTCGGCCTGGTCTCGACCGGCGACCGCATCCAGGATCGCACCCTGATCGAGGCTGGCGGCAAGGGCCTCTTCACCAAGGAGATCGACGAAGCCCAGCTGGATGGCCGCGCCGCCTTTGCCGTCCATTCGATGAAGGATGTGCCGACCGTCCTGCCGGACGGGATCGTGCTGGGCGCCCTGCTGGAGCGCGAGGACCCGCGCGACATGCTGATAGCCCGTGACGGCGAAACGCGTCTGGCCGATCTGCCCGAAGGCGTCACCATTGGCACAGCCAGTCTGCGGCGACAGGCGCAACTGCTCCACAAGCGCCCGGATCTGACAGTCGTACCGCTACGCGGCAATGTCGACACACGACTGGGCAAGCTGGCCGATGGCGGCATCCACGCGACCTTCCTGGCTCGCGCCGGACTGAACAGGTTGGGACGGGCCGAAGCGCTGCGCGATCCGCTGGAAGCCGACGAAATGCTGCCCGCCGCCGCCCAAGGCGCCGTCGGCGTCGCCATTCGTGACGGCGACGATGAGGCCGCCTCCTACGTCGCCGGCCTGCATCACCGGGACACGGAATTGGCTGTCCTGGCTGAACGGGCCTTCCTGTTCGAGCTGGACGGGTCTTGCCGGACGCCGATTGCGGCCCATGTGAATAAGGTATCCATGGACTTCATCGGGGAAGTTTTGACTCCTGATGGCCAGCAATGTTGGCGCAAGCAGATTCGATTCGACATGAACCATGCGACACCTCACAGCGCCCGGCAGGCCGGGCAGGACCTCGGACGCGCCGTTCGCGCCGCCGCCGGTGACGGCCTCGCGGCGGCCCTGGTGAATACATGACGGTATTGGTCACACGCGGCTGGCCGGGAGCCGAGCGGACTGCGTCCGGTCTCAGACGGATGGGCATCGACCCCATCATTTCGCCGGTGCTCGACATCAATTTCCGTGCCCGTATCGATGCCAATCTCGACGGGGTGCAGGCGCTCGTATTCACCTCGGCCAATGGAGTCCGGGCCTGGGGGCCGCGGCGCCCGGAGCGCGACCTGCCGGTCTTCGCCGTGGCCGACGCCACCGCCCAGGCGGCCCGCGACATCGGCTTCAAGCGGGTCCAGTCGGCTCAGGGCGATGTCACATCCCTGGCCAATCTGATCCGGCGCAAGCTCAAAGCGGACAAAGGTGCCCTGCTGCATGTGCGCGGCATCCATGTGTCCGGCGATCTGTCGGGGGCACTCAAGCCGGATGGCTTCAAGGTCCGTGACGCGATCGGCTATGGCGCTGTCGCGGTTGATGCCCTGGGCGAAGAGGCCATCGCTGCCATAATCTCCGGTGCACCGGTGAGGGTATTGATCCACTCCGCCCGTGGCGCCAAGACCTTTCTCGACCTGCTGCGGAAATTCGGCCTGCACCACTGGCTCGGCTCGGTGACGGCGCTGGGAATATCCCGCAATGCGCTTCTTCCCTTGGAGGGAGCCGGTTTCGGTGCCTTGATTGCCGCCTCAGCGCCGAATGAGGAAGCCTTGCTGGCGCTGCTGGATGACTCATCGGAACTGGCCTCGGCAGGCCACGCGTCCTAAGCTGGCGAAAATTCGCACGAATCATGGGCCGTCATGGCTGATCCCAACGACACTCTCGATCCCGAACCCGTCGACGCCGAGTTCGAACCGGCTGACGATGGCCGTGCCCCGCCACCCAATGCGCGCCGCCAAAACGGTGTATTCGGGCATCTGCTGGTCTTCCTGCTGGCGTCTGTCGCCGGCGGCGCGATCGGCTTTGGCGCCGTGCGATACATGCCGCCCGCCACGCAGATAGCGACCGACCCGGACGCGGCAACCGAACGCGCGGCGCTGGGCCAGTCGCTGACCGGTCTGGAAACCCGGCTCGTGGCTCTGGAAACGGCCGACACTCCGCCTGACCTGTCCGACAGCCTCACGGCGCTCGCGGATCGGTTGGCTGCGCTGGAGAACGCCCCGCCGGGCAACAATAGCGCACCGATTGACCTTGCAGCGATAGAAACGCGCCTGGCCGCCCTGGAGGCCGCGCCTGCAGATCCGGCGCCCGCCGGAACACTTGTTGATGCGAGTGAGCTGGAAGCCCGTCTCGAGACGTTGGAGACCGCGCTTGCCCTGATTGATGCGCGGACTCAACAGGCCCTGGACGCAAGCCAGGTCGAGATGGGGCCAGGCATCGATCCGCAGATCCTTCAAGCCATGACCGATCGCATCACTGACATAGAGGCGGCGGTCGACGGGCTGGCCCCGGCGGTCGACACCACACCTCAACTGACCCGCCTGACAAGCGAGATCGCCGGGCTGCAAAGCGACCTCGCAGCCGTCCGCGAATTGGCCGAGGCCGCGCAATCGAGCGCCGACAACGCTTCCCGCTCCATCGCCGAGGCCCCGGCAATCGATACCGGACTCGCCTCAAGACAATTGGCAGCCCGCGCCCTGGCGCTGACTGCGCTGAGGGAAATCGCCCAGACCGGAGACGGATTCGAAGCCGAACGCGCTGCACTCGCACGTCTGTGGCGCGGCAATGCCGACCTCGCAGCTATGGCTGACTATTCCCGGGCCGGTGTGCCGACCCTTGGAGAACTCACAACTGGTTTCCCGGGCGATGCCATCCGCGAAGCGGCCGGACCGGGACGCGTCTTCTTCGGATTGATCGAAGTGCGTCGGACCGACGGCAGCGATACCGACACCGGCCCTCTCGCCATGACCGCGCTGGCTGAGCGCCGTCTTGCCGAGAACGACCTGGTGGGCGCGGTCACGATCGCCGAGCGCCTGGAAGGCGAAGCCCTGGACACCGTCCGCGACTGGTTGATCCAGGCCCGCGCCCGGCTGGATCTGGCCGCCCGCCTTCAGTCATTGCGCGAAGCGCTCGCTGCCAGTGCCGCCGAACAGGGAAGCGACCCGACATGATCCGCCTGATACTGGCTGTCGCCTTTGCCCTGCTGACCGCCGCTCTCGGCGCTTTCCTGGCGCTGAATCCGGGTCACGCCTCCTTCGAGTTCCTCGGCATGCAGACCGAAATGCCCTTCGTGGTCGCGGCCGGACTGGTCATCCTGTTCGCCTTCCTGATGCTGGTGGTGTGGTGGGGCATCTACATGTTGTGGACTTCGCCGGACAAGGTGAAGGGCTTCATGGGCCGCCGCCGCCGCGAGCAGGGCTATGACGCGCTGGAGAAGGCCCTGATCGCCTCTGCTGCCGGTGATGGCGAAGCCGCCGTCCGCCAGGCCGCCCGTGCCGACGCCCTTTTGGACAGACCGGCCCTGTCGCGCCTTCTCGCCGCCCGCGCGGCTGAATCCGCCGGCAATCTGGAAGGCGCACAGACACATTACGAAGCCCTGCTGAACGATCAGAAGACCCGTATTGTCGCCCGTCGTGGCCTCGCCCAACTGTCAAACGAGCGCGGCGACTTCGCGGCCACCATTGATCACGCGTCCGATGCCTTTCAACAGGCCAAGGGGGCACGGTGGGCCTTCGATGCCCTGTTCGATGCCCAGGTTGCGAAAGCCCATTGGCGCGACGCGCTGACCACACTGACCGAGGGCGAACGCCGTAAACAGGTCGCTCCGGACACTGCCCGTCGCCGTCGTGCTGTGCTGTTGACCGCCGCGGCGGTCGAGGCCGAGACGACCGACTCGGAGAACGCCCGTGAACTGGCCGTATCGGCCCATCGCGCGGCCCCCGGATTTGCGCCCGCGGCAGCCCTCGCCGCGCGCTTGCTGGCCGATGGTCGACGCCACAAGCGAGCGTCGGAAGTGCTGGAGTCAGCCTGGGCCGCCGCACCCCATCCGGCGCTCGCCCGCGCCTTCCAGGACCTGCGCAAATCCGACACCAAGGCCAAACGCCTGGAGCGGTTGAAATCCCTGGCCGCACTCAATCCGGATCACCGGGAAAGCCACCTCATCCTGATCCAGATCGCGCTGGAAGAAGGCGACGCCCCCTCCGCCCGCGCCCTGCTGGATCCGATGATGGACGGCACCCCACCGTCCTCACGCCTGTGCGCTCTTGCGGCCCGACTGGCCCGTCTCGATGGCAAGGACGAACTCGCCCGCCGGTGGATGACCCGCGCCTCTCATGCCGGCGCCGATGCCGACTGGTCGGATATCGATCCGGAAGGTCGGCTTTTTGCCTACACGCCGGACGACTGGAAGCGGATGGTTTATGTGTTCGGCGATGAAAACCGGCTGACCCATCCGCGCTACGAACGCTTCGAGCGGGCCGCTGGCGCCGTTCCGGAAACCGCGCTGCTCGACGCGCCTCGCCCGGTCCGCTCCGCCAGCTCGCGCACCGCCAGCTTTGCCGAAGCCACGCCGCGCATGCCCGACGACCCGGGCGTCCCTGACGTGGATGAAGACGAGGCACCAAAGGGCCGGAGACCGTGAGCGGAAACCGCTCCACCTCTCCCGACACCAGGCTCGTGGCAATTGTGGGGGGGTCGGCGTCGGGCAAGACACGGCTGGCGCATGCCGTCGCCCATGCGGCGCCGGACGGGTATGTCATCAAGGAAGACGACTACTATCTCGACGCGGCCAATCTGGAAAACTTCGACCCGGCGACCTTCAATTTCGACGAGCCGGCTGCCAAGGATCACGACCTCCTGATCAGCCATCTGGCAGCCCTGAAATCCGGTCAGGCCGTCGATATTCCGCAATACGACTTCACCACGCACAGTCGGGCCCCGCAAATGCGGCATTGCCGCCCGGCTAGCCTGATCGTGGTCGAGGGGCTGCACGCCGCCGCCTCGAAGGCGTTGGCCAGCCTGTTTGATCTCATCGTCTATGTATCCGCGACACGACCGGTCCGTTTCGAACGCCGGCTGCAACGTGATGTCGCTGAACGTGGGCGGACACCAGCGTCCGTGAAACATCAGTTCGACACCATTGTGGAGCCGATGCACACCTTGCATGTCGAGCCACAAAAACCGCGCGCCGACCTCATCATAACCAATATGGGCCCCCCCGATTTCGATTGTCTCGCCGAGCCGGTGCTCGAACGCTTGCGACTGCATTCCCACAGCGGATGATTTTGGCCTGATGAAGGGCTTGCCGCCGCCGATTTTCGCGGCTAGTTTCCGCCGCCTCCGGGCTGGTGACAGCCCGAGCCCATGAATTGGGCCGCTTTAGCTCAGCTGGTAGAGCAACGCATTCGTAATGCGTAGGTCAGGTGTTCGAGTCACCTAAGCGGCACCATTCTCTCCTTGCTTCCGTTGCGCTCGAACCCGTGCGTGATCTCACCTGCGGTGTTGGGGTTCGTGCTCACATGAAGCGCGCTCAAGGCTGTGGTGTTCGAGATCGCTCTGGCTGGCCATGGCAGCGATGGGTCGCATGTCTTGTGCTTTGCGGACGGCTTCCTACATTCGGCTGCAAGCAAAGAGGGCTTCCTGATGAGCAAGGCCAATGACTACCAGCCGCCCAAGGTCTGGACGTGGGACAGTGAGAGCGGCGGGCGTTTCGCCAATATCAACCGGCCGATCGCCGGGGCGACCCATGACAAGGCCTTGCCTGTCGGCAAGCACCCGCTTCAACTCTACTCCCTGGCCACGCCCAACGGGGTCAAGGTCACGATCATGCTGGAAGAATTGCTGGCAGCCGGTCACACCGATGCCGAATATGACGCCTGGCTGATCCGGATCACGGAGGGGGAGCAATTCTCCTCCGGCTTCGTCGAAATCAACCCGAACTCCAAGATCCCGGCCCTGCTGGACCGCAGCACCGAGACGCCGACCCGGGTGTTCGAGTCGGGGTCGATCCTGCTCTATCTCGCGGAGAAGTTCGGAGCCTTCCTGCCGACCGACGCGGCGGCCCGGACCGAAGCCATGAACTGGCTGTTCTGGCAGATGGGTTCCGCCCCCTATCTGGGCGGCGGGTTTGGTCATTTCTATGCCTATGCACCGGAGAAGTGGGAGTATCCGATCGACCGGTTTGCGATGGAAGTGAAACGGCAGATGGATGTGCTCGATCGCGCCCTCGCCGAGCGCCGCTTCCTCGCCGGCGACGAATATTCCATCGCCGACATGGCCGTTTGGGCCTGGTATGGCGCCTTGGCCCGCGGAGTGCTCTACGAGGCCGGCGAATTCCTGTCAGTGCAGGATTACAAGCATGTCCAGCGCTGGACTGCCGAGATCGGTGACCGGCCTGCCGTCAAACGCGGCATCAAGGTCAATCGGGTCTGGGGCGAGGAATCCAACCAGGTCCCCGAACGCCATTCCGCCGCCGATATCGACGCGAAGTCCTGACAGGACACTTGAAGCAGATCGGCAAGGGCGGGTCGGCCAGCCGGGCGGCCCGCCCTTGTGTTTTGAGCGACTTATCGGGCGCGTATCAGCATGGCGCTGAGCTCGGCCATGCGATGTCCATCGGCCGCCGCCTGCCCGTCAGTGGCAGCGTCCAGCCGCTCCGCAGCCGCGGCCATTGCCGCAGTGTCGGCGGCACCTGACTCCCAGGCCTCGATCACGCTCCGGACCTCTGCCAGACCCGCATCGTCGAGCGCACCACTACGGGTCAGCTGATCGAGATAGGCGTGCGCCACGACCGGCACATCCGGCCAAGTGATGTGAAGCTGGGTCTGGGTGTTGGCTTCGTCGACCCGTATCAGTTCGGCCGCCGCGACTTCATTGGCGGTCAGAAGGTCGCTGGCCTGCAAACGGAAAACGTCCAAACCTCGCGCAATCTCCGGTGCCCAGACCCGGCCATTGTGCCAGTAGGCCGCCCAATAGCCACCAACCCGCAAGGCATCGGGACCGAGCGGTCCACGGTCAAAAAAGGCGATCTCGAACGGGTTTTCGCTGTCGGTGAAATCGATGATCGACAGGCCGCCACTATACCAGCCCTGCACCATGATATCGCGGCCCGGAACGGGGATGAGGGAGCCGTTGTGGGCGACACAGTTCTCGATGGCCGACTGCTCGCCGGGAATCTTGAAAAAGCCCCGCAGTTCCATCTCGCCATCGACAATGTCCGCGATCAGATTGGCGCCCCAGTTTTGCGGATCCTCCGCACGGCACCGGGCACCAAGCCCACCTCCCCATTCGTCAGTAAACAGGACCTTGCTGGCATCATTGGAGAAAGTGGCCGAGTGCCAATAGGCCATGTTGGGATCGGCAAGATCGGATATCCGGCGCGGATTCACCGGGTCAGTGATGTCCAGAAGGATGCCATTGCCGCCGCAGGCACCGCCCGCCAGCCCCATCTCGGGATAGACCGTAATATCGTGACAAGCCACCGTTGAGGCCGTTGCCTGGGCACCATCCTCCATCGCGCCACCGGCCCACAGGCCGGCGATCTCACCCGTTTCATAATCGGTGAAAATGCGTGGCCGACTGACAATCGCCGCCCGTTCGGGAGCGTCCAGCGGGACTTCGATGACATCGATGGAGTAGAGCGCCGTATCAGGGTTTTCGTCCGGCTCGCCGCCGCTGCACCCGGCCAGCTCGCTGTCCGGGCGTGGGCTGCTGGTGCCCTGCACATAGATATAGGCAATGCTGTCATCGGTTGGGTGCGGCACCAGGGTGTGGGTGTGGGAACCGCGGCAGGTCTGAACGGCGGCCACCTGACGCGGGGCGTTCAGATCGCTGATGTCGAAGATCCGCACGCCGAGGAAGCGTTCGGGGCTGGAGTCGCCCTCGACACCACCATTGCCGCAATCAAGGCGGCCACGGTTTTGCTCGGTCGAGAAGAACACCAGATCGCCGTGCACGGTGACGTCGCCCTGCCCGCCGGGGCAGACGACCGACAGGATGTGATCGGGAGCGTCCGGATTGGCCGCGTCATAGACATTGAAACCGTGAAACCCGCCCATGATCACACGATCGCCGGTAAAGGCGAGGTCCGAGTTGGCGAAAGACAGGAGGCCCGGACCGCTATCGCTTTCCTCGACCGCGTCTCCGCCGACATCTGCACCGTTCGCATCGGCGGTATCAGCGTCTTGGCCGTTGCCCTCTGGCACGTCTTCTGCGGCGTCGTCGGCACGATCGTCGTCAGGGTTGCCGGGGATGCCCAGCGGGATCATCACCGTATCGAGGTCGAAGAATCCGTCCGGCGGCGGGACCGAGGCGGTCAGCTCGAGATTCCAGATGGCCGTTCCGGCATCAAACAATCCCGGTGCAAGGTCAGCACGGGACGGAGGCGTTTCAGTTGTCTCTTCAGCGGCCGGGGAACAGGCCGCCAGCGCCGCGCCGAGCGCTGTTATAGAGACCATGGATCGAAAAATCGGTTTCATGAAAGCCCCCCTCGGACTTGCTGTGCTCAAAGATCTGTGAGCATGCCGCGCATGCGGGAAATCTCGGCCGACTGATCGGCGACTACCGCCGACAGGAATTCGGATAGTTGCGGATCCATTCCATTGCCGACCCCGGCCAGAAGGCCGGTCACCATGTCGATGGCGCCCTGGTGGTGATGGATCATTCCGGTGAGATAGAGGCGGTCGAAGGCATCACCCCGAGCGGCTTCCAGCTGCACCATTTGCGCCGGTGATAACATGCCGGGCATTAGCGGTATGTCGGACGGTTCGTGATCCATGCCCGACGACATGGCATCAGTCCCGTGCTCCGGTGCCGACATGGGCATGTCGGTGCCATGGGACATCCGCGTGGACAGGCCCCGGCGCTCGAGCCAGGCTTGCATCATCTCGATTTCAGACGCCTGGGAACTGGCAATCCGCGCGCCCATCAGCGCCACATCCGGATTGTCGGTGCGGTCAGCAATCAACTCGCCCATCTCCACAGCCTGACCATGATGGACAATCATGTGCTGCATGAAGCGCGCGTCAGCGACGGAATGGCCCGTTTCGGCGAGGCTGATCGATTGTTCGGCGGTGAGGGTGCGCGATGCCGTTCCCGGTGCGCCCGGCTGGAAAATCGGCGGCGCGGCCGAGGCCAGCGGGTTTGCAGCCAGCCCCAAGCCCAGGGCCAGGCCAAAAGCGATCACTGGCTTGTTCATGCAAACACCACCCTTGCTCCCCGACACATCAAGTGCGAGGCGGCAGTTTACACATGCTTGGGTCATTCGGGGAATAGGCCGGCAGGGTGCGCGGCAATCCCGGTCAGGCGTCGCCCGGCGACATTTGCGACTGCATGTAGCGCTCCTCGCCCACCTTCTCGATCAGACCGAGCTGGGTCTCGAGAAAGTCGATATGCTCTTCCTCACTGTCGAGAATGTCGGTGAAGACCTTGCGGGTGACGTAGTCGCCGACCTGTTCGCAATAGGCAATCGCGTCCTTGTAGAACGGGTGGGCCCGCTGCTCGACCTTCAGGTCGCACTCCAGACATTCCTTCAGGTTTTCGCCAATATAGATCTTGGCGATGTCCTGGACATTGGGCAGGCCCTCGAGGAACAGAATGCGCTCGATCAGGATATCGGAGTGCTTCATTTCATCGATGGACTCCTCGTATTCCAGCTTGGCGATCTTGGCGAAACCCCAATCCTTGAACATGCGCGCGTGCAGGAAGTACTGGTTGACCGCCGCGAGCTCGAGCTTGAGCGCTCCGTTCAGCAACTCGATGACCTTGGCATCACCCTTCATGAAGTCTCTCCCGTGCGCAGCATGAGCGGCCAACTTACGCAAAGCCGTGCGCAAGCCAAAACACTATGTTTGCGAGTGAAAATGGGTATTGGTCGCGACTATTCGGCGGCAGTCGCAAGCTCGTCCGGGTCAAAGCGGTTGGCGGCGATCATTTCGGCCACGTCGGGAAGGCAGCGACCACATTTCGGCTTCGCGTCGCAGCGCTTGAACACGCACGCGGCGCCCTTGACCGACGGGTCTGCGGCGGCAGCCTGAAGCTCGCGATCGCGTAGCGCATTGCAGATACAGACGAACATGGCCGGACACTGTTTCCCGTTTGAACGCGACCAGTATTCCCGCGAATGCGAATGACTGTCAACTGCATAGTTTATGCCGGGCGACGCCTGCCGCCCGCCATATCCACGCGTCCGGTGGATCAATTGCCCCGCATGATCGAACCGAGCGGGCCCAGAACCGAGCTCTCACCCTGGCCGGAACCGGCGACCGGGACATTGGCCAGGATCCGACCGGCAAGACGGGAAAATGGCATGGACTGGATCCAGACTTTCCCGGGACCGCGAAGCCGGGCGAAAAAGACGCCTTCGCCGCCGAAGATCATCGACTTGATATTGCCAGCCCGCTCGATTTCAAAATCAACGTCCGGCGTGTAGGCGACCACGCAGCCTGTATCCACATGCAGCTCCTCGCCGGCGGCGAGTTCACGCTCGATCAGCGTGCCGCCGGCATGGACAAAGACCCAGCCATCGCCTTCCAGGCGCTGCATGATGAAGCCTTCGCCACCGAACAGGCCGGTCATGATCCGCTTTTGCAGCGCGATACCGACTGAAACACCTTTCGCGGCAGCCAGGAAACTGTCTTTCTGACAGATGAGCTCACCCCCCATGTCCGGCAGATGAACCGGGATGATGGTCCCCGGATAGGGCGCTGCGAAGGCCACCTTGGCCTTGCCCTGGCCACCATGGGTGAACACGGTCATGAAAAGGCTTTCGCCGGTCAGCAGCCGCTTGCCCGCACCGGCCAATGCTCCCCATACGCCCTGGTTTTTCTGTGACCCGTCACCAAAGACCGCGTCCATGGTGATGCTGGGCGCCTTGAACATCATGGCACCGGCTTCCGACACCACGCTTTCGCCAGGATCGAGCTCGATCTCGACATACTGGATGTCTTCACCACCGATTTCGTAGTCAATCTCGTCTGTCTGACCCATCGCGCTCTCCCTTTCGCCAGATGATGTGGCGAAGGTAGTCACCGTTCGGGTCGGAACAAGAAAAAAGAGACCCGGTGCCGCAATGGGCAACCGGTATCGATCAAATGGTCTGGATGTCGGCAGCTTCCGCCGCTTCACGAAGCATGTGCGCGAGATGGGTCGGCATCTCGCCCTTATTGCTCCGGAAACTGGCATTCTTGTCCATGCGGGCAATACAGTCCGGCAAATGATCGGCATCCACCGTCATCGAGCCCGACAGGATCATCAGTGGCGTGTCTCCGGCACAGGACTGGGCTGTTTCCAGCGTGTCCGTGGGATGGACAGAGTCAGGCAGGCGCAGATCGAGCAGGATCAGGTCATAGTCTGCACGAGCGAGGCATCGCTTCGCGTCCTTGAGCGTGCGCGCGACTTCAAACGAGATATCGAGATCTCCCGCTTCGCAGACCGCATGCTGGACCAGCATCGCATCCGCGAAGTCGTCCTCTACATGCAAAACGCGCAGTGCCTGATTGCTCATGAATCTCTCCCTGACTCATATTCTATGCAAGTAGCGTTATCGAACCGTTTACAAAATCTGCCAGCCACATCAAAAGTCGGCGAATGTCGGCAGCTTTGCCCGAAGCGCCGCAGCAATAACGGTATTTTTAAGCAACATGGCGATGGTCATCGGGCCAATCCCGCCCGGAACGGGCGTAATCCAGCCCGCATGCCCGACAATTTCATCGAAGGCCGCATCGCCGACCAGCCGCGTTTTTCCAGCTCCGCGCTCGGGAGCCTCAATACGGTTGATACCGACATCGAGCACGCACGCTCCCGGCTTCACCCAGTCTCCACGCACCATCTCGGGGCGCCCTACGGCGGGCACGAGAATGTCGGCGGTGCGACACAGGGCGGGCAAATCCGCGGTGCGGGAGTGGGCAATGGTGACGGTGGCATTCTTTTCCAGGAACAACAGCGCAGCCGGCTTGCCGACGAGAATTGACCGCCCGACGACAACCACGGATTTGCCGGACAGGTCACCAAGAGCTCGCTCAGCCAACAGGACACAACCCGCCGGCGTACACGGACGCAGACCCGGCTTGCCCAGCACCAGCCGGCCGGCACTGGCTTCGGTCAACCCGTCGACATCCTTGTCAGGATCGATGCGCCCGATCACGCGGTTGGTGTCGATGTGGCCCGGCAAGGGCATCTGCACCAGGATACCGTCAACGCCATCATCGGCGTTCAGGCGCTCAACGATGGCAATGACCTCTTCCTCGGTGACATCGGCCGGCTTGCGGATTTCAATTGATCTGAGGCCCGCCGCTTCCGTGCGTCGGACCTTGTTGCGGACATAGACGTCACTGGCCGGGTCTTCGCCGACCAGAACGACGGCCAGGCATGGCGGACGGCCCAGCGATCTGGCGAGCTCGGCTCCGACCTCGCCGGCCCGGGCATCGATTTCGGCCGCTATGGCCTTGCCGTCAATCAGTTCAGCGCTCATTCGCGAAGGCCTCCAGCTGGGCGACAACCCGGCCCTGCTCCGGCCCTTCGGCCGAGATCCGGACTGTCTTCATGCGCGATGTCGCGCCGCGTATCACATCGATGTCGCGCTTGGGAATACCCAATTGCCTGGACAGCAGCGCAATCAGCGCCGTATTGGCCTTGCCCTTTTCCGGAACCGCCCGGACACGGGCTGACAGGAAATGTCGTTCCGCGGCGTCGGTTTGTGACCCAGCCAGACAGTCCCGAGAAGCACCGGGGGTCAGCCTGACCTGAACCGCAATGGCGTCAGACGACACGGAAATCATCGGAAATCAGAATATCCGCATCAGTTCAATCAGCACATAGCCCTGGATGAAACCGATCAACAAAAGCAGGACGATCGGCGAAAAATCCATTCCGCCGAGCGGAGGCAGGACGCGGCGGATCGGCGCGAGCAGCGGCTCGGTGATCGCGCTCGTCAGACGCCACACCATCGACACGAACTGATTGCTTGTGTTCACGACATTGAAGCTGATCAACCAGCTCAGGATGACGCCCGCCAGGACGACGAACCACAGCAGATTCAACAGCGGATGAATGATGTAGATAATCAGGCCGTCGATCGGGGACATGGGCATCCTTCCTCATGTTCTAACATTGCCTCCGCTTCTAGCCTGCAACGCGCATACGGGTCCAGACGCGGATGCTTGACAGCACAGTTCCGGAAAAGTACCGATCGCCTTCTTGGTTCGGGGCCGTAGCTCAGTTGGGAGAGCGCGTCGTTCGCAATGACGAGGTCAGCGGTTCGATCCCGCTCGGCTCCACCATTCTTCCGATCTCACGGCAGTCCGCTTGGCGGACGCCTCCGATAGGGCGGGCTGACCGCCCGGCGCGCTGTCGCGCCTGCGAACCCTGCGGGTTCGATATCGGTCCCTCCGGGCCCACCATTTCCTGATTTCGCGGCGGGCCGCTTTGCGGGCGCCTACGATGGGGCGGCCGGGCGGCCAGACCCGCAGCCTTGATCAGCCCACGGTTTGTGGCATGGCACCGGACAGTCGCGCCAGGTCTTCGACGAGCTTGCGGAATTCGTGCTGGCGGGCAGGCTTCTGAACAGCGCCAACCACATTGCCGAAGGCCCGCGCCGGGCCCAGCATGTCACCGGTCTCGCTCATGACCATGACCGGAATATCACGCAGCTCCGGCGTATCCTGCATACCGCGCAAGAGCCAGATGCCATTGCCATTGGCCATACACATGTCGAGCAGGATGCAAACCGGTAGCTTGAGGCGTCCGGCAACCATCCGGCAGCGCAGAAGTCCCAACGCCGCTTCGCCCGATCGCGCGGTCTCAAGGCGGACGGCGACGGAGTATCGCGTGAACGCCGTCTCGACCAGACGGATGTCATCCTCGCAATCCTCGACCAGCAAGACAGTCTTCATGGGCATGCCCGACAATGGTCTGCCACGCCGGATCCACCGAGCCCGCGTACGACCTTCCCCTGATACACGGCGACAGGCCGCGCAGAAATTTCATCGGAAGCTGGCACGTTCCACGATCAGACGCCTGTGTTCCAGCTCACACCACGCTGGTTTTTTGCCTTGCCTCGCCCTGCGCGGCATTTACACCTACTTTTTGTAGTGTATTTCAGCCTGATGGGGACGGCGTTGGATTGGGGCAAGGCCTTGCGCGACTATCGCGCCCGAACGGGACTCAACCAACAGGGCCTGGCGACCCAGCTGGGTATCAGCCAGCCGCAGATTTCCCGCATCGAAGCCGGATCGGCCAGGCTTGCCGATGACCTCGCGAGCGCCGTCCGGGCCCTGATACAGAAACCTGGAAACCGGAGCCTTTTTGACGGCCTCCTGACCACGATCCAGTTCTGCCCCCATATCGCCTGCCTGGTCCAACCGGCCGGCGATGACATCCGTTATGTCGCCCTGTCGCGTGGTTTTCGCGAACACCCGCAGTTTCGCAACATCGAGATTGGTCAGCTCGTCCGAAAGGGGGCCAGCCGGAATGGCGAAGCCCTGGCGCTCGCGACCATCGGCAGCGGCATCTTCGATGGCGATGTGACCAGAATCGACGCGATATGGAAAGCCGAGATCGACGATCAGCTGAACTACTGGCAGGGCGTCATGACGCCGATCCGGTCGAGCGGCGGCGGCTGGTATCTGCACTGTGCCATGAAACCGCTCTCCGCAGCACAATTCGCTGCCCTGTCAGCGAACCGGCCCGACTTGATGGTGGTGCATAGACTGAACTGACGAGCCGGTCCGGGGAAGGAACGCTTCCTTTACCGCAATCGGATATGACAGTCGGAATGAAATCCGTTGCCATCATCCTCTGCGCCGCGCTTGGCGGCCTGCTCGCAGGAGCAGGTCCGGTCGCGGCGGCATCCGCCGGCGAGGCCGCCAGCCCGCCCGCCCAGGAGTCATCCGATGACAGTCGTCACCGGACGATCACCTCGTCGGAAACCTATATGCCGCTGCCGCCAATGACCGCGACGGTCCAGGCCAACCATCGTGCCCAGGGCCTGTTGCAGATTGAGGCCGGCCTTGAGATTTCAGACAACCGGCTGCGCCGACGGGTCGAGATGTACATGCCACGGCTGCGCAATGCCTACCTGTCGGCCCTGACCATCTATACCGGCATGCACTACCGCTACGGGGAAGTCCCGGACGCCGACCGTATTGCCCAGATCCTGCAGGAAGCGACCGATATCACGCTGGGTCAGGAAGGCGCCGAAGTCTTGATCGGGATGATCATCATCCACGGAGACTGATGCGGTTCACTTGCCAGCGATCGCATCCATGAAGCCGGCCAGTTTGATATCCAGCTCGGTGACGCCGTCGGCGTCGTGGGTCGCCAGGGTCACATCGACCTTGTTCCAGACATTGAACCATTCCGGATGATGATCCATCGCCTCGGCCTTCACGGCGACGCGACTCATGAAGCCCCAGGCCTCGTTGAAGTCAGTGAACTCGAAGACCTTGCGAATGGCGTCCCTGTCGGACACGGCCTGCCAACCGGACAATTTCCGGAGCGCCGTTTCTGCACCAATTTTTTCCATGGTCCGTGCCTACCTGTCGTTCGCTACTCCGCCGGAACTGTTCCGGTCTCACCCAGACGCATCGGCTCGATACCCAGCGACTTGAACAGGTCGAAATCCTCGTTCTGCTCCGGGTTCGGCGTTGTCAGCAATTCCTCGCCGACAAAGATTGAATTGGCTCCCGCCAGGAAGCACAGCGCCTGAAGCTCGCGGCTCATGCCTTCGCGACCGGCCGACAGACGAACCATCGAGCGCGGCATCAGGATGCGGGCGGTCGCGATGGTGCGGACGAAGTCGATACCGTCGAGCGGCTTGCTGTCGCCCAGCGGGGTGTTCGGGACGGCCACGAGATGATTGATCGGCACGCTTTCCGGATGCGGGTCCATCGAGGCCAGCTCCGTCAGCAGACCGACCCGCGCGGCTTCGTCCTCGCCCATGCCGACAATGCCACCGGTACAGACATGGATGCCGGCACCGCGGACGCGGGACAGCGTGTCGATTCGGTCCTGATAGGTCCGGGTCGAGATGACGCGGCCATAATCTTCCGGCGCGGTATCCAGATTGTGGTTGTAGTAGTCGAGGCCGGCCTCGCGCAGCTTCGTGGCCTGGCTGTCGGTCAGCATGCCGAGCGTGACACAGGTCTCCATGCCCATCGATTTGACGCCGGTGATCATGTCGCAGATCACGTCTTCGTCGCGGGTCTTCAGCTCGCGCCAGGCTGCGCCCATGCAGAAACGTGTCGCGCCACCATCTTTGGCCTTTTTCGCCGCATCAAGGACATCATCGAGCGGCATCAGCTTGGAGGCTTTCAGTCCGGTGTCGAAATGGGCCGACTGATTGCAATAGCCGCAGTCCTCGGCACAGCCGCCTGTCTTGATCGACAATAGCTGCGAGGTCTGCACCTGATTGGCCGGATGGCATTGCCTGTGCACGGATTGCGCCGCAAAGATGAGATCGTTGAACGGCGCACGGTAGATTTCACCGGCCGATTCACGTGTCCAGTCCGTACGGGCCCGGGTCAGCTGGTCGATATCGTTGAGAAGGCTCATGGAAGATCAGTCCCGAAAAATGACACCGGAAACTAGGAACACCGGCGCGCCGCGTCCAGACATGACACTGCGCTGGGCTGCGCGAATTCTGCTGGTAGTCGCCATTGTGCTCATCACCGACCTCGCCCTGCAACCGGGAACCGCCCTGCCACCGCGCCTGTTCGGCTCGGACAAGCTTGAACATTTCGGTGCCTTCTTCGTGCTGGCGGTCCTGGCACGCATCGCATGGCCCGGTGCACCGCGCTGGATCGGCCTGCTGCTTCTGGTCGGCTATGGTGGCGGGATCGAATGGCTGCAGGCAGCAGGCGACGCCGGACGGACCGCGTCCGTCGGCGATATTGTCGCCGACACGCTGGGCGTCGTGACGGGCCTGGGCTTGAGTGCCTGGATCGGAACCCGCCAATCGTTTCAAGCCTGAAAAAAAAGGCCCCGCCAAAGCGGGGCCTCTCTTCATTGTCAGGACATCAGTCCTTGGCGGGCGCGTCATCCGCCGGCTCTGCGGGACCGGACGTACCCCAGTCATCACCATTGAAATTCGGCGGCAGCTCTCCGGTCTTGTCGAACCGCTTGGTCATCGAGATGACGGCTCCGGACAACAGGATCAGAGCGATCACGTTCGGGATCAACATCGCCGAATTGGCGATATCACCGAAGCGCCACAGACCCTCGACGTTGAGGATCAACGTGCCAACAAAGGCCACACCGACCCAAGCGAACCGGAACGGTTTGGCAATCCAGTCACCGGCCAGATAGGTGATGCACTGCTCGGCATAGTAGGACCATCCGATGATCGTGGTGAAGGCGAACAAAGCCTGCGCCGCCAGAATGACCCAGGCCCCGGCGAACATGCCTTCGGCATAGGCCGCTGTGGTGACTGCCGAAGCTTCCAGTGAAGTCGACTGCCAGGCGTAGGCGACAGTGGCACCATCGCCGGACGGGAAACTTCCCTCGACGACCAGGATCACCAGTGCGGTCATGGTGCAGATCACCATGGTGTCGATAAACACGCCCAACATGGCGATCTCGCCCTGTTTGACCGGGTTTTTCGTTTGCGCGGCCGCATGCGCGATCGGCGCGGAGCCCTGGCCAGCCTCGTTCGAGAACAGGCCCCTGGCCACACCGGCCCGGATAGCAGCAAGGACGCCGTAACCGGCGACCCCGCCGACGGCTTGTTCCAGACCGAATGCATGGCTGAAAATCGTGCCGAAAGCACCCGGGATGTGATCGAGATGGGTGACCAGCACGAAGACCGCAGCACCGACATAGGCCAGCGCCATGAAGGGGATGATCTTGCCGGCAATGGAACCGATCGACTTGATGCCACCAATGATGACGATGAAGACTAGCGCCGAAAGAACCAGGCCGACAGCCCATGTCGGGACCGTCACGCCCATCGAGGCGCCAGCCTCCACGGCACTTTGGGTGACCGAATTGGCCTGGATCATGCCGCCGGTGGCGATGGCCGACAACACGGTGCCGGCGCAGAAAAGGATCGCCAGCCAGCCCCAGCCCTTACCAAGGCCGTTGCGGATATAGTACATCGGGCCGCCATGATAATGGCCATCCGGGTGTTTCTCGCGATACCGCACCGCCAGGCTGGATTCGGCATAGGCGGCAGCCATGCCGAAGATGGCAGTGACCCACATCCAGAAGATCGCACCGGGCCCACCGAGTGTGAGCGCGGTTGCCACGCCGGCCAGATTGCCGGTTCCAACTTGGCCCGACAACGCGGTCGACAAGGCCTGCCAGGGCGTGATCTCGCCTTCACCGGTGGATTTGCGGCCGGCCCAGAGTTCGCCAAATGCCGGGAAGAGGCGGCGCAGGGGGCGGAAACCGAGCCGGACCATGAAATAGAGGCCTGTGCCCAGAAGCATATAGGTGATGGGCCCGGAGACCGGGATGATGCGCGTCCCGTTCCACTGCCCACCCCAGAGAAAGTCGCTGATCGTGAAGATCAGGTCGAATATGGCGTCCATACCACTCCCCAATTGATTGCTGCGCGCACATTAGGAAGTTGTCGCCCGATGTGGAAAGGCTTTTCTGCGTCTTCATTGCAGCCGGATGAACCCCAATTAAGTTGAGTCTGCGTGGTTTTCGCGGATGCTTCGCGGCCAGAAAGGGGGTCGAAATGATCAATCACATCACCACATGCCTGGTCTCCAGCACTTTGGTTTTCGCATTCTCGGCGACCACAGCGGCGCAGACATCGATCAACGCGAGCGAGCGTGACGCAGCGATCACAGCTCTCGCACAAGTGATCGAGGACGAGTTCTTCGACGCCGAACGGGCGGCCCAGATCGCAAATTCCCTGCGCACGGACAATGCCAATGGTGCGTTCGACACGGCCAATGAGGCCGAGGCTCTGGCGTCTGCCCTGACCGCACGCCTGGCGGAAGAAGACCGTCATTTCGGCGTCAACTATGCCGGACCGGAGGCGGTCGCCGCTGCCAACGCTCCCCGTGAAAGCCGCCCACGCTCGTCCGATGGTGACCCCTGGGCCGGTCTGCGGCGCCAGAATTTCGGCTTTGCCAGCGTTGAGATTCTGCCCGGCAATATCGGCTATATTGACCTGCGCATGTTCGCACCCATCGAACCCGCCGAGACCACCGCCCGCGCCGCGCTGGAATTCATTGCCGGCACTGACGCTGTGATCTTCGACGTCCGGCAGAATGGCGGCGGCGCGCCATCAATGGTGCAATACCTGGTCAGCCACTTCCTCGAGCCCGGTGGCGACACGCTGATCAATACCTTCGTGTCACGCGACTACGAATACCCCAACCAGCTGTGGTCGCTGCCCTCGCACCCGGCCGGGTATCGGCCGGATGTCCCCCTGTACGTACTTACCAGCAGCCGCACCGGCTCGGCCGGCGAAGCCTTCCCTTACCATCTTCAGGCCCTCGAACGCGCGATCCTGATCGGTGAAACGACCTACGGCGCCGGCAATCCCGGTGGCACGTTCCTGATCGACGAAGGCTTTTCGATCTTCGTTTCAACCGGGTCGGCCCGCAATCCGATCACCGGCACCAATTGGGAAACGACCGGGGTCATTCCCCACATCGAGGTCAGCGCCGATGACGCGCTCGACAGGGCTCTGGCCGATGCCTATTCGACCCTGCTGGCAGGCGATATCGAGGGAAGCGCACGTCTGGGTCTGGAATGGGGGCTGGAAAGCCTTCAACTCAAGAATAATCCGGTCACTGTCGATGACGCACAACTGGCCCGCTATGCCGGCAGCTACGGCATTCGCAGCTTCACCGTCGAAAACGGACAGCTGATGTACAGCCGCGATGGCGCCCCGGCTGTCGCCATGGAGCCGCTTGGAAGCCACCGCTTCCGCTTGCCGGGCGATGACGAGGCGCGGTTTGTGTTCCAGGTGGACCGGTCCGGACCGGCTACGCGGATGGACCTGATGCTGCTTGACGGTCGCGTTCTCGCCAACCCGCGCAACGACTGAGCAACAGACCGCTAGAGATAGGTGCCGGCCAGGGTGACCACCTGACCGCCGGCACCTATTTTGAAGCGTGCGATCCCGGCACCACTGGTCGTATTCACGCCGCCCAGATCCAACTGCCGGACTCCCCGCGCCCGCAACTGCTCGATACCCTGCCACAGCAGAAGGTTATGCGCTCCGCGGGGCGCATTCTCATGATCGAGCCAACCCATCTGATAGGTCGCTGCGCAGCCGTGAATGACGAACATCATCGCCGCCCGCTTCTGCTTGCCCTCGTCCAGTCGCAAGACAAGAAGTGTGTCCCGATCACCCTTGGCAGTGACGTATTCCGGCACCAGTGCCGCCGGTGTCGAGCGATAGCCCCGCGCGGCACGCTGGCCCTCCTCTGTTTCCAGTAGCCAGCGATACTGCGCCGGCTTGGTGCCGCTGACGGTCACCTTGAGGCCTGCTTTTTCGGCCGCGGTCAGATTGTTGCGCCATTTCGAATCCAGACCTGCGCGCAGGACCTCAAGCGATTGATCGAGATCGAGCAGAACGGTCGAATACCCGGTCATCACCCGCTTCATGCCGCTCATGCCTGATGGATCGGCTTCATCGGGTGAGAACAGGACGATCCGGGGCCGCCCGAGTTCCAGCCCGGATTTGAGGGCGCGGCAGGCAGAGGCCTTCACCGTCGGTGAGACGTCCTCCAACCATACCGGTCCGCGGGTGCACAGGGCCATGCTGACAAGTCCGGCAATCTTGCGGCTGGTGAACTGCGCCGCACCGATCAGGACCCCGTCGGCCACCAGTCCGGCGCGCAAGACGGTACCGCCCAGCGCTCTGACTGCATCGCCATAGCTCCAGTCCTGTTGCAGGGCGGCAGGCCGGGCCATCAGGGCCAGGTCCCAGGTCGGACGTCCGATTTCGAGGTCAATCTGCATGGCAGGAAGCGTTAGGGAAATCCGGTTAATGAGAGTTAAGCATAGCCAAAAGGACGCAGTCATGTTCGCCAAACGCCCCCAGTCCGTGATGGGTCACCGCATTGCCGAGCCGCGCCCGACACTGATGGCTGTATGGCTGGCCTTTCTCTATGTCGGACTGCCCTTGCTGGTCCTGACAGGACTGTTGGACCTTTGCATGCAGCTCTTTTTCGGGGTGTGCACCGGGCTTTGGTGCCTGAGTTGAAGCACCGGAACTCACAAAACTGACGACAATGCCGCCATGCCGTGATTGTCTGTGTTGGATTTTTGGGGGGAGACCAATATGAGACTGATGATTGTGGCCATTGCGGCCCTGGCCGTATCGGCCTGTTTTCCAGGTGACCAGAACACGGACGCAAGCGATGAGTCTGCCGCCGTGGCGCAGGCCATCTATGACGCCTTTGCCGTTGGCGATGTCGCGGGCTTCACGGCGCTTCTTGATCCGGAAATCGTGTGGAACGAGGCCGAGAACTATCCCTATGACGGCGGCAATCCCTATATCGGGCCGGACGCCGTCATGGGCGGTGTGATCGGGCCGGTGGTCAATGGCTGGGACGGCTTTGCAGCCACACCGGAACACATGATCGCGCAAGGCAATCGGGTCGCCGTGATGGGTCGCTATACCGGCACTTTCAACGCGACTGGAACGGCGATGGACGCCCAATTCGTCCATGTCTGGACGATCGAGAATGGTCGCGCCATCGCCTTCCAGCAATACGCTGACACCTGGCAGGCCCGCAACGTCATGGGCCTCGACTGATCGATGGTCTGATCGCCGGCTGACCAGCAAGGGTCAGCCGGTCGTCAGCCGTGTCGGAGCCGTCCGGGCAGCGGACTGCCGTGAAATCAGAGAAACTGCATAATGCGCGGGATCAGTTTCTGCGTCCACAGCCTTGAGCGCGTTCCATGTGAGCATCGACCCCGGCACCGAAGTTGGCATCAGGCTCGGGTCGAGCGGAACGGGAACAAAGAGAATGGCGCGCCTTGAGGGATCAGATTCAAACCCCACAGCCCTGAGCGCGTTCCATGTGAGCATCGACCCCGGCACCGAAATTGGTATCAGGCTCGGGTCGAGCGGAGCGGGAACAAAAAAAGAAATGTTGGACGTCACAAGTCGTTGGACGTTGCGCAAGTACATTCAATATCTTAGCCGAAGCGTGCGTCCAATTTGGCTAGACCAAACGTCAAATCAGTTTGGACAAAACGTCTCATTCAGCAGAACAAGTTGGATCTTCCTCTCATCGGGCAAAAAAGCGCCGCCCCAGTTGGGGGCGGCCCTTAGACGATTTGGCTGTATCGATTAGAGGTAGCGGTGAAGTTCGTGCGCACGACCCACAATTCGGTCGACGAGATGAGAGGTTTCAGACTCCGGCGAAACACCGAATCCAACACCATCAACGAGTACGAAGCCGCCACCAGGTTCCCGCCGCACTTCGGCTCCAGGCCAGATCTTCTCAGGCTCAACAGCAGCAGCGAGGATCTTCCGCAAACGGCCGCCCTCATTGACAGACCTGAACAATGCCACAAGGTCATAGCGATCAAGTGTCGGCTTGCGGGTAACTTTGAATGACCAATTCCGCGATGTCGCCTCCACTACAATCGCAGGATCAGTAATCACGCGAGCTGTTCCAGGCACCGATGCCGATGCGAACTTCTCGGTAAGTTCATCGCGCAGTACCTCAAGGGCTTGGAAGCCGGTGCGACTCTCTAGCCTAATGCCCACAAGACTGTGAACCTGTTCCCGAGAGACGAAACAAACTACACGTTTCCCATACTCGTTGATCGGCTCCACGCCTTTTTTTCTGAGCAACTTGAGCGCGCTCCGCGCAGAGCATCTCAACAACGGGGCATAATCAGCCGCCCTGGCGTAGGCGTCCTCGAATGCATCGAGAGACGCCTCGCAAATCCGTGATCGGCCAGATTCATCCTCGACAATCTTCAGGTAAGAAAGCTCAACCAGCTGGGCCAAACCGTCAGTTTCCGTTCCGAGACGTGCCTTTGCTTTCGCGAACGTGATTGCGTTCTTGATCTGGGCACCGGGCCGAAGGCGTGTCTTTTGGAAATAGGCGACCCTCGCACCATGGAAGAACGGCGCATCTTGATCATAATCGATCAGGCCAATGGTATTATTCCGAATGAGCTGTGAATAGGCTGCGGGGAGCGAGATGCCGACTTTAGCGGCAAACGACGCGAGAGGCATTCCCTTGGGGTCGAAGCCCTCGCGCCGCCCCTGGTGCGCCCGGGCGATAAAGGCTTTGATCGCGTCTTCCTGGAAATAGCGCTGCCCATCACACCGGAAGTCCATTTTGAGGGTCCCCCTGCTGACCAGCTCGTCGACCTCATCAATTGTGCAGCCCAGCTCCGCCGCGACGTGCTCCAAAGATAAAGCGGTGGCAATATAGCGCCTGACAGCATCGATGTTGTCACTACTGAGGCGATAAGCCCGTGTGTGAGCGCATCGCTGAGTCGGAACCGCCGCCGCCTCCAAAATCTTGCGCAGATATTTGCTTTCGAGCTTCAAGTCAGTAGCGACTGATTCCAAAGTCCAGGCCCCGTCCGCGCCGTCATGTTGAGACAGCCTGCCGGAGGGAGTAGCAAGACCACTACGAACCCGAACTTCGCCAAAGCAATCGCTGACCAGCGTACGCAAGCCTTCCGTTGGAATGGTGCGAGTGAGCTGCGGGGCGTAGTGGCAGCGCGAGTGATAGCGAGTCTGATCGGAATCAGGCTGCAGCCACTTAGCCTCCGCGAGAAATTTCACGATTGCGTCTCGGCCCGCAAGCAGTGACGGAAAACTGAACTGCGCCAAATTTCGGAGCTCACATGGTGTGTGCGAAGGCGATTCTATCCCTCGGTGGAGCTTGGTCAGGACGACCGCAGCCCGGAGAACGGAATGCAAGGACTGTCCAGCAAAGTGAGAAGGCTCTGCCGTCTCCACCCCCGTTACCTTGTTGAAGACGTGACGATCCAACGCGGTGGCGGGGTAGGGTATGGCGTGGTCTTGGCCAATCATTACACCCCGCTGGGTCCAGCCGGCCTCCGGGTACCGCCAATCAATCGGGTCGCCGTCGAGTCCCTCGATCAGCCTCACGTCATGGATGGGGCATGCGGCCACCGGCACGATGTCGAACCAAATCCGGATATAGCGCTCTTCCTCCAGGCAGAGCGGGCAGACCCGGCGTCGACCCTTCGAGAACGTCCGACTGGGGAGCAGATGACCGCAGATTTCATAGCCTTGAGTCGTGCGCCTGGGCGTGTTCCAGGCGAGTTCGTCGCTACCGTAGATGGGGAGTTGGTTCACAACCTCCAACTGCTCGTCGAAATCCCAGTCTAGTCCGTTCAGGCCTAGCGAGAGCAGAAAGGCCTCGGTACTGAACGCGTAGTTGGCGGTCGCTGCCCGCTGCAAAAATCCGTAAACGGGCTCGTGCGGATAGACCTCACCCGGCCAGTTCGACATGGGAAGCCTAGCGATATCCACTACGTCTTGATGGGCACTGACCATCTTATTTCCTTCCATTGCCGCGGTCATGAGAGCGACGGGTCGTTGCGGAATGGATTGAAAACCTCATTGGGGCGCTTGCGATCGTCGTATGCCTCCGCGAAATGGCAGAGTTCCAGCCTATCCGAACCGGCTTCGAGCGCGATTTCGCCCGCGGCGATCATGTAGACCTTGAGGATGCCGATACATCCTTTTGTCGCTTTGAAGAGTCGGCTCGAAAAATCCATTGAGGCAAAATCAGAGAGCTCGAACGGCATTTCCTCGTCGAACTTGTGACAAAGGACCCGAAAATGCTGGCAGTCTACGGGGTCCGTCCAGTCGTAGGGACGCAGCCGCTTGTAAGGCAGGCCGCCGCGCCCGATGAGCTGAGAATCCTCTGCGATGATCGAATAAGTCTCCGGCAGTCCGATGCAAAGGATGTTGAACTGATTGAGGTTGAGCATCTTGCGCAGCAGTTTGCGCGAAAAACTAAGCACCTTCCTGTTCTTCTCAGGGAAGAGCTCCTGAGCCTCATCAAAGATGACAAACTGAACTTCCGACCGTTGGAGTTCCCGCAGGATCGCCAGGATTAAGTTGGAGTTAGTCATCCGCAGCGAGACCTGCATGCCAAGTCCGCTGGCGATGCTGTCCAGCACTGCGCGAGCTCCGCCCTCGATGGGAGAATCGACCAGCAAAACGCTGCGCTTAATCCCATCTGCTCCGATCTCCGGCTTGTATTCCGCCAGAACTTCAGATGCGCCGTAAGTCTTACCGGTCCGGCTTTCGCCGATCAGCGCACAGATATTGCCCCGACCCGGCACTCCACCTTCGACGGGTTTGAAGAATCGCCTAATGGCCTTCGTTGCTTGCTGATGGTTGGCATGGTCAACGAAGATGTTTGTCATCTGCCTCTGACGATCCGCCGGCAGCCGTTCCTTGAAGTCACGCATCACTTCTACTCCCTGAATTGACTTGCGCGGCGAGCATGAGGATCTCGTCCATGTCGTCGCTCCCGGCAGCCGAGTTGATTTCGATCTTGGAAATTTGGGTTTCGCCGGTAGAAGGCGTTTCCAAACCGGTGGTCGGATCCGAGGTCACAAGCACAGGCTCTTCGTGGACTGCGGTCAGGGGTATGAGATCTGCTTCGCCTCCACACTGATCCTCGAATACGAGCTCGCTTACGCCCGGATGGGCACGGTTGCCGTAGAGATAGCGGGTGAGCTTGCGTTCGAGTTGCTTGCGGCGGCCCGACCGGAGGGCACCCATCCCTGCATTTATCAGGGCCGCCCTAGCCTTCCAGAGCGCTTCCGGGTCGCTGCGGTGTTCCTCCCGCATCAGCTCGTGCTCGCGGCAAAGCCGGTGCTGGAAAACAGAGAGCCCCTTGGTGTACTTCCGCCACTTGTCGACGACCGGAAGCTCGATGACCTCTTTGGCGTGATGGTTGTAGAGGTACACCTTAGAGACATCGTAGGGATCGCGGCGGACGTGGTACTTGGCTGAACAAGCCTTGGACGACTGACCTCTGTGATCGGGATGGGCGAGAATGCGATCCAGGTCAGGCGACCAGTACCTGATATGATCCCATTCAACGCCGTACTTCTGGACCGTACGCTCGGCGGTCTGCCCAGCGAGCGCGATGAAGAGCTCCTCGCTGGGAAGGCTCGGGCTGTCGAGAAGGTCCAGCTTGTCTCGCCACGCGTCGATCGGTGCCCTTGGAACCCCCGGCGCCCTGCCGAGTCCCCGGTTCGGCCGCCGATTGTAGTCCGTGACGATCCATTTGGTCGCGAGATCACGAAACTCTGACAGCGTCAAAACAGGCGCCTCCGGCTCCTCGTAATCGCGGTGCTGAACCGCGTTAGAGTGGGTCGTGCCGGGGAAGCGGTGGCTAAAGCGCGCCACTTCGCGCATGAAGCGTTCGACAAGGCCCTTGTGCCAGGGTTCACGCGGGGGAAGGCGAATGAGATTGAAGCCCAGGTCCGCAGCAGCGGCCAAGAGGTGACCGTTGGCAAACTCTCTTCCGTTGTCGATGTAGAGATTCTCAATCCGGCCCATACAAGGCCAGTCTTCGTCATTGAGGCCATCGATATGGTCAATGCGCTTCTGAAAGATTGCATTGCGCAGACCGTCTAGAACGGAAGCGTAGCCCGGGACGTCGAACGAGATCGAAAACCCGACAACCATGCGGGTGGCGCGGTCCAGAAACGCGATAAGGTAAGGACGTCCGAGAATGACGCGGTTGTCGTCGACGAGAATGAGATCCACAGGCGTAAAATCGACCTCAACCTCGCCGTAAGGGCGATCAGGCAACCCACGCGTCTGGTAGCTCTGGCAATTCTTACGCGCATAGTATGTGCCGATACGTCCCGCCTGTTTCACGAAAGGCGACACCTTCCTGCGAATCTCGCGCTCAAGCGTCGACAGGCTCGGCGGCGTCAGAAGTCCTTTCTCGTCGAGGTGTTTGAGCGGAGCGGACTCGCTATATTTCTTGCCTTCCGCCGAGCGGTTGACGTCAGAGATGTAGCTCAGTGCCTCGAGGTGAGCATCTTTTATCGAACCGCCCTGAAGGTACCGGTCGACAGCGCGATCAAGCGCGACCTTTTTCGCTTCGGGGAGCCTTGAGCCCCTTTTTCCCTTCAGGTCATGACGCGGAGCGTAAGCGGCGAGGCCGATTTCTTGGAAATGGGCGTCGTGCAAGCGCTTCCAGTTGAGCACCGAGGTAGGCGAGGGCGAGGTTTCCTCACCGCGTTCAAGGGCTTTCTCGGCGATCCGATCCTTGAGCCACTTCCGGCTTGTTCGAAATCCGGTCGGATGCTGCATCACATATTTCACGTAGTCATGTTTGAGCGCCGCGGCGGCTCGCGCGTGTGGGTCTTCCAGGTGCGGTGCCATCGGAGAAAGGGGTGGGCACATAGATGATCGGGATCGGTATTTAAGTTTCCCAGAGCCATAGAGGTCGACCAACCGAAGATCGGTTTCGATCAGCAATTCTTGTGTCTCGAGGTGAATAAGTATCCACTTGTCGCGTTGGCGCTTTTGGACAAAGTGCTCCTCACCGTTAATCCAAACACTATCGCCGACAACAAGTCTCAGCCGGGGATAGAGATTGCCATGTGGAACCTCGACTGATTTGAGGTGAGAACTGGTCATTCAGCGGCCTCATTGAACCGCACTTCAGTGTTGCGCCCATACTTTGCGCCTGAAGCGAGTACGACCTCGCCGGCAAGGCCCAAGCGCATTACCGAGCCAAAGGCCTCGGCCATCTGACAACGCGCTTCGATTGATGCTTCTTCGCAGAGTTGGCCGATGCTTGAGACGCCGCCGTGTGCTTCAAGCGTACGTCGCACCGTGTATTCACTCGACGGATCCTGCGGTGCATGCCGGTGGCGGTACATCGTCCGCGCGTTTGACAGCCTGGGCTCTGCGTAAAGGTCGCGCTCCGTCCAGACGAGCAATTCAACGCCGTGATCAAAACGATATGCTTGGCGAATAGCGGCTACTCGCGACACCCATTGGTCCGCTTCAGCGAAGTAGCTTGCCTTCGTGTCAATAGCAAAAAGGCGTTCGTCTTTATTCAAAGCGATGAAATCAGGTGTGTATTCACGCCTAACTCGCCCGCTATCATTGCTTTCCATCCAATAGAGGAGCGGATTCGGCTGGCAGACATAGTATTGAATGCGAGGATCTACCGAAAGAAGGAGGTGGCCTAAGCTTTCGAGGTGGCTTTCAAACGGCGCGTATGAATTCAGGCATTTGGGAGTTTTGGCGAAAATCCCGTCGCGTGCGACCCAAACCTTTCCGGGCTTCCAAGTCCTCGTGGGCTCCGCGCCTTGATAGAGTCCGAGCTGGCGAAATTTTGAAGCGCGGCTTCCCCGCGGCGCGAATGTGGCTTTATCGGTCATGACCATAATTTGCGATGACGAGTAAAAATTGTCAATGTCAATTTAAGGAAGTTGACAAATTTTTTTAGTCTATGGTTAATGCTCGCGGCTGGGCAAGGACAAGAGCTGCAATGAAGTTCGAAATTGAAGAGACATTACACGGACCTAAGCGAGTTGCGGAAATGACGAGCTTGGCAATGGACGGTCAACGGAACTGGCGACACCGAGGGCACCTAGGTCCGAGCGATGGCACGCGTGGAAAAATGAGGACAAGGTCCGTCGCGGCTCTCGCGGTCCGCGCTTGGGCTTCGTCACTTGGCTTTCCGCCGCGCGAAAGTGAGCAGCTGGGCCAAGCAACAGCGGCGAGCGTATTATACGCTGCTATTATCAACTCGCCTTCGACACTGAAAGTAGAGGGGACACGCTCAGCAGTGGCCGAGTTTTTCGCGCAATATTCCGAGCACGACCATATCGCACGGGGCGTGAGCGGTCTCGGCGACACTCAGCAAGTTATCTCAATTACTTGGGCGGACAACGGCCCGCCAGAGCTCAACAAGAACGTGCCGGGAGCAAACGAGCTCGATGAAGTGATCGCGATGCGACAGTTAAATTTGATCGCACTCGGCGACTGGGTCGCTGATCAAGCTGATCATCCACTCTTTCTGATCAAAGCTCTCGACGCCTGATCTAATCCTATTGGGAGACTCATCTACTAGTGCGTTTTGGAGGGCAGGCACCTCGCCTGACGGGAAGACCACTTGGCGCTCTAAAAACTCCAACGAAATGGCTCAGAAACCTTCGATAGACGCTCAACCCTGCAAATCAATAAGCCTTCTAGGGCGGCCACCAGCTCGATGCGCCACGAGCCTCGCGCACAGCTGGTAGATCGCGCCCGCCAAATTTTACCCAGATTGAACAGGTGTCGGCTTAGGTGGGGCCGACTACGTAAAGCCCGCCCCACTTCAGCCGGGGCCCGAGAGAGCTGAAACCCTGCTATGCTTAGGCTAGGCTATCCAAAGGATTCCCATGCCTCGCGAGCTGGCTTCACTTCAAAAGCCGACCTCGGTCGCTCCGCAGTATAGCTCGTATGCTTCACGCGTAGCGAACCAGTTGGGAGATCACGGATCAAGTCAGTGTGACCGTAGGTAGGACGAAACCACTCGGAAAGCTCGAATGGGCGCAGGATCAAGGGAAACCATGGCGTCGCTCGACCAATGTCCGCCGGCGACTGAACGATACAAGGCCAGAACACCGGATCAGCATCATAGCTCCTGGCGCGGTACACCTCACCAGCGAGAAATAAGATAGATCCCTCTGCACTAGTGACATCCAGGTGACCGTCAAAATTAAAACTACGACAATCGCCCTCAATCGCCGCGATGGCTAGGACTGCCCGCTCCGTCGATTGCATGTACGGCTCGGACTGAGTGATGCGAACACTCTCGGCATCGTCTGGAAAGCGCTCGCAGCGGACCATGCGGCGGGAGATACTGCCAGGTTGCCCGAAGAAGCACGGGAAATGCTGATCCAGGGCCTGCCGCTTTCCACCGACCCATTCCGGAATGCGTCTGGGCGAGCCCGCGTGGCCAACCCACTCACTGAGCGACGCAATAGCCGTTTCTTCCGACGGCAGGCGGAGACAAAAGAGCCGCAACGGCGACCTCCATATTTTCTGAATAAGAGTTGTGATGACCATACCACAGAATTCCAATAATGCAAGAAAAACAATAAGTTCCAATTGGCAACGGCGCGGTGACAACAGGAAAGTTGAGCGAACCGCCGCCCCATAGTTGTCGCCTGACAAGAAGACGCCGGCTGAAGCGCGGGCGCCGATTTGGCAACGCGATCTCCCCACTGTCGGGTCAATTCATGTAGACATGGATGTCATTGCCCGGGACACCTTGCGTTTCACACGTTCAACCAACAGCGCATCTTCCCCGGCGCTACGGGAAGAACTCGAGCATCCCGCAAATTCCAAACCAACTAGATGCGGACTATTTCAAAATGCACCTTAAACCCGCAGCTGCCAAATTGCCCATGTGATGCGGCGCGCTTCCTCATAGGCCGGTGATATCTTGTTTTGCTGGGCTTACGCTCGGGGTAAAGTCGGCGCTGGCCAACGTGCTGGCGGCTTGCTTGCGTGAGGGGTGACGCCAGTTTGCGCGTAATGCTGAAGTCCCTTCATCAACCCAGAAATGAGACCCCATGATCACACTTATTGCCGCGTCTGCCCTGATCTTCACGACAGTCGACCACCATGATCAGCCTAGCCACGATGGAAACCATCACGGGCATACCGAGGCCAGCTCGACGGTCGCGGCGGAGGTGCGGACAGCCGACGCTGATGGGCGCACTGCTGTCGTCAGTCATGAAGCTCTTACCGAGCTGGGCATGTCGGCCATGACGATGCGCTTCTCTGTAGCTGAGACCGTGGATTTCGATCTCTTCCGGCCAGGTGCACACCTGATGATTACCGTCGTGAATACTGCGGACGGGTTCCAGATCGCTGACGCCGAATTATCACACCACTGACCATGCCGGCCTCAGGGGGATGGCCGCATCCCCTTGAAAGCCAGCTCCAACCAGCGGCCCAATCCAGCCTTGCCCGCCAAGCTGGGCTTCTCGATCCAGGACCAGGACGCGGCGGAAATCAAAAGCGTAACGGGAATTGAATAAATGGCGACCTCCAGCGGGTCCGCCGCTGGATACCAGTACAGCACCACCTGCATGACCGGATAATGCCAGATATAAATACCATAGGACCAGTCGGGCAGGCGGGCGCCGGTCGGCCAGCGCCCCAGCCCTGCAAAGGCGACCGCAAACAATATGGACGCCAGTGTGAGGTTGAGAAATACCTCTGCCAAGGGATGACTGCCCAACGCAATCCAGACCGGCAATACAATTAGGGTCGGCCAAGGAAGAACCGGAATCTTTTCACGCCAAACATGAACCAGCATGCCCAGAGTGAACGCCGACGCCAGACGCAGGCCGCTCTCGATCATGGCCGGCGCATCGGGCCAGAAGGACCGGACGACCAAATAAGCGGCGGTCACTCCGACAAAAAGGAAAAGTTTAGCGCCCCGCCCCCAAGGCAGCGGAGAGAAGAAAATCAGCGCAGCACCAGCATAGGCCAGCACCTCATAGCGCAAGGTCCAGAGAGTCGCCGAGAACTCGCCCGCCCAAGGATTGTCCGAGAAGATGCCTGCGGGGCCCTGGCTCGTATCAAGAAAGCCAAGTACTTGGACGGGAAAGCTCAACGTCTGCAATGAGCCGAAATAAGATGCGGCGCTCAGGTCTGTTACAACTGGACCAATGGCCAGGACGGCCAGAAGCGAAAGAGCGAGCAACGCTGGCCAGATCCGAAGCATGCGCGCCGCGGCGAACTGGAATGGATTGGATCGACGCTCGAGACTGTCGGCGATCAGAAAACCGCTCAGGACGAAAAAAGCATTTACCGCCGCATAACTGAGCGACCAGCCATTGATGACCAATGGGGGCGGCAGCATGGGCCCCTGCGTAACGATAATAGCATGTTCAGCAAGCACGGCAGCCGCCAACACCAGACGGATCGGCGTGAGCCGATTGTCGCGACCCGCGAAAGCCGTCCCGATCGTGATCAATCCTGCGATGTCAGTCCCTCCATCGGCCCTTGCCAGAATACGCGGAGGACGCGCGCATCCCTCAAGCCGACGATCTGCTTATCGGCGCTTTGCCAATTCCATTCGGACCAAGCGCTGCAAGCGCAAGACGAGCAAAAGCAAGCCGGCGAGCACCGTAACCAATGCAAACACCGACGCTGTGATCAGCAGGGGATTGTTGAAGTTTTCCCGCTCCTCATAGTCCATGATGTGGAGCATCCAGAAGAAGTCGAAGACGCGCCAGGTATCATTCCTGCGCGCAGTCACCATCCCTGTCTCCGGAGACACATAGATGCGCGTGCCCTCGCCATCCGCGAAATCGATCCGCCAGGCCGACCCGGAGCGACGGTATTCCCAACTCGGTTCATCGAAGAATCGAACGGCAGCGATTTCCGGTCGATCAGCATGATCGGCGCTGGCTATCTCAATCGCCATTTCACGGGAAATCGGTGTGAGGCGTTCCCCTGTCTCGGCGTCCACGAGTACGCTCGCCCCGCTCAGTTCGGTGACACGGTAAACGACACGGCCCTGCCATACGCGCAGATCGATAGCTTCAAGCGCCCCTCCGATCGCGAGGTCAGAGAGTGCGGCCTGCACTGGCAGGACCCCTGACACATCGAGCGCCGGTGCCGGGAGGTCCGCGATGTTGTGTTCCCCGCGAACCCGGTCCAGCGGCAAGGCGCTCATCACGACGCCGCCGGCAATCCACAGTACGATCTGAATCCCGACCACCAGGGCGAGCCATTTGTGAATGCGAAGGGTCCAGCGAAGCAGCACGGTCATGGGGGCCTCCGGGGCGGTCTGCGAGCAATCCGAACGTCCCGTACGCAGCCCATCAGGTTATCCCTCAGGCGGAAAACTGTCCCGCAGCCGCTTGCGCGCACGGTAGACACGCACTTCCGCAGCCTTTTCAGACAAGCCCATGACCGATCCGATTTCAGCGTGGCTCATCCCGTCGATTACCGAAAGCAGGAGCGGGGTCCGCAAGCCCTCGGGCATGGCTCGGATGGCAGCATTCACGCGCGCCAGCTCATCCCGGTCAGCAACGATCCGTTCAGGTGTGGTCGGATCGACTGGCGCGGGCACCGATGGTTCTTCCAGGCCTATCCAGTTGCGCACCGCGCGGCGGCGATGATGGTCCTTCGCCTTGTTCCGGGCGATCACAAACATCCAGGTTACGAAGGCGCGGGTCTCGTCGAAGCGGTGAAGGTTTCGGTGGATGGCGATAAAAGTGTTCTGCGCAACATCGTCTGCATCGGACCGGCTGCCGAGCTGCCGTTCGAGGAAATTCACCAGCCGGGGCGCGTGGCGTTGCATCAGGCGATTGAAGGCCATTCGATCTCCCGCCCGCGCCCGGCCAGCCAATTGTTCGTCGCTGGGCGTCAGACCGGGGGCGTCAGCGTTCGGCATCAAGGGCCGCCGCCAGGCGCGCATCGAATATTTCGCGCTGCTCGACGTCCATCACGGCGCGCATGGCGAGGATGTGATTGAGCGTGGACAGCTGCAATTCGCCCATCACATCATGAAGGGCCTCTGCAGCTTCGACGACTTCCGGTGACATTTCCCGACTTTCCATCAAGGACGTGCCGATCGCGTGCCGGGCTTCCGCCAGCCGTTGGTCGAAGGCAGATTTTTCGCGAGCAAAATCCGCTTCCAAGGCCTCGATTTCCGCTTCCTGATCGCGGGTCAAATGGAGCTGGTCGTGAATCACGGCGTGAAGGCTGACCGTCACGGTATCGGGACGATTGCCAAGCTGCGCGCCCAGCCACACGCCTGCCAGACCGCCCAGAAGCCCCAAGATTGCCGCTGTAACGCCTGCGCGCCAGATCACAGCTCAGTCCCCTCGCCCATTAGGGTTGTCAAAGGCAATTCGGCACGGGCGCCAAATACAGCGAGCAAGTCGGGTTCGCCAGACGGAGCCAGGTCAACCCCGACGACGCTACCAACCAGTAGCGCCAGAACGGCAGGTGCGGCACGGATCGCCAGGCCAGTTGACAGCCCCGAAATGTCCGGCACACGACGAGCCGGCGCTTCAAGACCGTCCCAAACATTCTTCTGGAAGCGCTCGAGGTCCAGACTTGTATGATCGGCAGCGATCCGCTCCAGGACATCATTCATGTGTTCATCGGACATCAAAGCCCTCCGTCAGGATGTGTGTAGATGGGCAAGCTTCCACCCATCTCCGGTGCGGACCAGAATAGCGGTGCCGTGGGCATCCCGTTCACGGGCCTCGCCCCGGACTTCATACTCCATCCGGATGTCGAAGGTCGCAAATGCCATTTCCTGATCAACTTGGACAGAATACCCTGACCAGTCGTACACATGGAATGTCACGTGCTCGGCGGCAAATTCGGGCACGAGATGGTGGTCGCGATATACGGCCCAGCCGATATCACTGCCACTTCCCTCGAAAATGGTGAAGTCTTCTCCGTCCGCCATCACCCAGCGTTCGGCCGCCACGACATCCTCGTCCGACAGGGCACCGGAATAGTTTTCCAGAACCTGTTCGATCTCGTCCACCTCGTTCGCGAGGGCGGCTGTCGAAAGGCTCGTAGCCAAAACCATCGTCAAAGCCAAAGTACGATGCATCATCAATCTCCTTTGCGGGTCTCGAATTCGTGTCAGCCACCGAACAGGTGGCGCAAGCCGCCATGGGCGAGCGCCCCGCCAAGAAAGCCGTTGAGCATGAGGGCTGCGGCAAGTGCGAACAGCGTCAGCGAGAAGAGAAGCGCCGGCGTCTGACTGCTAGTCTTGCGCGCCCATTCCCCCAGCAGTGCAAGCCCGGCCAAGCCGACCAAAAGGCCGGTGCCGATGACCCGGTGCGCTAACATCACCCCCGTCTCGCCGGCTGCCATTGGCCCCGAATGAGCCCAACCCAGCAGGGCAGCGAGCGCTCCTGCCGCCGCGCCTGTCCAAACGAGAAAGCGGACCGTTTCCGCTCCAGCGGGCAAACGCCCAGCCAATGTGAGTGCCTGTGCGAGGGCAGCGGCGAGGATCAGGCCAATCGGGAAATGTACGGCAACCGAGTGGAAAGCACCGAGTCGCGACATGGCCCGCTCGAAAGGCGTCGAAGCGCCCCGTTCACCCCAATGGGCGTGCCCGGCCGCCGTCGTGGACAACACGTCAGCGTGATCAAGCTCATCGATATGAAGAGCTTCTTCGCCATCATGCACATGACCAGACCCATCCATCTGCATCGCAGCCGGTTCGGACGCGGGTCGCACGCTTGGCTCAGCATCTCGTGACGTGGTCGCTGGCTCAACTTGTCCGGCAGCGGGCGGATCGTGTTCCGCAGGCGGATGGCTCCACCCCCCTGCGGAAAAGCTGACCGCTGCAACGATGGCACACACCGCCATCATGCCTATTCGAAATCCGGACACGCGTATCTCCACCTTGGTTTGATGGAGATACGCACGTCCACGAGTTTTCCCTCAGCCCAAGCGGACCGACCTCAAGCGCAGGGAGTTCGTGATGACCGAGACGGAAGACAGGCTCATCGCCGCAGCCGCTATCATCGGTGACAACATGATGCCGAAGACCGGGTAGAGAATGCCAGCCGCCACCGGGACGCCAGCAGCATTGTAGACCAGGGCAAAAAACAGGTTCTCGCGGATATTGCGCATAGTCGCGAGGGCAAGCTTGCGGGCCCTGACAATGCCGGTCAGATCGCCTTTCACAAGGGTCAGGCCGGCGCTCTCAATCGCCACATCAGCGCCAGTCCCCATGGCAATGCCAACATCGGCCTGCGCAAGAGCGGGCGCGTCATTGACGCCATCGCCGGCCATGGCGACCCTGCACCCGTCCGCCTGGAGCTCTTCCACGATCCGGGCCTTGTCGCGCGGCAGTACATCAGCCCGCACATCGTTCAGCCCGAGCCTGGCCGCAACCGATCTGGCCGTGCGCTCATTGTCGCCGGTTGCCATCACCAGCCGGAATCCCAGCTTTTGAAGATCTTCAAGCGCCTGGGCCGCGCTCGGTTTGATCGGATCAACCACGCAGACCATGCCGGCCAGTTGGCCTTCAATCGCAACAAACATCACGGTCTCACCTTCGTCCCGGCGAGCATTGGCGTCGGCGGTTGCGGTCTCGCTGACCGAAATGCCCGCGGCATCCATGAGCGCAGCATTGCCAAGAGCAATAGCCTTTCCGGAGACCCGGCCTGTCACGCCCTTGCCCGTGATGGCCTCGAACTGGTCGGCAACTTCCATCGTCGTCCCGCGACTCTTGGCGCCTTGTACTATGGCCTCCGCGAGTGGATGCTCGGACCCGCGCTCGAGGCTTGCGGCCATTTGCAGGACGTCATCCTCCAGATAACCCGCGAACGCGATCACGGCCGCGAGTTCGGGGCGCCCCATGGTCAGCGTACCGGTCTTGTCGACAATCAGGGTATCGACCTTGGCGAATCGTTCCAATGCCTCAGCATTCTTGATCAGAACTCCGGCCTGGGCGCCTCGCCCCGTTGCGGTCATCACGGACATCGGCGTGGCCAAGCCCAGGGCGCAGGGACAGGCAATGATCAAGACGGAAACGGCCGCGATAAGACCATAGGCCGAAGCCGGTTCAGGCCCCCAGACCGACCAGGAAATGAACGCGATCGCCGCGACGACGATCACGGCCGGCACAAAACGACCCGACGCCAAGTCAGCGAACTTTTGGATGGGCGCTCGGCTGCGCTGGGCATTGGCAACCATTTCCACGATCTGGCTCAACACCGTGTCTTTGCCGACCCGGCGAGCCGCAATCACAAGACTCCCATTGCCGTTGACCGTCGCCCCGGTGACCGCCTCGCCCTTGACCTTCTCGACCGGGACGGGCTCACCGGAAATCATCGATTCATCGACCGAGGACCGGCCGTCGACCACAACACCATCGGCCGGAATTTTTTCGCCCGGACGGACACGCAAGTGGTCGCCCTCACGGATATGCTCGAGAGGCACTTCCTCGTCGTCCCCATCCACATTGACCCGCAATGCCGTCTTGGGCGCCAGATCCAGAAGGGCCCGGATCGCCGAACCGGTCTGTTCCCGGGCCCGCAACTCCATCAACTGCCCGAGCAGCACCAGAACGATAATCACCGCCGCCGCTTCAAAATAGACGCCCACATGACCGTTCGCGTGGCGGAAGGCGTCCGGAAATAGTCCAGGCGCCAACACCGCCACCACACTGAAAAGATAGGCCGCACCGGTTCCCATCGCGATCAGGGTGAACATGTTGAGATGACGGTTAATGACTGACTTCACGCCACGCTCGAAAAAAGGCCAACCCGACCACAGGACGACAGGTGTTGCCAGAACCAGCTCAGCCCAAGCCGCGCGGGTCTCACCCAAGGCTTCGCGCAGGAAGCCGAGACCAAGCATCGGCCCCATCGCCAGAACCAGGACCGGAAGGGTCAGGGCGGCACCGAACCAGAAGCGACGTGTGAAGTCGATTAACTCAGGATTGGGTCCCTCTTGACCGGTTGGCACCCCCATCGGCTCGAGCGCCATGCCGCAGATCGGGCAATCACCCGGCTCGTCGCGAATGATCTCGGGATCCATTGGACAGGTGTATGTCGTACCTGCCGGCATGCCTTCATACGCGTCACGATGGGCTCCGCTTAAAAAATGCTCGGGATCCTCAGCGAAACGATCATGACAGCGCTGCGAGCAGAAATGGTATGCGTCTCCCGCATGCTCGTAGCTGGGCTTGCCGGCACCCAGCCGCACCTCCATGCCGCAGACCGGATCGGTCGCGACGGGCTGGTGATGCATATGTTCGTCGGCCTTATCTGATGTGCAATGCTGACAACTCATCGGGCAGTCCTCCTTTGGATTTCCCGGTTGTGAGGCTTCCAGTGGCTGGAAGGTCAAGCGGCACGTTTCTGATTAATCGCCGGCCAGCCCGTTCATGATCGGGCAGTCTGGCCGGTCATCGCCATGACACGCCAGAACGAGACGTTGCAGCTCTGACTTGATCATCGTCATCTCGGCCAATTTCCGATCAACCTGTGCAACATGATCCATCGCCAAAGCCTTCACATCGGCACTCGCCCTCGATCGGTCTTCGTACAGCGACAGCAGAGCGCGACAGTCGTCGAGCGAAAAGCCCAGACTTCGCGCCCGACCGACAAAAGCGAGCTTGTGAACATCTGTTTCTGAGTAGACGCGGTATCCATTGTCCGCCCGCGCCGGCGCGACCAGGCCCACCTCCTCGTAATACCGCAAGGTTTTCGAGGGCAGGCCGGTCGCACGGGAGACGTCTTTCACATTCACTGCACGCCTCCTGCCACTGCGGCGGATTGTGTCGGCCCGGCCAGCCCCACACGTTTCCAGATCAGGAACGCCGCTGGAATAACCAGAAGGGTCAGGATGGTGGCGCTGGTCATACCGCCGACCATGGGTGCCGCGATCCGTCGCATCACTTCAGACCCGGTTCCATCACCGAACATGATCGGCAATAGGCCGGCAATCGTAGCAATGACAGTCATCATGATCGGGCGCACCCGCAACAGGGCCCCCTCGATCACCGCCTCGTCAATATCCGATCTGTTCAGCGGCCGGCCGTCTTCATCTGCAAGAGACTGATGGCGGGTGAGCGCTTGCTCCAGATAGACGATCATCAACACCCCGATCTCGACAGCAACGCCTGCCAGGGCAATGAAACCCACACCGACAGCGACGGAGAGATTATACCCGAGCATGTCGAGCAGCCAGACCCCGCCGACCAAAGCCAGCGGCAGCGTCCCCATGATCATCAGGACCGGGGTCAGCCTCCGGAAATTCAGGAAGAGCAGCAGCAAGATGATGACCAGGGTCACCGGAACGACCACCGCCAGCTTTGCCTGTGCCCGCTCCATGTATTCGAACTGACCGGACCAACTGATCGAATATCCCGGCGGCAATTCCATATACTCGGCCAAAGCCTGCTGGGCTTCCTCAACATAGCTCCCGATATCGACCCCATTGATATCGACATAAACCCAGCCATTGGTACGGGCATTTTCGCTGCGGATCACACCAGGGCCATCGGCGATCGAGATATCAGCAACCCGCCCCAGCGGAATCTCGGCACCGGTCGGCGTGACCACCGGCAGATCCCGGATCGAGTCCACAGAATTACGATAGTCACGCGGGTAGCGAAGATTGATGGGATAACGCTCCCGGCCCTCGACACTCTCGCCAACAGTCATGCCACCGATCGCAGTCCGAACGACATCATGGACGTCGGCGACATTCAGCCCGAACCGGGCGGCTTCCAGCCGATTGACGTCGATATCAACGAACCGGCCTCCGGTAACCCGTTCGGCATAAACCGATGCGGTTCCGTCCAGTGTCCGGATAATGGCTTCCACCTCCTCGCCAATCTCGGCAATCACATCCAGGTCCGGGCCGGCAATCTTGATACCGACAGGCGTCTTGATTCCTGTCGCCAGCATGTCGATTCGACCGCGGATCGGCATGATCCAGGCATTGGTGAGGCTGGGCACATCCACAGCGGCATCCAGTTCGGCTCGAATGTCGTCAATTGTGATGCCCGGCCTCCACTCTTCGCGCGGTCGCAGCTGGATGGTGGTCTCAATCATGGTCAACGGAGCCGGGTCTGTGGCGGTCTCGGCTCGCCCCGCCTTTCCGTGCACTGTCAGGACCTCCGGCACGGTCATGATCAGGCGGTTGGTCTGCTGCAGCAATTCGGTGACTTTGCCCGCCGACACGCCGGGGAAAGCACTCGGCATGTAGAGGATGTCACCTTCATCGAGATCCGGCATGAACTCGCTTCCCATGCGGGACAACGGCACGGCGGCACTGGCGAGCACCAGGCCGGCCGCGAGCAGCACGGCAACAGGACGGCGGATCGCAAGACCGATGAAAGGCCGATAGCCCGCGATCAAAAGGCGATTGACCGGATTCTTGTGCTCCGGCGTGATCCGGCCCCGCACAAGATAACCCATCAGAACCGGCACCAGGGTAATGGCCAGGCCGGCAGCCGCCGCCATGGCGTAGGTCTTGGTAAAGGCGAGCGGATGAAAGAGCCGCCCCTCCTGGGCTTCCAGTGCGAAGATCGGAACGAAGCTGAAGGTCACAATCAGGAGCGAAAAGAAGAGCGCCGGCCCCACTTCGACAGAGGCCTTGGTGACGATCTCCCACCGGTTTTCGCGCGTGATCGGTTCACGCTCAGCATGCTTATGCATGTTCTCGATCATGACGATCGCGGCATCCACCATGGCGCCGATGGCGATCGCTATGCCGCCCAACGACATGATATTGGCATTAATGCCTTGGGCATTCATCACGATAATCGCGGTGAGAATACCCAGCGGCAAGCTCAGGAAGATCACGAGTGACGAGCGGAAATGGAAAAGGAAAAGCGCACAAATCAGCCCCACGACAAGGAATTCTTCGATCAACTTTTCCCGCAGGGAGGACACTGCCCGTTCAATCAGGCCCGCCCGGTTGTAGGTGGTGACGATCTCCACGCCCTCGGGCAGCGACGCGCCGAGTTCACTCAGACGCTCTTCGACGCGCTGGATGGTCGCGCGGGCATTCTCGCCATATCGCATGACGACAACGCCGCCGACCGCCTCGCCCTCGCCATTGAGCTCGCCGATGCCGCGCCGCAATTCCGGTCCAATTGTGATGTCGGCAATGTCCGCCATCAGGATAGGTGTGCCGGTTTCAGTCACCGCAATCGGGATCGCTTCCAGGTCCTCGACACCCTCGATATAGCCGGATGCCCGGACCATGTACTCGGCTTCCGCCATCTCGATGACCCGGCCGCCACTTTCCTGGTTGCCCCGCTCAATCGCGGTTCGGACCGCAGATAGCGGAATACCCAGGGCGCGCAGCCGGTCGGGATCGGCGACAACCTGGTACTGCCGCACCATGCCGCCGATCGTCGCCACCTCGGACACACCCTCGATTGTCTGGAGTTCGTATTTGAGGAACCAGTCCTGCAGTGAGCGGAGGTCGGCCAGATCGTGCTGCCCGGTCCGGTCGACCAGGGCATATTGATAGATCCAGCCAACGCCGGTGGCATCTGGTCCCAAAGCCGGACGGGCCGCGTCTGGCAGGGTTGGAGCCACCTGGGACAGGTATTCCAGAACCCGAGAACGAGCCCAGTAGAGATCGGTCCCATCCTCGAAAATGACATAGACATAGCTGTCGTTGAAAAAGGAATAGCCGCGAACTGTCACGGCGCCCGGGACCGCCAGCATGGCCGTTGTCAGTGGATAGGTGACTTGATCCTCAACAACCTGCGGAGCCTGCCCGGGGTAGGTTGTCTTGATGATGACCTGAACATCCGACAAGTCGGGAATGGCGTCCATTGGCATGCGGACGAGCGAATACACACCACTCCCTGCCAACAAGGTTGCCAGAATGAGGACGATCAGCCGATTGCCTATCGACCAGCGGATAATAGAGCCGATCATTCCTCGCCTCCAGCATCGCTCGGCCGCACGACCGTGATGCCAGAAAGCTGCCATTGGCCTGGCCGCGTTTCATCAATCGAAAAGCTGACATGGTCGCCTTCAGAGACCCCATCAAGCGTAACACCGTCGCCCAACTCGTAGACCATGCTCATGGCCGGCATATCGATCGCCTCGATGCGCTCATGATCGATCTCGATCATGTTGATATCGAACATAAGGGTAACGACACGGCCTTGCCCTTCGACCACGGGATCCGGCTGCGCCGCGTCCGATCTAGCGATCGAGGCGAGACGCCACTGCCCTTCATCGTTCTGACGCAGGGTGAAGCTCACCTCATCACCCTCCGACAAGGCGTCGAGCGAAACGGCATCCAACGCGAAGAACGACATGCTCATCACCGGCCATCCGAGTTCCGGGATCGGATCATGTGTCAGGTCGATCATGCCGTGCGACGCCATCACCCCGTCGACAACCCCTGTGCCTTGGACAGTCTCCGGGGGTGCGGCGGGCGCGTCAGCCCCCGCCATGCGCAAGGCGACACCCTGAAGACTGGCTTCGGAATCGATCAGGAACTGGCTGGACACGACCACGCGCTCATCTTCTGACAGGCCAGAGAGGATTTCGACGCGCCCACCAACCTCAGCCCCCGTGCGCACTTGCGCCAGCCGGTACCGCCCGTCACCCAGTGCCAGAACCACCCGCTCCGATTGACCGGTACGGATGACCGCCTCGAACGGAACTGACAGCACATTGTCGCGCGGCGACGCCTCGATGCGAACATTCACATAGGCTTCGGGGCGCAAGGCACCATCGCTGTTTGCAAAGCGCATGCGCACCGGAATGGAACGACTTCGCGGGTCCACAGTCGGGTAGAGATACTCCACCTGACCGTGCCACGTCCGGCCCGGCTGGGCGCGCGACTGCACGTGGACGCTTTGCCCTGGCTCGATCGCCGCAGCCTCATCTTCAAACAAATCCGCGACAACCCAGACCTCTCGCAGGTCCGCAATCGTCATCACCACCATGCTCGGATGAGCATGCGCGCCTTCGCGAACATTCATCTCCAGCACAACGCCTGTTCGTGGCGCGTAAACGTCAACCAATCTTTGTGGCGTGCCGCGTTGCGCGATTGAGTCAATCTGGGCCTGATTGACTCCAAGGGCTCGCAGACGCGAGCCCGCCGCCGCCACAAGGCCCGGACGGGACACATTGACGGCTTGCAGGAATTCACTTTGAGCCGTGACAATTTCCGGCGAGTACATGCGGAAAAGCAGGTCGCCCGCTTCCACCACATCGCCTACAGCGGCGATGCGCAGGTCCTCGATCCAGCCTTGCGCCCGCACATCAACCACAGAGGCCAGGTCATCAATGGGCCGCACATAGCCAACCGTGGCCAGGTCTTCCGCAAACCGACCCCGTGTCACATCTGCCGTCCGGACTCCGATGTTGTTTTCGACGGCCGAGGAGATGGTAATGGTGGAGTCGTCCGTAGGTTCACTACCGGCATAAACCGGGATCAAGTCCATACCCATGGGCGACCTGCCCGGCTCGTCCTGGCGAAAATTCGGGTCCATCGGAGCGACCCAGTAGAGAATTTCCCGCTCGTCGGGTGATGCGGCAGTATCGCTTCCGCCCACAAGGCTCATGCCGAGCGCGCCAAGAGCGATCCCGGCCAACAAAGTGCCGGTACCCAGAAGGATTGTACGCGGGGTCATTGGACGTCTCCCGTCAGGAACAGGATCCGGCTATGCGCCTGCAACGCATCAACGCGGGTCCGGATCAAGGTCAGCTCGATATCCAGCAAGGCGAGCTCGGAGCGCACGAGTTCGGCAAAGTCTGCCTGCTCGTTTTCGTAGGCTGCAAGGACGGCTGCCGTTGTTTCACGCGCGCGCTCCAGCACACCCGTTTCATAAATCATGGCCGTTTCGTTGAGGCGCTGGAAGCGTATCCAGTCTTCATCCAGTTGTCGGCGCAGATCGAGCAGCAACGCTCGACGGCCCAGCTCTTCGGCGGAACGCATCTGACGGGCTCCAGCCACGCTTTCATCCTGCCGCCGCTGACTGAAAATGGGCATTTGCACGCTCACACCGATGCTGGCGACGTCCGACCGGCTGCCTCGCACGCCATATCCGGCATCCACACTCCAGACCGGATTGTAGGCCTCCAGTGCCAGATCGATCTCGCGCTCGCTTGCCTCGATCCGGGCGTTTCGGGACATCACGGACGGATGTCTGGCCAAGGCATCCAAAGCCTCGTCGCCCCCGGGCAATGCCGGCAGGACAGGTAATCGCGGCAGCATGTCTCGTCCTGCTGCGGCAGCGCCGACATAACGCGCCAACTGCGCCCGGGCTGTTCCAATTTGCCGATCGATCTCAATTTGCCTGGCATCCAGCAATGCGGTTTCCAGGTCCACGCGGATGACGTCATGGGAATTGCCTCGCCCGCTGGCAAACAGGGCCGTAGCCACCTCGCTGAGCTGTCGGATCTCTTCGCGCCGGGCCCGCGTCAATTCACCTGCCTGTTCCCAGTAATAGGTTTCCAGCCAGGCCAGACGGACTGATCGTGTGATCAATCGCTGTTCCAACCCGCCAAGGGCCAGAACGCCCTGGGCCTGCGCCCGCTGCCGCTCTCGCTGCAGGTGACGGCTCGCGTTGCTGGGTATGACCTGCCGCACGCCGACCTGCATCTGGGTCATCGCTTCACTGTTGGGGTCTAGATTGCTGAGGGGGAGGTTGGCGAAGCCAACCCGCAACGTCGGATCCGGCAGAGCCATGGCCGCCTCGCCGGCACGCTCGAGCGCTACGGCACGCGATCTCAAACTCCCAATGGCCGGGTCTTCGGTTTGGCCGGCGATCAACACGGCCTCCGCCAAGCTGAGCGGAGAGGGTTCAGAAGCAGGTTGCGCAATCGCAGTTGAAAGCTGAAGCGCAGCCGCAAATGCGGCAATGGCGGGCATGGACATGAATGTCTCCGATGCGGGCAGAACGAAGGTGAAATGAGCCCATTAACAAGGCTCGGCTTCGTCACGCGCGCGGAGGACGATCCAGATGGTCCAGAATGGTGGAAACCGGCCGGAGCACGACCCTGCGGGTAGTTCGTTCGATATGGCCCGGTGCCGGGCGCGTCGTCGCACTATCTGGGATCAGGGTCGAAAAGGAACAAGCAAGGCCGCACGGATTACCGGAGCACGCATCCATGCCATTACAGGGCTGGCCACGCTCTGCGGCGCCGACATCTTCAATGCCGCTGCCTTGCGGGCAGCAATCATGGTCCAACATTTGGGTCATGTCGCTTGGGGCCGCGGCATCCGGGCCGACGTCGGAGGCATAGCCTGTCCCGCCCAGCGCGAGTGCGCCCAGCAAAACCAGGATCAGGCTGAACCGTCGCCAAACCAAAATCGTGTGCCTCCTTCGCGCGCCGATCATGACACCCTATACGATGAGTATTGGTATTTCCCTCACACGGAATGTCACAGGCGTGCCCCCTTTATGATCCGGGAGGCTCACGTTCCGCTCTGCTCGGCAGCTGCCGCCCGGACCCAATGAGACAGATAGATGCGTTCGAACGCGAAAACGGCAGCGATCGAAATCACAGCGATCAGAACAATCAACGGGTCCTGCTGCAGTTTGAGACCGGTAAACGCCATCAGAACCACAGCATCCAGCCCCAGAGCGGTCAGTAGAATGACACCGGACGCGCCAATTTCCCCACGGCGGAATTTCCACACACCGAAATGAACGGCCATGTCCATGACCAGATAGAAGAAGGCGCCGAGTGACGCGATCCGGCCCAGATCAAAGAACACCGCCAGCACGGACGCGATAACGACCGTGTATACCAAGGTGTGGCGCTGGATCGGCCCAGGCATTCCGAAATGCCTGTGTGGAATCATTTTCATATCGGTCAACATGGCCAGCATGCGAGAGACGGCAAATACACTGGCGAGCACGGCCGAAGCAGTCGCCACCGCCGCGAGCAATACCGTAAGATAAAACCCGAAACGCCCGAGCGCCGGCTCGGCGGCTTCTGCCAGCGCGAAATCCCGTGCGGCCACAATCCTATCCAGTGGCAAGCTGGACCCGACACCGAATGCCACGAGTAGGTAGAGCAGGACACACACCAGGATCGACGCCATGATGGCGCGTCCGACATTACGATGCGGATCGGTGATTTCCGCGCCGCTATTCGTGATGGTGGTGAACCCCTTGAAGGCGAGAATGGCTAGCGCTACTGACGCGACGAACCCGAGCAGTCCGCTCGCGCCCTCATCACCAGCTGCGCTAGCGGCAAACCCGATTCCACTGGACCAGAGCGCCGCGATCCCAAACGCGGCAATCCCGCCGATCTTGAGCAGGGCCATGAACATCGAGAACAGTCCGATGGACCGATTGCCCGAAATGTTGATCAGAAAGGCAAATCCGATGACGCTGACCGCCAGGACGGGCACCAGCGGACCTCCCGACACATCGAAACCTCGCAGGACGTAAGTCGCAAAAGTCCGCGCCACCAAGCTTTCCGCGATCACCATGCTCAACGCCATAAGGAGAGCCGCGCCGGCTGCAATCGCTCCCGACCCGTAGCACTTCTCCAAGATCATGGCGACGCCGCCAGAGGACGGCCACGCATTGGACATTTTGATATAGCTATAGGCACTGAATCCCGTGATCACAGCGCCGATGATGAACGCCAGCGGGAAAAGGCGGCCAGCCAGCTCTGCCACCTGACCAGTCAGCGCAAAAATGCCGGCGCCGATCATCACGCCCGTTCCCATCGCAACAGCACCGGGAAGCGAGATGGAGCCAGCGTTGTAATGCGTGTGTTTGTGCTCAGTCATAACACCCTCGCGGCAACAGCTTCAACCAAGCGGGCACGATCTCATCTGTGGGTCAAGCTGATGGCAATGAACCAACACCATGTGGCTGGAAATATCGGCGCGTACTGGCAGATAAAGCTCAGGGCTGCGGGAAGTGATCGTTTGGTTTTCCGTCGCCTTGTCCATCCCGCGCTCTCCGGTTCAGTCCACGTCAACGATTCAGGACGATAAAAGCCGAAGCCGCGAGGAGGGCGAGTACAGGGCCCCTACCGATGACACCACGGGCTACCGAGTAGTTCTGCAGCAACGCCTCGAGGTCTTTCGGGATCGCCATTGGCTTGATAGCGAGAACGCCTGCCCCTCCGGTGTTGCCCTTGGGGACCCATCCGAAGACGTAGCCCGGTATCACGGCCACGAGCCGCACAACCTGTCCGCGATTTTCCTGCCGGTTGGACCGGCGGATACCGAGCTTCAGCATCCACCAGTGCGCGGACAAGTGTTTGAGAAAATAGCGTTGGCCGAGAATGTGGACCCGCTCAAAATGGCAGAACGCCAGCTCGTCCTCAAGGAGAGCATAAGCAGCGCGCGCGGTTCATTTCTTCGGCCCAGGCCGATGTCAGACTACGGCTCATGATCACACTTCGGCCAAATCGAACAGGGAGCATGATGCCGAGACAGAGAATTTCGGCACCTGTGAAGCAACAGCGGAACAATTGAACTCATTCCATTCACCAACAGGTTCCACGAGGGCACGGTGAGGGAGGTAGATGCATCGTTCAAGCTTAATCTCAACGTTGCTCGTAACCTCTTTGGACTCATCGCTACCGTCGAATATAGTGGCATCAACCAGCACGCTGCGGCGGCGGCTCGCAGAATTGAGCCGCCGGGGCAACAATACGTGCACACATTGCAGATTGACCTGCGAGCGCCGTCTCTCGCAGGTGCCGCCTTGGCCGTCGTCACTCTCGCGCAGAGTTTCGTTGAACATCGTCGTCCTCCTTGACCGACAGATTGTGACGCCCCGCGCAGCTTCTCGGTAAAACTGTGAAACGCATCGGCGACCAGGACGCGGACAGCTGGCTAGAGGCTGCCCAGGCTTCGGGCCACGGTCAGCAGGCCTTTTCCCGATTGGCAGCAAACGCCCGACTCTCGCCGGACTGCATTTCGGCTCCAAGCTCGTCATGGTTCGGTGGCATCGGGCTACTCCTTGGCGAAATCTGGAACAACCTAATTCCTCTAGCGACTACAGGGCCAACACCGGCGTCGGCGCGGGGTGGGATTGGAACTGGTAGTGAGCCCCCGGACCGGGGCGGCGATCCGAGGGCCCGAACGCGAGTCCAAGCTAGGTCTGCTCCTCCTGTTCCGGCAGCACCGGCCGCGGCGCAAACCATTTGTAGACGGCCGGCAGGACCAGCAGCGTCAGGACGGTCGACGTCACCAGTCCGCCGATGACCACCGCCGCCAGGGGACGCTGCACCTCCGAACCGATCCCGCTGGCAAACAGGAGCGGCATCAGGCCGAGCCCGGTCGTCGTGGCAGTCATCAGCACCGGTTGGGCCCGCATCACGGCGGCCTCGACGCTGAAGGCGTCGACATCCCGCCGCGTCCGCGCAAAGCGGTCGAGGAAGGAGACCAGCACCATGCCATTGCCCAGGGCGATGCCGAACAGGGCAATGAAGCCGACCGAGGCCGGCACAGACAGGTTCTGGCCGGTCAGCCAGAGCGCTGCGATGCCGCCGACCAGGGCGAGCGGGATGTTGGCCACGATCAGCAGGGCGCTTTTCAGGCGGCCGAAGCTGAACAGGAGCAGTAGCATCACGATGCCCAGCGTGACCGGGATGACCACGGCGAAGCGGGCATTGGCCTGCTGCTGCAGTTCGAACTGACCGCCCCATTCGACGTAGTAGCCGGATGGCAGGTCAACTCCAGCGGCAACGGCTTGCTGCCCTTCGGTCACGAAGGAGCCGATGTCGCGGCCGCGGACATTGGTCTGGATGGTGATGAAGCGCCGCCCGTTCTCGCGGGTCACCTGGCGCGGCCCCTCGATCCGTTCCACGTTCGCCACCTGGCTCAGCGGGATCAGTTCGCCGCCCGGCCCGTTCAGGACGATACGGCCGATGCGCTCCGCATTGGCGCGATCGGCCTCGGGATAGCGCACGACGATATCGAACCGCCGAATGCCCTCGAAGACCTGCCCGGCGGTTTCACCACCGACTGCACTGCGCACGACCGACAGAACGTCCTCGACGTTGAGCCCGAAGCGGCTCATCGCGTCGCGATCGACCGTGATGCGCAATTGCGGCGCTCCGGTCACCTGGTCGGTCTGGACGTCCGCCGACCCGTCGATGCCGCGGATCACGCGGGCGATCTCCGCCGCTTCCCGTTCCAGCACCGCCATGTCCTCGCCGAACAGTTTGATCGCGAGGTCCGCCTTGGTGCCGGTGAGCAGTTCGTCCGTCGCGGCCGCGATCGGCTGGGTGATGTTGAACCGTGCTCCGGGGAAGTCCTCGAAGCGCTCGCTCATGCGAGCCAGGAGGTCCGCCTGCGTGCGCGCCGTCGTCCATTCCGATCTCGGCCTCAAGGCAACGAAGGCTTCGCCGCTGTTGACCGGATCGGCATGAGCGCCGACTTCGCCGCGGCCGACCCGTGTCACCACGCGCTCGACCTCCGGAAAATCGTCGAGCAGGGTCTGCTCGAACCGGGTGACCGTATTGCGGGCCTCCGGCAGGCTGATAGAAGGGGCCATCGTCAAGCGGATAAGCAGGTCGCCCTCGTTCATGCGCGGGGTGAATTCCGAGCCGAGGCGCGGAAAGATCAGCGCGCCCGCCGCCAGCATGACGCCGGCGAGCAGGACGGCCGCCCAGCGCCGCGCCACGAAGAAGCCGACCGCCGGACCAAACCAGCGGGCATAGAGTCCGCCGCCTTGCGCACGGGCCGACCTTGGCCGCAGACCGAGAAAGGCCGCGGCCGGCGCCAGAAGGACGGCGAAGACCAGCGAACCCGCCATGGCAAAGACAACGGCAAATGCAAGCGGCCGGAACGTTTTCCCCTCGACGCCATCGAGCGTGAGAATCGGCAGGAAGACGACCACGACGATGAGGATGGCAAAAACCAGCGGCTGCAGCACCTCGGCGCAGGCTTGTGCCACCACATTGCGCCGGTTTGCCTCAGCTTCGGCCTCACGCAGGCGGCGATTAGCGTTCTCCACCATGACCACCGCCCCGTCGACCATCATGCCGATAGCGATCGCGATCCCGCCCAGCGACATCAGATTCGCCGAAACGTTGAAGAGACGCATCGCGATCAGGGCAAAGCCGACCGAGAAGGGGATGGACGCCACCACAATCAGGCTCGGCCGCCAGCCGCGCAGGAAGGCGAACAGGATGACGGCAACCAGCAGGGCCCCCTGCCAGAGTGCCGTCGTCATGGTCGAGACGGCGGCACCGACCAGTTCGGACTGGTCGTAATAGGGCACGGCCTCGACACCTTCGGGCAGGGTTTCGTTGATGCGGTCCAGCCGGTCGTGAACGCGGCCGATCACTTCATTGGTATTGGCCCCGATCAGCTTGAGCACCAGCCCGGCGACAATCTCGCCCTGGCCGTTCATCGTAGCCAGGCCTTGGCGGGGTGCGCCGCCGATCCCGATCCCGGCGATATCCCGAACGCGCACCGGCACGCCATCGACGACCTTGACGACGATATCGCCCAAATCGTGCTCGCCTTCGGCCAGGCCGACCGCCCGTACCGTATATTGTTCGGAATTCTCGACCAGGAACTGCGCCCCGGCATTGGCATTATTGGCCCCGACGGCCGCCACCACGTCCGCAACGGTGAGGTCGTAGCGCAGGAGCGCGTCCGGCCGCACCTCGATCTGGTATTGCCGTTCGAACCCGCCCAGCGAGAGAACCTCCGTCACGCCGCGTACGGTTTGCAGGTCGAACTTCACCAGCCAGTCTTGGATGGTGCGCAGTTCGACACCGTTCAGGGCGCCATCGGTGCTGTCGAGGAAATAGAAGAGGATCTGTCCGAGCCCGGTGGTGATCGGCCCCATGGCCGGCTCGCCGAAGCCGTTCGGTATGTCCTCGCGTGCCAGCCGGAGACGTTCGCCGACAAGCTGGCGGGCCCAGTAAATATCGGTCCCGTCCTCGAAATAGATATTCACCACCGACAGGCCAAAATTCGAGGTGGAGCGGACCTCCGTCAGCCGCGGCAGCCCGTTCATGGCCGTCTCGACCGGGAAGGTGACGTAGCGCTCCACCTCTTCGGGGGCGAGGCCTTCGGTTTCGGTGAAGACCTGCACCAGGGCGGGCGTGACGTCGGGGAAAGCGTCAACCGGCATGGTCCGGAAGGTGACGCCGCCCGCTACGATGACCGCGATGAAGCCGAGCACCGCCAGGAGGCGTCCGCCGGCGAGGCGATGCAGGAGCCGCGTGGCCGCCCCTTGGTATTCCGGGGAGGTGTTGTCAGTGGGCGTGTCCATCTTCGAACTCCCCTTTTTGCAGTTCCGATTTCAGAGCGAAGGCGCCGGCGGTTGCGATACGTTCGCCCGGCTCGACCCCTGCGAGGATTTCCGCAAAGCGGTCAGAGCGCCGTCCGATGCGGACCGGACGAACTTCGAAACCGTGATCGGTACGTACGAAGACCGCATCGGCGCCGTCGATCGTCTGCAGCGCACTGGCCGGCACACGGGTGCTGGCTCGGGCGGCGAGCGCCTCGGCGTGAACCGTGACGAACATGCCCGGACGCAAGCGCTCGCCGGCA
>NZ_JBLWVH010000020.1:0-63553 GCF_048268525.1 Maricaulis sp. | reverse complement strand
TGTGTTTGCAAGCAGTGTCATCTGGTCTCCCCTCGACAGACTGACCCACGCTAGACTGGCTCGCATGATCGAGCAAAGGGCACAGGGCAGGTGTGTTGCGGCGGGGCTGCTGGTGTGGGTCGACGCGCTGGTCGCGACAGCGTCTGCGTCTGCGTCTGCGGAATCGCCGGAGGGCAATGACGGCCCCCTGACGATCCCGGCAGTTGCCGCGCTGGAAGCGATGCTGGCCGAACGCCCCCATGCCCGCGACGAAGCCTGGCGTACCCTGTCGCAGCCGCGCCTGCCGTTGCGATCCATCGATCCCGACAATCCCGGCCACGCCCTGGTGACCTTTGCCTGGCGCGGTGACGCGCAGACCACATCCGTTCGCCTCGACAGTGTGATCAATGCGACAAGGGCCCGCCAGCCGGTGACCGACTATATCGCCGATTTCACCTTGCCCCTGACGCGCCTGGACGGCGCCGATATCTGGACGCTGACGCTCTCGGTGCGGCGCGATGTGGAAGCCGTCTATTCCTTCCTGGTCGAACGCGAGGGCCGGGTGCAGCGCTGGTCCGACCCGGCCAATCCGGCCCGGTTGGGCGGACGTGACGGCGAGTCGCTGCTGCGTCTCGACCGCGCCCGGCGCGCTGACATTCATCGCCCGCTGGCCTTTGACGAAACCATCCCGGCGCAGCGTTTGACCGTCGACAGTGCGGCGCTGGGGCGGCCGGTCCAGCTTGATGTTTTCCGCGCGCCCGGCGCTCCGGACGATGCCCCGATCCTGATCCTCTATGACGCCTTTTTGTGGGGTGATCGGGCGAGGGCAAGTGACATGCTGGCCCGGCTCGCGACCCGCGGCGATATCCCCCCCACCCATCTCGTCCTGATCGACCAGCTCGACCCCGCCAGCGCCCATCACGCCTATGCCGACCAGGCCGCCTTCATCGCCGATGAATTGCTGCCGGCCCTGCAAGCAGAAGCCGGTCTGACGCCGCGCCGCGAAACGACCCTGCTCGCCGGTGCCTCACGTCGCGGCCTGTCGGCCAGCCTGACCGCGCTCGCAAGGCCGGAGCAGATCGGCGGCGTGATCTCGCTGTCGGGCTCCTTCTACTGGGCACCGGAGGGCGCCGAGCCGGAATGGGCGCGCCGGCAGCTGACGCCGGCTCCGGATGAGGCCCCGCGCTTCCATCTTGCGGCCGGACGCCTGGAGACTGTGCGTACCAGCACCAATCAGGGCCATGTCATGCTGGAGACCAACCGGTTGATGGCGCAAGCCCTCACCGCGCAGGGCTATCCCGCCGAGCTGGCCATCTATCCCGGCGGTCACGATATCGCCGGCTGGCGCAATGCACTGGCGGACGGGTTGGTGGCGTTGTTGGGGGATAGGTGACCCATGGCCGCGCCCCGGCGCGGAGCAGTCCATAGATCACTTGTCAGCCAGCGGGCCGTATCCGTTTCTTCAGGTCAAGGGCGGCCCAGCCGCCGCTCCGCGGGCATGCCCCTTGACCTGAAGAAACGGATACGGCGATCTCTCGGCAAGCGGTCTATGGCGGGGTGTGCGCCGCGGGCCCCTCACGCCCGGCCTATTTCGGCGGTTTCACCCCACCGCTGGCCGGGCGCTGCGTGACGTTGGTCAGGCGGCCGGCGGCGAAGTCTTCCAGATAGGGGATCCAGCGTTCCGAGCGGGCGGCGATATAGATCATCGGGCCGCGTGGGTTGGAGCGGAAATTGCTGTCGGTGGCGACGACAAAATACTCATTGCCCTCACGCACCATGAAGGGTGAACCGCTGTCGCCGCGGGTGGTGTCGCAGTCATGGGCCATGGTGTTGTCATTGGCGATCTCGACCATGTGACAGCCGATATTGCCGGACAGGTGGGCGCCGGTGTCCCAGCTATAGCCGCCCTGATAGAGGTCGGCCTGCATCGCGCCGCGGCGACCTTCCGCATCCACCAGTCCGCGCACGCCGACATGGCCGAGCGTGTCGCCCAGGCGCTGGTCGATGCGCAGCAGCGCCCAGTCGGTGCCGTCGATCTCATCACCGGAGGAGAAGCGCTGGTCGTCCCAGTCCGGGTCGATGAAATGGTCGATCACTCGCGCCGAGAGCGGGCCGCCGGGGCGGTCGAAGGCGGTCTGGAACACGCCGCGCGAGTCGGTGCGGCCATCGCCATTGATGCAATGCGAGGCGGTGATCAGGACGTCGGGACCGATCAGCGTCGCCGTGCAGGCGCCGCCACTGTCGAAATCAACCTGTCCGACGACATTCCAGGGGAAGGCCGAGGTATCGTGGAAGACGCGGTCATCATGGCCGAAATAATGGTCATTGATGGTCAGCGGGCGTTCGCGGCCGATGCAGTCGGCGCGGTCGGTACGCTCGGCGCAGCGGCCATCACCGATGCCCGGCTCGCTGCACACACCGTCGAAGGCGGTCTCGCAGCTGTCATTGCGGAAGCGCAGCTCGATGATGGCGCCGCAATCGGCCAGGTCGGTTCCTTGTGTGCAGGCGCCGGTGCCGAAGCCCGGCTCGTCGCACTCGCCATCATTGGCCCAGCGGCAGGTATTGTCCTCGACGCCTTCAACGATGCGCCAGCAATCGGAATAGTCCGTGCCAACCTGGCAGGCGCCGGTACCGATACCGGGATCGTCGCACTCGCCATCATTGGCCCATTGGCAGGTGTCATTGCCGGTATACCGCGTCGACGGAGCGGTGCCGCTGCCGGGTTTGGGCGGTTTGACATCGACCTGGCGCAGCCAATTGCCGATCTCGCGGCTGGTCAGGCGTTCGCTTGCAGGTTCGGCTGAGGCTTCGACAGGAGGCGCACCCGCGAGGACAGGCCCGTCCTGGGCTGACAGCGGTGCCGACAGGCCGAGTCCTGATGCCAAGAGTGCCAGAGCGGCGGTCCGTATATGATGGCGCATGATGAGCTCCCTTCCCCTGCAGTCGTCCGCTTATCGGTCAGTTTTGCGGCATTTCCAAGCGCTTCCCCCAAGTGCTTCTTCCGAAGCGCCCCCGCCTGACATCTGACGTTCATGGCGATGACTGGAAGCTGAACAGGGCCTTCAAGCGCGGCTCAGGCGCGGTGTGGCTAGTTGGGCTCATCAAACACCGGCGCCCCCGGCCGGACCGTTACAGGAGACACGTCATGAAGCCCCTCAAAGCCCGCCTTCCCATAGCCCTGCTGGCCTTGGCCGGCTCTGTCCTTGCGACCGGCGCCGCCAGTGCCGGAACCTGGCACCTCAATGCCGGCGCCTGCCCTGACCTGCGCGAGGACCGCATCGATGCCCGCCATACCTCCGGTCGTTTTGACCGCCTCGAAGACATGCGCGATCGCAGCGTCATCGACTGCCCGGTTTCCGCCTGGTCCTACGAGCCGGACCGCTGGGAGCGTGATCGCCATTATATGAGAATTGCCGCGCAGCCGCGCAGTCCGGGCCTGGTCTATCTGGCCGGAGATGGTGGATATTATGTCCGTGACTATCAGGGCCAGACGCGCTGGATCGATGTGGAAGTCCACTATCCGCGTGCCTTCAACGGTCGTCGCTTTGCGCCCGCCCGCAGCGGTTTCGACCGCTATCCACTGGCCCCGCATCCGCGTGATCGCCACCCCGTCACCCGGCCGCTACCGCGTCCGCATCGCGGCTGGTGACCGACAGAACAGCGCCGGTCACGGTTCAGACCGTGATCCGGCCATCCAGATAGCGAGGCGCGTGGCCGTAAAGGGTCACGCGTCCGCCTTTGGGGGCGACGTCGAGCGCCCCGGGGCGCGGGCCGATTTGACGGGCCGACAGCCGCATCTTGTCGAGCCGCTCGCCCCAATAGGGCGCCAGCGTGCAATGCGCCGACCCGGTGACCGGGTCCTCATCAACGCCTGATGCCGGTGCGAAAAAACGCGACACGAAGTCGGTCTTCTCGCCCGGCGCGGTCAGGATGATGTTGGTTTCCAGCGCCCGCAGCTGGCCATGATCCGGCTCAGCCAAGCGCACCGCGGCTTCGTCGGCCATCACCCACATCTGATAGCGGGCCCCGTGGATACGGGTGACGTCGAACACGGCCTGTGGTGACGTGTCCAGACCCAGCGCGGCTTCGATGGCGGCTGATTTCGCGGTCGGCTCGAAGGCGATCATCGGCAGGTCCATGGCATAGCCATCGCCCTTGTTGTCACGACTGACAGCCAGACGTCCCGAGCGGGTATCGAAAGCCGCGGTCCGGCCTTTCACAAGGCCTTCCTCCAGCACCACGGCGCCGGCGGCGAAGGTCGCATGGCCGCACAGATCCACCTCGACCGTCGGGGTGAACCAGCGCAGATGCCAGCAATCCTCGCCACGCGGGACGATGAAGGCGGTCTCGGACAGATTGTTGGAGTTGGCGATGCCCAGGAGTTCGCTGTCCGACAGGAATTCGTCCATCAGGACCACGCCGGCCGGATTGCCTGAATGCGGGCGGCCCGGATCGGCAAAGCTGTGGATCTCGAAATAGCGCAGGCTGATCGTCATGGCGTCCGGCCCCTACCAGATGTCGCTGTCGTGCGGCCGGAAGCGCAGGGCGAGATCAGGGTCATCGGCGTCCAGTGCCGCCACGGTGGCGACCGTGAAGGGTTCACCATCAGCCCGCTCATTGAGGGCGCCGATCACCATCGCCCGCGCTTCGTCGCGCAATTGCGACACGGCCCGCGGCAGGTTGCGGCGCCAATTGTCGACCTCGCGTTCCAGGGCGGCCAGATTGTCCGGCTGATCGGCCGTATCGGCTTGGCGCCAGCGCCCGATATCGCGATAGGCGGCGGACAGGCGCGTGCCTTCCTCCTCCTCGAAAATGTCGATCTCGATCATCATCGCCTGATAGACCAGCGAGCTCTCGACCAGACCGCCGGTCGCCGGCCGGGCATCGGCCCAGCGCACAAACCAGGCACGGGCGGTCTCGATCGGGGTCGAATAGGCCGAGCCCCAGAAATTGCGCTCATCCCGGTTGAGCAGGGTTTCGTCCACCGGATCAATCACGAAAACGGTGGGCGTGGCATAGATCGCGGCGACGCCGAAGCGGCGCATGATGTCATGGTTCTGATCACGCCAGCCGACATCGATGAAGCGAACAACGTATTGCGCCTCCAGTGTCGCGGCGAGCTCGGCGTCCTCGAAATGATGCGCCAGGCCACGGCTGTCATGGCACCAGTTGGCACCGAGCACGAGCAGGAGACGTTTCTCCTCGGCCAGGGCCTGCGCCATCGCCGCATCGACCACAGCCATGGCGTCGTAATTCCCGTCAAAGGGCTGGGGATGTTCGTCATCGGCCCGGACCGGGGTGATGACCAGCAGGAAGAAGCATCCGATGAAAGCGGCAAGACGCATGGGACAGGTCCTCGAATTGTGAGGCGGCCACTCAAGCATGATCAGCCGCGGTCGAACAGGCGGACGCGCTGCGCCCGCCTGTCACTGTCGCGATTGTGATCCTGGCCCGCCGCAATCAGCCCGCCGCCAGGGCCGCCAGCCGCGCATAGAGGCCGGCATCATTGGCCGCCAGCTCGTCATGCGTGCCCTGTTCGACAATCCGGCCCTGCTCGAACACCAGGATGCGGTCGGCATTGCGGATGGTCGACAGGCGGTGGGCGATGAGGATGGTCGTGCGTCCGTCCATCACCGCTTCCATCGCCGCCTGCACATCGCGCTCGGTCTCGTTGTCGAGGCTGGAGGTCGCCTCGTCGAGAATGAGGATGGGCGCATCGGTGAGGATGGCCCGGGCGATGGCGACCCGCTGGCGTTCGCCCCCGGACAGCTTCACCCCGCGCTCACCGACCAGCGTGTCATAGCCTTTGGGCAGGCGCTGAATGAAGGCATCGGCATGGGCCGCCCGGGCCGCTTCGACGATATCGTCGGCGGTGGCGTCGGGCGCACCATAGGCGATGTTCTCGGCGATGGTGCGGTGGAACAGGGCCGGGTCCTGCGGCACCAGCGCCACATTGCGGCGCAGGCTGTCCTGCGTCACGCCGCGCACATCCTGACCGTCAATCCGCACCGCGCCTTCATTCACGTCATAGAGGCGCTGGACCAGCTTGACGAAGGTCGACTTGCCCGAGCCGGTCGGCCCGACCAGCGCTACCGTCTCACCCGGATCGATCTCCAGCGAGAAGTCGGAATAGAGCGGCCGGGTCTGGCCGGCATAGGTGAAGCCCACCTCGTCGAAATGGATCGCACCGCGCTCGCCTCGGAAGTCAGGCGCGTCCGTCTGATCGCCGACATCGCTCTCCTGCAGGTCGAAGATCGCCAGATCCTGGATCTCGTCCATGCCGCGCTGGACCTGCTGCACCTGTTCACCAAAGCGCCGCATATAGCCGGACACGATCATGTAGGCGGTCAGCGCCGCCACCACATCGCCGGCCGAAGCCGCACCGCGCGACCATTGCCAGACCAGCAGGCCCACCAGGGCCGCCTGCATGGTCAGGTCGGTGATGATGTTGACCAGCCAGGAGTTGACGAAACGCAACCAGGTCTTCTTGGTCTCGGTGCGCCAGCGCCAGGCCAGGTCGTGAAAGCGTTCGTCCTCGCGGGCCTCGGCACCAAAGCTCTTCACCGTCGCCACGCCGCCGATCGAATCCGCCAGCGCTCCGCCGATCTCGCTGTCGAGCGCGTTCGAGCGGATATTCTGGGGGCGGATATAGTAGCGGCTCAGCAGCAGCGAAGAGGCGACAAAGGCGGCCATGACAACGAAGACCACGCCGCCAACCAGCGGCCAGCGCAGCGCCATCATCCCGGCAATGCCCAGCATCACACCGACCGAGGGCGCGATACCCATGAAAATGTTCACCGTGACATTGTCATAGGCCCACATGCCGCGCGTGATCTTGCGCACCACCGACCCGGCAAAGGTGTTGGCGTGCCAGTCCAGCGAAAAGCGTTGCACCCGCGCAAAGGCATGGGTGGTCAGATCCGCCATGTTGGCCGAGGAAAACGGTACCTCGCAGCGCGAGGCGGCCTGGCGCAGGGCGTAGTAGATCAGCGCCGCGCCCAGATAGGTGGCAAAGGCCGGCCAGGGGGCGCCGCCGTCGGGACCGGCGGCGAGGGCATCGATCAGGCGTCCGGCGGCGAGCGGGATCATCAGTTCGGCAATCGTCGCCAGCACCATGAACACGATCATCCCGCTCAGCAGGATCGGCCGACGCCGCCATTGGCGCGTCAGATAGGCCAGCACCTGCAGGTTGGACAGGTCTCGGGCACGGGGCGTTTCGTCTTGGTCTTGAAAGTCGGACATCTCAGCAGCGGACCCGGGAGCAGCAAGGCTGCGGGGTCCGTCCTCATGGCAATCATCATCTGGAAGACAGGCAAGTGACGCGGCTAAGTCCCGAAGGCGGCGACCGGGTTGCGGTCGAAGCGGTTTCAGGGTCAGGACGCGCGCCGGCGACCTGTTTTGCCTAGATGATGGTTCGCATGGATCTGCTCTCTTGTGCCGATTGATCCGGGACGCGCTGGGTAGCCCGGCCCGGCGGACAGGGCAAGGTGCGGGAGGCCCGATTTCGCGTTTGAGGCGAGATGTGTGGCGTCGGGAGCACAGGGGTGAGGCCAGGTCCTTCCCCAGACAAGGGAAGGTGGGCCGAGGCGCAGCCTCGGGTCGGATCGGGTGAAACGCGCCAGCGTTCCTGCACCGATCGCCCGTCACCCACTCCGTCTCGCCGCTGCGCGCCGATCCACCTCGCCCATCAAGGGCGAGGACCTGATCGCCACCTAAGCCTCAATCCCCGCCACCACCGCCGCTTCCACCTTCGCACGGGTCTCCGCATCGATCACCGCCAGCTTGCGCTTGTCGAGATCCATCGGGGCGGCGACGCCTTCCATGGTCCACCAGGGTTTGCCGGTGGCGGGTTCCAGCACCCAGTGGACGATGTTGCGGACCTTGGTGCCGGCGGATTTGAGGCCGGAGCGGATGGCATAGCCGTCGCCGGCGCGGGGCCAGCGGTGGACGTGGATGACACATTCCAGCAAGGCCGATCCGATGCGGGCCGAGGGTTGGCCGGCATGCATGTCCCATTCCTCGGGGAAGGCGGACGCGAAATTGGTGACGCTGTCGGAGACGCGGCCGAGCAGGAATTCGGCCCGCATCCAGCCAAAGGCGTCCATCTCGTGCGGGCCCAGACGGCCGCGGCCGATCGTGGTCAGGTCGAGGGCGTCGGCAGCGGTCATCGAGGCCGGGCGGGTGCCGGGTTTATCGGTAAGGCCGCGGGGTGTGGCGAAGTCCGGTGTGTCAACAGTCAGGGCCCGGGCGGCATCAGCGAAGCGTTTGGGCCAGGCGAAGGCCTCAAGCGTGTCCGGAGCGGCATGGCTGGCTCGGATGCGGAAGCTGGCGGCCGGCTGGCCGGTGCCGGAATGACGCATCACCAGCAGGATCCCGGCGGTTTCGCGGTCGATATCGGTAAAGCCGCCCTCGATATAGAGCGGTGCGCCGGGCCGGGCTTCGGCCAGGAAGCGGATGTGCAGGGACTGCGGAGCGATGGTTGCCAGGGCGTCGGGGCGCTGGATCGGGTTGAGACCCGCCGCCTCGGCCAGGTTGGCCAGCGCCTCGCTGGCTCGTGCCAGATAGAAGCGGACATTGAAATGGCCCAGCTCGTCGCATTCCCAGGCGTTCACGCAACCGCGCCAGAGTTCGATCATGGTGAGGCGCTCCTCAGGCAGCCCGGCAGTCGGCGCAAAGACCGAAATGCTCGACTACCGAGCGCTGGATGGTGAAACCGGCAGGCGCGTTGGTCGGGACCGGATCGCCATGGCGTTCTTCGACCGCGCCGCAGCCGGTGCAGATGAACAGCTCGGCGCCGCCGCCAAGCCCGTCATGGGTATGGCTGCAGCCAACGAAGGCGTTGAGCGCCTCGACCTTGTGCACCAGGCCGGCTGTCATCAGGAAGTCCAGCGCCCGATAAACCGTCGGCGGCTTGGCCGAGCCGGGGCCCGGCTTGAGCGCTTCGAGCAGATCATAGGCTTTCACCGGACTGTCGGCTTCAAGGACGAGTTCGAGCACGCGCTTGCGCACGGGGGTGAGCTTTTCGCCCCGTTCAACGCAATGGGCTTCAGCGGCGGCGAGCGCCTTGGTGAGGGAATCAACGGTCATCTTGCCAACATTTAATCACGCTTTGCCGCATTTCCCAGTGGTTCGGCATTGCGAAGTTCTGGATGTTATAATATCACGCTCAGTAGATGTTCTGTTATTACATATCGGGGATTCCATGTTCGCGCGTCTGAAACACTCCACCGCTCTTGTCGCACTCCTGGCCGGCGCCGGCCTTGCTGCTCCGGCCCTGGCCCAGCAGGCCGAGGCGGATGAGGATGTCATCGTGGTCACATCGGCGCCCCTCGGTGTTACCGCCGACGAGATCGTTGGTGCGGTGGAAGTCGTTGATCGCCGCCACCTGGAGGACAATCTCTCCGGATCGCTGGCTGACACGATCGCCCATGAGCCGGGTGTCTCGACAACCTATTTCGGACCGGCGGCCAGCCGTCCGGTGATCCGCGGCCTCGGGGCCGACCGGGTCCGCGTGCTGGTCAATGGCGTCGGCCTGATCGATGCCTCGACCAACTCCCCGGACCATGCCGTGGCGTCCGAAGCGCTGGAAGCCCAGCGCGTCGAGATCCTGCGCGGGCCGGCAGCGATCGCTTATGGCGGTGCGGCCATTGGCGGCGTGGTCAATGTGATTGACGGCCGGATCCCCGAAGAGCGGGCCGAGGATGGTCTTGAGGGACGTTTCTATGGGTCCGTGACTTCGGTCGATGACGGCGAGACCGCTGCCGGTCGTGTGCGTTTCAACGCCGGGCAGTTCGTCATCAACCTGGAAGGTCTGATGCGGACCGCCCAGCCCTATGACATTCCCGGCTATGCCGAGTCCGAGACCTTCCGCCTCTTCGAGGAGGCCGAAGAGCACGAAGACGAACACGATGATGACGACGATCACGACGAGCACGAGGAAGAGCATCCCTACGGCACGGTCGAGAATTCCGGCCTTGATTTCAACTCTGCATCAGCCGGTATCGCCTGGGTCGGCGAGGATGGTTTCATCGGCGTGGCCTTCAAGCAGTCGAATGCGCTTTATGGCGTCCCGGGCGGTCACGCTCATGGGGAGGAAGAGCATGAAGACGACGATCACGATGAAGATCATGAGGATGAGCACGGCCATGACGAGAGCGTGCGGATCGATCTCGAGCAGACCCGGTTCGACCTGCGCGGGGAATGGCGGAACCTGGGCGAACATATCGATCGGGTGAAATTCTCCTTCGGCACCGGCAGCTATGAGCATGTCGAGCTTGAAGGCGATGAGATCGGGACACTGTTCACCAATGACGGGTGGGAGGGCCGCGTTGAAGCCCGCCACGTGCCCATCGATCTTTGGGGCGGCAGCTGGGAAGGCGCCGCCGGCGTACAGGCGTTCAATCGCGATTTCGCGGCCATTGGCGAGGAAGCCTATGTCCCGCCGTCGGAGACGTCGGACTGGGGTATCTTCTTTGTTGAGCGCTGGGACGCCGATACCTGGGGGCTTGAAGGCGGTCTGCGTCTTGAGCGCCGCGAACTGGACACGGCAAGCGACAGCCGCACTTTTGAAACATCAAGCCTGTCCGGTTCGATCTTTTTCCGCCCGGTCCGGGACACTTTCCTGGCCGTCACACTGTCCTCCAGCGAACGGGCACCGACTGATGTCGAGCTGTTCGCGGACGGGCCGCATGTCGCCAGCAGCACATTCGAGCTGGGCGATCCGGATCTCGACATTGAACGGGCGGTGTCAGCCGAGCTGACCGCGCGCACCCGTCTGGGTGACTGGTCGCTTGAGGCATCGGTCTTCCGGGCCGATTATGACGGCTTTATCGCCGCCTATGCGACGGGTGCCGAGGATGATGGCTTCCCGGTCTATGCCTACAGCCAGGATGATGTTGTCCTGTCCGGCTTCGAAGGGCGCCTTGAGGGCCCGCTTGGCGCCGTGGGCGGCTGGGATCTCGATGGCGAGCTGACCGGTGAATATGTCGAGGCCAGCCTCGATGCCGGCGGCGATCTGCCGCGTCTGCCCCCGTTGTCCTTCACAGCCGGCATATCGGCTTCGCGGGCCGGTCACGATCTGCACCTGGAAGCTGAATGGGCGGACGTCCAGGACAATACCGCGCCGTTCGAGTTCAAGTCCCAGTCCTATGTGCTGGTCAATGCGCGCTGGTCCTTCGAGCCGATCGAGAGCCGCGATTTGCGGGTGATCCTGGAAGCGCGCAATCTCACCGACGCGGAGGCGCGTCTGCACACCTCCTTCCTGAAGGATCAGGTGCCGCTGCCGGGTCGCAACTTCCGCGCCGCGCTGGTTCTCGACTTCTGACCTGACGGACCGCGACAGCCTGCCGCGCGGCGGGCTGTCGCGCGACGAAACGCGCACTGCCATTGAAGCGCAGGCGGGTCCAGAAAGTCCCTAGATTTTTTAGGGACGAAAGGATCAGCCCATGAAACGCCTGTTCTTCACCGCAGCACTTGCCGCTCTTCTCACCGCCGCTCCGGCCTCCGCGGAGAGTGGTGACTGGCTAGTCCGCCTGCGCGCCATCAATGTGGCCCCGAATGAAAGCGCGGACATTGCCACCATTGGCGGCGATGTCGATATCGACACCTCGGTCGTGCCCGAACTCGACATCACCTACTTCGTGCAGGACCAGTGGGCTGTGGAACTGATCCTGGGTGTCACGCCGCATGATGTGACCGCAGTTGGAACCACGCTTGGCGATGTCGATCTGGGAGATGTGACACTGCTGCCGCCGACCCTGACCCTGCAATACCACTTCAATCCGCAAGGCCAGATTCGTCCCTATGTGGGCGCGGGCGTCAACTACACGCACTTCTTCGATGCCGATCTGCCGGCCGGATCGGCCCTGACCTCCATCGACTATGATGCCAGCTTTGGCTTGGCAGCGCAGGCGGGTGTCGACTTCGCCCTCGATGACGACTGGTTCGTCAATGTGGACGTCAAATACATCGATATCGACACCGACGTCACGATCAATGGCGCCATCGCTGCCGATGTGCAGATCGACCCCGTCGTATTCGGCATCGGATTGGGCCGGCGTTTCTGACATTTCAGTCTCTGGAACAGTGCAATGCCGGTCCGTTCCGCGGACCGGCATTTTTCTTGCTACATGCCGGTCATTCAGCTCTGCACCGGTGCGTTGCCGGGGCAGGGCATATCCGCTATCCAGTGCGCAAAGAACTGAAGGGGTTTTTATCATGGTCGACGCTGCCGCCACCGAGCCGCGCCTTACCGGAACTGTTCCGCTCTACAAAAACGTGGAGCCGCTCAACCGTCAAAAACACGCCGGCTATGGCGTGAATACGGTCTCGCAGCCGTTCAACTTCCTGAAAGATTGGCATTTTGTGCCAGCTATCAGCGCTGAATTCTCATTCGCCTGCGGCAGCTACCCGATCATCTTCCTCGGTGAGAAGAAGATGCCGATCCTGGTGATGGGCCTGCGTCAGGGTTCGAACGTTTTCGTTTCCGAGGACGGTCAGTTCGATAACGAGCATTACATCCCGGCCTATGTCCGCCGTTATCCGTTCGTCAGCGCGGCCAACCCGAACGACCAGCCGTCCACGGTCTGTGTCGATCTGGATGCCGAGTTCGTGGTCACGGAAAACCCGGAGCGCCCCTTCTTTGACGACAAGGGTGAGCCGACCGAGTACACGCGCCAGGCCATCGATTTTGTCTCTGCTTTCGAGAATGACGCCCGCACGACCGAAGCGTTTGTCGAGCGTCTGATCGCGCTGGACCTGCTCGAGCAGAAAGACGTCAAGGTTGCCAATCCGCAGGACCCGGAAAACCCGGTCACCGTCGCGGAATACTGGGGCGTTTCCGCCGAAAAGTTTGACGCTCTTCCGGCTGACAAGCTGAAGGAAATGCAGACCAATGGCGATCTCGGTGCGATCATTTCGCACATTATTTCGCTGCAGCGCTGGGAGCGTATCCTGCGCCGGACGTCCAATGTGGCGACTGCGCAGATGCCGGCTCAGGCCTGATCCTTCACCGGACCCGAAATGTGAACGGCCGTGCCAGATTGGCGCGGCCGTTTTCGTTTGTGATCACGGTTGTGGGAGCGAGGTTCGCCCCGGTGGCAAAAGCGACTATATCCTCCACTGGCAGGCCGGGCCTGACTGACTTCAACGAGGTAGATGAATGCGCTTTCTGACCGGGCTGTTGGCCCTGATCACCTTCGCCAGCATGGCTCTGACAGCCCCGACCCACGCGCAATCCTCGTGGTCGAGCGGTGAGGCCATCATCGACGCCGACCTCGTTTCCGAACGCGCCGTCACGGCTCCCGGCGACCGGTTCCATATCGGCCTCCATCAGATCATGCCCGAAGGGTGGCACACCTATTGGCGGAATCCCGGTGATAACGGTCTTCCGGTCGAGATCGACTGGGACCTGCCCGAGGGCGTTGAGGTTGGCGAGGTCGTCTGGCCGGCCCCGATCCAGCTGCCCCTCACCGACATGATCATGGATTATGGATACAAGGGTGAGCTGGTCCTGCCGATGCCGGTGACGGTTGCCGAAGGATTTGTCGGCGAGACCATCGAGTTTCGCGCCAATGCGACCTGGCTTGTCTGCGACACCATTTGTGTCCCTGAAGACCGCGAGCTTGCCCTGACGCTGCCGGTCGGCCCGCAGCCTGATCAGGACGAGGCGGGATACTGGTATATCCGCGGCGCGCTTGAAAGCGAGCCAAGGGTCGACCCGGCGGTTTCGGCCGAATTTGCCATCGAGGGTGGCCGGGTGATCCTGGATCTGTCCGGCGGGGCGTTTGCCAATCCGGGCGCGATCTCGGACCTGCGTTTCTTTCCCTATCAGACCGGCGTGATCCGCAATGCCGGTCGGCAGATTGTCGAGGCGGGCGAGAGCCGCACACTTGTTTTGCTCGAGCCCGGCTATGCCGCCGCCAGCGCCGGCGACAGCGCCCAGGGCGGTGTTGTCACCTGGCGCGGTGCGGACGGGGGTGACCGGCAAGCCGTGGCAATCGAGGCGCGACCGGGAGCGGGCGGCTACGGGCTGCCGCCATTGGCCGGGTCTGCTGTCCCCCAAGCCATGACTGGCGGGATTTTCGGATTGATCTTGCTGGCCTTCGGCGGCGGATTGATCCTCAATCTGATGCCCTGCGTCTTTCCGGTCCTGTCAATCAAGGTCCTCAAATTTGTCCAGGCGGCGCATGCCGACCCGGCCGCCATCCGCCGACAGGGCGCCTTTTTCCTTGCCGGTGTGCTGATCAGCTTCGTCGGTCTGGCCGGCATGCTGGTAATCTTGCGCGAAGTCGGTCTCCCGGTCGGCTGGGGGTTCCAGCTGCAGATGCCGATCGTGGTCGCCAGCCTGGCGCTGTTGCTGTTTGCCATCGGGCTGAACCTGCTCGGTGCGTTTGAAGTCGGGACCCGTCTGATGGGGCTTGGCGCCGGTCTGGCCGACAAGCCGGGCTGGAAGGGCGCATTCTTCACCGGCGTCCTCGCTGTTGTCGTTGCCGCTCCGTGTGTCGGCCCTCTGGCCGCCGGGGCGCTGGGGCTGGCCCTGACGCAGCCGGCACCGGTCGTCTTGCTGGTGGCCGCCGCCATGGGGCTGGGACTGGCCGCACCCTTTGTTGTGCTGTCATTGTCACCAGGCCTGTTGCGCTTCCTGCCCAAGCCCGGTGCCTGGATGGTGACCTTCCGCCAATTCCTCGCCTTCCCGATGTTCGCCTCGGTCGTCTGGCTGGCCTGGGTGCTGTCGATCCAGTCCGGACCGACCGGCCTGTTGCTGCTCGGTGCCGCGATGCTGGCGCTGTCATTCGCCGTCTGGGCGCATGGCCAGGGCAATCGGGTGTGGAGTGTGGTTGCGATAGCCGGGCTGGCCCTGGGCGTGGTCAGCGTAGTCATGATCGCCCGCCTGCCGGCGACCACCAGTACACAGTCCCTGTCAGCGCGCGAGGAGGCCTGGTCACGGGCCCGTGTCGCTGAACTGCAGGGCATGGGGCAGGCGGTGTTCGTGGATGTCACGGCTGCGTGGTGCGTCACCTGTCAGATCAACAAGCTGACGGTATTGAGCAGTGATCCGGTCCTTGATGCCTTTGACCGCTTCGGCGTTGCCAGCTTGCGGGCCGACTGGACCAATCGCGACGAGACCATCGCCGCGCTGATCAGCGAACATGGTCAGGCGGGGGTTCCGCTTTACCTGCTCTATCCGGCTTCCGGCGGTGCGCCGCGTGTTCTGCCGACGGTTCTGACACAGGGCGGCCTGATCGACGGGCTGGCGTGGGCTGCCGACAACTAGCCCGCAAACCAGGCCTGGCGGCTCAGCCGCCGGAAACGGCCGGGCAGCTGGCGGGAAGATCGACCGCGCTCAGGTCTGCATCGCTGTCGACGGCTGGCGCGATTTCACTGGCATCGGCCATCAGGTCTGCGAGATCGGTATATATATGCGCCTGCTCGGCTGCGGTCTCGGCGGCATTGAGCGCGTCGAGACGGGCGCTGGCATCGGCCGACATGCCGCGAAAGATGCAACGCAGATCAAGCGGGCCGCCCGCCTCGTCGATGCGGCGACTCATCAGCATGGCTTCCAGCGAAAACTGTTCCAGCTCGAAGGAAAGCGGGTCTTCAATGTCCAGCGGTCGCGCCGGCGCCGCCGGTCGTTGCGCCGCCTCACGGGCCCGGGCGCGGGCCGTCTCGCCGATCGCCTCGGCAAAGGCCGCGAACTCGCTGCCCGGACCTGCCTGGGCGGCAGAGGTGGCAAGGGCCGAAGCGGCCAGGACGGCAAACAGCACGGATTTCATCGGCGACTCCCATAGTGACAGGGTCGCTTCTAGCAGTAACGCCTTGATTTCCGGTGAATCGACCGGCATCTCCCCTGTCAGTATGCGTGCGCGGGTTCACAGGACCTGCCCGCTGGTGGAAAACACCGCCTGATCAGGATCGTCACGCAGGGGTGCAGCGGTCCACAAACCGGAGACTGTGATGAAGGCCAAGAAACCTTTCCGACCCAAGGCCCGCCGTCCGCGGGGCTTTGAAGACCGCAGCGGATCAGTCCTCCGGGTCGAGCGCCATCTGGTTGAAACGGCCAGTCGTGTCTATGACGATTGGGGTTTCGAACCGCTGCAGACCTCAGCCTTTGAATATGCCGACGCGTTGGGCAAATTCCTGCCGGACGAAGAGCGTCCCAATGAGGGCGTGTTCGCCCTCGAGGATGATGACGGGCAGTGGCTGTCGCTGCGTTATGATCACACCGCGCCGCTGGCCCGTTATGTGGCCGAGAATTTCCAGGACCTCAACAAGCCCTATCGCCGCTATCAGGCCGGCGATGTCTGGCGCAATGAGAAGCCGGGGCCGGGCCGGTTCCGTCAGTTCGTCCAGTGCGATGCCGACACGGTCGGTGCCGCGAGCGCTTCGGCCGACGCCGAGATGATCGCGCTGGCCGCCGACGTCATGCGCGCGGTCGGTCTTGCCGATGGTGATTATGTGGTCCGGGTCAATGATCGGCGCATCCTGGACGGCGTGCTTGAAACGATCGGCGCTGCTGATCCGGAGCGACGCATGCGTGTGCTCCGCGCCGCGGACAAGCTGGACCGTCTCGGCCGCGACGGTGTTGCGCTGTTGCTGGGCGAAGGCCGCAAGGACGAGTCCGGTGACTTCACCGAAGGTGCCGGACTTGATACGGCCGGTATCGACACCGTGCTGGGCTTCCTCGATGCCGGCGGTGGCAGTCGCAGCGATGTCATCGCGCGCCTTGAGCCGCTGATCGGGACGTCTGATACCGGCAAGTCCGGGCTGGCGGCGCTGGCTGAAATCGACGCGGTCCTGACCGCGATCGGGGTCGATGTCGACCGGGCGCTGTTCGATCCGTCCGTCGTCCGCGGTCTGGGCTACTACACCGGCCCCGTCTTTGAGGCCGAGCTGCTGGCCCAGGCGAGCTATGATGATGGCTCACCGATCCAGTTCGGGTCTGTCGGCGGTGGTGGTCGCTATGACGACCTGGTGTCGCGCTTCACCGGCCAGGCCGTGCCGGCAACCGGTTTCTCCTTCGGGGTCAGCCGTTTTGCAGCGGCGCTGTCGGCGCTGGGACTGACCGGATCGGTGGATGAGAAACCACTGGTTCTGGTGGTCGCGAGCGAAAAGGATCGCTCTGCCGACTATCTCGCCATGGCCCGCGAGTTGCGGACTGCCGGTTTCCGGGCCGAGGCCTTCGTCGGCTCGGGCAATATGGGCAAGCAGATGAAATATGCCGACCGGCGCGGCGCCGTGGCGGCGGTTATTGTCGGATCGAATGAGCGCGAAGAAGGCCTGGTCACGATCAAGGACCTCAAGCTGGGCGCGCGCCTGGCAGCTGATATCAGCGACAACAAGCAATGGCGCGAGGAGCAGCCGGCGCAGGAGACCGTCTCCCGGGATGGCTGGATTGCGGCGGTCACGGCGGTCGCCCAACGCAACAAGTAGGACCGAAAAGCCAAAGCGGAAGCGCAGCTTATCCCCATGTGCCAGGATTATGGGGGTTGACGTAACAAGGCAGTCACGTCAACGTCGTGATCGGACTGGGCCTGACCGCTCTGTCCTTTTGGCGTTTCGGGGAGGAGACGCCCTTTATCGACCAACCGTTATCTCGGGGCTGGCCTTTGCCAGCCCCTTTTTTTGTCCGCAGACTGAGCGTGGCGCACGAAAAAGGCGAACCGGCTTCAGCCGGCCCGCCTGATTCCGTCCTGGTCGATGAGGCGCTAGTCCTCGTCGTTGTCGTCGGTGGTGTGGCGTTCGATGATGACGACGCGTTCGCCATCATCCATCTCGATCACCCGACGGCTGCCGCCGCGCTGGATCCGCTCGATGCGGGCATGTCGGCGCATGTCGCGACCGTCGTGGCCTTCAGCCAGATTGCCGCCGGCCAGCCGGTCGACCTCGAGACGATTGAGCCAGTCGATCAGGTCGTCGCCTGTCTGCTCCTCGCCATCGACCCAGACGCGCTGGCGTCCATCGGTTTCTTCGATGCGGAGCTCCGCGGCGCCATTCTCGCCCAGCACCTGGTGCAGGCGTTCAATGTCGGCGCGGCGGACCTCTTCGTGGCCGCGCAGAACCTCGACGCGGGCGCGGGCAACATCGCGTTCGGCTCGGGCCATGTCGCGGGCAGCGCGCCGGATCTCGACGCGGGCGCGCCGGCGTTCGCCTTCGAGTTCGGCGTGGGCGCCTCGCATTTCGCGGCGGACCTCTGCCATGGCTTCGCGCATTTCCTCGCGGGCGGACTGGAGTTCAGCGCGGACTTCGGCGCGTTCCTCGTCGCTCAGCTCATCCCAATCGTCGGAATGAATGATGTGATGCTCATCGAGCCCGGCCAAGGCCTGTTCCAGAGACTCCATGACGGTCGCCTCGATATCGGCACCATCGACGTCGATCACCATGCGGGCGATATGATTTTCCATCTCGGCGAGATGTTCGGCCCGTTCGGCGAGGTGCACCTCGAACTCGCGTCCCATGCGGGCGTGATGCCCTTCGATCACGCGGACCTCGTCGCCATCGATGATGACCACGCTGTGCGGCGCGGTTTCGACCTCTTCGCCATCGACCGTCACGACTCCATCGCTGATCTCGATCCGCTGGCCGTCGACACTGATCACTGATGTCTCGCCGTCGCGATCCACATGGATGGTCCGGTCGCCGTTGGCTCCGCGGACTTCGACCACCTGACCGTCTTCGCTGACCACCATGGCCTCATGGCCACCGGCCACATGAATGCGGGTCTGGCGAGCGCCGTCATCGTCCAGTGCAAAAGCGGCGGCGCCAGTCACGGCGAGTGCGGCGCCAGCCATCAAAACTCGTTTCATTGCATTTATCCCTCTTCGATGTGGCGACATACTGGACCGTGCAGCGTTACGGCGCCCATGATCCGCGCTAAATTATTTGTCACGAAGCAAGCCTGCCGCGCCAGCATCTTGCGGGCAAGCCCGGCAACACGGCTGGTCGCGCAACACATCCGTCCCGCTGGGCGACATGACGCCCGTCCGTCTTCAGCTTTTGGGCAGCCGGCAGGCTTGCCAGCCCGGCGCCCGATCCGCATGCTCGGACCAGTTAAAACGGGTGACGGAAAGCGGATCATGGATCGACGACGCGTCTTGCAATCGGGAATCGCGGCCACACTGGCGGCGGCGTTCGGTCCCGTCGCCGGGGCCCTGGCACGCGAAGCCATCGAGCGGCCACTGGCCGACCGCGTCGGCGACATGTTGTTGATGGGGTTCATCGGTTCGCACAGCGAAACCGAGGGTGCCGACATCATAAATGCCCATCTCGCGGCCAGGCGGATCGGCGGCGTGCTTTTCCTGCGCCACAATGTGCGGTCGCGCGAAGGCGCGGAAGGCTCTGCTGCCCGCTTCCGGGCGACCAGCCCGTCCGCCTGGATGGCCATCGATCAGGAAGGCGGCCTGGTCCAGCGCCTGTCGCGTGATCTGGGCTACACCCATATCCCGCGCGCCATGCAGGTCGCCGAGGCCCGCTCTCCCGAGGCGGCAGGGGAACTCTACCGGCTGGGCGCAGCGGAATTTCGCGCGGCCGGCTTCAACATGAACCTGGCGCCCGTTGCCGACCTGCACGATCCCGAAAATGCCGTGATCGGCCGACACGGACGGGCTTATGGCACGGATGGCGAGACCATCGCGGCCTATGCCGGGGCCTTCATCGACGCTTTCGAAGCGTCCGGTATCGCCTGTGCGATCAAGCACTTCCCCGGGCATGGCCGGTCACGCGGCGACAGTCATGACGGATTTGTCGACATTTCCGACAGCTGGAGCGAGGCCGAGCTTGCGCCTTTCCGCCAGTTGATCGAGCAGGGCCAGGCGCATGTGATGATGGGCGGTCATCTGACCAATCGACAGCTCGACCCGACCGGTGCGCCGGTGACCTTCTCGGCGCCTGTGCTGGAAGGCCTCTTGCGCGAGCAGCTCGGCTTCACCGGCGTGATGATGACCGATGATCTCGACATGGGCGCGATCCGCAATAATTACAGCCAGCATGAGGCGGTAATCAGCGCCATCGAGGCCGGCAATGACATGATCATGCTGTCCAATTCTGCTGCGCCCGATGCCGAACTGCCGCAACGCATCGTTGACTGGGTCGTGGCAGCCATCAGCGAGGGTCGACTGACCGAACACCGGATCAACCAGTCGGTCGCGCGACTGGCCGTGTTGAAGGCGCGCGTGGGGCTCTAGTCAGCCGAGCCGGTCAGGGCTTCCAGCAGGATTTGTCGTGCCAGCTGACCGGCTATGTCGGGTCGGTCACGGTTCACATGGACAATAACGGTCGCATCCTGGCTCAGGAGCCGGATGGCGATCGTGGCGTAGCCGGCAATCGAGCCGCCCTGGGTGATCGCCGTGAAGCCCAGCGGATGTTCGACATAGGTTGGGCCAAGCGCGCGATAACGCCCTTCGCCGCGATCATGCAGATCCGACATTATCGAGGCGCCGATGGCGTTCAGGCGACCGTCTTCGGCGAAGACTGCGGCCAGGAAGTCGGCCAGTTCGCCGGCGGTGGTGAAGATGCCGCCATCCGGGCCGTTATTCTCCAGCAGGTCGTAGACGTCCTGCTCGGGGTCCAGCTCACTGCCATAACCATGGATCCGGTCGCGCGGATCGAACTGGATATTGTACCCGGTCGCCGACAGGTCGAGCGGCGCGAACACGAATTGCTGGTAGAGACTGTCCAGCGACTGGCCGGTCGCCGCTTCGGCGGCCAGCGCCAGATACTGGTAGTTGGTGTTGGAATAGGCGTGACCGGTTCCTGGCGGGAAATCGGCCGGCGCGCCCCGGATATGGGCGAGCGTCCGTTCGGCGGTATTGCCCTCAAGGGCATTCACTTCGGCAAACCAGCGATCATCATAATAATCGGGAATGCCGCTGGTGTGGTTGAGGAGTTGGCGGATCGTGACCTGGTCCGCATTTGCCACCCCATCCAGCCAATGCGGCTCGACCAGGTCGGTCAGCGCCATGTCCAGCGACAGATCGCCGTTCAGGATCAGTTGGTGGATCACCGCGGCGGTATGGAGCTTGCCGATGCTCGCTGCGCGCAACAGGAATGAGGCCTCCATCTCCAGCCCGGTATCACGATCGGCCAGGCCGCGGGCGATGATCGTTCGCTCGCCGGCAATGTCCAGCAGGACAATGGCGCCCGGGATGTCGTCTTCCGCCAGCGCGGCGTCGATGCGTTGTACGATCTGCCCGGCGCCAGCGGCCTCTGAAGAGGTTGGCTCGGCATTCGAACACCCGGCGCAAAGAGCGGCTAAAATCGCAGCCTGGATCACATGTAAAAAGCAACGCACGGCAGGTCTCCTGATCATTGGTCGGCCAAGCTAACCCAGCCCGCCAGATTTTAATCGCCGATTTCCGCACTTGAAGTGGCGAATTTCGCCACATAGGCTTGGGCCATGGATATCGACGCGTTCGACAGGGCCTTGCTCTCATTGGTGCAGGTGGACAATCGGCTTCCCAACCGGGTGATTGCGGAGCGCGTGAACCTGTCGGAAACGGCTGTCCGTCGCCGGCTGGACCGATTGCGGGCGTCCGGCCTGATCAGCGGCGATGTCGCGCTTCTTGATCGCGATGCCCTGGGCCAGACGCTGATTTTGTCCATTGTCTTTGCCGATGATACGCCGGCCAATCATATCGGATTTCGTACGCGCATGTTGGCACAGGATTGTGTGACGCAATGCTATTCCATCGCCGGGGAGGTGGACTTCATCATCCATGTTCACGCTGCCAGCCTGCGCGATTTCGAGGCTTGGGCGGAACGGCACCTGCTGGGTGATCCGGGTATCCGCCGATACGAGACATCGGTCGTTTTCACGACCCACAAATTCTCGACCGCCATCCCGATACCGGCATCCGCCTGAAGGCTGAGGTTGGTCCGGGGCACAGGCCGGTGGCCTGTATCCCGGATTCAATCCTTGCGGCTTACTCGGCCGGCGCTTCGTCCTGTTCACGCAGATAGGTGTCGAGGAAGCTCACATAGGCTTCTGACGCCGTGATCCGGTTTTCGCGGCGACGGAAACCGTGCCCTTCATCGGGGAATAGGACGTATTCGACCGGCACGCCATTGGCGCGGACGGCTTCGACCAGCTCGTCGCTCTCCACCTGCAGCACGCGCGGATCATTGGCGCCCTGGATGACCAGCATCGGGCGGATCACGTTCTCGGCGTGGAAGAGGGGCGAGATGGCGTGGTGGCGCTCGCCATCGGTCGCCGGATCGCCCATCTCGTCATAGAGGGCCTCGCGGAAGCTCTCCCACCAGGGCGGGATCGAGGCCAGCGTCCGCTCCCAATTGGTGACGCCGAAGATATTGATGCCGACCTCGAAGGCTTCCGGGTGGAAGGTGAGGGCGGCGGCAGTCATGAAGCCGCCATAGGAGCCACCGAGCACGCCAACTTCCTCGGCATTGACCCAGTCCTGCTCGCGCAGCCAGTCGCCGGCGGCGACAATGTCGCGCAGATCTTCCTCGCCATGACGGCGATCATCCATGTGGAAGAAGGTCTTTCCATAGCCCGACGAGCCGCGATTATTGGCGGCATAGATGGCATAGCCGTGATTGACGAGGTGCTGGATGGTGGCGGAATAGCCGATCCGGCTCTGCCCACCCGGGCCACCATGCACCCAGACCAGGGCCGGCACCGGATTGTCGGCACTGGCGCCATGCGGACGATAAAGAATGCCCGGGATTTCCAGCCCGTCAAAGCTCTCGAAGCGGACCACTTGCGCATCCACCATCTCGTCTTCGGTGACGGCCGGGTTGAGGGCATTGGTCAGCTGGGCATGGGCCTGGCTGTCCAGGTCAACGACGTGGAGGTTGGACGGCGAGGTCGCCGAATTGATCAGGAAGGCGATCCGCGTCTCGTCGCGCGAAAAGCGGACTGAATTGATGTCACCGGCGGGCAGGTCCGGCAGGGCCAGCGTGTCGCCGCTCGTCGTGTCCAGAATGGTCACTTCGGTGCGGGCATCGGCATTGATGCCGGAGACGCGGTAGCGGCCGCTGTCGGAATAGATCACGAACTGCACATCCCACTCGGCCTCGATCAGCGGCGCGGTGGTTCCGTCGGCCAGGTCATAGGTCCAGGCCTGGTTGAACTCGCCATGCTCGTCGGTGGCATAGACCAGTTGCGTGCTGTCCGGCGTGAAGGTGTAGACGCCATGGGCAATATTGCCTTCGTGGGCGGTGATCACGCTGGGCTCGGTCTCGCCCGAGGCGAGGTCGAGCAGCAAGATGTCGCTGTCGGCGGAGGTTCGGTTACGCACCAGCGCGACCCAACGTCCGTCCGGGCTGACATCGCCGATCTGCAGCGCGTCATCATTCTGGAACACAAAGCCGCTCTCATAGCTCAGCGTGTCATAGGCATAGATGTCCATGGCGCTCTGGTCGCGCTCATTGGTCATCAGCCACATGTCATTGCCATCGGGAGCCCAGCCGAGAAATTGCGCCCGCACTTCCTCGCCCGGCGTGATGTCGTTGAGCCGGCCATCGAGCTCGCGCACATAGATATGGCTGATCTCATTGCCGCCGCTGTCGGCGGTCACCACGGCGCGGTCATCGGTCGGGAACCAGGACAGGGCGAAGGTGGCGTCTGTTTCGGACGCGGTCAGTGCCTCGCGATCACCGCTGTCGGGGTCAACCGCATAGGCGTTGAAGACGCCGGTCTCGTCCGAGGAGATCAGGATGCGGCTGTCATCCGACGACCAGGCAAAGCCGGCCGAGGAGGCCATGCCGAAACTCGTGGTCTGGTGGAAGGTGGCCGCGTCATGGCGGACAGCGGCTTCAGCTGCGGCCGGCGGCGTCTCGGCGGTTTCCGTCACCGTCTCGGCCGGCTGGCAGGCGGCCAGAAGGCCGGCCAGGGCCAGGCTGGACGCGGAAATCAGGTATCTCATGGCTATCCCCTCGAGTGATGCGGACAGCTAAGCGCGGCGATGGTGGGGATGGCAAGGACAAAGCGAAATCGGCCATTCCCGGCAATTGGGGCCAAAACCCCGTGAAATTTCTGGGATATTCCCTAATATTCACCTGTCATTCCCGGTCCGACTTTCCAAGACTGCGTGTGTTGGCGCCGCCCGGAGCGGCGTGAAGACGTGGACACAAGAGACATGATGAAATTCGGTGACTATCTCAGACAGGCCCGCGAGGCCCGCCATTGGACCCAGCCGGAAGCGGCCGCCCGGGCGGGGATCGAGCAGTCCTATCTGTCCAAGCTTGAGACCGGGAAGTCCTACCCGTCCGACGACGTATTCGGCCGCTTGGTGAAAGCATACGAGATCGATGTGAAAAACCTGGTCCGCGATCTCGATCCGGGTGAGGCTGAGGCCTTGCGTGACATTGAGAGCCTTCGCGCAACCCGGCTTACCCTGCACCGGACCGCACAGCGCCTGTCGCGGGGCTGGATGCTGGCGGGTCTCGCCTGTCTTGTGATCGGTGGCGGATCGACCGGCGCGGCCCTGACCGCGTCCGATACCAGCCATGAGGAATACATCTATCTGTCCCGCGGTGTGATCGCGCCGGGTGAGCCCTTTGATGTGTTTGACCTGGTGGGTGTCCCCTTGGGCCGAGCGCCGGCCGTGGTGGCCGACATGCGAGCGCAACAGATCGCGCTGCAGGACCGCATCGATGAGGAAGTCCGCATCCAGCGCGCCATGCAGGGCGAGGGCTATTTCGAGACCGTGGAGGGCGGACGCCGCTATTTCCGCGCGCTCGACAGCCAGACCGTCATCGAGCGTTCGCCCCTGCGCTGGTTCTGGGTACCCGGCCTGATGTTCCTTTTCGGCGCGCTGGGCTGTTTCACCATCAGTTGGCGCTGGAAGTAAGCGCCAGAGACCGGGGCGGCTCGACCGGCCCTGATTCCACACATCTTGGAGATTTCCATGTTGCAACTTCGCACCCTGGCGGGTGTCGTGGCCGGGGCCCTTTTGTGCCTTGTGCCAGCCAACTCGCTCGCCCAATCCACCGGCACCGACCCGATTCTCACTGAACGCATCGACCATTTCGTGCGGCAAAGCCAAGCCAATGGCGTGGTGCCCGGCGCGATCGGGGTCTGGATCGATGGCGAGCCTGTCTACCAGGGCTTTTTCGGAGAGGCTGACCGGCGCACAGGCCGCGGTTTCGGCGCCGAAACCCTGTTCGACATCGGCTCCCTGACCAAGCAATTCACGGCAGCGGGCATTCTCGTTCTGGCCGATCGGGGGCAGCTCGCCCTGCAGGACAGGCTGGTCGATCATTTTGGCGATGTGCCGGCCGACAAGGCAGGTATCACAATCGACCAATTGCTCAGCCATTCATCCGGATTGTCGGATGATACCGGCGGCTTCGAGGGGCATGATGCCGATCCCTTCGTGTCGGAAGCGGACTTCATGGCTGCCTTGTTCGCCAGCCCGCTGACTTCGCCGCCGGGGACGCGCCACGAATACACCAATGCCGGATATTCTGTGCTCGCCTCGATCATTGAGCGTGTGTCCGGGCAAGACTACGAAGCCTTCCTTCGCGAGGCCCTGTTCGAGCCTGCGGGCATGGAGCAGACCGGCTACCGGCTGATGGACTGGCGCGAAGACCAGGCGGCGCGCGGCTATGATTACCGCCAGCCCGATCCGGCACGGGCCGATACCGGCTGGTTCTTCCTGGAGCGCTGGCGCGAGGAGGCGGTCACCTGGCATTTGCGGGGCAATGGCGGCCTGCATTCCACGATGGCCGATTTGGAACGCTGGCACCGCGCCCTTCAGGACGACCGCCTTCTCTCGCCGGACTCGCGTGCGCGTTTCGAGGCGCCCCATATTCCCAGCGGTTTCGACGCGGGGCCAAGTTTCACGCATTACGGATATGGCTGGGCGGTCGGTACCAGTCCGGACGGGACGCCTGTGTTGAGCCATAATGGCGGCAATTCCATCTTCTTTGCCTCGATCCACCGCTACCCGGAAGAGGATATTCTGGTCCTGCATCTTACCAATGAGGCCAGTCGGGAAATCGAGCGCATGGGCTATGCAATCCGCCACATGCTGTTTGACGAGGCGTATGAGCCTTCTCCGATTGCGCCCTATGCGATCCGTCTGGTGGAGGACTTCACCGAGCACTATCCGCCGGTGGCAGTAGACCGTTTACCGGCCTTGCTGGAGATGAGCGGGACTGGGCCCATTGAAGAGGCCTGGATACTCAATCGCCTCGGCTTTCGTCTGCTGGAGGAGGAGCGGACAGACTGGGCCATCGCGCTCATGCAATGGAATACGCGGCTCTTCCCCGGCGATGGCAATCTCCAGGATTCCCTGGCCGAAGCCTATGCCCGCTCCGGGCGCCAAACTTTGGCGATCCGGCACTACCGCCTGTCGCTGGAGATGGATCCGGGCGAGGGGAATTGCCACTGGTGCGATCATGCCCGCCGGGAAATTACCCGACTGGAAGGAGAGTAGACGCAAACGAAAAGGGCCGCCCCATCGGGACGGCCCATTACTTTGTTCGGTCAGGTGACCGGCATGATTACATCATGCCGCCCATGCCACCCATTCCGCCCATGCCGCCCATGTCAGGCATGCCGCCGCCGGCGCCTTCTTCCTTCGGCGTATCAGCCACCGCAGCTTCCGTGGTGATCAGCAGGGAGGCGACGGAAGCCGCGTCCTGAAGGGCTGTGCGGACGACCTTGGCCGGGTCGATCACACCGAAGGCGAGCATGTCGCCATATTCTTCGGTCTGGGCGTTGAAGCCGAAGGTCGCGGAAGCGTTTTCCATGACCTTGCCGACCACGATCGAACCTTCGACACCGGAATTGGTGGCAATCTGGCGGATCGGGGACTGCAGGGCGCGGGCCACGATGGCGATACCCTGGGTCTGGTCAGCATTGTCGCCTTCCAGGCCGGCCAGCTTGGCAGAGGCCTTGAGGAGGGCAACGCCGCCGCCCGGAACAATGCCTTCTTCAACCGCGGCGCGGGTGGCATTGAGGGCGTCGTCGACGCGGTCTTTCTTTTCTTTCACTTCGATCTCGGTGGCACCGCCAACCTTGATCACGGCAACACCGCCGGCCAGCTTGGCCAGGCGTTCCTGCAGCTTCTCACGGTCGTAATCGGAGGTGGTTTCCTCGGACTGGCGACGGATCTGCGTGACGCGGGCTTCGATCTGGGCCTTGTCGCCGATACCGTCGACGATCGTGGTGTCGTCCTTGGTGATGTTGACGCGCTTGGCCGAGCCGAGCATGTCGAGCGTGACGGTTTCCAGCTTGATGCCGAGGTCTTCGGAGATGACCTGGCCGCCGGTCAGGATGGCGAGATCTTCCAGCATCGCCTTGCGACGATCACCGAAGCCCGGAGCCTTGACGGCAGCGATCTTCAGGCCGCCACGCAGCTTGTTGACCACGAGGGTGGCCAGCGCTTCGCCTTCAACGTCTTCGGCGATGATCAGCAGCGGACGCGAGGACTGAACCACAGCTTCCAGGATCGGCAGCATCGGCTGCAGCGAGGTCAGCTTCTTTTCGAAGAGCAGGATGTAGGGCTCTTCCATCTCGACCTGCATCTTGTCAGCGTCGGTGATGAAGTAAGGCGACAGGTAGCCACGGTCGAACTGCATGCCTTCGACGACGTCGAGTTCGGTTTCCAGGGACTTGGCTTCCTCGACGGTGATGACACCCTCTTTGCCGACCTTGTCCATGGCCTTGGCGATCATCTCGCCAATGTCGCTGGCGCCGTTGGCGGAAATGGTGCCGACCTGCGCAACTTCACCGGAGTCCTTGACCGGGGTGGAGCTGGCCTTGATGTCGTCCATGACGATGGCGACGGCCTTGTCGATGCCGCGCTTGAGGTCCATCGGGTTCATGCCGGCAGCAACCGACTTCATGCCTTCGCGGACGATCGACTGGGCCAGGACCGTGGCGGTCGTGGTGCCGTCGCCGGCGACGTCATTGGTCTTGGAAGCCACCTCGCGCAGCATTTGTGCGCCCATGTTCTCGAACTTGTCCGTCAGTTCGATTTCCTTCGCGACGGAGACGCCGTCCTTGGTGGTGCGCGGTGCGCCGAAGGATTTCTCGATGACCACGTTGCGGCCCTTGGGACCGAGCGTGACCTTGACAGCATTGGCGAGGATATCGACGCCGCGCAGCATGCGTTCACGCGCGTCGGAGCCGAAAAGTACGTCTTTGGCAGCCATTGGAATATATCCGTTCTTCTAGCTAGAGAGGAGTGTTCTGATCGGGTGTGCGGCTTACGCCATCACGCCGAGAATGTCGGACTCTTTCATGATCAGCAGCTCGACACCGTCAACGGTGACTTCGGTGCCGGACCATTTGCCGAACAGGATGCGGTCGCCGGCCTTGACGTCGAGCGGACGCACAGAGCCGTCTTCCTTGATCGCGCCGCCGCCGATGGCGACAACTTCGCCTTCCTGCGGCTTTTCCTTGGCCGTATCCGGGATGATGATCCCGCCCTTGGTCGTGGACTCTTCTTCGACGCGCTTCACCAGCACGCGATCGTGCAGAGGACGAAAAGTCATCTTGATCTATCTCCAAACAGAGGACTGAAGGTTTCTCGCAATCGGGCAGGGTGGGTTAGCACTCACCCCATCCGACTGCTAACAACGGCGGAGATAGGAGGCGAAGGGCGGCCCGTCAAGAGGTCGCGAATGCATTTGCAGCGCGACGGAATGCCTGTCAGCCTGCGTTCATCTTGCGGAAGATAAATCCGGCCATTGCCATACCTGTCATATAAATCGATATGATAGGTGTCGAGTTGCGTTACCGAGAGGGAAACATCATGAGACTCCGCCCAACCATGCTTCGCACCACCGTCCTCACCGTCGTGGCCCTGTCCATGGCCGCTTGCACCACCACCGACCCCTATACCGGTGAAACCCGGGCCAACAATACGGGCCGGGGCGTCCTGCTGGGCGCCGCTGCCGGCGCCGCGCTGGGCTATCTCACCAATACCAATGACAGCGAAGAGGGCCGGACCAACGCCCTGATCGGTGCCGGTATCGGCGCACTCGCCGGTGGTGCTATCGGCAATTACATGGACCGCCAGGAAACGGCCATGCGCGAAGCCCTGTCCGACACCGGCGTCGGTGTCCGCCGTGAAGGCAATGACCTGCGCCTGATCATGCCGGGTGATGTCACCTTCGCCACCAATTCCGCCGACATCCAGGGTCAGTTCTATGGCATCCTCAGCGATGTCTCGACGGTGCTGAACCGCTACCCGGCCACCTATGTGGATGTGGTTGGTCATGCCGACTCGGTTGGTGCTGCCGACTACAACCAGCAGCTCTCCGAGCGCCGGGCCCTGTCGGTTGGCAATTACCTGATCGCCCAAGGCGTGTTGCGTGACCGTTTCTACATCGCCGGAATGGGCGAGCGTTCACCGATCGCGTCCAACGAGACGGCCTCCGGCCGCCAGCAGAACCGTCGTGTCGAAATCCTGATCCGGCCGCACGCCTCGTCCTGATCCGGTCGATTCTCCACACCGAAATGAAAGCGGCCCGCCTTCAGGCGGACCGCTTTATTTTATGCCTTCCCTATGAAATCAATGGTTTGTGCCCTGGTTTGGCGAACTGGTTTACCTTCGTTAACCAAACGACAACCCGAGCCGACACAGCTTAACCTGCAAGCACACCTGACGACCCGCTGATTCGAAGGCCCGACATGCCCCGCGCATCCGACATTCTGATTCTCCTGACCTACATCACCATTGCCGGCGTGGCCGCGATCGGTTTCGAGTTCTTCGGACTGATGCCGACGCTCAATGCCTGGATGATGGGTGCGATTGTCTTCATCGTGGCCGGCATGGCGCATTCGGCGGCGGCCCGTGGCCAGGAACGGCGCGTTCTGGAAACCGAAATCCACGACCTCAAGGCGGCCAATCTCGCCCTGGCGGAAGAGTTCGAAGCCGCCCAGGCCCGGATCGACGAAATCACCGACGAGCTGCGCGCGGAATCTGTCGAGCGCGACAATGCGCTGGTCCATGAAGTGAAGGTGCTGGAAGACCTGGTCCGGCGTGTCGGTCCGAACGGAGTGCAAACCCGACCGGACACCGCGACGACCGTCAGCACCTCCCGTACCGATATCGATACTGTTCGCGAAGCGCTGGCCGCCAACCGGGTCGATCTGTACCTGCAGCCTGTCGTGACCCTGCCGCAGCGCCGGACGGCCTTCTATGAGAGCTATACCCGTCTTCGTGATGCGACCGGCCTGGTCCTCGCTCCGGGCGCCTTCATGGCTGCGGCGGAAGAGGCCGGCCTGATGGCCGAAGTCGACAATCTCCTCCTGTTCCGGTGTGTGCAGATCGTCCGTCGCCTGACCGGGCAGGACCGCAAGGTCGCGATCTTCTGCAACATCTCGCTGAACTCCCTGTCGGACGAAACCTTCTTTCCCGAATTCCTCGACTTCATCCGCCAGAACAAGGATCTGTCCGGTTCGCTCATCTTCGAGATATCGCAGCAGGCCTTCGAGGAACGCGACGCCATCGCCGCCCGCAACATGGCGCGGATGGCGGATTTCGGCTTCCGCTTCTCGATCGACCAGATCGCCCATGTCGAGCTCGACCTGACCGAGATGGAGCGCGCCGGCGTGCGCTTTGCCAAGATCGGCGGTCGCCGCCTGCTCGACGCCATCGAGAATTACGAGTCGATTGCCGGCTACGAGGCCGGCGCCATTGCCACCGAGGACCTCGCCGGATTGTTCGGACGTCACGGGATCGAGCTGATCGTCGACAAGATCGAGGATGAAGCGACGGTGGTCGAAGTGCTGGAAATGGACGTCGCCTACGGGCAGGGGCACCTGTTCGGTGAACCGCGCCCGGTGCGCGATGACGTGCTGGAAACTGCCCGCGACAGCGCCAAGGGCACAGGGCGCGACGCCGACAGCAATGTCATCCAGATGACGGCCTGACCGAAGCAGCGATTGACCGTCCCGCACGAGCCTGCTTCAAGCAGACCATGCTTCCTGAACTCGCCACACTCGGCCCGCTCCGCGACCGTTATGACACCCTCTATTGTGATGTCTGGGGCGTCATCCGGGACGGTACTGACCTCCTGCCAGAGGCGGTCGACGCCCTGATCCGTTTCCGCGACAGCGGCGGCCGCGTCTGCCTGGTGTCGAACTCCCCCCGTCGCAGCAGCTCGCTGGCACATTTCCTGACCGATATGGGACTCCCGGACGAGGCGACCGACGCAATCGTGACGTCCGGGGACGCCATCCGCGAGGCGTTGGTCGTACGGTCGCCCGGCAAGGCTTTCAATATCGGCCCCGAGCGTGATGGCAGCCTCTATGAAGGGCTGGCGCTGGAATTTACCGGTATCGAGGACGCTGATTTCATTTCCTGTACAGGCCCTGACGACTACCTCAATGGCCGGCCGGAAGACTATGATGCGGTATTGGCGAGAGCGCTCGATCGGGGTCTGGATCTGGTCTGCGCCAACCCGGACATCGTCGTGCAGTCCGGAAACCGGCTGATTTTCTGCGCCGGCGCCATTGCCCGGCATTACCGGCAGATGGGCGGGACCAGCATTGTTGCGGGCAAGCCGCACAGGCCGATCTATGGCCTGGCCAGGGCCGCACTCGAAACGCGTGGCTTTGCCGTGGACCTGACGCGGGTGCTGGCGATCGGCGACGGGCCGGAGACCGATGTTGAAGGGGCGACACGGGCTGGTGTGGATTGCCTGTTCATCGCCGATGGTATCCTCGGCGAAACGCTTGACGGCGGCCGCCTCGATGTCGAGACAGCCGCCGCCGCGCTGAAGGATTATGGTGTCGCTGCCCGCTATGTCGCGGACCGGCTCACCTGGTAGGCCTGGCCTGGATCAGTCGAACAGGGAGTCTATCGAACCCTGGTCGAGATCCGCAGCCGGAGCCGCATCGGCGAACATCGCGTCGATATCGTCCTGGCTGGTCTCCGGGCCGCCGATCGCCGGGCCATTGAGCAGCAGCTCGCGGGCCCGTTTTTCCTCGGCGGTTTCCTCGGATACCTGATCGGCATCACGGACACCCATGACATCGGCAAAGCGGGACACGCGATCTTCCACGTGGCGCAGCGATGTGACGACCTTGGATACCCGTTGGCCGGCGAGGTCCTGGAAGCTGCAAGCCTCGATGATGGTCATCATCCGGGCTTCGACACTGGCGCGGTAGGCGTCATAGTCGGCTTCATCGTCACAGAGCACGGCTTCCGCCTCGCTCATGATGGTTTCGGTCGCCCGTTCGGTATCCCCGACGACAGCCTCGAGTTCCTGGCCGGCGGAGGGAATGCGCGAAGTCTTGATATCGTTCGGCCTCAAGGCCGCGATCTCGTCACGGGTTCGCGAGATGTATTCCGCGATATAGTTGAATTCCTGGCAGATCGACTGGTCGAGGGAGCTGAAGAACAGCTTCATCGTATCCGTCAGCTGGTGGGCCAGCTTCAGGACTTCCATGATCTGGGCATCCTGCAGATCGCTCGCTTTCAGTGAGGCGAGTGACGTGCGGACTTGCGCGGCAACATTGGCGGCGGGCATGGGGCCCTCCTTCCTTTGCAGACTCAAACAAGGATTGGGCGTTTCATCGAGCGACTAGAAGTCGCCGAGAACCGCTGACATCTTTGATTTGAGAGTTCCGGCGTTGAAGGGCTTCACGATGTAATTGTTCACACCGGCCCGTTTCGCCGCGACCACGTTTTCGGTCTTGGATTCTGCGGTTACCATGATGAAGGGCGTCGCCTTCATGCTTTCGTCGGCGCGAACCTTTTGCAGAAGCTCGTAGCCCGTCATGGGCTCCATGTTCCAGTCTGAGATCACCAGACCGTACTTGTTTTCCTGCATTTTCGCGTATGCTTCCTGGCCATCGGCGGCCTCGTCCACATTTTCGAACCCAATCTGCTTGAGCAGGTTGCGAATAATGCGGATCATGGTTTTGTAGTCATCCACGACCAGGATCGGCATCGTCATTTCGACAGCCATGCTTAGTCTCCATCCACTCGGCGCGTTTACACTAGGACAGCTTGTTCCGCTGTCTTCAGTTCGGACCCTAGACAATCGCGGATAAAAATCGGTTAAAGCGGATACAAAGATGGAGTCTCCCATGTCGGACGTGCGCGGTATCGCTCTCGATGAAATGGAAATAGGTCTTTCCGCAGAGGCAGTTAGGACTGTCACTGAGGAAGATTTGGATATGTTCGCAAAAGTGTCCGGGGACTATAATCCCGTGCATATGGACGAGGAATTTGCCCGCGCCACGCCATTTCGGGGCCGGATTGCGCATGGCGCACTGGTCGCCTCCTACATTTCCGGCGTGCTCGGAAACCAGCTGCCCGGACCGGGCGCGATCTTCCTTGGCCTGAACATGCGCTTCTTCCATCCGACCCGGATCGGCGATGAAGTCCGGACACGCGTCGAAGTGAAGTCGGTCGATCTCAAATCGCGCAAGGCGGTCATGGACTGCACCTGTCATGTTGGTGACAAGCTGACCATGCAGGCGGAAGCCGAGGTCATGGTCCGCAAGCGTCGCCGCAAGGCGGACGACTGATCCCGCATGAAGATCCTGCGAGGCCATAACGGATTGCCGCAGGATGATCGCGGCGCGGTCATCGCCCTGGGCAATTTCGATGGCGTCCACATGGGGCACCGTCATGTGATCGGGCTGGCCGCAGATCTGGCGCGGTCCCTGGACGCGCCGCTCGGCGCGGCCCTGTTCGACCCGCATCCCCGCCGCTTCTTTGCGCCGGACGCTCCGGCTTTCCGACTGATGAGTGCGGCGCGTCGCAACCGGATCCTGCAAAGCCTCGGGGTCAGGCAGCTTCACGTGCTGCCTTTCTCGATGGACATGGCCAAGATGACGCCGGCGCAATTTGTCGGCGATGTTCTGGCCGACGGCCTCGGCATCGCCGGTATCGTCACCGGTGAGGATTTCCGCTTCGGGGCGGGCCGGACCGGTGCCACTGATGATCTTGCGCGGCTGTGTGCCGAGCGCGGGATCGCCACCGCTTTTGCCGAACTGCACGGCAATGGCGCCGACAAGGTTTCGTCGACACGGATACGCAAGGCCATTCATGATGGTGACATGCGGGCCGCCGCGACCCTGCTTGGCACGGCCTGGGCGGTCGAGGGTATCGTCCAGCGCGGCGATCAGCGTGGCCGGACCATCGGTTTTCCGACCGCCAATCTGACGCTGGGTGACTTTGTGCGCCCCGATTACGGAGTTTACGCGGTTCGTGTCGGTGTCGATGGCGCCATACCGTCGCTGGCCGGTGTCGCGAATATCGGCAAGCGCCCGACGGTCGATGGCGCGACCGAGCTGCTGGAAGTGCATCTTCTGGACTGGTCCGGCGATCTTTACGGGCGCGCGCTGGAGGTCGAGTTCTTCGATCACCTGCGCTCGGAAAAGCGGTTTGACGGGCTCGATGCCCTGAAGGCGCAGATCGTCGACGATGCCGCCGCGGCGCGTCGTGTGCTGAGCGCCCTGTCTGGACCGGCCTGACGGGCTCTGTTAAACGCGAGGCATGGTCTCGATGTCCCGGTTGATATGCCCGGCTGCGCCTGTCGCCGCCACCGCCTTCGGGCGAATTACCGGCCCGGGCCGCCGCGTTTGACGTGGGCGGTTCCGGGACATGTCCTGCCTTGAACCCATGACGACAAAAGACCGCAAGGATCCGATCCGATGACGGACACGCCCTCGAAGACTGGTGCGACAGACGCCGGTCGCGACTACAAAGACACGCTCTTCCTGCCGACAACCGATTTCCCGATGCGCGCCGGCCTGCCCAAGCGCGAACCGGAATGGCTGGAACGCTGGAATTCTCTCGACCTCTACAAGCGGATGCGCGAGCAAGGCGCCGACCGCGAGCGCTGGGTGCTGCATGACGGCCCGCCCTACGCCAATGGTCATATCCATATCGGTACCGGCCAGAACAAGATCCTCAAGGATATCGTCGTCCGCTCGCACCAGATGCTCGGCTTTGATGCGCCCTACCGTCCAGGTTGGGACTGCCACGGCCTGCCGATCGAGTGGAAGGTCGAACAGAATTTCCGCGCCAAGGGGCGCAACAAGGACGATATCCCGGTCAAGGAATTCCGCGCTGAGTGCCGCCGCTATGCCAGCGAATGGGTCGGCGTCCAGTCGTCCGAGTTCCAGCGCCTGGGCGTCAATGGCGAGTGGGATGATCCCTACACCACCATGGCCTTCGAGGCGGAGTCCGCCATCGTCCGCGAATTCCTCGCCTTCGTGGAGCAGGGTCTGGTCTATTGTGGTTCGGCTCCCGTGATGTGGTCGCCGGTCGAGAAGACCGCCCTGGCCGAAGCCGAGGTCGAATACCAGGACAAGGTATCGTCGACGATCTTCGTGCGCTTTCCCGTTCGCGGTGTGCGCAAGGATGGTTCGGCGGTCCCGAGGACCTGTATCGGCGCCCATGTCGTGATCTGGACGACGACGCCCTGGACCATCCCGGGCAATCGCGCGATCTGCTTCTCGCCGGAGATCAGCTATGGCCTCTACAAGGTCACCGGCGTTGATGGCGGCGAGTTCAAGCCCTGGGCCATGCCGGGCGACACGCTGATCGTGGCCGACGCGCTGTGGGAAGAGACTGCCAAGGCGGCGATGATCGGCAATTGGGAACGGGTCGACACCATCGACCCGGCCGGTTTCGTCTGCTCGCACCCGCTGTCCGAACTCGACCGTTTCTGGAGCTATCCCGTGCCCCTGCTGCCGGGTGAGCATGTCACCGACGAGGCCGGTACCGGTTTCGTGCATACCGCGCCCAGCCACGGTGCCGAGGACTATGTTGCCTGGATGGCCTTCCCGGAATGGCATGACAAGGATGCGCCGGTCCCGCACATGGTCGACGAGAACGGCGCCTATTATCCGCACGTGCCGGTTTTCGCCGGGCTCAACATCATCCGTCTGGATGGCAAGAAGCAGGGCCAGGACGGGCCGGCCAACAAGACCGTGATGGACGAGCTGATCGTGCAGGGCAAACTTCTGGCACGCGGCCGACTTGAGCATTCCTACCCGCATTCCTGGCGCTCCAAGGCACCGGTCATCTTCCGCAATACGCCGCAATGGTTCGTCGCCATTGACAGGCCGATGAAGTCGGGCGGAACCCTGCGTGAGAAGGCTCTCAAGGGCATCTCGGAAACGACATTCACGCCGAAGGTCTCGGAAAACCGCATCCGCTCCATGGTGGAGCAGCGGCCGGACTGGCTGATCTCGCGGCAGCGCGCCTGGGGCGTTCCGCTGACCATGTTTGTCGAGAAGGGCACGACCCGTGTCCTCAACGACCCCAAGGTCAATGAGCGCATCATCGATGCGGTCGCCGAAGACGGCGCCGACGCCTGGTTCGAGCGACCCGCCGCCGACTTCCTTGGCAGCGAGTATGACGCGGACGCGTATGAGAAGGTCACCGACATTCTCGATGTCTGGTTCGACAGCGGCTGCACCCACGCCTTTGCCCTTGAGCCGCGAGCCGACCAGAAATGGCCGGCCGACCTCTATCTCGAAGGCTCCGACCAGCATCGCGGCTGGTTCCAGTCGTCCTTGCTGGAAAGCGCGGGAACGCGCGGCCGTGCTCCGTATGACGCCGTGCTCACCCATGGCTTCGTCATGGCGGGTGATGGTCGCAAGATGTCCAAGTCGCTTGGCAACACACTCGCGCCCAACGAGATCGCCAAGAAATACGGCATCGAGATCATGCGCCTGTGGGTCTCGGCCCAGGACTTCACCGATGATCTGCGCATCTCCGAGGAGATCCTGCAGACCTCGGTCGATGCCTATCGCAAGATGCGCAACACCTTGCGCTACCTGCTCGGCGCCTTGCACGGGTTTGATGACACGATCGAACACGTCCCGCATGACCGCATGCCCTCGCTCGAGCGATTCATGCTGCACCGATTGCACGAGCTCGATGGTGTGGTCCGTGAGGGTTATGAGAGCTACGACTTCAAGAAGGTCTATTCGGCGCTGTTCAATTTCTGCGTTGTCGACCTGTCGGCCTTCTATCTGGATATCCGCAAGGACAGTCTTTATTGCGACCGGCCGGATGGTGACCGCCGCAAGGCCTGCCGTTCGGTCATGCACGAGATTTTCATGCGCCTGACCGCTTGGCTGGCGCCGATCATGCCCTTCACCATGGAAGAGGCCTGGCTGACCCGCTTCCCGTCCGAGGATGACAGTGTGCACCTGCGCACCTTCCCGAAAACGCCGGGTGACTGGCAGGACGGGGCGCTGGCCGAGAACTGGCGCACCATCCGCCGTCTGCGCCGGGTTGTGAACGGGGCGCTGGAAGTCGAGCGCCGGGAAAAGCGGATCGGGTCCAGCCTCGAAGCGGCGCCGCAGGTCTTCGTTTCCGACGCCGCCTATCGCGCGGCGCTGGCTGCGGAAACCACGGGCGATGTCGATGAGTTTGTCGCCGAGATCGGTATCACCAGCCAGGCCCATCTGGTTGATGGCGAGGCGCCGGACGGGGCCTTCCGCCTCGACGATGTCGCCGACATCGCGGTCGTGCCGGGTCGGGCAAAAGGGACCAAGTGCGCCCGTTCGTGGAAATACTCGACCGAGGTCGGCGCCGATGCGCGCTATCCGGAGTTGAGCCCGCGCGACGCTGATGCGGTCGCCTGGTGGGATGCGGCGAATGCCTGATTGGGTGAGCGAAATCCGGCGGCGCTTTGCCGCGTCGCCGGTGCCGCGCCTGGGGTTGGGCATTGCGGTCGTGGTGCTGATCCTCGACCAGCTCACCAAATGGTGGGTGTTGTCGGGGCTCAACTTCTCGCCGGCGGGCTGCCTCGACTATCAGCGTGCCGAAGGCGCCGAGCGCCTGACCTTGCTCAATACGTGCGGACATATCGAAGTGTCGCCGGTCTTCGACCTGACCATGGTCTGGAACAAGGGTGTCAGCTTCGGGCTGCTGGGTGCGGATGGTCCGCTGGGGCGGTCGATCCTGATCGCCTTTTCGGTGCTGGTGGCGGTCGGCCTGATCGCGGGCCTGCTGAATGCCGGCCCGATCCGGGCCACGCGCCGGCTGCAGGGCGTGGCGTTCGGCTTCATCATTGGCGGTGCGCTGGGCAATTCTATCGACCGAGGCCTCTACGGCGCCGTTGTCGATTTCCTCAATTTTTCCGACGTTTACTTTCCCTACGTCTTCAATATTGCGGATGTCGGGATCAATTTCGGCGTCGCCGCGATCATTCTCGATGTTTTCCTCAATGACAGAAAGCCGGCATCCGACACCTAGTGTGGATTCCGGGGTGGAGTGATGACCCGCCTTTGGGTTAAACTGTTACCAACAGAAATTCGGAGTCTCACAGAGATGCGTAAGCGTACTGCTCTTATCGCCGCAACTGTCGCGGCCATCGCCCTTTCCGGCTGCAGCAATGTCTCGAGCGCGCTTGGTGCCGAGCGTTCGACGCCGGACGAGTTCCGTACCGTAACCATCGCACCGCTGACCGTTCCGCCGGAATACAATCTGCGCCCGCCGCGTCCCGGTGAGCCGCGCCCGGACGAGATCTATCCCGACCAGCAGGCCCGCGCGGCGCTGCTCGGCCGACAGGGTGAATTCGAAGGGTCCGACGCCGAGGCCCTTTTGGTCGCGCGCGCCAATGGCGGTTCCGCCGACCCGTTCATCCGTTCCATCATTGATGGCGAGATGGCCAGTGTTGTCCGCAAGAATCGCAGCTTTGCCGATCAGGTGCTGTTCTGGCGCAATGGCGAGTATCGCCCGCAAGGTGATGCCACGCCGCTGGATGCCGAGGCGGAAGCCCTGGCCCAGGAGCGCATCCTGAATGTCACCGGTGGTGGCGAAGTGGAAATCGAGCGTGATCGTCGCCTGCTTCCCAAACTGCCGGGCCTTTGATCCGGACCTGTCGCGTCTGACGGTCTGACCGTCCGACCGACGCTCCCACTTGACCGACTCGGGGCCAGCCAAGAGGCTGGCCTCATGTCTTTGGCCATGACCCAACCCATCATCCGACGCCTGCCACCGGAAACGGTGAACCGAATTGCTGCCGGCGAGGTCGTCGAGCGGCCGGCCTCTGTCGTCAAGGAATTGGCCGAGAATGCGCTGGATGCCGGTGCCAAGCGCATCGACATCACCGCCGAGGGCGGCGGGCTGGTCCGCCTGCTGATCGAGGATGACGGCAAGGGCATGAGCCCGGCCGAGCTCGAACTGTGCATCGAACGCCACGCCACCTCGAAACTGCCTGTCGGCGATGACGGCGCCGACGATCTCCTCAACATCTCCACCATGGGCTTTCGCGGCGAGGCGCTGCCATCGATCGGCTCGATCGCCCGGCTCTCCATCACGACCCAGGCCAAGGGCGAAGGCGATGCCTGGGCGATCCTGGTCGAGGGTGGCAACACCAATGGCACCGCACCGGCCGCGCCGCTGGGACGTGGCGGCACGCGGATCGAAGTGCGTGACCTTTTCTACGCCACGCCGGCCCGCCTGAAATTCCTCAAATCTGAACGCTCGGAGAACCTCGGTATCACCGACGTGGTCAAACGCATGGCCCTGTCACGTCCCGATGTCGGTTTCTTCCTCACCCTGGACGGTCGCAAACGCCTGTCCGTTGCCGCCGAGCGCGGTGAGGGAGCCGAAGCGCGCATGGCCCGCATGTCGGCCATCCTCGGGGCTGATTTCGGCGAGAACGCGCTCGAGGTCGACCAGACCCGCGACGGCGTGCGCATCTTCGGTTTTGCCAGCCTGCCGACCTATTCGCGCGGCAACGCCATGCATCAATACCTGTTCGTCAATGGCCGCCCGGTCCGCGACAAGCTTCTGGGTGGTGCCGTGCGCGGGGCCTATCAGGACTTCCTCGCCCGTGACCGTCATCCGGTCGTGGCGCTCAATGTCGAGCTGCCGACCAACGAGGTCGACGTCAATGTCCATCCGGCCAAGGCCGAGGTCCGCTTCCGCGACGCCGCCCTGGTGCGCGGCCTGATCGTCGGCTCCCTGCGCCATGCCCTGGCCGGAGCCGGTCACCGCGCCTCGACGACGGTCGCCGGCTATGCGCTGGGGCGGGTGCGTCCGGAAGGCTATCAGCCGCCGCAACCGCCACCGGGCGGCTATCAGTCCCACACCAACAGCCTCGCCGGCTGGGGGGCGCCGCGCCCCCCGTCAGAACCCTATCAGGATCAGGTCTTCGATCCGGGCATGTCGGCTCGTGTCGAGCCGGACCAGGCGGGTTATGGCGCGGGAATGGGTGAGGGCGCGGCGGACGGTTTCGACCCGGCCCAACAGCCCTCCGCCCCGCCACCGGACTGGCCGCTGGGTGTCGCCCGGGCGCAATTGCACGAAACCTATGTCGTCGCCCAGACCGGCGATGGCATCGTCATTGTCGACCAGCACGCCGCCCATGAACGCCTCGTCTATGAGCGTATGAAAAAGATGATCGCCGAGACCGGGGTCCAGCGTCAGCGCCTTCTGGTCCCGGAAATCGTCAATCTCGACGAGGCCGAAGCCCGCCGCCTGCTCGAGCGCACGGAAGAGCTGGAGGAACTCGGCCTCGTCATCGAAGCCTTCGGCCAGGGCGCCATTGCGGTCCGCGAAACGCCGTCCTTGCTGAAAAAGCTCAACATCCAGGGCCTGATCCGCGACCTCGCCGACGACCTCGCCGAGTATGACCAGGCTTTGTCCCTGAAAGAAAAGCTGGAAGACGTGGTCGGCACCATGGCCTGCCACGGCTCCGTCCGCTCCGGCCGCCGCCTGACCGGCGAGGAAATGAACGCCCTCCTGCGCGAAATGGAAGCCACCCCCCATTCCGGCCAATGCAATCACGGTCGGCCGACCTATGTGGAGCTCAAGCTGAGCGATATCGAGCGGCTGTTCGGGCGGCGGTAGCAGCCACTACCCTTCTCCCTTGGGAGAGGGAAATCAGCGTTCAACGGGACCAGGCAATTTCGCTTGTCATCCCCGCCGGATGGCCTGCGAAAGCAGGCCGCAGAGCGGGGATCCATTCGCGTGACCGCCGGGCGTATGGGTCCCGGATCGCCACCCCGCTTTTGCGGGGTATCCGTCCGGGATGACAAAGATAATTGATTGTGTGACTGGGATTTAGGCCCGCGTCAGGAACAGCACTTTCGCCGCGCCATAGATCTTTTCCACCTGACAGGTCCAGTCAGGTGTTTCCGGCTCTTCCTCCGCGCCGACTTCCAGCACGGCCACCGCGTCATCACTGACCCAGCCTCCCTCGATCAGCTTTTCCAGCGTCTTGGTGCCGAGACCGAAGCCGTAGGGTGGGTCGAGGAAGACGAGGTTGAAGGGCTCGCCCAGATTGGCCGGTTTGTCGCCCAGCGCTGTGGCGTCGCGGCGGTGGATGCGGGTGATGCCGAAGAGTTGCAGCGTGTCGACATTGTCGCGGATGGCGCCGCGCGCCTCGGCCGCGAACTCGATGAAGAGGCAGAAGGCGGCGCCGCGCGAGATGGCCTCCAGGCCCAGCGCGCCGGAGCCGGCATAGATATCGGCGACGCGGGCGCCGTCGATGGCCGGGCACCAGTCGGCATGCTCGATCACATTGAACATGTTCTCGCGGGCCCGGTCCGAGGTCGGACGGGTGGACTTGCCCTTGGGGGCCACAAGGGCGCGATTGCGGAATTTGCCGCCGACGATACGCATCGCGGCCTAGCTCCGACCGCCAGGCTTGCGAGGCCCGCCTGTGCGAGGCCCACCCGGCTTGCGGGAGCCGCCTGTGCGCGGGGTGTCGGGACGCGATGAGGTGGCGCGCGGGGCGGCGCGACCGGGCGCGGGCTTGGCCGTCGGCTTGCCATCCTTGCCGCGACGGGCGCGGGTCGATTTGGCGTCCAGCGGGCGACCCTTGCGGGCGTCTTCAAGCAGGCTGTCATCAACCTCGCGCTTGGGCAGGCCGGGCTGACCCGGTCCACCCATCGCGCGCTGGCCGGGCTTGCCGCCGGGTTTCTGGCCAGGCTTGCGGGCCGCCCGGTTGGCCGGACGCGGCTTGGCGATCGCCTGGCCGGTCGGCGTGTCGCCCATGTCGATCAGGTGACCACACTGGTCGTGCAAAACGCGTGAGGGCACGGACTTGATCTCACCTTTTTCCAGCTGTCCCAGCTGGAAGGGGCCATAGGCGATGCGGATCAGGCGGTTGACGCGCAGGCCGACCGCGTCGAGGGCCTTGCGGACCTCGCGGTTCTTGCCTTCGCGAATGCCGACCTCAAGCCAGATATTCGAGCCGGTCTCGCGTTCGACCTCGACTTCCATCGGCCCGTATTTGATGCCTTCCACCGTCACCCCGGCGCGCAGGATTTTCAGGGCGCTTTCCGAGATCGAGCCGAAGGCGCGAGCCCGATAGCGCCGCGTCCAGCCGGTCGAGGGCAGTTCCAGGGCGCGGGCGAGGGCGCCGTCATTGGTCAGCAGCAGCAGGCCTTCCGAGGTCAGGTCGAGGCGACCGATCGAGATCACCCGGCCGATATCCTTGGGGATGGCGTCGAACACGGTTTCGCGGCCTTCCGGGTCGGCATGGGTGGTCACCAGACCGTCGGGCTTGTGATAGCGCCACAGCTTGGTGGCTGCGGGCGGCTCGATGCGCTTGCCGTCGACTTCGATGTTTTCGGTGCCCGTGACCTTGAAGGCCGGCGTGTCGAGCGTCTTGCCATCGACCTTTACCCGGCCGCCCTCGATCATGCGTTCGACCTCGCGGCGTGAGGCCACACCGGCGCGGGCGAGGAATTTGGCGATACGTTCTGAAGTGTCGGCAGTTCCGGTCACGCTTGACCCTTTCAATGCGGCGCTCTATCGCGCGCAGTATGACGAACCCGCGCGATACACGTTTTATGCAGGCGGCGCTACGCCTGGCGCAAGCCGCAGCTGAGGCTGGCGAGGCACCGATCGGTGCCATCATCGTCGATCCGGCCACGGACAGCATTGTCGCGCAGGCCCATAACCGGCCCATCGCCGGCCATGACCCGACCGCCCATGCCGAGATCCTTGCCCTGCGCGAGGCGGCAAAAGCCTTGGGCAATTACCGTCTCACGGGGCTGGAGCTGTATGTCACGCTGGAGCCGTGTGCCATGTGTGCCGGGGCGATCAGTCATGCGCGGATCGGCCGGCTGGTATTTGGTGCCAGCGACGAGAAGGGCGGCGCCGTGGTCTCCGGGACGCGCTTTTTCGAGCAGCCGACCTGTCACTGGCGGCCCGAGATCGTGTCGGGCATTCTGGCGGATGAAGGTGCGGCGATGCTGAAGGATTTCTTCCGCGCCCGTCGCAAGGTGAAATCAGCCGCGAAAGAGGTGGGCGATGGCCTTTGATCCCGATCTGGTTGACCGGATGGAAGCGGCCCTGGTCGCGCTGGGGCAGCGTCCTGAACGACGCCGCATGTTTGGCGGCATTGCCCTGATGATTGGCGGAAACATGAGTTTCGGCACCTCGCGCGACGAGCTGCATGTCCGGGTCGGACCGGATCAGTATGAGGCTGCCTTGGCGAAAACCGGCGCGCGGGAAATGGATCTGACCGGTCGCGTGATGAAGGGTTGGGTGACTGTGGACGGACCGTCGGACCTCGACGATGAGGCCTTGGCGGCTTGGGCCAGAATGACGGCCGATTTCGTCTCTACCTTGCCGGTCAAGTAGCTCCGACATTTCGATAATTCGCGTTCATGCCAACCTGTCATAAAACCTTGTCTTGAGTTGAATCCGTACGCGGACGAAGAGGAGCCATTCCGATGGAGCGGCTCATGCGTCGTGCACTGATCAAAACCTGTCTTGTTGCCGGTCTGACATTCGGCACCTGCGCCGCAGCGCAGGCCGAGAGCTCGGTTTGCAATGATGCGCCCATCCTGCTGCGCGATGTCACCATCATTGATGCATCGGGCGAATGGGATGATCAGGACATCCTGATCGAGCAGGGCCGCATTTCGGCGATTGCATCGGACATTGAACTGGAAACCGGCCAGCTTGTGGTCGAGCTTGGACGTCCGGGCGCCATCGTTCGCCCCGGTGTGCAGGCAGCCTCCAGCCATGGCGCGATCTTCATCCGTGCGTCGACTGCACCGAGCCGTCGCGAAACGGCAATCCTGACCGCCGGGTCGCCGGCTGACCTGAGTGTCTATGCGACCGATGCGGCCCTGGCCGGCGAGGTCGAGATTGAAATCCGCGGTGGCCATGTCGCCGGTCTGACCGACGTCTGTTTCGCGGGCTAGGCGAAGCGGGCTTCCAGCCCGGCCTTCACGTCGGGCCATTCCTCCCTCAGAACCGAAAAGAACACCGTGTCGCGCCACTCGCCTGTCCAGCACAGGAGGTGGCGGCGCAGCGTGCCTTCGCGGGTCGCGCCCATCTTGGTCATGGCCGCTTGGGAGCGCAGGTTGAGGTGATGGGTCTTCAGTTCAACCCGTTCGGCACCGGCCCCGAAGGCCTCTCCCAGCAGGATGTGTTTGGCGGCCGGATTGATCGCCGTGCCGCGCGCCTCACTGCCATACCAGGTCCAGCCGATCTCGAGGCGTTTGTGCTCGGGCGTGATGGTGAGCCAGGCCGAGTGACCGACCGCCGCGCCATCCGCCTGCCGGCGGACAAGGTGGCTGATCTGGCTGCCGGCATTGGTATTGGCCAGCATCAGATTGAACCAGGCGTCGAAATGATCGCCATCGCCGCGCAGGGAGGTGAGCGTCCACAGGCCGGGCTCGGCGGCTATGGGGCGGAGTTCCTCGCGGTGGGCTTCGACGAGGGGTTCCAGCCGGACGACAGCGTTTTCCCGGATGGCAGGAGCGATGATCATGAAGCAGATCCCATCAAAAGCATGATGCCGCGAATGACATAAATCGCCCCGATCACCGACACGATCCACTTTGTCCACTGGCGGAACTGGACATCGCTCATCAGCGCCAGGAAACGCGCTCCGGCGGTGGTGCCGATGATGGCCAGCGGGGCGGCGATCAACAACCACTGAACCGACGGCAGCCCCGCTGCGCCCAGTGCCGGCAGGATGTAGTATGCGATCTTGACGCCATGACTGACGACCTGTGTCGCGGCTTTGGTCGCCACGATCGTGCGCCGGTCCTGTTGTGTGTCGGCGAAGAAGACGTCCAACAGTGGGCCGGAGACACCGGCGACCACGTTGAGACCGGTGACAGCGAAGCCACAGGCGACGGCGTGGTGTGGTCTGGCGGCGTCGAGATGGAGGATGTGCTTGGGCATCCAGATCACCGCTGGAACCAGACCCAGGATCACGAACAGCCAGGCCTTGGACAGCTCAAAACTGGCAAATGCCAACAGACCCGCAGCGGCCGCCGATCCGGCCAGATAGATGGCAAGGATGCGCCAGTCGATCCATTTCAGGTGCAGGACGGCGCGCCAGCCATTCGACACGCTCTGGATCACCCCGTGCACGACCATCGCCGCCGCGACCGGCAGGACAAGTGCCAGCGCCCCCATCAGGATCAACCCGCCCGCCATGCCGAACACGCCGGAAATGAAGGCGGTGACAAAGGTCGCGACAAGGATGAAGGCAGCGGTCATGCGCGGACTATATCGCCGGTCACGGCCGGGGCGAGTGCAGGGTGCAGCCGGTTGTCGGTGTTGCGGAACATAACCAGAACTTGTAGGGTGCGGTCATGCTGAAGCAAATCAGAATGCTGTGGAAAGGCGTGCGTTGGGTTGCAAGCCAACTGGCAGCGTGGCGTCCACGCGGTACGACTTCGAACAAGGCGCTGTGGCGAAGCTGGGAGCAGTCGAGTCGCGCGATCGGCTTGGGGCTTCTGGGCCTGTCGCTATTTGCGGAGCGTGGTATCATCAGCCCGGCCAGCCTGTTGCTCGGCGCCGGATTTCTGGTTGCGAGCTGGGTTTGTGCGTTTTATCTCGGGCACCTGGAGGAGGCATCATGATCGGCGACATCGAAATCAATCTCTGGCCGCTGACCCTGTTCTTCGGATTCATGGTAACGATGATTGTGATCGCAGCTATCGCGGAAGAGAAGCGTCGCCGCAAACGGAGCGACTGAGCCCCGCTTCTCGCGCCAGTGAGGCGACGGTGTTTTCCCTGGTCGTCTGCTATTCCGGGCAGTCACGAAAGGGGCAGGACATATATCAGGCGCCCCGTTCGATTCTAATCTCGCCCGCCTTCAAGCCCCCGCCTGTTTCGCAAATCCCCAGGCGGCTTCGGCCATTGGTTCGACGGCGGCGCCCATTTCGGCGGCGCGTGAGTTCGAGGCATTGCCCTGCAGGGAGCGCGCATAGACGCCCTGGATGATCGAGGTCAGGCGGAAGATGTTGTAGGCGAAGTAGAAATCCAGCGCCGGAATGCCCGAGCGATTGGTGCGCTCGCAATAGGCCTGCGTGTAGGCCTCGATGTCGGGAATGCCCAGGGACGCAATGTCGACGCCAAGCAGCCCGTTGCGGATTTCCGGCGGCATGACCCAGCCCATCAGCTGATAGGTGAAATCGGCCAGCGGATCGCCCAGGGTTGAGAGTTCCCAGTCCAGCACCGCGATGACGCGCGGTTCGGTCGGATGGAAGACCATGTTGTCGAGCCGGTAATCGCCATGCACGACGCTGGTGCGTTCCTGCTCGGGAGCGGCGGTCGGCAGCCATTCGATGAGCCGGTCCATGGCCGGGACCGTGGTGGTTTCGGCTGCCCGGTATTGCTTGGTCCAGCGACCGATCTGACGCTCGAAATAATTGCCCGGCTTGCCGTAATCACCAAGGCCGGCGGCTTCAAAGTCGATGCCGTGCAGATGGGCCAGCGTTGCATTGGACGCGTCATAGATGGCGCCGCGCTCGGCCTTGTCGAGATCGGGCAGGAGCGGGTCCCAGAAGATCCGGCCCTCGACGAAGTCCATGATGTAGAACTCTGTCCCGATTACCTCGCGGTCCATGCACAGCCCGTGCATGACCGGAGCCGGGAATCCGGCGCCGCCCAGCGCCTTCATGACCCGGAACTCGCGATCAACCGCATGGGCGGATGGCAGCAGCTTGCCCGGGGGCTTGCGCCGCAGGACATAGGCCCTGCCCGGCGTGACCAGCTTGTAGGTCGGGTTGGACTGCCCGCCCTTGAACTGTTCCACCGTGAGGGGGCCCTGGAAGCCCGCGACATTGGCACTCATCCATTCGGCCAATGCTCCCTCATCGAAGGAGAGGGCGTCGGCGACCGGTTTGGTGCCGGAGAAGCTGTCGTCGATATCGCTCATGGGTTCAGATAAACCTCGCCGCCCTTCATCACGAAATCCATGTCGCGCAGCTCGGAGATGTTCTCCAGCGGATTGCCGTCGACCGCGATGATGTCGGCCAGCTTGCCGGCTTCGATCGTGCCGATATCGTCGTCCATCTGCACATGACGCGAGGCGTTGATGGTGGCCGTAACGATGGCTTCCATCGGTGTCAGACCGGCATCGACCAACAGTTCGAACTCGCGGGCGTTGACGCCGTGACGGGAGACGCCGCTATCGGTGCCGAAGGCGATCATTACGCCACCCTCATGGGCGCGGCGGGCCATTTCCAGCATGACCGGACCGACCTCGCGCGACTTGGCGCGCTGGTTGTCGGTCATGAAATCAACTGTCTCGGCCATTTCGGCGACAGTGACGCCGGCCAGCACGGTCGGGACCAGATAGGCGCCATTGCGGCGCATCAGGCGGATCGATTCGCGATCAAGATAAGTGCCGTGCTCGATCGAGTCGCCACCCGCTTCCAGGAAGGAATTGATGCCGGTCACGCCGTGTGCGTGCGCGGTGACGCGACGGCCCATCATGTGGGCGGCCTCGACGATGGAGCTGAGTTCGTCATCAAAGAATTGTTGCTCGACGCCGGCGGCGGTGTCGGACAGGACGCCGCCGGTCGCGGTGATCTTGATCACATCGGCGCCGCCGCGGATCAGGGTGCGCACGGCTTCGCGGCATTGGGCCTCGCCATTGCAGGCGGTTTCGCTGGCGAACATGTGCAGCACGTCGAGCGAGAAGCCGTTGACGTCGGCATGGCCACCGGTCGGCGTGACGGCTGATCCGGCAATGCGCATGCGCGGGCCGGGGACGTCGCCATCATTGATCGCATCGCGCAGCGCCAGCGAGGCTTCGAAATTGCCGCCGACATCCTGCACTGTGGTGAAGCCGGCCCGCAGCGTAGTGCCGGCGTTGACGGCGCCGTCAAAGGCGAGGTCGGAGGCGGACATGGTGAAAGTGTTGAAGCGGCGTCCCGGCCCGAGTTCCGATTGCAGGTGCACATGGCTGTCGATGAAGCCGGGCATCACATAATCATCCGAGAGATCGATGATCTCGGCGCCCTCGGGCGTCACATAGCCGGCTTGGATGCTTTCGATGCGCTCGCCGCGGATCAGGATGGATTGTTCCGTCAGTGGCTCTTCGCCGGGTACGGCGAGCAGCCAACCGGCATGGATGACCGTGAGGCCCTCTTCGGCTTCCTGGGCGAAGGCGACCGGCGCCAGCACCGATGTCGTGAACGTGGTCGTGGCGATCAACGCGATCGCGCTCATGGCTGATTTCAGCATCAGGTCTGCCTCCCCGCAAACAAGTGTTTGCGAAGAAGATGACGCCCGATGCCCGGATGTCAAACGAAGCGCGCGGTTGGGGTTAGTGGGTCTTCAGGGCTCGCCAGGCGATGTCGCGGCGGCAGAAGCCACCCGGCCAGTCGATCTCGTCGACGGCCGCATAGGCGCGATCGACGGCATAGTGCAACGTCTCGCCATTCGCCGTGACATTGAGGACGCGGCCGCCGGTCGCCGTGTGATGGCCGGCGTCGTCGCGGCCGGTGCCTGCTTCAAAAACAACCACCCCTTCCATCTTGTTGGCGGCGTCGACGCCCTCGATCAGGCTGCCCTTCTCATAGCTGTCGGGATAACCATTGGCGGCCATGACAACGGTGATCGCCGGCTCGGCTGTCCAGCTGAGAGGCGGCATCTCGGCCAGGCGCCCGGTGGCCGTCGCTTCGAGATAGGGCAGGAGATCGTCCTCGATCCGCATCATCAGGACCTGGCATTCGGGATCACCGAAGCGGATGTTGAATTCGACCACCCGGGGTCCGTCGGCATCCACCATCAGCCCGGCGAACAGAACCCCTTGGAAAGGCGATCCTTCGGCGGCGAGCCCGCGGGCGACCGGTTCGATGATGGTTTTCATCGCGGTTTCGATCAGCTCGGGCTTGGCGATCGGAGCCGGGGAATAGGCGCCCATGCCGCCGGTATTGGGGCCGGTATCGCCTTCGCCGACGCGCTTGTGGTCCTGCGCCGCGCCGCAATAGAGCACGTCCTTGCCGTCGCACAGGGCGAAGATCGAGACTTCCTCGCCGGCCATGAATTCCTCGATCACCAGGGTGCGCGATGCATCACCGAACTTGCCGGACAGGAAGGCGTCGATCTCGGCTTCGGCCTCGGCTCGGTCCGAGACGATGACCACGCCCTTGCCGGCGGCCAGGCCGTCGGCCTTGAGCACATAGGGTGGCTGGAACTGGTCGAGAAACGCCTTGGCTTCGCCGGCATTCGAGAAGGTGCCATAGCGGGCAGAGGGCACGTTGTGACGGGCATAGAAGTCCTTGGCGAAGGCCTTGGATGCCTCGAGCCGGGCCGCAAGCCGGGATGGGCCGAATGTGGCGATGCCGGCCTGGCGCAGGCGGTCGGCCAAACCGTCGCACAGTGGAACTTCCGGTCCGACCACAACCAGGTCGACCGCCTGGGTGCGGGCGAGATCAACCAGACCGTCCAGATCTGAAACCGGTACAGGGTGACAGGTTGCCAGTTCGCCGATTGCGGCGCTGCCGGGCGCAGCCAAGATGGCGGAGACCATCGGGCTCTTGGCAATCTTCCACACCAGGGCATGTTCGCGCCCGCCTGATCCGACAACCAGAACCTTCATGTGACCCTCAATGCATCCAATTGCGCCGTGTTACGGCCCTGCCTAGCGCAATCGCCCGGCAATCGCGAGTCTGCCGGGCCGTTGCGGTGGCGCTGAAACCATTTTACCAGAGTTGCCATGAACACACCCGCAGGAAACATCCACGAATTCACCGTTTCCGAGCTCGCCGGCTCGCTCAAGCGCACGGTCGAGGACGCCTTCGGCCATGTCCGCCTGCGCGGCGAGCTGGGGCGGGTCGTGGTGGCCAAGTCGGGCCATGTCTATTTCGACATCAAGGACGACAAGGCGGTGATCGCCTCGATCGCCTGGAAAGGCACCGCCCAGCGCTTCCGCTTCCGGCCTGAAGAAGGGCTGGAAGTGGTCATCGAGGGGCGGCTGTCGACCTATCCGGGCCGCTCGCAATACCAGCTCATCGTCGAGAGCATGGAGCCGGCCGGTGCCGGCGCGCTGATGGCGTTGCTGGAAGAGCGCAAGCGCACTCTGGCTGCCGAAGGCCTGTTCGAGACCAGCCGCAAACAGGCACTGCCCTTCCTGCCGCGCACCATCGGTGTGGTCACTTCGCCGACCGGGGCCGTTATCCGCGATATCCTGCATCGCCTGCAGGACCGCTTTCCCTGTCATGTCCTGTTGTGGCCGGTCCTGGTGCAGGGTGACAGCGCCGCCGCCCAGATCGCCGAGGCCATTCACGGTTTCAATGCGCTGCCATCCGACGGCCCGGTGCCGCGACCGGATGTTCTGATCGTCGCCCGCGGCGGCGGCTCGATCGAGGACCTTTGGGCCTTCAACGAAGAGGTGGTTGTGCGGGCCGCGGCTGACAGCGCGATCCCGCTGATCTCGGCGGTCGGTCACGAGACTGACACCACGCTGATCGATTTTGCCTCGGACCGCCGCGCACCAACCCCGACGGGTGCAGCGGAAATGGCGGTGCCGGTACGCGCCGAGCTGAAGGCCTCGCTGGACCAGTTGGGTGGTCGCCTGGTGGCAGGCCTGTCTCGTCATATTGAGCGGCGCCGGACAGAGCTGCGCTCGGCGGCACGGGCATTGCCGCGACCCGCCGCGCTGATGGAGCTCAAACGCCAACGCTTCGACATGATCGCCGACAAGCTCGATCCGGCTTTGCTCAATCATGCCGCCGAGAAGCGCGGTCGTCTGTTGGTGCTCGCCGCGGGATTGAAGCCGGCGGCGCTATCGCGTGACCTGCGCCAGAAGCGCACCTTGCTGGACGAGCGCGCAGCGCGGCTGGGTCCGGCTGCAGAGCGCCTGCGCCGGGACCGTCAACGCGATCTGGACAATTGGTCGGCGCGGCTGGAAGCCCTGTCGCACCAGTCGGTTCTCAAACGCGGTTTCGTGCTGGTCCGAGACCGGGCCGGCAAGCTGGTGCGGTCCGGTGGCTCGCTGATGGAGGGGGCGGGCATTGACCTGGTCTTCGCCGATGGCGAACGCGCAGCGCGGATCGAGGGCGAGCGTGGCTCGCGCAAGCGGGCGCCGGAGACCCCCGACCTGCCCAAAAAGACCAAGGCGAAACCCAAACCCCGCAGCAAGCCGGAGGCGGCGGGCCAGGGGCGGCTTTTCTGACACACGCCACCCTCCCGCTGGCCGGAAAACACTGCTAGAGAAGATGCATGAGTGATTTCAGTTTCGACAAAGAATTCCAGGGCGAAGCCATACTTGAGTATGGCGATAGCGACTTCATCATATTGAAGGCGGGCGCTTTCGTGCGTTGTGCCGTCACCAATGACCCGATCCAGCTTGACCAGCTGCGCTATTGGAATGTCGACGAGCAGGAAGCCTACAAGGATGTTCTGGTCGCCAAGCAGCGCTGGATCGAACTGAATTCGGAGCCGGGAAAATGATCAGCCTCGCCGTCGCCCTTGCCCTGCAATCCACGACGGCACTGGTCAGTGACGCCGCCGACCCGATCGGTGACCTGATCGCCCAAGCCTCGCCTGAGGCGCGGGAGGCGGAAATAGCCCATGTCGGCCCTTTTGTGAGCGCTGACAATGTCGGGTGCACCGGGCGCCGCGAAGAAGGCGCATTGTTGGTCTGTTTCTATCCTCCGCGCACCGAGCTAAGGCTCGGCGAGGTTTCTGCGGTGGCGGATCGCGATGGGTTGGCCCTGTTGGGGATACCGCGCAGAGCGCCGGCAAGTTTGCCCCTCACTATCGACGTTTCGGCGATCGACCATGATAACCTCCTCGGTATCGGGGGCAGCGAAGTCTGGGACATCACCCAGCGCGAATACGATCTCCAGCAGGTCAATGGCGTGCCCCAGGCGACCGTGACGCCGGACCCGTCCACCCTGCCGCGGCGCCAGCGCGAATACGCGCAAAAGCAGGCCGCTTTCAACTCGGTCTGGGACGGGCAGGGTTTCCTGGGCGGGTTCATTCATCCCGCCGAGGGCATAACCACCGGCGTCTATGGATCCGCCCGGGTTTACAATAATGGCCATGAGGGCAGTCCGCACTGGGGGCTGGACTGGGCCAATGAGGTCGGTACGCCGATTTATGCGCCCGCTGGTGGTCTGGTGACCCTGGCCGAGCCGGACATGTATTACGAGGGCGGCCTGATCTTCATCGATCATGGCCATGGCCTGGTCTCGGCCTTCCTGCACCTGTCCGGGGTCGAGGTCTCCGAGGGCGACATTGTCGAGCAGGGCCAGCTGATCGGCGCCATGGGTGCGGGCGGTCGGGCCACCGGCTCGCATCTCGACTGGCGCGTGAAACTACGCAACCAGTTCTATGTCGACCCGCAAAGCCTGCTGGATCTGGACATGTCCGAGTTGCACTAGGCTTGGGGCTTGGCGCTCCTTTTTCCGGTGTCGCAGGCAGGTTCCGAATTACCCATGCGATGTGCTCGGCCCCCGGTTGAACTCCTTGCGAACTGAGCGTCGCGCGCGCAATCAGCCATAGATCGCTTGTCAGCCAGCAGGCCGTATCCGGTTCTTCAGCTCAAGGGTGAAACCGCGAAGCGGCGGCTGCGCCGCCCTTGACCTGAAGAACCGGATACGGCGGTCTCTCGGCAAGCGGTCTATGGACGGGTTTGCGCGGATTGCGCGCGGCTGGAGGGGAGCTATTGCATCTGAAGCGGTTTTTAGCGCCCCAGGTTGGCGTGTCTTCCCGTTTGATGAGGCGATTCAATGGTCTTGCATCACTCATTGCAAACAGCGATCACCATAAACGGAGTTCTTGCGCCACATTTACACGATTGATGTTGCAACAAAGAACTCAAGTGCTGATGAGTATCCTCCCTGCAATTTCCACGCTCTGAAAGATAATCCAAATGCGGAACAGAGAGATAATACATTTCACTCCCGCATGCGCGGCAGAATTCGCTTAAGCAGGATACTGGTAGCACTGCCCCTCGAGACAGAATAGTCAACGCTGAATAATATCTTCTTCCGACTAAACTGTAGTAAAAGGCCCCCATCGCCCCCATTTTGGCCGCCATTTTTAGGTGCTTGTCGGAATAATTGATGCCAAAATTTTGGCCGAGTCCTTTTGTGGATGCCGAATAATCATCAAGATTTTGGCACATGAAATGCGGGATGCCACAAATATCCGCAACAAAGACTCTTCCAAACTTCATAGTTTACTCCGCCGTGAAAAACAGGGGTGTACCCCATCTGCCCCGCGCCCCGGTTTGGCTCCGAGCCTAACGGCCGGATCACTGCCCTGCGCAATGATATCGCGATAACGGACCGATCGCACCGCTGAACTCGACAAAGCCGGTCAGCCGATTGCGCATGTCATGCGGGAAAATCCGACCGTCATCAGGCGCCCGTAGACTTATACACCGACTTCGCCCAGCGCCGATGGACCCAGAACCATTGTTCCGGCGCCTGACGGATTTCGCTTTCCACCCACTCATTGATCCGCGTCACGGTCTCGACGATGGCGGCGGTCTTGTCGGGATTGGTGGAGATCTCTCGAATAAACCGGGACAGACACCGATTTCCCCGAAGGGATTCCAAGTCTCGGCTCCAGCCTCGGTAGGCTGAGGCGAGACGCGAGCGTCCTGCTCCCCTGGGAGAGGGAAGACATAGCTTCACACGCAGCGGCACAGGTGGTGTTGTCCCCATTAATTGACGGTCCACGCTCGAACCGATGTTCCTCTGGAACTGCCTATTGCGTAACTCGCCGCCTGCGACTTTCCATCGCCTCGTAGAAGAAATCCCACTTCGCCGGTGCTGGATTATCCCTTTGGTACGCTTCAGCTTCTTCTGTCTTCAATTCACGGTACCAAAACATGAAGTCGATACAATACTGGTCCCACTCCGTCACATTTGACGGGTCTTTGGGGCCAAACGGATCACAATCTGGGCAGAACTCCCAAGGTGGAATCATCGTTCATTCCTCAAAATTCATATCGTACCAAAGAGAACCACGTCCAAGGGAGTAAATTGGGACACACACCATGTATTCCCTGTCCCCGTTCGTTTCCATCCGCGACGGCTGGACCACTGCCTCGCGCAAACGATATCGCGACACGGAACCGATCACACCGCTGGTCTCGCCAAACTCGGTCAGCCGATTGCGGCTGTCATGGGAGCATGTAGGACCGCCACCCCCGCTCCGCCTAGCCCTTATACACCGATTTCGCCCAGCGCCGATGGACCCAGAACCATTGTTCCGGCGCCTGACGGATTTCGCTTTCCACCCACTCATTGATCCGCGTCACCGTCTCGACGATGGCGGCGGTCCTGTCTGGATTGGTGGAAATCTCGATCGGGTCATGCACCTCGACGCGGAAGCGGGCGCCGCCCATGCGCCGGATCGATAGTGGCAAGAGCGGGCAGCCATGGCGCATCGCCAGGCGTGTCGGGCCGGGTGCTGTCATCGAGGGCAGGCCGAAGAAAGGCGCCTCGATACCGTCATTCATTTTCTGGTCGTTCATCAGCGCCACCGCCTCACCGGCCTTCAGCGCCTGCATGAGGGCCTTGGCGCCGTCGCCGCCCTTGGCGGTCAGCGTCTTGACGCCATAGCCGACCCGCATGTCGGTGATGCGGCGATCGATCAGCGGGTTGTTGGCCGGGCGATAGGTGATGTGGCAGGGCAGGCCGGTCTGGCTGATGGCGGCGGCCCCGATCTCCCAGTTGGAATGGTGCATCGAGATGATCACGGCCGGCTTGCCGGCATCACGCAGGGCCTCGAACTTTTCCCGTCCGATGAATTCGACCCGCTCATTGAACTCAGGCCCGGAAAACACGCCCAGATGCGGCATTTCACCGGCCAGGCGCCCGAAATTTTCCCACATGCCGCCCAGCAGGCGTTCGATTTCGGGCGCGGCGGCTTCGGGGAAGCAGCGTTGCATGTTGATGCGGGCGACCTTGTGCACCGGCATCAGCGGGCCGAGCTTGCGCAGCAATGCGCCGGCGGCGTCCGACGCCTTGTCGATGCCCTTGATCTTGTACCAGCCGGCATAGGCATCCCAGGCGGCGGCTTCAAATCGCCAGCCGATCCGGGTCAGGGCTGAGGCATTGCGGGTGGCATCTATCATGGTCCGGATTTAACCAGCCTCGCCGCTTGCGTCCATGTCGGCATCCATGACGTCGCGCAACAGGCCGTCCAGCGCGCCCGGATTGGCGAACACGGCGCGGACCGGCCAGGCGGTGACTCGGGCCTGGAAATCGACGGGCAGGCGGACCCAGTCCTTCTCGGTCGTGATCAACTGCGCGTCATGGGCTGCGGCCAGGGCGTCGAGATGGCGCAGGTCCCCGGCGTTGAAGGCGTGATGGTCGCCATAGACCGCGACCTCGCCGATATCACCGCCGTCTGCTCTGAGCGCATCGAAAAACTTCTCCGGTCGGCCAATGCCGGCAAAGGCGACCAGCTTGCCAGCTGGTGGCGGCGCCAGCGGTTCCAGCCAGGCGTGGAAGACCGGGATGGAAAGCTCGCTCAGGCCGAGCCCGGTCCAGTCCGGCTCGGTGGCGGCATCGGGCATCATCACGACTACTGCGTCGGCACGGGCAAGGCCTGTCGCGACCGGTTCGCGCAGCGGGCCGGCGGGGACAATCGTGCCCGGCCCCCAGCCGGTCAGCCCGTCGACGACGACGATCGAGCAATCCTTGGCCAGGTCCGGGTTTTGATGACCGTCATCCATCAGCACCAGATCAACACCGCCCGCCGCCTCGATGGCGCGGCCACCGGCTGCGCGATCGCGGGCGATCCAGGCCTGGCCGGAGCGGGCGAGCAGAAGCGGCTCATCGCCGACAGAAGCGGCGTCGTGGGTAGACGGTTCAATGCGCAAGGGGCCGGCTTCGCGCCCACCATATCCGCGTGACAGGGAGGCGGCGGTCAGACCCATGTCGGCGAGGCGTTGCATCAGGGTCTGGGTGACCGGGGTCTTGCCGGTGCCGCCGACCGTCAGATTGCCGACGCACACGACTTTGGGGTCAATACGGACGGGCGTCGCCTTGCGGATGCGGCGGGCGACGGCCCAGGCATGAATCCAGCCCAGCGGCGCCAGAAGGGCACGGGCGAGGGCTCCCGATCCGCGGCCGCCATCGGTGCGCCAGAAAGCCGGTTCCTTCATGCCTCCGGCTCCGGGCCATCGGCTTGGTCAAGCAGGACGGAGAGGGCCGACAGCGTGGTGTCCAGCGCACCGCCCGAGGCCTCGCTGATGGCCCGTTCAGCGGCGGCCCGTCCCGGTGCCTTGGCCTGCCAGGCCTGTTCGACCGCGGCAGACAGGGTTTGCGCATCGGTCACTTCAATCATCGCCGAGTGGCGGCGATAGGCGCCGTAGATATCGTCAAAGCTGTCGACATGCGGACCGGTGATCACACAGGCCCCCGCCAGGCTCGCTTCGATCGGATTATGGCCGCCAATGCCGGGCTTGAGACTGCCGGCGATCAATGCCGCCGGAGCCAGCGCGAACCACAGCGGCATCTCGCCCAGCGTATCGGCAAGCCAGACCGTATCGGCGCCGTCCGGTATCTCGCCGGCAGAGCGCCGCGCCACCTTGAAGCCGCGCTGACGGGCCATGGCTGCGAGGGGCTTGCCACGCTCGGGATGTCGCGGAGCCAGAATGAGGAGGGCGCCGGGATGGGTCTCGCGCAACAGCGCATGCGCGGCCAGGATGGTGCTGTCCTCGCCCTCATGCGTTGAGGCCGCGAGCCAGACCGGTCGCCCGGCCAGCGCGATCTTCAGGGATGACAGCTCGCGGGCGTCGGGGGCGGCGGGTCTGGCTTCCAGTTTCAGATTGCCGGCCAGCACGATCTCGCGACCGGTGAGGTCTTCCAGACCGTCGCGGGTGCGGGTGTCGGCAGCCCCGATCCAGGCAAAGGCTTCCAGAAGCCGGCGGACGGCGTCGCCGCGCTTGCGCCAGCGGGTCAGCGAGGCGGTGGTCATGCGCGCATTGACCAGGGCCATCGGAATGTCGCGATTGCGGGCCTCGATCAGCAGATTGGGCCAGAGTTCCGACTCGGCGAAGACACCGACATCCGGGCGCCAGTGATCAAGGAAGCGGCGGACAGCACCCGGCGTGTCGACCGGGACGTATTGATGCTTGGCCTGGGGCGGCAGGCGTTTGGCCATCAGGGCGGCGGATGTAACGGTGCCGGTGGTGACCAGGAATTCCAGCTCCGGATCGCGCGCTGCCAGCTGGTCGATCAGTGTCGCCAGTACCAGGCTTTCGCCGACGCTGGCGCCATGCAGCCAGATCAGTCGGCCTTCAGGCCGCTGTATTTCGGGCCGGCCGAGACGTTCATGGCGGCGATCAGGGTCTTCCTTGCCGGCGCGGGCGCGGCGCGACAGGACGAGCGGCAGGATCGGGGCGGCGAGCCCGGTCAGGACGCGATAGAGGGCGAGCGAAGCCGGCAGGCTCACGCGGTCGCTCCCGCCTCACCGCCTGCGGTGCGGTCGGCCTTGCTGGCCGCGCGCCCCGTGCCCGGACGGCGTTTGACGTCAGGCTCGATCAGGTCACCTGCGACGGCCTCGTCGGCCTCGCGGCTGAGGTCGTTGAGCTGGGTTTCGAGGTCGAGGCGCGCGGCTTCGAGGTCGGCCGGGCTGGCATCCCGGGCGACGTGGATCGGCTCGCCCCAGATGATGACACCGCGGGTAAAGAAGTGCGGCAGGCAGTGATGATCCCAGGCCTTGCGCAGGATGGTCTTGCGATGGGTCGACCAGGTGAAGGGCAGGATCGGAACGCCGGTATCGCGGGCCATGCGGACGGCGCCGAAGCCGGCCCGCATGCGAGGGCCGCGCGGCCCGTCCGGCGTCACCGCACCGCAACCGCCGGCATTGAGATGATTGACCATGGCGCGGTAGGCCGCTTCCCCGCCCTTGGCGGCGCCCGGCTTGTCGGGATTGCGCGAGGAGCCGCGCACCACACCGACCTTGTACCAGCGCGCCAGCCGCGATCCGATCTCGCCCTCGCGTGATCGCGATGCCAGGGCGACCATGCGATCCTTCTGTCGGGCCCAGCCATGCAGGGCCATCAGGATGCGGCCGTGCCAGACACAGCCCAGGATCGGCTTGCGCTCGTCCCAGACTGACTGGACGTAGGCGGTATTGCGATGTTCCCAGCGAATGGAGTGGCGGACCAGCTCCAGATAGAGCAGGACGAAGAAGGCTAGGACTTCCTGGGCCCAGGGCCGGGAGAGCAGGCGTTTCGACATAATGCTCCCTTGCTCACCCCGGTGAGCCAAAAGGTCAAGCATGGCGCGCGGTTGCGTCAAGGCCGAGACCGGCCTAAATGCGCTGCCAGACGAAAGGCCCAGCATGCCCTATGACCTGAACGACCCGACTGATCGCGAGCGCGCCTGGCAGGATTATCTGTGGAAGGATCACGGCATCCTGCGTCAGAAATTCCACAACATGCACGAGGTCGGTGGCGGCATGTGGCGGGCCAACCAGCCCTCACCGGAGCGGTTGGAGCAATTGGCGGCGGACGGGTTCAAGACCATTTTGAACATTCGCGGCACGCAGCCGGGCGTGTGCTATTACGATCTCGAAAAAGAGGCCTGCGAGAAGCACGGCCTGACCATGATCGACATGCCCTTCGGGTCACGCGAAGCGCCGTATGTCGACCGCATGCAGCGGGCGGTGAAGATTTTCGAGAGCATCGAATATCCCGCCCTGATCCACTGCAAGTCGGGCGCTGACCGGGCCGGCATCATCTCGGTGCTCTACGCGCTGACCAAGCTGAAGTTGCCCTATGACGAGGCCATCAAGCACCTGTCGCTGAAATACCTGCACGTGAAGGCAGGCAAGACCGGCGTGCTTGATTATTTCTTCGAGTGCTATCGCGCCTATAACGAAACCACCCCGATTGATTTTTGGGAATGGGTTGAAACGGTCTATGACCGTGATGCGGTCCAGTCAGGCTTCATGTCGAGCTGGTGGGGCAACTTCCTGACGGAAAGGCTGCTTCGCCGCGAGTAGAGCGAGGCCATTTTTTATAACCAGTGAATTCATCAGATATGACGACTCTTTCCACAGGATTGAGTCACATTAACCCTCGTTAACCACGTTCAGCGTCCCGCCTTGCGGGAGGCGGAGGGGAGAGGGGCTGATGCCGGATCTGGCCATACGTTCGGACTGTACACAGGAGCGGTTGAACCGCCTCAATTTCCTGCTGTCACGCGAGTGTGGACCAGCCTTCCTTGAGGCTTTCGTCAAGCAGACCGCCGAGATATTTGCTGCCGACCGCCTCTATATCGCCCGTATCGATGCCACCCATTCGCGTATGCGCACGCTGAAAGTTGCCTGCGGTTCAGCGATGGTCGGCAATTATTGTTACGAGCTGAAAGGGACGCCCTGTTCCGATGTGATGGACGCGGGCGCCGACATCTTCGAGGACAATGTGTCTGCGCGCTATCCGCGCGATTTCATGCTCGAGGAAATGGGCATGCGGGCCTATGTCGGCATGCCGCTCTACAATGGCGCCCAGTCGGTCGGCATCGTGGTCGCGATGTTCAAGCGCCCGGCCGACGTCGCCGACGAAATGCTGTCCGTTTTCAACCACTACCGCCGCCGCCTGACGGGCGAGATCCTGGCCGCCGAGTCCGGTGATCGCGCCGAGCTGGCGATGAAAGGCACGTCCGACGGCATTCTCGATTTCTGCCTTGAGACCGACCAGATCTATATCTCGGCGCGCGGCCGTGAACTGCTGGGCTACCAGCCCCGGGATTTTACCGCGGCCACGGATACATTCACCAATCTGATCCATGCCGATGACCGGCCACGTTTCCAGTCAGCCCAGCAGGCCCATTTCCGGGCCGGGCGACCCTGCGACCTGACGGTGCGGTTGAAGGTCGTCGGCGGTCTGCACCGCTGGTTCCGGATGCGCGGCGAGGCTGTGCGCACGCCGGACGGTGACCCGGTCCGCATGGTCGGCGCTCTGACCGATATTCACGATCTGGTCGAGGCCCGCCAACAGGCCACCGAAGCCAGCCGCGCCAAGTCGCGTTTCCTGGCCACGATGAGCCACGAGATCCGCACACCGATGAATGGCGTGCTGGGCATGTCGGCCTTGCTGGCGACCACGGACCTGGAGCCGTCGCAGCGCGAAATGGTCAATCTGATCGAGGGGTCAGGCCAGTCGCTGCTCACCATCCTCAATGACATTCTCGATCTGGCCAATATCGAGTCCGGCCGTTTCGAGGTCGAGCAGGACACATTCAATCCGGCCGAACTGGTGCGCACGGTCGCCGGTCCCTATCGCATGAAAGCGATGGAGAAGGGCCTCAACCTGCATCTGGAAATCGATCCCGTCGCCGAGCGTGAGGTGGTCGGCGATCCGGCCCGCGTCCGCCAGATCCTGTCCAACCTGCTGTCGAATGCGGTCAAATTCTCGGATCGCGGCGAAGTGCGGGTGCGCTGCCTGATGACACAGACCGCCGACCGCACTCATGATGTCACCTTCGAGGTTGGCGATACCGGGATCGGCATGGACGGCGATTTGATGTCGCGCATCTTCATGCCGTTCAGCCAGGGCGAGGCCGTCTTGCAGCGCAAGAATGGCGGTACCGGGCTGGGCCTGGCCATCGCCAAGAAACTGGCCGAGCTGATGGGCGGCGACATCACTGTCGAAAGCGCGCCGGGCGCGGGTTCGAAATTCACGGTGAAACTGCCCGCAGCCGGTCGTTGTAGCGAAATCATCGAGGTCCGCGAGGCCTGAGCGGCCCTGGCGTTGCCAAGGCAGGGGTCAGGCCTCGAATTGCATCCGGCACAGGCGGGCGTAAAGGCCGTCGCGGGCGATAAGGTCGTCATGGCGGCCCTGTTCGGCGATGCGGCCGTCTTCCATCACATAGATCCAGTCGGCCCGGCGCACGGTCGAGAGCCGGTGCGCGATGACCAGGCTGGTGCGTCCCTCCGACAGGTGTTCGAGCGCAGTCTGGACCCGCTGTTCCGACTCGGTGTCGAGGGCGCTGGTCGCCTCGTCCAGCAGCAGGATGGGGGCATCCTTCAGGATGGCCCGGGCGATCGACAGGCGCTGACGCTGCCCGCCCGACAGGTTGCCGCCACGCGGGCCGACCGGGCTGTCATAGCCGTCCGGCAGGGCCATGATGAAGTCATGCGCATCGGCCGCCCTGGCCGCGGCGATGATGGCGTCCTCGCCGGCATCGAGATCCCCGAAGCCGATATTGGCCCGCACCGTGTCGTCAAACAGGGTCACATCCTGGCTGACCAGCGCCATCGAGCGGCGCAGCGAGGCGAGCGAGACCGCGTTGGTGGCGGTGCCGTCGACGGTGATTTGCCCGGATTGATGATCATAGAGGCGCGGCAACAGGTTGAGGATGGTCGACTTGCCGGATCCCGACGGACCGACCAGAGCGACGGTTTGCCCGGCACCGGCTTTCAGCGAGATGTCGGACAGGGCAATCGAGCCGTCCGGATAGGCAAAGCTCACCTGGTCCAACTCGACGGCGCCGGCTTTCACGTCCAGCGCCGGGGCGTCCAGCGCCGTTGTGACGGATTCTTCGGTATCCAGAACGGTGAAGACCCGCTCGAGAACGGCAAAGCCTTCCTGGACCACGGCGTTCAGCGTGCCCAGCGCCCGGATCGCCGGTGAGATCACCGCGATCCCGGTCAGCACGCCGATGATATTGCCGAGCGAGGTTTCACCCTCCAGCATGCGCCAGCCAGCAAAGGCGACGAGGCCGGCAAAGGCGAGGCCGCCAACCACTTCCAGGATCGGATCGACGCGGGCCTTGTTCTCGGTGATTTTCAGCAGGAAACGCAGGCGCTCGAAGAAGGATTTGCGAGCCCGCTCGGTTTCATGATCCTCAAGCCCGTAGGTCTTGATCATGCGGGCGCCCGAGAAACTCTCTTCCAGCTGGCCGGTCACTTCACCCATCTGCGCCTGGGCTTGGGACGAGGTCTTGCGCAGGCGCTGGCCAATCCGGATCACCGGCCAGGCGGCGACCGGGTAGACGACCAGGATCAGCAGCGACAGCATCCAGTCCAGGCTCAGCATGACGCCGATGGTGATGATCACAGTCAGCACATCGCGCATGAGATTGTTGGACAGGCGGACAATGGTTTCGCGCAGCAGCGTGATGTCATTGGTAAAACGCGACACCAGCGAGCCGGTACCCTCGGCCTGCAGTCGGGCGAAATCGGCCTGCATCAGCTTGGCGAACATCGCGTTCTGCAGGTCCTGCATCACGTTCAACGCCAGCCGGTTGGTCTGCACTGTTTGCAGGTAGAGGCTTATGCCCCGGACGGCCGCCAGCCCGACCACCGCCAGTGGCGCCAGCGGGAAAAAGTCCGCCGCGCCGGTATTCAGCTTGTCGAAGGTCCAGGCGATAACCCCGGCATAGGAGGCTGCCGCTGCCGCCGTAATGGCGGACAGCACCAGGGCCAGCACGACCATCCCGCGGCGGCGCCACAGCCAGTCACGCCACAGGCGCCGGGCAAGCGTCGCGGTGGACGCTGGCTTGGTGTCGCCGGGTTGGGCCGTGTCAGTCACGCCGCGGATCGGACCCTAGCCGTCCTTCTTCTCGGTCGCGGGATCGAGAAGCTTGTGGGCGTGAATGACGAAATAGCGCATGTGGGCATTGTCGACCGTGCGCTGGGCGGCGCCCTTCCAGGCAGCGCGAGCCTCGGCATAGGTGCCGAAGGCGCCGACGAAATCGACTTCGTCGAGATCCTTGAACTCGCAGTTCTGCGGATCGACGCAGGCCAGCTCGCCACCGATGACGAGGTGCAGCAGCTGGTTGTTGATCTTGGTTTCACTCATGCCGGGCTCCTTGATTTAGCTGTTCGCCGCGGGTCCTAGAGACCGCCGACGGACATGGCGTCCACAAATACGCTGGGGGCGTTAACAGAACCCCGAAATTCCAGATCGCTGCCCGGAATGAGGCGGGCATAGATGTCGATCAGATTGCCGGCCACGGTGATCTCGCTGACCGGGTGGTCGATCTGGCCATTGGCGATGCGATAGCCGGAAACCCCCACCGACCAGTCGCCGGTATTGGAATTGAGCGACGGTCCGAACATTTCCATGATCAGCACGCCTTCGGTGATGCCGCCGATCAGGTCGTCACGGCTTCGGGCGCCGGCTTCCATATGGAAATTGGTCGGTCCGGCGCCGGGTGAGCCGCCCATCGACCGGCGGGCATGGCCGGTCGGTGCCATGTCGAGCTGGCGCGCGGCGGCGGAGTTGAGGAACCAGGTGGTCAGACGACCATCTTCGATGATGGCGCTGCGCCGGTTGACCGTGCCTTCGCCGTCAAAGGGCGCAGAGGCGTGGCCCCAGGGCCGGTGCGGATCGTCGATCACGGTGATGCCGGGCGCGAACACCTGTTCACCCAGCTTGTCGCGCAGGAAGGAGACGCCGCGAGCGACGGCCGGACCCGATGCAGCGCCGGCCAGCGACCCGATGAAGGTCGTCGAGACCCGGCGGTCGAACA
>NZ_JBLWVH010000019.1:0-70891 GCF_048268525.1 Maricaulis sp. | reverse complement strand
CGCTGTCCGGGTGCGGACAGCCCAGGCCTTTCAGGGTCGCAACCGTCGGGATTCCGGTGCGGTCCATGAAGTCACGCACGGCCTCGACCGCGCCGCCCAAGGTGACGCCACCGCCGATATAGAAGACGGGGCGCTTTGATCGGGCCAGCAGGGTCGTCGCGGCCGTCAGGTCTGATTCTGACGGATGCGACGACCCGGCCTCAGGCCGAGGCTGGGGGGGTGTTGTGGGGTACGCCTCGGCTTGTAAGACATCCTTCGGCAGATCGATCAGGACGGGGCCGGGGCGGCCGCCCTCCGCGATCTCGAAGGCTTCGGCGATCATCTCCGGGATCCGCATCGGGTCACGGATGATGATCGAGTGTTTGACGACCGGCATCGACATGCCGAACACGTCGACTTCCTGGAAGGCATCCGTCCCCATCAATCCGGACGGCACCTGGCCGGTCAGGATGATCATCGGGACGCTGTCCAGATAGGCATTGGCGATGCCAGTCAACAGGTTGGTGGCGCCGGGACCGGAGGTCGCCAGGCAGACCCCGGCCTTGCCGGTCAACCGCGCCTGGGCGTCGGCGGCAAAGGCGGCCGCCTGTTCATGGCGGACCAGGATATGCTGCAGGGATGAGCCGGTCAGGGCGTCGTAAACCGGCATGATGGCCCCGCCCGGATATCCGAAAACGCGGGTGACACCGAGGGCTTCCAGGGTGCGTACCACCGCATGCGCCCCGGTCTGTCGGGGGGAGGGGCGAGCGGCGGCGCTGGGGGCCGTGTCGTCGATTTCGGAGGCGGGCAGGGCCGTCATCTCTCTTGGTCCTTTGTCAGCTCAGGTCGCGCCGCTCAGGCGTTCGCACCCGGTTGCAGCCACGGCATGTCGGCCCGCAAGGCGGCACCGGTTTTCTCGATCGGATGCTCCAGATCCTTGCGCAGCAGGGCCTGGTATTGCGGCTTGCCGGCCTGGTTCTCGGTGATCCAGTCGCGGGCGAAAGTGCCGTCCTGGATGTCCTTGAGGACTTCGCGCATGCGGGCGCGGGTCTCGTCATTGATGACGCGCGGACCCGAGCGCAGATCGCCGTAAATGGCGGTCTCCGAGATGAATTCATGCATCTTGGCCATGCCGCCCTCATAGAGGAGGTCAACGATCAGCTTGAGCTCGTGCAGGCATTCGAAATAGGCCACTTCCGGCTGGTAGCCGGCATCGACCAGGGTCTCGTAGCCGGCCATGACCAGCTCGGTTGCACCGCCACACAAAACAGCCTGTTCGCCGAACAAATCGGTCTCGGTTTCTTCTGCGAAGGTGGTCTCAATGATGCCGGAATTGGCGCCGCCAATACCGGCGGTATAGGCCAGAGCCCGGTTGCGCGCTTCGCCGGTGGCGTCCTGCTGGACGGCAAACAGGCAGGGCACGCCGCGACCGATCTCGTATTCACGGCGGACCAGATCCCCCGGGCCTTTCGGGGCCACCAGGATGACGTCAACGCCTTCCGGCGGGGTGACGCGGCCGAAATGGACCGAGAAACCGTGCGCGAACAGAACCGCGTCGCCGGCCGACAGGTTGGGGGCGATCGACTCGCGGAACAGGGCCTCATGGCTCATGTCGGGGGTCAGGATGGCGATCAGCTTGGCGCCCTTGGTGGCGTCTTCCGGCGTGGCGGTCTTCAGGCCGTCGGCCTTGGCTTTCTTCTCGCCCGGTCCACCTGGGCGAACGCCGACCGTGACGTCAAAACCGCTTTCCTTGAGGTTCATGGCGTGGGCTCGGCCTTGGCTGCCATAGCCGATCACGGCGATCGGCTGGGCCTTGTAGGCTGTCGTGTCGACTTCGAACTCGGCACGGCGGGACGGGGTGGGCGCGGTCATGCGGGCATCTCCTGCTTGGATTGCATGGCTGTAGTGGGCGCCGGCGTCGCAGAGGGCGTCGGCGGGATGAGGGTGGTGGCGCCGCGCGAGGCCGAAGAGACCAGGGCGGCATATTTGGCGAACACGCCGGTCGGCGCGGCGCGGCCGGATGTCCAGGCCGGGCGGTCTGACAGGTCAGCCTCGACATCGATGCGGCGCGCGGCGACATCGATGCGGATCATGTCGCCATTGCGGACCCGCCCAATCGGGCCGCCATCGGCGGCCTCGGGGCTGACATGGCCGATCACGAAGCCCTTGGAGGCGCCGGAAAAACGGCCATCGGTGATCAGGGCGACATCGCCGGCCAGGCCCTGGCCGACCAGGGCGGCGGTCACGCCCAGCATTTCGCGCATGCCGGGACCGCCCTTGGGGCCCTCATTGCGGATGATGATGATATCGCCGGCCTTGACCGAGTTGGCCTCGACGGCAGCGAAGGCGTCTTCCTCGCACTCGAACACCCGGGCCGGTCCGGAAAACTCGCTGCGGGCATGACCGGACAGTTTCAGGACCGCCCCCTCGGGCGCCAGGTCGCCGGTCAGCACGCGGAACCCACCATCCGGTTTGACCGGGTTGGCGACCGAATGGATGACGCGTTGATTGGTGGACTCCACCGCGCTGGCGCACTCTTCGTGCAGGCTTTGGCCGGTCACGGTCGGTGTGTCGGTCAGGAGACCGCCCTCGATCAGGCGCTGGCCGAACAGGCGCGAGCCGCCAGCCAGGAACATGTGGTGGGCCAGAAAACGTCCGCCCGGCTTCAGATCGGTGATGACCGGCGCCTGGCTGGAGAGGCGGTCGAATTCGGCAATGTCAAACGGTACAGCTGCTTCGGCGGCAATGGCTGCGACGTGCAGGACGGCATTGGTTGAGCCGCCGGAGGCCGAGGCGGCGATGACGGCATTGCGCAGCGAGGCTTCGGTGATGTAACGGCGCGGCGTGGTGCCGGTTTTGGCCAGTTCGACGGCCAGACGTCCGCAGCGGGCGGCAGCCGCAGGTTTGTCGGGATGCGGGGCGGGGATGTCGTTCACGCCCATGGGGGACAGGCCCAGCATTGTCAGGATCATCGCCATGGTATTGGCGGTGAACTGGCCACCACAGGCACCGGCGCCCGGGCAGGCAGCCTTCTCAACCTTGGCCAGGCCGGCATCGTCCAGCGTACCGGCGGCATGGGCGCCGACCGCTTCGAACACGTCCTGGATCGACAGGGCCTGGTCGCCCAGCTTGCCGGGCATGATCGTGCCGCCATAGAGGATGCAGCCCGGCACATCCATGCGCGCCAAGGCCATGGCGGCGGCCGGGATGGTTTTGTCGCAGCCAACCAGGATGACCACCCCGTCCAGGCTGTGGCCGCGGGTCGCCAGCTCGATCGAGTCGGTGATGACCTCGCGCGAAATCAGCGAGGCGCGCATGCCGTCCGTGCCCATTGAGATGCCGTCGGACACCACGATGGTGTTGAAGTCGACCGGATGGCCGCCGGCTTCGCGCACCGCTTCACGGACCGGCTCGGCGAGATCGGCCAGATGCATGTTGCACGGGGTCACCGTGGTCCAGGTGTTGATCACCCCGATCATCGGCTTGTCGAAGTCGCCATCCTCCATGCCGGTGGCGCGCAACATGGCACGGGCCGGCGCGCGGGCCGGTCCTGCCGTGATGGCGTCTGAGGATTTGCGGTGGTTCTGGGTCATTTCATGTTCCGTGGTTCGAAACACAAAAAACCCCGCTCCGTTTCCGGGAGCGGGGTTTTTTGTGTCTGCCGGTTGGCGAGGTCTCTCGTCAGGCAGGCGCGCTAACCGCTCCCGTTATGGTGGGGATAATAAGTACAAGTACGAGGAGGAGAAGGCCGAGCGTGTTCGCCCGCTCGCCCGTGAGGGCAGCGGCCGGGGTAACCGGCAGGGCGTACGCGTTGATCATTGGTGCAGCTTTCCAGAACTCTATTGCGGTGCAACGTGACCGGTGATTTTGGTTAAGGCAACCCCGGTTTGGAAAAAAACCGCACCAATGATGAAATTTTGGCACAAAACGGCAAGCTCATTCCCGGAATGCAGGTTTTGAGCACGAGAATACTACGCGCTCGCGCGCGTGAAACCGGGTAGGGTTCGGCCATGTGGGTGAAACGCTTGATATGGCGCAGCCTCGGGCTGATTTTCGTGGCGCTGGCAATTGCCGGTGTCGTTTTGCCCCTTGTGCCGACCACGCCCTTCCTGCTGCTCGCGGCCTTCTTCTTCGCCCGCTCCTCGCCCCGCTTGCATACCTGGCTGCTGTCACACCGCCAGTTCGGTCCCTTGATCCGCAATTGGCGAGACCATGGCGGTATCGATCGTCGCTCCAAATATCTTGCGATCGCCGCCATGGCGGCGGCGCTGATTGTCAGCCTGGTTCTCGACGTTGGGCCGCGCGTGATCGCGATCCAGGTCGTGGTGCTATGCGGTGTGGGTTGGTTCATCCTGAGCCGCCCGGAAGGCCCTAAGGACGAAGCCTGACGTCTGATTTGAATGTGTTGTCACCTTGCTGCATCGGCAGGCAGACCCGTTCATTTCCGTGCAGCATGAAATGTCCGCACCGGAATCGTCATTAACCTGTTGACGGAAAATTGTGCACGCGCAGCAAATTTGCGGGCGACATCCGATCATGTCGCGACTCTGTGGATTGAACTGCTGGCGGCGGCCGACGCCAGCCTCTTTCCGCGGGGCATAAAATTGCTGATCGGGGCATCAACTGGACTTTAAGCGAAACAAAAAACCGCAAAAACACCGCAGTGAGAAATTTGTTGCGATGCAGCATGCTGAGTTCTACACTGACGAAATCAAGAGTCACCACAAGGTGACCTGACCACAGAGCGCACTGATTGGATCCGCCATCGCATGTCATGCGGTGCGGATCGTGAGTGATAGCGGACCGTTTTCGATCCGCCTTGGGGCGCGCCCTTCCGGCGACCGTCACCTCATTGATCCAACACGAGTTTTGGAAGTGCTGCAGGCAGTCTGCAGCCCTGTTCGCGACCTGATGACAGGCCGGATGGTGAGGGGCAATTGCCAGAAACGGGGGGTTCCCAATGATTGGCAGAACAAAAATGAGCAAGACACTGGCGAGAGGCGCTTTGTGTGCAGTGGTGGCCGGTATCGGTCTGACCGGTGCAGCGCACGCCGAAGTGTCGGAGGAAACGGCGTTCGTGTTCAACACGCTGCTTTTCCTGATCGGGGGTTTCCTCGTGATGTTGATGGCGGCTGGCTTTGCCATGCTGGAAGCCGGTTTTGTCCGGACCAAGCACACCGCCGCAATTTGCCTGAAGAATATCGCGCTCTACTCAATCGCCGGCATCATGTTCTACCTGGTCGGATATCAGGTGATGTATGGCGGTCAGACGCCGTATTTCGGTATCCCGGAAATGTGGGTGCCGTCCGAAGTGGCCAGCGACGAGGCGATCGACCTGGGTACCGGCTATGCGGCAGCATCAGACTGGTTCTTCCAGATGGTCTTCGTGGCGACAGCCGCTTCGATCGTGTCCGGGACGATTGCCGAGCGGGTCAAGCTGGGACCGTTCTTCATCTTCGTGATTGTCCTGACGGCCGTGATCTATCCGATCCAGGGATCGTGGGAATGGGGCGGCGGTTGGCTGGATGCCGATTTCGGCTTCTCTGACTTCGCCGGCTCCACGCTTGTTCACTCGACCGGTGGCTGGGCCGCCCTGGCCGGTGCCATCCTGCTGGGTGCCCGTTCCGGACGCTTTGGTCCTGACGCCAAGCCGATGATGCCGGGCTCGCTGCCGCTGGCAACACTGGGCACATTCATCCTTTGGTTCGGCTGGTTCGGCTTTAACGGCGCCTCCCAGCTGGCGCTGGGCTCTGCCGGCGATGCCGTCGCCATCTCGCAGATCTTCGCCAACACGAACATGGCCGCGGCCGGTGGTGTCGTGACCGCCTATCTTCTGTCGATGCTTCTGGGCGGCGGCAAGGCCAACCTGGCCTACTGCCTCAACGGCGCACTCGCCGGCCTGGTCGCCATCACGGCCGAGCCGCTGACGCCAACCATCCTGCAGGCCATCGCCATTGGCGCGGTGGGCGCGGTTATCGCTACCTTCGGCGCGAAACTGCTGGAAATGGTCCGAATCGATGATGTTGTCGGTGCTATCCCGGTCCATCTGTTTGCTGGAATCTGGGGAACCATGGCGGTTCCGCTCACCAACTCTGACGCGACCTTTTTCGGGCAGGCGGTCGGTGTCGGTGCGATCGGTGCCTTCGTGTTCCTGACCAGTTTCGTTGTCTGGATGATCCTGAAGATCACCGTCGGCATCCGTCTCTCGCCGGATGCAGAAAATGTCGGTGGCGACCTGTCCGAACTCGGACATGACGCCGGCTCGATCTTCGCGTCAGACGTGGGAAAGGACTCAGCCCCGGCGCAGTAACGGCACAGGCGTCCGGAACCGGTGAGCAAACCTCCCCGGTTCCCCCGCCGCCGGACGGGGCTGTCCCGGAGCCAGCTTCTTCCGCTCCAGCAACACCCGGGCGCCGGTCCAGTCCGGCTCTCCCGAAATCCTTGAACACAGCGCCGGTCATCACACGGCAATCGGGAGAGCTGCGCTCCCGTCCCCGAAACCGGAACACCAGAAACCCGAATTCCCAACCACCCAATTTTCCACCCAGGAGTACAACATGAAAACCAAAATTCTCGCTTTGAGCCTTGCAGCCTGCTGCTTCACCGCCCCGGTCGCTGCCCAGGAAGTCACCGGCAATGTTGCCCTCACCACGGACTACATTTTCCGCGGGGTCACCCAGACTGATGGTGGCCCGGCAATCTCCGGCGGCTTCGATGTCGAAGCGGACGGCTTCTATGTCGGCGTGTGGGGTTCCAGTGTCGACTTCTCGGATGACACCACGATGGAGCTGGACCTGTATGGCGGGTACGCCTTCTCGGGTGCCGGATTCGACTGGGATATCGGTGTGATTTACTACGCCTATCCGGACAGCCCTAGCGCTGGCGGCGACCAGAATTTCGTCGAATTCTATGGCGGACTCGGTCGCGAATTCGGTCCGGTTGCCTGGGACGCAAAGCTGTCCTACTCGCCGGAATTCTACGGCGAAACCGGGCAGGCGTGGTACCTTGAAACCGGTGTCGGCATGGAAGTTGTCGAAGGGATTTCGGTCGACGGGCGCATTGGCGCCAGCCGTTTCGACGATATCCCGGCCGCAGACTACGAGGACTACCAGATCGGTGTATCCGGCACGATCTTCGGCAATGTCGGCTGGGACCTGCGCTACCACGACCTTTCGGACGGTGGCGATGACAGCATCGTACTGTCCTTCTCGCAAAGCTTTGGCGGCTAATCGTTCCGGCTAAACACCGTGTTCTGGTGTGTAGATCAGGCCCGGCCCAGTGCCGGGCCTGATTCTATTGCATGGTGAGTTTCCATATGCCGCCCTCAGCGCCGACGATCCAGCCGACACGGCCGCTGGCCGAAAAAGCGATGGCGTTGGGAGCTGGAATATCCCAATCGCTTTGCCGCCACTCAACTCCGTTCGGGTCCGCGGCGCCGATATCAACCCCATTGGTGCCGACGCTGAACCATTGATTGCCGACGTTGGCGACGCCTGAGCGGTAGCCGAAGGGCGGGCTGTCCGAGAGTTGCCAGCTATCGCCGTGATCGGTCGAAAGCGCGAAATTGCCGATGCGGGCCTCTGGAGACAGATAGTCCCCGCCGCTGGCCACCAACACATCTGGCTCACCAACGGACACCGAGAAAATACCTGCCCCTCCAGAGCCGGCTGCCATTGGCGTCTCGACAGCATCCCAATGCTCGCCGAAATCGCAACTTCTCAGGATGCGGGCAACGGCCCCGCCCCCGGTGCCGATGAAAGCGCAGCCTTCCGCAGTCAGGGCAATCGAGCTGTTGGAGGCGGCAAAACCGGCTTCACCTTCCAGTGGTTCAGGCAAGCCCTCCAGACGATGCCAGCTGGCTCCGCCGTCCAGGGTCCGCAGAATAAGGAAGCCTCCCTCCACCGGATCGGAGAAGGCCAGACCGCGATCTCTGTCCCAGAATGCCAGGCTGTCGATGAAAGCCGCTCCGCTGGTATCATTCCAGACCGTGGCAAAACTCTCACCGCCGTCGCGCGTTTCCAGAATGCGGGCTGGCTGCCCGGCGGTGGCGAAGAGGGCGTGTTCACCATCAAAGCCGTGTGCCGATCGCAGGTCTGCGCCATCAGCCAGAGCGACCGACGAGACCTGCCAGGACGCGCCGCCATCGAGTGTCCGCAGGACCTGACCGTCAGGCGCACCGATCCAGACCGTATCGTCGTCCACCACACTCAGGCCGCGCAGTGACGACGCCACGCCGCCGGATTGTGCCGTGACCGTCCAGGTCTCGCTGTCGCAGCCCGCCAGAGCGCTTGCGGCGAGGGCCAGACCGGCGAGTCTGGCGGGCTTCATTCGTCCCGTCCGAGGCCGAGCAAGGTGCCACTGTCGCAATGCCAGCAGGTATCAGCACCGATCGGGCTGCCCGGCGGGACAGGTGTGTCGACCAGTTCCGGCGTCTCCCCGGCGTCGAAGCGTTCGATCCCGGCCGTGGCAGCGCGGGCCAGCCACAATTGGTGGGAGCTTGCGGCGTCGCTGCGCCGCCGCGACGGTTCGTTGCGGGCGATGGTTTCGAGCCGTTGCCGGGCTATGGACGCTGGCGTGGCCGGTCCATCTGCCAGGATATCCAGCAATTGCGCGACATACTCGGTCTGAAGGGCATGCCGGATGGGTTGAAGGCGGGCGGCTTCATCGCCCGGGGCGTCGAAGAGCGTGGCCTCGACCCTGTCGAACAGGTCGGGCAGGCCCATGTGGGATCCATCACGGGCGTGTTGGTCGGCCAGTCGTGACAGGCGCGACGGATTGAGCAATGCCTGCAGCGTGATACGCGCCGACGCCGCGGCTGCGTCGGCGCGACTGAAAGCGGGATAGTCGTCCGAGCGGAACAATTCGCGTGTGGCGGCCGGGTAATAGTCGGCGAGCGGGGCCGGCATCATCAGCGACAGGACCGTGTCCGGAATGTCGAGCGCTTCCGGCTCAAGCGTCGCCAGAAGGGCGTCAACGGATCGCGCCTGATCTGCGGCGGGGACCGGCGTCAGCCCGTCGAGCCCGGCCCGATTTGGGGCGTAACCGAACAGCACACCACCGACCGATTTGGCGGCCGCTTCAACCTGATAGCGATGATAGAGGTAGATGGGCGGCAGGACCTGACGCAGTGCGCTGGCCGGCTGTTCGGTGGCGAGCACCTGTTGTCCGAACCTGTCCAGGGCCGCTGAGCGAACCGCCATGGTCTCGGTCAGCATGGCGGTCGGGTCAGCGCCATTGTCCCACAGATTGGCGAGCGGGTGGGCGCTGGCATTGCCGCGGGCATGGCGGTCGGTGATGTAGAGGAGGCCGTTTGACGCGGCGTCGTCGAGAATTTCGTTGAGGGCCGTGGCTTCGACCGCCCCCTCACCAAACTCGCCGTAGAGCCATGAAATCGCGACGCGATCCCAGGCGCCGATGCCGACGTCATAGGCTTGGCTCGTGTCGATTTCACCGCCGGCGTCGAGGGTAACCAGCGGGGCCGGGTAATCCATCACCGATGCCCGGTCCGAGACGCTGGCGGCGAAGTTGTGGGCCAGTCCGATCGTATGGCCGATCTCGTGGGCCGACAGCTGGCGGATGCGGGCGAGGGCGAGCTGGAGCGGATCGTTGGTTGTCCCGCTCCCGGTCTCGGTGGCCCCTACGAGGCCTTCAAAGATCATCCGGTCCTGGCGCACGCGCTGGGAGCCAAGGATGACGCGTCCCTTGATGATTTCGCCGGTGCGCGGATCGATGACCGAGCCACCATAGGACCAGCCACGGGTCTGACGGTGTACCCACTGGATGACGTTGTAGCGAATGTCGAGCGGGTGGGCGCCTTCCGGCAGGACCTCGACGCGGAAGGCGTCTTCATAGCCCGCTGCGGCAAAGGCATCGGCCCACCAATTGCCGCCTTCGATCAGGGCGTCGCGGATGAGTGGCGGGGTGCCGCGGTCGAGATAGTAGATGATGGGCTCGACAACCGGTCCGGATCGGGCTGACGGATCAACACGTTCCAGGCGATGGCGCAGGGCGAGTGAGCGGCGGACCGGATCGGTCAGCGGGGTTGCCATGTCGTAATAGGCGCGGGTGAGGGCGCCGGCACGGTCATCGGCTTCGCGCGGCTCATAGCCCGGTGCGGGCAGGGCCGCGAAGGAGTGGTGCACGGTGAGCGTGACCGAATTGGGTGCCGGCGTGACAGCCCGGACTTCTGACCCCGGACTCGCGCTGGTCAGCGTCAAAAGGGCATCAATTTCAACATTTTCCGGGAAGGCCATCGCGCTTTCGGTGATCGCCGCCGAGCGATCGCTGGCGATGGAGAAGCTGCCTTGCCCGCTGTTGGAGAGTTGGTTGACCGTGCCGACCGGGTCCCGTGTCAGGAAGTCGGACAGGTCGATCAGCAGGCGTCCGTCGTCTTCCGCGACGATGGCAGTCGACCAGATGATGGAGCGGGCAAAGGAATTGCGGGTTGCGGCGGCTTCATCCGGACCAGCACCTTCGGCGCGGTAGCCGAGGTTCTCGAACTCGGCAAAGACCTGGTCATTGACGCGGAGAAAGCGAAGAATTTCAGAACTTGAGCCGAGCCCGCGATCCAGCCCGACCGGATTGGAGCCGAGTCCGGAGGTCAGGCTGGCGGTATAGATCATCCGCCCCAGTTCATCGCCGTCGCCGGCACTCAATTCGGCCAGGATGCGACCGTCGGCCGGGTCGACCCAAAGCGGTATGAATCCCTCGCGATGTTCAAGATTCTCGATGACCTCGTCGAAGGTTGGCTCGTCCTGGGCAATGGCAGCCGGAGCAATCGCGGCTGGGGTCATTACTCCAAGCGTGATCATCATGAGCAGTGTCGTGGTGGTTTTCATTTGGCTCTGTCCCCGTTCTCTGCGGCGACGCTAGACGAGGAATCCGACAGTGTCACCCGGCGGCCTTGACTGTTTCGGATATTGTATACAATTAATGCGATGTTCGATTTCCCTGTCGCAAATGGCAGGATTATCGGGGCCGTTTCCGCGTTCCGGAATTCGGCGAAGGCAATGACCGGTCAGACCGGTTACGGGTGAGGGCACGACATGAATACAACAAGCTGGCGCGGTGTTTTTCCCGCAGCGACAACGCAATTCGCCGAGGATCATTCCGTCGATTTCGACGCAACCACGGCAATGGTCCGGGCACTGGTCGATGACGGGGTGCACGGCTTGATCGCCATGGGCACGGTCGGTGAGAACAACTCGCTGACGGCCGATGAGAAGCGGGCTGTTCTGGCGGCTATCGTTGACGCGGTTGACGGCCGGATACCGGTCCTGACGGGCGTATCGGAGCTGACCACAGCGCTGGCGAAAGCCTACGCCGTTGATGCCGCGCGGATCGGCGCTGACGGACTGATGTTGCTGCCGGCCATGGTGTATGTGCCCAGCGAGGCCGAACTCGAGGCTCATATCCGCACCGTGGCGGCCGCGACCTCGCTACCGGTCATGCTGTACAACAATCCGCCCGCCTACCGCGTCTCGATCTCGCTCGACACGCTGGAGCGTCTGTCCGATGTGCCGACCCTGGTCGCCATCAAGGAAAGCGCCCCCGATCCGCGACGCATCACAGACATCATCAATCGCTGCGGCGACCGCTATCTGGTCTTCGCTGGCCTTGACGATGTTGCACTGGAAGAGATCCTGCTGGGCGCGGTGGGCTGGGTGTCCGGCCTCACCAATGCCTTCCCGGCTGAATCGATTGCCCTGTGGGACGCAGTCGAGCGTGGTGACCTGGAGACCGCCCGGACCATCTATCGCTGGTTCATGCCGCTGCTGCACCTCGATGCCGAGCACGACCTGGTCCAGTCCATCAAGCTGGCCGAAGCGGTGATGGGGCGAGGCTCGGAACGGGTTCGCATGCCCCGCATGGTGTTGACGGGCGAGCGGCGGGCCGAAGTGATCGCGATGGTCGAAGCGGCGCGCGACACCCGGCCGATCAAATTGCCTGCGGTACTCGCTCACTGAGTGATGGTCAGGAGCGCATGATGCGCCACGTCTTTCAGTGCCTGGACGGGCATGCCTGCGGAAACCCGGTCCGCCTGATCACCGGCCCATTGCCGTTTCTGGACGGCGCGACGATGGGTGAGAAGCGAGCCGATTTCATGGTCCGTTTCGACTGGATCCGGCGCTCGCTCATGTTCGAGCCGCGCGGCCACGACATGATGTCCGGAGCGATGTTCTACCCGCCGTGCTCGCCCGGCGCAGACGCCTCTATCCTCTTCATAGAGACGTCCGGCTGCCTGCCCATGTGCGGCCACGGCACAATCGGCGCGCTGACCATGGCGCTGGAAAACGGCGTCATCACACCGGCGGATCGCCAGCATGTGAAACTCGATGCGCCCGCGGGCCGGATCGAGGCGGAGATCGATTGGCAGGGGGGTAGCGTCGCCGGTGTACGGATCCGCAATGTGGCGTCCTATCTCGCCGTCACCGGCCTGGTGCTCGACATTCCAGGTTGGCAGTCGATCGTCGTCGACATTGCCTACGGCGGAAACTTCTACGCCATTATCGACCCGCAGCCAGGCTATGCGGATCTCGCCGACCTGACGGTCGCCGACATACTGCGCCTGAGCCCGCTTGTCCGCAGCGCCGCCAACCAGGCTGTCACCTTGACCCATCCGGATGACCCCCGTGTCGGCGGTGTCTCCCACGCCCTGTGGACCGGCCGACCCCGTGACCCGCAAGCCCATGCTCGCAACGCCGTCTTTTATGGAAGTCGGGCCATCGACCGGTCTCCTTGCGGAACCGGAACCAGCGCCCGGATGGCACAGCTGGCCGCGCGTGGCGAGCTAAGGCCCGGCGATGAGTTCATTCATGAAAGCCTGATCGGGAGCCTGTTTAAGGGGCGCATCGAAGCGGCAACGATGGTTGGTGACTTCCCCGCTATCAGGCCCAGTATCAAGGGGTGGGCCGTTCAAACGGGCGTCAACACGATCTGGGTTGATGATCGTGATCCCTATGCGGGCGGATTCTCGGTCGGCTGACTATCTTGGTTCCGGCTTCGACTGACGGCAGGTCTCGCCCGGTCTCGAGAACGCAGCGTCTTTGAACGCTGGAAGTGGTGCGGTATTTGCCAAGAAATCGGGTATCGCCGCATCATTGTTGCGCGGCATGGCGAGTTTGGCGACGTTGTGTGCGCCCCATAATTGCTGGTTTTGCGCCAAACCAAACCGGCAATTGGAATATCATTCCCAATTTTCGTGATATCCGGCATAAAATGCCAATCCGCCGCATCGTCACCGACTTGTGCACTTGCGAAGTCTGTGCTGCATTGGCGAACTTTCGACTTTGCCAAGGGGGCCGGATTGCTCAGATTTGTGGACATAGACCAGACCTATCCGGAAAAGCGCTCGGAAACCGAACGGCGTGAGGATTTCAACGAAATCTATCGCGCCTTCACCACCGAAGCCGCTGCCGGACAGGCCTCGCGGTGTTCGCAATGCGGCGTCCCCTTCTGCCAGTCCGGTTGCCCATTGCAGAATAATATCCCCGACTGGCTGATGCTGGCCGGCGAGGACCGCCTCAAGGAGGCCTACGACGCCTCGGCCGCGACCTCGACCATGCCCGAGATTTGCGGTCGCATCTGTCCGCAGGACCGTCTGTGTGAGGGGTCCTGCGTCGTCGAGAAGTCCAAACATGGCGCCGTGACCATCGGCGCGGTCGAGCAATACATCACCGACACGGCGTGGAAAGAAGGTTGGGTCAAGCCGCTCAAGGTCGGGCCCGAGCGCGGGCAGAGTGTCGCCGTGATCGGCTCCGGCCCGGCTGGCTTGGCGGCGGCCGAGCGCCTGCGTGAAAGCGGGTTTGAAGTCACGGTCTATGAACGCGCGGACCGGGCCGGTGGCTTGTTGATGTACGGCATTCCCGGATTCAAATTGGAAAAACACGTGGTCCAGCGCCGTATCGATCGCCTGGCTCGCGGCGGTGTCGAGTTCAAGCTCAATTTTGAAGTCGGGCGGGATGCCACGCTGGCCGATATCCGCAACGAGCATCACGCGGTCCTGCTGGCGACCGGAGTCTACAATGCCCGTACCCTGACCTGTCCGGGCTCCGGCGATGGTGTTCTGGCTGCACTCGACTATCTGACCCGTTCCAATCGCGATGATCTGGGAGATCCCGCCGCCAATGACAGCGTGCTGGACGCCAAGGGAAAGCGTGTGGTCGTGGTCGGTGGCGGCGACACGGCCATGGATTGCGTGCGCACGGCCGTGCGTCAGGGTGCAACATCGGTAACCTGCCTCTATCGTCGTGACCGCGCTAACATGCCCGGCTCGGCCCGCGAAGTGAAACATGCGGAGGAAGAGGGGGTCGTCTTTGAATGGCTCTCCGCTCCCCTTGCGGTGCTGACCAAGGGCGAGGCGATTTCCGCCGTCCGGGTGCAAGGCATGCGTCTGGGTGCACCGGATGCATCCGGCCGCCGCGCGCCGGAAGCGGATCCGGGCAAGACCTGGGATGTCGAGGCCGACATGGTGATCTCGGCCCTCGGTTTCACACCGGAAGATCTGCCGGACCAGTTTGATGCGCCTGACCTGTCAGTTCATCGCGACGGTCGGGTCGAAGCGGATCCGGATACCCGCATGTCGAGCCTGGATGGTGTCTTCGTCGCCGGCGACCTCCATCGCGGTGCGTCCCTGGTGGTATGGGCGATCAAGGACGGGCTCGATGCCGCGCACTCAATTGAATCCTACCTCGACAATCGCATGCGTGTACTGGGAGCGGCCGAATGACGAACAAGACCTGGTCCGAAGCCGCCTACCGCCAGGGGCTGGAAACCCTAACCGATGCCGGGCTGATCGATCCGCGCGACGAGCGCGACGCTTGCGGTGTTGGCCTGATCGCCGACATGAAGGGGCGGGCCCGCCGCGATATTGTCGAGCTGGCCATTGATGCGCTGAAAGCCGTCTGGCACCGCGGTGCCGTCGATGCCGATGGCCTCACCGGGGATGGCGCTGGTCTGCGGGTCGGTGTGCCGCAGGAATTCTTCAAGGCTGCCGTCGCCCGCACCGGCCACGAGCCCGAGCGCGGCGACGTCATTGTCGGCATGGTCTTCCTGCCGCGCACCGATTTTGCCGCCCGCGAACGCGCTCGCGCGATCATCGAGGCGGAGATCCTGCGCGAGGGGTTTGCCTTTTACGGCTGGCGCCAGCCGCCGATCGACACCTCGGTGTTGGGCGACAAGGCCCGCGCCACCTTGCCGGAAATCGAACAGGTCCTGTTCCGCGATCCGCGCAGTCGCGACAGCGAGGCCGTCGAGCGCGTCCTCTATATCGTGCGTCGCCGGATCGAGCGGAGGGCCCGCGAGGAAAATCTGCGCGATCTCTATGTCTGCTCACTGTCCTCGCGCGACATCATCTACAAGGGCCTGTTCCGGGCCGAGGACATCGACGCCTTCTATACCGACTTGCAATCGCCGGATTTCATCTCGCCTTTCGCGATTTTTCACCAGCGCTATTCGACCAACACCTTCCCGGAATGGCGTTTGGCCCAGCCCTTCCGCATGCTCGCCCACAACGGTGAGATCAATACGATCCGCGGCAATATCAACTGGATGAGGAGCCATGAGGTTCACATCGCGGAGACGGCCTTTGCTGATGTTGAGCGCGATGTGAAACCGGTCATCCAGCCGGGCGCGTCGGACAGTGCGGCGCTGGATCAGACATTCGAGATCCTGGTCCGGGCCGGTCGGTCGGCCCCGATGACCAAGACGCTGTTGATTCCGGAGGCCTGGTCCAAGCGATCCGACGTCATGCCGGAAAGCTGGAGCCGGATGTATGAGTATTGCAATGCGGTGATGGAGCCCTGGGACGGTCCGGCCGCGATCGCCGCTTTCGATGGCCGATGGGCAATCGCCGGGCTGGATCGCAATGGGCTGCGCCCGATGCGCTATGCGTTGACCGATGACGAGATCTTTGTGGCCGGCTCCGAGACCGGCATGGCGCCGGTTGATCCGGTCACCGTTACAGAGCGAGGCTCGATCACGCCGGGCCGCCTGATCGCGCTCGACATTGTCGAGGGCAGGTTCTTCCGCGAGCAGGACATTCTCAACGAGCTCTCCGAACAGCATCCCTATACGCGCTGGCTGGGCGAGATGGAGGATATCGAACCTGTTGTCGGCCCGGGAGCCGAGGACCAGTTGTTCGATGATGCCGACCGCACGCGCCGTCAGGCGGCCGCTGGTTTCACCTTCGAGAATATCGAACTGGTCATCAAGGCGATGGCCGAGGACGGCAAGGAAGCGGTCGGCTCGATGGGCGATGACGCGCCGCTGGCTGTGCTGTCGGAAAGCTATCGCCCGCTTTCGCACTTCTTCCGCCAGAACTTCTCCCAGGTCACCAATCCGCCGATCGACCCCTTGCGCGAGGGCCGGGTGATGGGTCTGAAGACCCGTTTTCGCAATCTGGGCAATATCCTCGGTCAGGGTGAGGCGAGGGCCAGTGTGCTGGTGCTCGACAGCCCGATCCTGTCGAACGGGAGCTATGACCGATGGCGGGACCATATGGGTGGCGCCATCAAGGAAATCGACTGCCTTCTGCCGGTTGCCAGCGCGACTGGTGACGGCCAGACCCTGAGGGCTGCGATTGACGATGTGATCCGCGAATGTGTCGCCGCCGTTCGTGACGGCGCGGCCCACCTTGTGCTGACCGATCACCGTCAGGACAGCGAGAATGCGGCGCTGCCAATGGTACTGGTCGCCGGGGCCGTCCACTCCACCCTGACGCGCGAAGGCTTGCGCAATTTCTGCTCGCTCAATGTGCGGGCCGGTGAGTGTTTCGACGCTCACTATGCCGCCGTGTTGATCGGTCTCGGCGCGACTACCGTGAACCCCTATCTCGCCTTCGACACGGTCACCGCCGGCCGTGAGACCGTGGGCGGCGAAAGCTGGGCCCGCGAGCGGGCCGGTCGCCTCAAGTCAGCGCTGGACGGAGGGTTGTTGAAAATCCTCTCCAAGATGGGGATCTCGATCATTTCCTCCTATCGCGGCGGCTGTAATTTCGAAGTGCTTGGCCTGTCGCGTGCTCTGATCGAAGCTTATCTGCCGGGCGTGGTCAGCCGGATTTCGGGGATCGGCCTGCCCGGTCTGGAAGTGCGGACACTCGATCTTCACCGCAAGTCCTGGAACGGAGAGGCGCGACTGCCGATAGGCGGTTTCTACCGCCAACGCTCCAGCGGTGACCGCCATGCCCTCAACGCACCCGTGATCAGTGCCCTGCAGTCGGCGGTCCGTGACAATGACCCGGCGGCGTGGAAGCAGTACGGCGCGGCGATCAAGGATCAGGGTCCGATCCATTTGCGCGACCTGATGGACATGCGTCCGGTTGGCCCGACAGTAGGCCTGGACCGGGTCGAGTCGATCAATGGTATCCGACGCCGCTTCGTCACGCCGGGCATGTCGCTGGGGGCGTTGTCTCCCGAGGCGCACGGAGCACTGAATGTTGCCATGAACCGGATCGGTGCGAAATCCGTCTCCGGCGAGGGCGGCGAGGACCCGGCCCGCTACAAGCCGCTGCCCAATGGCGACAACATGAATTCCGCGGTCAAGCAGATCGCGTCCGGTCGTTTCGGCGTCACCGCCCAGTATCTGGGCCAGTGCCGCGAGATGGAGATCAAGGTCGCCCAGGGCGCCAAGCCCGGCGAGGGTGGCCAGCTGCCCGGCTTCAAGGTCACGGAATTCATCGCCCGCATGCGCCTGGCAACACCGGGCGTCAGCCTGATCTCGCCGCCGCCGCATCATGACATTTATTCGATCGAGGATCTGGCCCAGCTCATCTACGACCTCAAGCAGATCAACCCGACCGCCCGCGTCGGGGTGAAGCTGGTCGCGGCCGCTGGCGTCGGTGCGGTCGCTGCCGGTGTGGCCAAGGCCAATGCCGACATCATCAATATCTCCGGTTCGGTCGGCGGCACCGGGGCCGCGGCCCTGTCCTCGATCAAATTCGCCGGTGGCCCGCTGGAGCTCGGCCTCGCCGAAGCACACCAGATGCTGTCGCTCAACGGGCTGCGCGAACGCGTCACCCTGCGCGCCGATGGCGGCATCCGCACCGGCCGCGATATCGTCATCGCCGCCATGCTGGGCGCCGAGGAATTCGGTGTTGGCACGGCGTCATTGATCGCGCTGGGCTGCCTGATGGTACGCCAGTGCCACTCCAACACCTGCCCGGTCGGGGTCTGTACCCAGGACGATGACCTGCGCGCGCGTTTCGGGGGCATACCGGATCATGTGGTCAACCTGATGACCTTCCTGGCCCAGGATGTCCGCGAGATACTGGCTGGCCTGGGGGCCACCTCGCTGGAGGATGTCATCGGTCGGGCCGACCTGCTCGACCAGGTTTCGCGTGGCTCGCAGGCGCTGGACGATCTCGATCTGTCGGCGATCATGTCGCGCGCCGATGCTGTCGAACGTCCGGCCCGTTCGACCCGAAATCACCGAAATGACGTCGCTCCCGCGCTTGATGAACAGATCATCCAGGATGCCGCGCCAGCCTTCGATCGCGGCGAGAAGATGCAACTGGACTATGGCGTCAAGAACACCGATCGTGCTGTCGGCACACGGACCTCGTCACAGATTGTCGAGCGGTTCGGCCCGGATGGCCTGGACGTTGACCATCTCACCCTGCGCCTGCGCGGCTCGGCCGGCCAGTCGCTGGGGGCTTTCTCGGCCAAGGGGCTGCGGATCGAGCTCGACGGTGATGCCAATGACTATGTCGGCAAGGGGCTGTCGGGAGCCAGCATCATCGTGCGGCCCTATGGCGGCGCGACCGAGGCCAATGAGGAACATGCCATCATCGGCAATACCTGCCTTTACGGCGCCACGTCCGGACGCCTTCTGGCGGCGGGCAGGGCCGGTCAGCGCTTTGGCGTCCGCAATTCCGGCGCCGACGCGGTGATCGAGGGTTGTGGCACGAACGGGTGTGAGTACATGACCGGCGGTACCGCCGTGATCCTTGGTCCGGTCGGCGACAATTTCGCGGCCGGCATGACCGGCGGTGATGTCTTTGTCTATGATCCGGAACGTCGCCTCGATGCCCGCCTCAACCGCGAGACCGTATTGGCGTTCAATCTTGAAGGCGAGGGCGAACGCCGTTGCCTGTCGATGATCGAGACCCATGCCGCCGAGACCGGCTCGCGCATCGCCGCGCGCCTGCTGGCCGCCTGGCCGGCCGAGCGGGAGCACTTCGTCCACCTGCGCGGGGAAGAAGTGGTGAAACGCGAACGGGCGGCGCTTGCAGCCGCCAATGACAGCCAGACCGCATAAATCTGCGGGATGTCTGACCTTGAGAATTGATATTGCGGCGCAACACGGGCATTGGTCGCGCCAGCATTTGGGCGTATGACAGCGCCGCACCAGCCTCAAGGAGCACAAGATGCGGATCGACAAAATCTCCGCGGGCGAAAATCCGCCTGAAGACATCAATGTCATCATCGAGGTCCCGGTCGGCGGCCAGCCGGTCAAGTACGAGATGGACAAGGATGCGGGCACGCTTTTCGTCGATCGTTACCTGCACACGCCGATGAGCTATCCGTGCAATTACGGCTTCATGCCGCACACCCTGTCGGAAGATGGTGATCCGATCGACGTGATGATCGTCGGCCACACCACGCTGGTGCCGGGTTGCGTCGTGCGCGCCCGCCCGATCGGCGTTTTGCTGATGGAAGACGAAAGCGGCATGGACGAGAAGATCCTCGCCGTTCCGCACCCGAAATTGTCGCCGCTCTATGGCAAGGTCAACGAGCCGGACGACATCCCCGAACCGCAGCTGATGCGGATCAAGCACTTCTTCGAGCACTACAAGGATCTTGAGCCCAACAAGTGGGTCAAGGTCATCGGTTGGGGCGACGCCGCCAAGGCCCGCGAGCTGATCCTGGAATCGCTCGAGCGCGTGAAGGGGTAAGCACCTCGCGCCTACACGGATAGCAACAAACCCCGGACCGGTTGGTTCGGGGTTTTTTGTGTTGGGGGTGAGGTGCCGCGTCTTCGTAGGGCTCGAGTGGCCGCCGGACCGGGCCTCGGGTGTGCGGATATGCGCCTTGACTTTTATCAATAATCTTTGATTGGAGGGGTGCGGCGGATATTGCGTTGAGGCGTGTCCGGAGTGTTTTGGAGACAATCATGAGTGTTGGGTCCGGTTGCCTGGAAGGTGTCAATTTCCTTGGCCCGAAATCGGAGAATGCTGACTGGCTTCGCTCCGAATTTGATGGAGTGCTGGAGCAGTGGTTCGACTGGCGGCGCGCGCTGTTCAGCTCCGACCCATCGCCGGTTCCGGAAGCGTTGCGGTTGACGCCGGAGTTTCGCACCGAACAGGACGCGCTGTCTAAAAAGGTCAGGGAACTCAGCGACATGATGACGGGTGAGGTGCCGAAATACACCCCGCGCTATATCGGCCACATGGTGTCGGAGCTCTCAGTGCCCGCACTGCTCGGGCATTTCGTTGCCCTGTTGCACAACCCGAACAATACATCTCGGGATGTGGCGCGGGTGAGCGGCCGGGTCGAGGACGAGGCCATCTCGATGTTGGCCGGAATGGTCGGATTTGATCCGGCACAGGCACAGGGTCACTTTACCGGTGGCGGCACGCTGGCCAATTTCGAAAGCGTGTGGCGAGCCCGCTACCGGATGGACCATTTCCTGGCCCTGGGTCTGTGCATTGCCGAGAAAACCGGTGAACCGTTTGACCCTGTCGAATTTGCTCATCTTGGCTGGGATGCCTACCAGGCCTTGGTCGCGGCGCACGACGTCAGCGATGCCGAGTTGCGGAACGCCAGTGGCGTGTTGGGCAATCCGTTTCAGGTCGCGGCAAGGGTTTCCCGCGCGTCGGGCCGCGAGTGGGCCGGCCCGGTTCTGCTGGTTCCCGGCAACAAGCATTTTTCATGGCAAAAAGCCGCGAATGTGTTCGGCTTGGGAGAGGAGGCTTTCTGGGCGGTCGCGCTCGATCGGCAGGGCCGGTTGGACCCGTCCGCCTTGGCGGAGGCGATCGAGCGCGCCTTTGCGGATGGCCGCCCGGTTCTGGCCGTCGTCAGCGTTGCGGGAACGACTGAAGCGGGCGAGATCGACCCGGTCGATGAAGTCTGTGACAGGCTCGATGCCTGGCGACGTCGCGGGCGGGATATCTGGCATCATGTCGACGCCGCATGGGGCGGCTTTTTGTGCTCAATGCTTGGCGGTGATGCGAGCCGGGTGCTCAGTGGGCATGCCGGCAAGGCGCTGGCGGCTATCCGGCGCGCCAATTCGGTCACGCTCGACCCGCACAAGCTTGGTTACGTTCCCTATGCCTGCGGTGCGTTTCTGGTGCGTGACAAAGTCAGCTATGCCAACTCGATATTCTCCGCGCCCTATATCGACCGGGCTGCGCCAGATGATCGATGGATGGTGACACTGGAAGGGTCGCGCAGTGGGTCCGGTGCGGCGGCGGTCTGGCTGACCGGCAAGACGCTGACCTTCGGAGCGGACCGCTTTGGTGAAATCATGGCGGGGACGCTCGAAAGCCGGGCCTATTTCAAGCAAGCCCTCCTGTCCGGCTCGGAGCTGGTCCGGATTCTGGAGCCGACTGACTCAAATATCCTTTGCTTCTCGCTGGCCAGGGAAGGGGAGGGCCTTGCTGCGTCGAACGCTCGAACCAGACGGGTTTTCGAAGCGTTCGCCGCGGATCCTGAGTTCTCGGTGTCCAGGACCGAACTGTCGGTTACCAATTATGGATCACTGATTGATGCTCATCTCGAGCAGTACGGGGGTCAGGCGGACAGTCAGTCCCTCGTCCTGATCCGCTGCGTTTTCATGAACCCGTTCTGGCGTGACCCAGGCGTTCGCGCGGCCTTGATGCCACGCTTCCTCGAGCGCCTCGAAATGCACATGAATTGATAAATGTCAAGGTATACGCGGTGCGTCTCAGGGCCGCGCGTCAAGGCGCCACGCTGACGGCTCCCCCTTTCAGGCACAATATGTTGTGGTAGTTTCGATTAACGGGACAATATGTCGATGCCTTGGGAGAGCGGAATGAAGTTGGAGCAATTGGACTGGCGTCAGGCCGACAGGTTGGAACAGGCGGTTCCCGCGCAGATCGATGTGAAGTCGACCATTGAGGAATATGTCCAGCGAGAGGACTGGCGCATCAAGGCCAACGCCAATCAGGGTTATTCCCTGGGCGGCCTGATCCTGAACACGTCAGGGAAGGTCACGGCCAATTACTGGCTCGACCATGTCTATCCGCCGGCCGTCGGCATCGCACACCGGAATGCGGACATGCACGTCCATGACCTCGACATGCTCGCGGGGTATTGCGCCGGTTGGTCCCTGCGCAACCTTCTCGTGGAAGGCTTCAACGGCGTGCCCGGAAAAATCGAGGCCGCCCCGCCCCGGCACTTCACCAGTGCACTTGGTCAGATCGTCAATTTTCTGGGAGCCCTGCAGAATGAATGGGCCGGCGCCCAGGCGCTGTCCTCGTTCGACACCTATCTCGCTCCCTTCCTGCGCCTTGACGGCCTGAGCTATGAAGACGTGGTCCAGGCGATGCAGGAATTTGTCTTCAATCTGAACGTTCCCTCGCGCTGGGGAACGCAGACTCCCTTTACCAATCTGACCTTTGACTGGGTCTGCCCGGAAGACCTGCGGGACGATGTTGCCATCATCGGAGGAGAGCCGGTCGACTTCACTTATGGCGAGCTGCAAGCGGAAATGGATATCATCAACCGCGCCTTCATCGAAGTCATGACACGTGGCGATGCGCGCGGCCGCGTCTTCACCTTCCCGATTCCGACCTACAACATCACCGAAGACTTCCCATGGGAGTCCGAGAATGCGCGTCGTCTGTTCGACATGACCGCCAAGTATGGCCTCCCATACTTCCAGAATTTCATCAATTCCGAGCTCAAACCCAACCAGATCCGGTCCATGTGCTGCCGCCTGCAGCTGGACCTTCGCGAGTTGTTGAAGCGCGGCAATGGATTGTTCGGTTCGGCCGAGCAGACCGGGTCGATCGGTGTGGTGACCATCAATTGTGCACGGCTGGGCTATCGCTTTGCCGGTGATGAGGCGGGTTTGATGGACGAACTCGACCGCCTTCTCGACCTTGGCCGCGACAGTCTCGAGATCAAGCGGGGGCTGATCCAGTCGTTGATGGATGAAGGGCTGTTCCCGTATTCCAAGCGGTACCTGGGGAGCTTGCGCAATCATTTCTCTACGCTCGGTGTGAACGGCGTCAACGAAATGATCCGAAATTTCACGCGGGACGAAGCGGACATCACGACGCCGTTCGGGGAGGCCTTTGCCGTGCGCCTGCTCGACCACGTCCGGGCCCGGATGCTCGAATTCCAGGACGAAACCGGCCACATGTACAATCTGGAAGCGACGCCAGCGGAGGGAACGACCTACCGGTTTGCCAAGGAAGATGCCAAGCGCTTCCCGGACATCCTGCAGGCGGGCACGGCGGCCTCGCCCTACTACACCAATTCCAGCCAGTTGCCGGTCGGATTCACCGACGACCCGTTCGAGGCGCTTGCGCGGCAGGATGCCTTGCAGACCCGCTATACCGGCGGAACGGTGCTGCATCTCTACATGAGCGAAAGGCTGTCGAGCCCCGAGGCCTGTGCCGCGCTGGTGCGACGGTCGCTGGAAACCTTCCACCTGCCCTACATCACAGTGACGCCAACATTTTCAATCTGCCCGCATCATGGCTATCTGGCCGGGGAAGAGCATTTCTGTCCAACGTGTGATGAAGAGGCGAAACTGGCCGGCCGTTATGATCCAGACAACCGCCAGGCGTGCGAAGTCTGGACCCGTGTGATGGGCTATCACCGTCCGGTGGAGGCCTTCAATCCGGGCAAGAAGTCGGAGCATGAAGAGCGCCAGCACTTCACTGAGCGTCGGGCGTCGCGCCGTGCCGCATGAGGGGTTGACCGCCATTCGGGTGGGAGGCTTCCAGCCGTTCACCACCCTGGACTATCCGGGTCACATGGCGGCCGTGATCTTTTTGCAAGGGTGTCCGCTGCGTTGTGTCTATTGCCACAACCGGGACCTTCTTCCGGTGCGCGCGGACACCGAGATTGACGGTCGCGAGATCGAGGCCCGACTGGAGCAACGCCGTGGCTTGTTGCAAGCCGTGGTGTTCTCCGGCGGGGAGCCGCTTGTTCAATCAGGGCTGGGTGCTGCGATGGACCATGTCCGGTCTCTTGGGTTCAAGGTCGGCCTGCACACATCCGGCATATCGCCGGAGCGGTTCGGGCGCCTGCGTGGCCGTGTTGACTGGGTCGGCTTTGATATAAAGGCGCCGTTTGGAATGTATGAGGGTGTGACGGGAGTTGGTCAGGCCGGGGCGCAGGCGCAGAAGAGTCTCGCGATGCTCGCATCCTGGGGCATTCCCTATGAAGTCCGGGTGACCATTTGGCCGGATTTGCTCGACGCTTCGGCAGTCAGGGAGATCGCGGCCAAGGCGGAGCGTATCGGTTGCCAGGATTTCGCATTGCAGGAATGTCGTGATCCGGCGAACGGGCAAGCGATGGGTGGCGAGGTTTTCCAGGACAACCGCCTGCTGGCCGAACTGGCACAAGCCTTTCCGGGGTTCACCGTCCGACGGGCCAACCATGCGCGCGCGGCATGATGATGGATCTTGAGACTGCGGCCGACAGGGCCGATGCGGGTTTGGTCTCTATCGCATCCGCTTGCCGAAATCCTTCAGGATCTCGCGGGCTGCATTGTGGCCCGGTGCGCCGGTGACGCCGCCACCGGGATGGGTGCCGGCGCCGCATTGGTAGAGGTTCCTGATCGGGCAGCGATGATCGGCATGGCCCAGAACCGGGCGGGCCGAAAAGAGTTGGTCGAGGCTGAGGGCGCCGTGGAAGATGTCGCCGCCGACAAGGCCGAATGTGCGTTCCAGGTCTTTCGGGGTCAGGGCCTGGTATCCCAGCACGCTGTCGGCAAAGCCCGGCGCCCATTTGTCGACGGCATTGATCATCACCCGGGCGACCTCGTCACGATAATCGTCCCAGTCACGGCCGCCGGACAATTCCGGAGCCACATGCTGGCAGAACAGGCTGGCGACATGTTTTCCTTCGGGCGCCAGCGTCGGGTCCAGCGTTGACGGGATCAACATCTCGATGATCGGCTCGTTCGACCAACCCTGGCGGCGGGCATCGGCGTAGGCCTGTTCCATGTAAGCCAGGGACGGCGCCATGATGATGCCGGCCGTCAGATGATCACCACGGCCGGGCAGGGCGGTGAAGTCCGGCAGGCGGTCGAGCGCGATGTTCATCCGGAACGTGCCGGAGCCGCACTTGTAATGGCGGATGCGCTCATTGAAATCGGGTGGCAAGGCAGTCGGGTCGATCAGCGAGCCAAACAGGAGTTTGGGGTTCAGGTTCGACACCACGGCGCGGGCCGATAGCGTTTCGCCACCCGCCAGCACGACGGTGCCAGCGCCGCCATCTCTCACCAGAACTTCGTCAACGGCGCAGCCGGTGCGGATCTCGACGCCGCGCGTTTCGCAACAGCGCGCCATCGCCTGGGTAATGGCGCCCATGCCGCCAATGGCGTGGCCCCAGGCGCCCTTCTTGCCATTCACCTCGCCGAACAGGTGATGCAGAAGGACATAAGCGCTACCCGGCGTGTAGGGGCTGGCGAAATTGCCGACAATGCTGTCGAAACCGAACAGCGCCTTGATGGCGTCACTCTCGAACCAGCCATCGAGCCAGTCGCCAGCCGACTTGGAGAACAGGTCCAGCAGGTCGCGTCTCGCGGTGATCGACATGCTGCCCAGCCGGCCGCTCAGATTGGCGGCCTTCAGGAGTTCGGGGATGGCACCCAACCAGCCGCCCTCGGACAGGTTGGGCGGGGTTTCCAGAACCAGCGCGCGCAGCGTGTCCGCAACCACTTCGAGACGTTCGCTGTACTCTTGCAGTCGGTCGGCATCGCTGGTGGAAAACTTGCTTACCTGATCGGCGGTCAGCCCCTCTCCGGCGAGCAGGTAACCATCCGCCAGCGGCAGGAAATTTCCGATCTTCCGTTCGACGATCTCCAGACCATGACCGTGCAGATCGAGATCGGCGATGACTTTCGGATTGAGCAGGGAGACCGTGTAGCTGGCCACCGAATTGCGGAAACCGGGATGGAATTCTTCGGTGACAGCCGCACCGCCGACGACATCCCGGCGTTCCAGAACCGTGACCTTCAACCCGGCTTTGGCGAGATAGGCGGCGCAGACGAGGCCGTTATGGCCGCCGCCAATGATCAGGATATCGCGGTCCGGTCGGGATCGATGCGCGCTGTGACGGGGCGATGCGGTGCGGGCTGTCATGGTGAACGAGTTTTGCTGCGAAGGCGGAAAAGCGCAATGCTTCGTGCAGGTTGTGCCCTTCAGGCTTGCTCAGGCAGGCAAGTCGAAAGCTCCGGTAACATCTTTTGCCAGTACGAGGGCGCGACCGTTCGCGATTTCGAGACCGTCATGGGTCGTGCAACGCGTTGCGAGATCGACCAGATGTTTGTCCGGTCGCAGGCGGGTGATCTCCACGCTGGCGACCAATGTTTCGCCCAGCGGCGCCCGGGCCAGAAAACGGGTTTCCTGTTTCAGGTAGTTGGTGCCACGTCCCGGCAGGTCGACGCCCAGAAGATGCGAGAACATGCCATTGATCAACGCCTCGGGGACGCAGTCGTCCTTGAGCGCCCCACCGGTCAGCGCCAATAGCGCACTGGCATCGCGAGACGTGAAGCAACGTTGGGTGCTCGCGACCTGGCCGATGGAAAGGGGGAGGGTCAAATCTCGATCTCCGTCGCGCCGATACAGGTGATTTCATTGTCGCTGAGACGCGTGACTTTCAGTGAGATTTCGAGCCGGCGGGCGGTGTCAGGACCCGTTGTGCCAACTGTTTCGACTTCGAAACGAAGCGCTTCACCAACCGGGCTGGGGGCCGGGTATTGCGTGTGCTGGCTGAGCTGCCGGGCGCCGGGATAGAGGTCATCGACGAGCCGTCTCAGCACCGCACACAATAGCGCGCCATGAGCGACGGTCCGCCCGAAGTGTGTCCGGGCTGCGAAGTCCGGGTCGCAATGGATCGGGTTGTCGTCGCCTGACAATCGGGCGAAGGCGTCGAAATCGGCCTGGCTGAATGTCTTGTCCAGGTGCGCACGAGAGGCAGGTGGCTGCGGGCCGGCCGTGCTCATGCCGCAGCTTCCGGCAATGGCAGGAGATGTTTCTGGACCTTCCCAGCGGCGGTTCGTGGAAAGTCGGTCGCGCGACGGAAGTGGCGCGGCACCTTGTAGCCGGCCAGGCGTTCGCGGCACCAGGCGAGCAGCGAGGCATCGGTTACTTCCTGGCCATCACGCAGGATGAGGTGGGCGCAGCCAACCTCGCCCCATTTGTCGTCGGCGACGCCTGTGACCGCGGATTCCAGCACTGCCGGGTGTTCGTCGAGTACGTTCTCGACCTCGGCTGGATAAACGTTCTCGCCGCCAGAGATATACATCTCCTTGATCCGGCCCGCGATATAGCAATAGCCATCCTCGTCGATACGGCCCAGATCGCCGCTCTTGAGCCAGCCATCGGCAGTGAAGAGTCGGGCGGTCTCGTCGTCGCGCTGCCAGTAGCCGGGTGTGAGTCCGGGCCCGAAGAACTGGACTTCGCCGGTCTGCCCGCCGCCCAGCGGTTCGCCGGCAGGTGTTGCAATGCGGGCCTCGATCAGCAATTGCGGTTTGCCCACAGACCCGATTTTTTCGAGCGCGTGATCGCGGTCCATCAAAAAAGCTGTCGGGCCGGTCTCGGTCATGCCGAAGCCATTGCAGACGACAGCGCCGCGCGCTGCGAAAGTTTCGATCAGCACGTCCGGCATGGGCGCGCCGCCGCAGGCCCAGTGACGCAGACGGGTGAGATCGGCGGTGGCGAATTTCGGGTGCAGCGACAGCTCGCGATAAACGGCCGGGACGCACAGCATCACATCGAGCTGACCGTCGTCGATCAGCCCCAGCACCGTGCCCGCGTCGAAACCGGGCAGGAGGTGGTTGAGGCCGCCCGCCATCAGGACGGGCAGGGTGTGCAGATTGATACCCGCGGTGTGAAAGAGGGGCAGGAAATTGACCGTCGCCTCACCGTCGCGCAGGTCGATCGCCTGGGAAATGTTGACATAATTGACCAAGGCCATGCGGTAGGTCTGGATCACGCCCTTGGGCCGCCCCGTGGTGCCGGAGGTGTAGATCAGATACCAGGGCTGGTCGCCCGGCCAGGCCTGGCGTCCCGGATGGGGCGGTGCCGCATTGCGGGCGGCGGGCCATTCGCTTTCCAGATCAACGAAGATGAGCGGGATTGATTGCGCTGCCGCTTCGGCCTTGTGCCGGTCCTCGGCGCCGACGAGCAGGCAGGTCGGCGCGCAATCGGCAAGCAGCTCGGCCAGCTCCCGCGCGGGCATGCGCCAGTTCAGCGGCGCGAGAATGGCGCCCAGCTTGGCGCAGGCGAACAGGGCCTCGAAAAACTCTACCCGGTTACGACACAGGATCGCGACCCGGTCGCCTTCGCCGACGCCGCGGTCGGCAAGGATGGTGGCGGCGCGGGCGCTTCGGTCGTCCAGTTGGGCAAAGCTGATGGTCTCGCCGGTCTCGACGACGTGGAAGGCCGGTCGATCCGGCGTCAGCGCGCCACGCCGGGCGGTGATGTCGGTGATGACGTCCATCATCCGGCGACCTCCCGTGGCGCCAGAAAGGCAGCCATCCGCTGACGGGTTTCCGGCCGGACCAGCATGCGCTTGAAGCTGTCCAGCTCGCGCGCAAGCCGTTCGGCCAGGGGTGGGGACGCGTCGGCGGCATCCAGAAGCTGGCGACTGGTCAGGGCGGTGTGCGGGTCATGGGCGGACAATTCGTCGATCAGCGCAGCGAGTTGGTCACTGAATTCGTGGCCGTCACAGATGCGGTCAACGACGCCCATCGTCAGTGCGGTGTCGGCGTCGACACGGGTGTCGAGCGCCAGCCAGCTGGCTGCGTGTCCCGCACCGATCCGGCCGGGCAGGAGGGCTGTCCAGCCACCATCGGGCGCAAAGCCCATCTTCGCGTAGTAGGGCTGGATGAAGGCGTCGCGGCTCATCAGGGCGATGTCGCAGGCAAGCATCAGGCCGATCGCGCCACCGGTCAGCGGACCGTTGACCGCGGCAATGGTCGGGCAGGGCAGTTCGCGCAACGCGAGGATGGCGCGGTTTAATATCGAGACGACCGTGTCGCCGAAGGCTTCCAGTGTCGCGACATCACCGGCGCGGGCATGAAATTCGCGGATGTCCCCACCCGAAGAGAAGGCGCGACCGGCACCGGTCAGGACGACGGCCCGCGCTGTCCGGCAGTCAGCGATCGCCTCGCACAGGGCGTGCAACAAGGCCGGTTCCAGTGCATTGCCATGGCCGGGGCGGGTCAGCGTGATGCGCGCGACATCACCGTCGCGGCTGACATGGACCGGCGAAGGCGGCGCGCCCGCAGTCATGATTTCAGGCCATGGGCGATCAGGTCGGACACCACGCGGGCGACGTCTTCCGGATCGCGGTCGCGCTCCCAGATGCCGAAGCGCAGCCCCATGAACACGCTCATGCCGATCAGGGCCCAGGCACGGGTTCCCTGATCGCCCGCCGCGATCTCGCCGCGCGCTGCGGCGTCTTCCAGATTGCGCTGATAGCGCTCCATGAAAACGTCGTAGTGGGCCTTGTAGGCGTCTGGCGCGACGAATTGGGATTCTTCGATGATCCGGTAGAGATTCGGGTGGGCGCGGGCGAATTCGATATAGGCGACCAGGCCGCGATGCTCGGTTTCCAGCCGGTCCGGCGCGTCTTTGACCCGCTCGGCGATCCAGCCCCGGGTCATCTCGCCCATATGGGCGACGAGGGCGCGGAAAATCTCGTCCTTGGAGTCGAAATAGACGTAGAAGGTTCCCAGCGCCACCGAGGCTCGACGCGTGATGTCGCCGATCGAAGTGGCATGGAAACCATTCTCCCCGAAAGCGCCTTCCGCGGCTTCCAGCAGCTTGCTCTGGGTCCTCAGACCACGGGCGGTTTTGGGTCGTTTGTCGACCGTATTGGATTCTGAAGTTGACATATGATTCAGTTTTCACAAAATGGACGGTAAATCAATATGGCACGATCCGACAGAAATTGGACGGCCGAGGGGAGATCAGATCGTGGCCGATGCACAGCCGCACAGTACGGACCAGGGTGGGCACAACGTGCGACACCTGACGCTGCGCGACGGCACGGTGATGTCCTATCGGGATTCCGGATGTGGGCCGGTCTTGCTGCTGGTTCACGGGTGGGCCGCATCCAGCGACTTTTTCGGCAAGATCGCAGCGGCACTTTCGAGCGATTTCCGTGTTTTGGTTCCGGATCTCCGTGGGCATGGCGATACGCCGACCGGCGCCGCTCCGACCACTATTGGTGATCTGGCGGACGATCTCGCGGAGCTGCTGAAACACGAAGATCTGACACGGATCGTGGTGCTGGGCTGGTCAATGGGCGCAACCGTCCTGTGGTCGATGATCCAGCGGCATGGTCACGACCGGCTCGCCGGTATGGTGATTGAGGACATGAGCCCGCGCATCCTCAATGACGACAGCTGGTCGCTGGGCATGTCGAGCGGCATGGATGCCGACGCGTCCAAGCGTGCGACCGACGCCATGCAGGCCGACTGGCCCGCTTATGCCGCGGCTTTTGCACCGCGAATGTTCGCCCGTGACCGGGCAGCGCGTGAGCCACAGATCGTGGCCGACGCCCTCAATCTTCTTCGTGCACGCGATGCCGATGCCATGGCCGACCTCTGGTCGTCGATGGCGCAGCAGGACCTGCGTACGGAACTTCCGGGAATGGCCATCCCGGCGCTGATCGCTTTTGGCGAACGCAGCGATGCCTACGGCCCGGAGACGAGCCGCTACCTCGTCGAAACCCTGCCCGCTGCCACGGCGCACGGGTTCGCCCACTCCGGGCATGCGCCACATCTCGAACAGCCGGAAGAGTTTGTTGATGTGGTCAGAAACTTCGCCCGCCAGGCCCTGGCGACGGCGACAACCCATGTAACCTCTGAGGGGAGTATCTCATGAAAAAACTCAAGACCCTGACCGGCACCGCGCTATTGCTGAGCACGGTTGCCGCTTCAGCCCTGGTCGCGGCTCCCGCCGTCGCCCAGGACAATGGCGCGTCGGAAGGCCGTGACGTTATCACCGTCACCGCCCGCCGCCGCGAGGAAACGCTGCAGGACGTGCCGCTGTCGGTCACGGCCATGAGCGGTGAAGACCTCGAGCGCATGGGCGCGCTGGACATTGTCGCCATCGCCGACACCACGCCGAACATCACGCTGGAAGTGTCTCGCGGCACCAATTCAACCCTGTCGGCCTTCATCCGCGGCGTTGGCCAGCAGGACCCGGTTGCCGGTTTCGAAGCCGGTGTCGGCATCTATGTCGACGACGTCTATCTCAATCGCCCGCAAGGTGCGGTGCTCGACATCTATGACGTCGACCGGATCGAAGTCCTGCGCGGCCCGCAAGGCACGCTCTATGGTCGCAACACCATTGGTGGTGCGGTCAAATACGTCACCCGTCGCATCGATGCCGACGAGCCGACCCTGTCTGCCCGGGTCGGCGTTGGCAGCTATGGCCAGTTCGATACTGTCCTGTCCGGTACAGCGCCGCTGTCCGATACCTTCCGCGTTGGCGGCACGCTCGGCCGTTTCACCCGCGACGGCTATGGCGAGAACCTGACCACGGGCGAAGACAATTACGACAAGAACGTCTTCGGCTACCGCGTCTCCGCTGAATGGGAGCCGACCGACACCTTCTTCGTGCGCCTCGCCTATGACAGTGTCGCCGATACGTCGAACGCGCGCGGCGGTCACCGCCTGACCCCGGGGGCCCTGTCCGGTGCTCCGGTGCTGGACGATGTCCACGACACCCGCGCCGGCCTGAATGTCGTCGACCAGGATGTTGAAGGTGACGGCCTTGCCCTGACGATGGAATGGGAGGTCAACGACAACTGGACCGTCCGCAACATTCTCGCCGACCGTAATGATACCTCGGTCACGCCGATTGACTTTGACAACCTGCCGTCCGGCGACCTCGATGTTCCGGCCATCTACGAGAACGAGCAGTTCTCCGAAGAATTCCAGCTGCTCTACTCCGGTGAGCGCCTGAACGGCCTGGTCGGTTATTACTATCTCGACGCCAGTGCCCTGACCGTCTTTGACGTGCTGCTGGACAATGTCCTGGCCGGCCTCAACGCCCAGACCTTCGGCGAAGTCGACACCAAGACCTGGTCGGTCTTTGCCAACTTCACCTATGATCTGACCGACGAGTTCTCGCTGACCCTTGGCGGTCGCTATACCGAGGATGAGCGCACTTCCACCGTGCTGCGCCGCACCTATCTGGGTGGCTTCTCGGATTTCTTCGGCGGCTCGGGCTTCTCGATCGCCACGACGTCGGATTTCACCGGTACCAATTCCTGGGATGATTTCTCGCCGACGGCTTCGCTTGCCTGGCAGCCGAACGCCGCCAACAATTTCTACCTGACCTATTCCCAGGGCTTCAAGGGTGGTGGTTTCGACCCGCGCGCCCAGACCACCGGCGCCCCGGACTTCGACCAGAACGGCACCGTCGAAGCTGATGAAATCTACCAGTTCATGAGCTTTGATCCGGAAACGGTCGACAGCATCGAGATCGGCTGGAAATATCAGGGCAATGGATATCGCCACAGCCTGGCCGTCTTCAATATGGACTATACCGACATCCAGGTTCCCGGCTCGGTCGGCATCGACACTGACAATGACGGTGTCAACGACACCTTCACCGGCGTGACCACCAATGCTGGCGCCGCTACCATTCGCGGTATCGAATATGAAGGCTCGCTGGATCTCGGTCAGGACGTGTTTGCCCAAGGCGACATCATGACCCTCGGTTGGGCCATCGGCCTGCTGGACGGCGAATACGACCAGTTCATCAATGCTTTCGGCGTTGATGTCTCGGACCAGGTCGTGATCCAGAATACGCCCGACACCACGGCTTCAGCGACGCTGACCTACGTCACGCCGCTGCACGGCGGTGACCTGTCGGTGATCAATACGATCAGCCACCGGGGTGACTCCAGCCAATTCGAATTCCCCTTCCCGCTGCTTGACCAGGGTGCCTACACCCTGTGGAACGCGTCGATGGTCTGGGAAGGCGAAGATGGCCACTGGCAGTTCGGCCTGCACGGTCGCAACCTGACCGACGAAGAGTATCGGGTCTCCGGCTATGACTTCGTCAACAACACCACCCTGGCCCCGGAACTGGGTCTGGAAGGCACGCTGGTCGGTTACTACGGCCCGCCGCGTACCGTGACCGCGACGATCGCCTGGCGCTACTAGGCGCCGCTTGCGACGGGCGGGCACCTCCCCCGCCCGTCACATCCGGACTATGCTTGCGGCGGCGCCCTGACGGGTGTCGCCGCGCTCATTTTCATGCTCAGGGGTTTGTCATGCGCTTTCTGATTGCCGTTTTCCTCGGTCTCGCGCTTCTGGCCGGGATCGTTGTCTATTTCCTCAATCGGCCCGCGACCGGCTCCGAAACGCCCCCGGAAGGCGTGTTGGCCGGCACGGTGGACTCGCGCTGGTGGACCGATGCCGACCGGTTGGTCGATGTTGACGGTGTCCGCACTCGCGTCCGGATCGAGGGCGCTGATGACGCGCCGGTCCTGGTCATGGTGCACGGGTTTTCCCATTCGCTGGAGAGCTGGGACGTTTGGGCGGACGCGCTGTCAGCCAACTATCGCGTCGTCCGTATGGACCTCCCCGGTCACGGTCTCACCGGTCCTGACCCGCAGGCCCGTTATTCGGTGCCGGAGACCGTCGATTTCCTGGATGGGCTGATGGGGGCCCTTGAGATCGAACAGGCGACCTTGGTCGGCAATTCCCTGGGTGGCCTGGTCGCCTGGCGTCAGGCTGCCGCGAACCCGGACAAGGTCGAGCGACTGGTCTTGCTCTCTCCGGGCGGTTTCTCGATCAATGGCGTGACGGAAAACCCGGTCCCGGTCCCTATGGGCGTTCAGTTCTATCTGACCCAGGCGCCGCAACCGATCATCACGGCCGCAACCGGTGCACTCTATGGCGATCCGGCCGCGATGCCGGAAGGTACCGCTGAACGGGTGCTTGAGCTGATGCGTGGAGAGGGCGTGGCCCAGGCCATGGTCGAGCGGTTGCGGGTGTTCACTTTGCCCGAACCAAGCGCCGATCTCGCGCAGGTCCAAGCGCCGACACTGATCATGTGGGGCGAGGCCGATGTCATCATCCCGCCGGCACACGGGCCGCAATTCGCCGCGGCGATCCCTGACGCCCGGCTGATCACCTATCCCGGTCTGGGACATGTGGTGCACGAGGAGGCGCCGGCATCGACGCTGGCCGACCTGCGGGAGTTCCTGGCGGAAGACTAGATTTCTGACTTGGGGATTCAGGCCTTGCGGCGCTGTGCGATCTCTTTTTGCAGGTCGGCCCAGTCCTGCGGGTCCACGTCGCTCTCGCGCAAGACCACGACACCGAGCCCGCTGTCCGAGGCCGGCGGGTCGCCACACAAGAGTCGGCCCAGCGCGTGGGTGCGGGCGGTTTCGCTATTCAGGCGTGGACGATAGACAATGGAGCGGCCGTCCTGCTGGCGCTCGACTGCGCCCTTGCGGCGCAGGCCACGGAGCACAGCGAGCGTGGTGTCCGCCGGCTGACGTGTGGCCACGGCAAGCTCGCTGACAGACGCGCCGCCGCGATCCCAAAGGATGCGCATCGTGGCATTCTCGTCGTCGGTGAGGCGGTCTTGCTGGCTCATTGTCGTCATCCTCCCACAGATTCGTCCTGGCCTGAATTGTGACAGGTCTGGTGTGTTAAGGATTTGTTTGCAAAGCTCGCGCCGAAGATCGCCACCAAAGTCATGCGATCAGTCTGGGGGAGCACATGGCGCAAGACAAGTCATCCGCGCGCAAGGCCTATTGGCGTGCCAATCTTGGCCTTATGGGCATATTGCTGGCGATCTGGTTTACCGTATCCTTCGGCTTCGGCATCCTCTTGCGTCCCTGGCTGGACCAGGTCTCGCTGGGTGGCGCACCGCTGGGTTTCTGGTTCGCCCAGCAAGGCTCCATCCTCACCTTCATCGCGCTGATCTTCTATTATGCCTGGGCCATGAACCGGTTGGAAGCACGTTTCGCCGACCGGCTCGGCAGTGACGACATGCCGGCTCAGGATATAGCCGTCGCGGATGACGTCTCCCAGGAGGACGCGTCATGAGCGTGACCCTGTTCTGGACCGGTTTCTTCGTCATCACATCCTTCGCGCTTTATATCGGGATCGCGATCGCCTCCCGCGTCGGCTCGACCGATGAGTTCTACGTCGCCGGACACCACGTCCCGCCGGTCTTCAACGGGATGGCCACCGCCGCCGACTGGATGAGCGCCGCCTCCTTCCTGTCGATGGCCGGCCTGATCGCCTTCTCCGGCTATGACGGCTCGGTCTTCCTGATGGGCTGGACCGGCGGCTATGTGCTGCTGGCCCTCCTGCTCGCGCCCTATCTCAGGCGTTTCGGCAAGTTCACCGTGCCGGACTTCATCGGTGACCGATACTATTCCGACACGGCCCGCGTGGTCGCGGTGATCTGTGCGATTTTTGTCTCCTTCACCTATATCGCCGGACAGATGCAGGGCGTCGGCATCGCGTTTTCGCGCTTTTTGGAAATCCCGATCGAGGCCGGCGTAATTATCGGCGGGCTGGTCGTTCTGATGTACGCCACGCTCGGCGGAATGAAGGGCATCACCTACACCCAGGTCGCCCAGTATTGCGTGATGATCTTCGCCTTCATGACGCCGGCAATCTTCATCTCGCTGCAGCTGACCGGTTCGCCCGTGCCCCAGTTCGGCCTTGTCGGCAATGTCGCCGACGGCACGCCGCTCCTGGTGAAGTTGGACGGCATGCTGACCGAGCTCGGTTTTGCGCCCTATACCGACGGATCGAAGTCGACCTTTGACGTATTCGCCATCACCCTGGCCCTGATGGCGGGAACCGCCGGTCTGCCGCATGTCATCGTGCGCTTCTTCACCGTTCCCAAGGCGGCCGATGCGCGCAAGTCGGCGGGCTGGGCGCTTCTCTTCATCGGCATTCTTTACCTGACGGCTCCGGCCGTGGCGGTCTTTGCCCGGACCAACTTCATCGAGACGGTGAATGAGAGCGTCTACGACGCCGGCACCACCGCCTTGGTCGAGGGCGAAAGTGAGACGCCGGACTGGTTCCATCGTTGGGAAAACACCGGGCTGCTGGCCTTCGAGGACCGCAATGGCGATGGCCGTATCCAGTACCGCGCCGACCCGGAGGTCAACGAGGTCACCACGCTCAATCGCGACATCTTCGTGCTGGCCAATCCGGAGATCGCCGACCTGCCCGGCTGGGTGATCGGCCTGGTTGTGGCCGGCGGTATCGCCGCCGCCCTGTCGACGGCAGCCGGCCTGTTACTGGTCATCTCCTCCTCGATCTCGCACGATCTGTGTCGCAAGGTCCTGTTCAAATCGATGAGTGACCGCCAGGAACTCCTGATCGCCCGGCTGTCGGCGACCGGGGCCGTGCTGATCGCCATCCTCGCCGGCATCTACCCGCCGGGCTTTGTCGCCTCGGTCGTGGCGCTGGCCTTCGGGCTCGCAGCCGCCAGTTTCTTCCCCGCCATCCTGCTCGGCATTTTCTGGCAGCGCATGAGCAAGGAGGGCGCGATCGCCGGCATGGTGACGGGGCTTGGCGTCACCGGCGCCTATATCCTTACCTACAAGATCTTCGGCTGGATCCCCAATGATGCCGAACACTGGTTCCTCGGTGTCTCGCCGGAAGGTTTCGGCACGATCGGCATGGTGATCAGTTTTGTCGTCTCGGTGACCGTCTCGCTGCTGACCCCCGCCCCGCCGGCCGAGGTCCGCGAGCTGGTCGAACGCATCCGCGCGCCCTAGGTTTGACAGCATGATCCCCTATCTTCTCAATCTCGCTCTCATCCTCGGCGTGATGGTGTTCGCCTGGCCCTTCAGCGTGCCGCGCAAGGACCCGTCCTATATCGACGCGATCTGGCCCTTGGGGTTTTTGGTGCTGGCGCTGGCCTCTCTCCTGTTTGCAGGAGCCGATGGGGCGACCTGGTATGTCGCCCTGGTGGCAATCTGGGCCCTGCGTCTGGGGCATCATCTCTTTACCCGCTGGCAGGCGGAGGGCGCGGACAAGCGCTATCAAAAACTCCTGCAGCGCTCGCCGCCGGGCAAGGAAGCCATCTTCATGCTGGCCACCGTCTTCCTGCTGCAGGGCGTGCTGTTATGGGTGACGGCCCTGCCCATCCAGCATGCGGTGATGGAGGGGGCCAGTTTTGCCGCGCCTGCTGCCATCGCCGGTATCGCTCTCTTCGTCATCGGTCTTGCCTTTGAAGTGATCGGCGACCGCCAGCTCGCCGCCTTCAAGGCCGACCCGGCCACCAAGGGCCAGGTCATGGACACCGGTCTGTGGCGCTATACCCGCCATCCCAACTATTTCGGCAATGCCGTCCTGTTCTGGGGGCTGTGGCTGATCGCCGTCGCCGATGGCGATGGCTGGTGGACGATCATCGGCCCGCTCTTCCTCACCTTCACCCTGACCCGCTGGACCGGTGCCAAAATTCTCGAGCAAGGCCTGCACGAATGCCGCCCCGGCTATGCCGACTATGTGGCAAGGACGTCGGGCTTTGTGCCTTGGTGGCCGAAGCGGGGGTGAGGGGGGCGACCCGGACATCATCTGAACCTCGCCATATTCTCGACTGGATCGACAGCTTATCCTTGCTGCCGGGAGTTGCAGGGGGTGTTCATGCGTTTGATTCTACTTGCGGCAACGACAGCCGTTTTCGCGGCGGGCAGTGGTTGGGCGCAATCGGTGTCAGGGTCTGAACGGTTTGATGAGTATTGGCGCGATTCAAACGGGTCCGGGAGCGCGCTTTATGAATGCCGATTGTATGCCGATGACCTGACGCCGGAAGAGGATCAGATATGCCGAGAGCATGAGGCTGCCTACGAGACGCGTGTTGCAGACGGGCCGACTGATCTCGCCTTCTACTTCCAGGAATCCATCATGGGTGGCGGGGGCGAAGCCGCGATCGTCGGGCGATTTGCGGACCAGCTCGACATCTCTGTCGAGGCGGCTGGATTGGCGGTCGAGCTCCTGATCGAGACAGGTCGTTTTCAGGGCGATTGCGGTCATACCTATTTCGGTTGCGCTTGGCCTGCGGATAGTGTCCTGCCAGCGCTCTGGGAGCGGGTTCCGGAGCTGCCAGAAGCGCCATTGCTCTTTGCGGCCTTTGGTCGACAGCACTCATTCAAGCTCAATTGGGTGCGAATGAGCGGGCGCTGGGCGGCGGCGGATTCGACGCTGGAATTCCTTCGGGACGAATACAGCTACACTCAGGATTTCCGCATTCTGGTCGCGCTGGATGAGAACGCACTTGATCTTGAATTCCTGCAGTCTGTTTTCACGCGGCCGCCCGGCGATGTCAGTGAGGTTGATCAATTTGCCTATCTGACCTGGTTGCTGGAGCCCGCGCCGGTGAGGCCTGTTGGGCGCGACGAGCGTCTGGTCTTGACGGCGCTTGTCATGCGTAGCGCGGTCCGCGTCGGACAGCATGAACGTGCCTTCCGGATGTATACCGCGTTGAGTTCGGCCGAGCGGCGCCAACTCTGGTCCCTGACGACCGTGTCACCTGTGGGTGCCAATGAGTCACTGAAGGCACGCCAGCAAACCTATAAGTTGATGGTCTGGCTCGCGGCTGCCGCGATCGAACAGGCGCGGCCGGATGTGGCGGCTGACTTGCTTGAACAAGCGGACGATATCGCCGTCTTTACCGAGGAGGATGAGGCAATCGCCGAAGCCTACGCGTCAACGCAACGTTATCCGAACCGGCGAACCCGGATCGCAAGCCACGCTGATGCGGCGCTTGGGACCATGTTGCAGGAGGCCATGTCTCCGCAATTCTCGCCGAGTGAGCGCTATAATCTCTTTGTGCTGGGCGGGCCGACGCGCGATCTCATGCACCCCGACGAACGCGGCATGGCCCGAGCGACGGCGGGTTGGCTCTGGCTGATCCCGAGCGCGCCCCCTGTTTTTGGTGATATCGCGCTCGATCTGCTGGAGGGCGCCGAAGATACCGAAGCCCTGGCGGCACATCTGGTTCGCGCTGACGATGCCTCGGGCAGCGGCTGGAATCAGGACGTAGAACTGGATCTGGACATCCCCGGCTTTCTCGCTTTGCGAGCGGCTGCCGAGTCCTCCCAAACTCCGGTCGCTGTCGAAGGAAACACGGAATTCGTGCCGCAACCTCGCTTCACGGTCTTCGAGGAATTGCCACTGCCAGAGGGAGTCGGCACGGAGCCTGCAGTCATGTTCCCGGAGCCAGCAATAGTCCCGGATGGGGTCGTCTTGCCGGTCAGTGAATGGCAGGTTGTCCGGCTGGAACCGCGTGGTGAGGTCTGGGACCTGGTCTACACCTCCACCGAACTCGACCCGACGGGTGAGGTCTCAGCGGGCGGGTATTGGTACGTCCAGAGCGAACCGGGTGGCACCGATTGGCAGCAGCCGGTCTATCTCGGTCTGCAACCGATGTTCCCCTACGTCATCCTGCCAGGGTCGAGTCTGCCCATGATCGTCGATGGTCGCCTTCAGCTGGCCGTCGTGGTCCGTCAGCTGGACCCGGCCAGCATTACCTTCCCGCCGATCGGCCTGGCGCTGAAGCGGGAGGAGGACGGTCTTTACATCACGGCGCCGCTCGCCGTTCTGACCCGGGACCAGGATGAGGACGGGCTAACAGATATATTTGAGCATCGGATCGGGCTGGACATGACGAACCCCGACACTGATGGCGACGGACTTGATGATGGTATCGACGGATTGCCGCTCACGCCCTTTGATCCGGCGCGTATGCATGAGGCCGAGCTGATCCGCCTCATGATCGGCGAAGTCTTTGGCCATGATGCGGCCGCCATCCGGGTTCCGGTCCATGAACCGGGCGCCGGGCTTGAGGAGATCATCGGGAATGCTATGGCGGGGCGTTCGGTGCCACCCTCGAGACGATCCACACTGATTTTGAAGGGTGATCCGGATTTGTTTGCAGGGGTGATCAGTGATCAGCGTCTGATTGTCCTCGATGACGCCGCGGAAGCCCGGATGAGTCCCGAATATGGCATCACCTATCCACTGGGCTTCTCGACGATCCTGCCGAACAGGGACCGCAGTCAGGTCTATGTTGTCTGGAGCGCCGGATGGACGGGTGGGGAATTCTATATTCGTCGTGATGATGACGGCGCCTATGAGGTGACTGTTACGAGTTCATGGATCACCTGATCAGGACGGGTGCTCGATTTCTGCGGCACAAGAAGGGTTTCGATCTTGGTTGAAGGCGCGACCCGGCGCTCACTCCACCATTCATCGCTTGCCGAGATGTCGCCGTATCCGGTTTTCCAGGTCAAGGGCCGCAAAGCGGCCGCTGCGCGGTTTCACCCTTGAGCTGGAAAACCGGATGCGGCTTGCTGGCTGACAAGCGATCAATGGATGACTGCGCGCGGTTGCGCCCGGATTGGACCGCCCGCAATGAAAACCCCGGCGCTTCGGACGGATGTCCGGCTGCGGCCCGCCCTGCATGATGCGGGGACAGGGGATGACGGGGCTTGGGTCGGCATCGGGGCGTGTGGGGAAGCGCCTGTTTTGCGCCTCGACCTTCTACCCAGTTCTTCCCGGCCCGGCCGCGTACGTCGCCAGCAGGTCACCGAATTCCTCCATTGGCGGGAAAGCCTCATAGCTGTGCGGGGCGGTGGTCGTGACGCCTTCGAGACGGTCCTTGGTGCAGGTTTCCAGGAAGGGCGTAAAGCCGGACGGGTCATCCAGCATGGGGGTGCGGATATTGACGAAATCCATGCCGGTGGGGCGAGTGAAGACCCAGCTCAGGCAGTGCGGGCAGTGAAAATGGGCAATGTCTGCGCCGTGAAGGCCGCCGATCACAGTTTCGCCTTCGGTGACCTCAAAGCGATCCGCGGCGACGGCCACGGTCAGCGAATAGGGGCCGCCGCTCATGCGTTGGCAGCCGCGGCAATGACAGGCGGCGGTGAAGAGGGCCGGCGTGGTCATCCGGAAGCGCAACTGGCCGCAGCGACAGCCGCCCTCATGATCCTGTCCCTCTCGAGCTTTGCTTGCCTGTGTCATGCGTCGCTCCTGTGTGTTTCGCTTGGGTGGGTTTTGGCTGATCCGGTCGCTTCCCTCAATGAAAATCCCGGCTTTTCGGCAAGATGTCCTCCAGCCGTTCGCCCTGCATGACGCGGCGGTAGAGGGCGACGGTTCTGGGGTCGGCATTGGGGCGGGCGATTTCGTCGGCGTGGGCGACGGCTTCGGCGAATTCGGCGCCGTCAGCGAGCGCGGCAAGGCGCCAGGAGTGGTCGACCAGTCGGTTGGCGACGACATGGATGACGCGGCCCTCCTTCTGCACCCGCCCGGTTACACCCATCAGCTTGGATGACATCACCAGGCGGCGATGGCGTTCGAAACAGCTGGGCCAGACGATCACATTGGCAATGCCGGTCTCGTCCTCGAGCGTCGCGAAGATGACGCCCGAGGCCGAGCCAGGGCGTTGCCGCACCAGGACCAACCCGGCCAGGGTGACCCAGCGGCCGTCGCGCATCTCACTGAGGGCTGCGCAGGTCGCATGGCCGGTCTCGGTCAGTTCGCCGCGGAAGAAGCTCAGTGGGTGTGCCTTCAGGGAGAGGCGCAGGGTGGCGTAATCCTGCGCGACCTGTTCGCCACCGGTCAGCTCGGGCAAGGCGACGGGATGTTCGGCGCCCCAGCTGTCGGCATGCTGGAAGAGGGGGAGTGGCTTGCCGGCTTCTGCGAGGGCGGTCCAGCTCGCCTTGCGCCGGTCCATGGCCAGCGACCCGGCGGCATCAGCATTGGCCAACCGGTCCAGCGAGCCCTTGTCCAGCCGGGCCCGGCGGGCGAGATCGGCCAGGCTTTCAAAAGGCCCTTCGGCCTGGCGGGCGGCGACCAGGCGGGCGGCGGCGGGCTCCTTCATGCCCTTGATCTGGCGCAGGCCCAGCCGCACGGCAAAGCGCATGCCCTTGCCGTCGCGGCGGGGAATGTCGGTCTCCTCCAGCGTCGCATCCCAGTCGGAATGATTGATGTCGGGCGGGCGCACCTCGACATCGTGCTCGCGGGCGTCGCGGACCAGTTGGGCGGGCGCATAAAACCCCATCGGCTGGCTGTTCAGCATGGCGGTGAGGAAGACGTCGGGATAATAATGCTTGAGCCAGCACGAGACCCAGACGATCAGGGCGAAACTGGCGGCGTGGCTTTCGGGGAAACCGTATTCTCCGAACCCTTCCAGCTGTTTGAAGCAACGCTCGGCGAAGTCCGGCTCATAGCCGTTGGCGATCATGCCGTTCATCAGCTTCTGCCCCATTTCGTGGATCGAGCCGGATCGACGGAAGGCGGCCATGGAGCGGCGCAGCCGGTCTGCCTCGGACGGGGTGAAGCCGGCGGCGACGATGGCAATCCGCATGGCCTGCTCCTGGAACAAGGGAACGCCAAGTGTCTTGCCGAGTACGTCCTTCAGCGCCTGTGATGGATATTCCACCACTTCCTCGCCGCGCCGCCGGCGCAGATAGGGATGGACCATATCGCCCTGGATCGGGCCGGGCCGGACGATCGCGACCTCGATCACCAGATCATAGAAATTGCGCGGCCTCAGGCGCGGCAGCATGGTCATCTGGGCCCGGCTCTCGATCTGGAAGACGCCGACCGTGTCGGCCCGGCAGATCATGTCATAGACGGACGGGTCCTCGGCCGGGATGGTGGCCATGGTCAGATGGCGGCCATGATGGGTGGCCAGCAGGTCGAAGGCGCGGGCGACACAGGTCAGCATGCCCAGACCCAGCACATCGACCTTCATCAGGCCGAGCGCGTCGATATCCTCCTTGTCCCATTCCAGCATGGTGCGTTCGGGCATGGCGGCATTGTGCAGCGGCACGATCTCGTCGAGCCGGGCGCGGGTCATCACGAAACCGCCGGGATGCTGGGCGAGATGGCGTGGAAACCCCATCAGCTCGCGGGCATAGCGCAGTGTCATGGCCAGGGCCGGACTGTCCGGATCGAGGCCGAGCTCGTCGCGGATACGGGTCTCCTGCAAATCATCGCTGGACCAGCCCCACAGGCTTTTTGACAGGGCCGAGATCACATCGCCGGACAGGCCGAACACCTTGCCGACCTCGCGGATGGCCCCGCGCGGACGATAGCAATTCACCGTCGCCGTCATGGCGGCGCGGCGGCGTCCGTATTTCTCATAGACATACTGGATCACCTCTTCGCGGCGATTGTGCTCGAAATCGACATCGATATCGGGCGGCTCGCCGCGTTCGGCCGAGACGAAACGCTCGAACAGGAGATCGATCCGGTCCGGGTCGACCTCGGTGATGCCGATGGCAAAACAGACCGCCGAATTGGCTGCCGAGCCGCGCCCCTGGCACAGGATCCCGCGCGAACGGGCAAAGCGGATCACGTCCTGCACGGTGAGGAAATAGGAGGGGTAATCGAGCTGTTCGATCAGGTCGAGTTCGGTGGCGACAGCTTTCGCGATCTTGTCGGGCGCGCCGGCGGGATAGCGGTTTTCCAGGCCTTCGGCGGCAAGGCGGCGCAGGGTCTCGTTCGGTGTTTCATTCTCGCCGATCACCTCGTCGGGATAATTATAGACCAGCTCGTCGAGCGAGAAGGTGAGGCGGCGGGCAATCGCGACCGTGCGGGCAACGGCGTCTTCATAGCCATCGAACAGGCGATAAATCTCGGCGGCGGGTTTGAGATGGCGTTCGGCATTGGCGGCGAGGTGAAAACCGGCCTCGGTGATGCGGACATGTTCGCGGATACAGGTGACGACATCGGCCAAGGGCTTGCGGCCCGGCGCGTGATAGCGGGCATCGGTGCTGGCAATCGTGGTCAGGCCCCAGTCATCGGCCAGCGCGGAGAGGCGGTGCAGGCGTTCGCCATCGCGGCCGTCAAACCAGCGTGTCAGGACGAGATGGGTCTCGCCTTTCAGCGTCGGCAAGAGCGCCGTGACCCGGTCCTGCCAGGCCCGGTCCGGCTCGCGCGGCGGGATGATCAGCAGGACCTGTCCGGACGAGGCGTTCGCGACCTCCTCGACGTGCAGGTCGCAATCGCCTTTCGTGGCCGCGAAATTGGCATCGGTCAGCAGGCGGGTCAGGCGGGCATAAGCCGCCAGATTGGTCGGATAGGCGGCAATTTCCAGCCCGCAACGCGTGACCAGGCGGGTGCCGACCAGCAGCGCAATGCCGGCCTCCTTCGCGGCCAGATGGGCGCGGACCATGCCGGCAAAGGAGTTGCGGTCGGCCAGCCCGATGGCGGTCAGACCCAACGCTTTTGCCTGGGCCACCATTTCATCGGGATGCGAGGCCCCGGTCAGAAAGGTGAAATTGCTGGCCGTCAGCAATTCGGCAAAGGCATGCGTCAATGATCTTCCCCTGCAAGGCGGGGGAAGTGGCCCGGAGCGCAGCGACGGGTCGATGGGGGTGCGTCAGCCAGCGCGCGCTGAATCTCCGCCAGCACCCGATCAAAGTCCTGAAACACGGCGTTATTGTCGACACGCAGCACTGTCCAGCCCTGCGCGATCAGCCAGTCCGTCCGCTGCGCATCATAAAGCGCCTGCCCGGGGCTTTGGTGTGACGGGCCATCAACCTCCACGACAAGGCGCGCCGAGAGGCAGGCGAAATCGACGATATAGCGTCCCAGCGGGTGCTGGCGCCGAAAGCGGAACCCGTCGAGGCGGCGGGCGCGCAGGCCCTGCCAGAGGCGGACTTCGCTGGCCGTCATGTTCCGGCGCAGGTGGCGGGCCTGTTGGGTGGCGCGTTCGCGGTCTTCTCGCATGTTCGTCTCCTGTCTGACCTCCCCCTCCGTCTCGCTGCGCTCGACACCTCCCCCGCCTTGCAGGGGAGGGTCATGACGCGCCATGGACGAACCATTGGGGGCGGGTGGTTTCGAGGCCGTAGAGGCCGTCGCGATAGAGCCAGAAGCGGCGGCCCTCGCGGGTTTCGACGCGGAAATAGTCGCGGGTGCGGGCTGGTCGGTCAGCCTGCCAGATGCCCTCGCGCCACCAGTCCGGGGCGAGGCGTTCGGGGCCTTCGGCACGGTCGACCTGGTGGCGGACCCGGCGCCAGACAAAGCTGCGCGGCGGGCCGTCGGGGATCTCGGCGACGGCTTCGGCCGGTTCCGGTCGGGCGAGGATGAGGAGGGGACGATTGGGCGGCGGCAGGAGGGCGGATTGGGGCTCGGCCTCGGCGACGGCCAGCATGGGCGTGCGGCGCGCGGTGGCAGGCGTGGGCGTGACATTCATGGCCGGGCGCCAGAGGGCGGCACGGTCGGGCTGGTGACTGGCCCGGCGGGCGGCGCGCCGGACCTTGTCCTCGCCCAGGCGCACGACGAGACGATCGGTCAGGCGGGCCAGATCGGTCTCTTCGATGCGGCCATCATCAACCAGCCCGTCCTGACGCTCGCCGAGGCGCTGGGTGGCGCGGGCGGTCAGCTCGATCATCTCGATGCCGAAACCGATATCGATCTCGGCGCGGTCGAGCTTCTCATTGAACAGGCGGGCGAGATGACCGGCCTCGCGGGCCGGGGCGGCGGTGCCCAGGGTGAGAAGGTGGGTCTTGCCGTCGACGCGGAAGAGGTGGAGGTCGAGCCGGGTGACGCCGCGGCCGGCCGCTTCCAGCGCCTCGCACAGGCCTTCGGCCGTGTCCTTCACCCCCTGTTTCAACCCGTCCAGCAGGAGGAGGGCGTCTACATAGCGGGTGCGGGCGCGAAAGGGCGTGACCGCTTGCAGCGGATTGAGGACTTCGCGGGTCCGGCCACTCGCCTGGTCGAGCCGGTCGACCAGGGCGCGACCGAAGCGGCGCGACAGGCTGGCCCTTGGCATGTCGATGATGTCGCCGACGCGCTTGAGCCCGAAACGGCGCAATGTGGCGGCCGTCTCGCCAATGCGCAGGGCGGCGACCGGCAGCGGGGTGAGGGCGGACGGGATGTCGTCGGCAATGTTCATCCCGTCGACCCGGTTTGGTGCCGCATGGCGGGCCAGCCCCCAGGCGAGGCCGAGGGTCGGCGCGATGGCACCGTGGGCGGCATGCCCCTGGCGGGCGAGCGCCTGCAGGGTCTCGGTGAGGAGCCTCTGCTCGCCGCCGAACAGGTGGGCGCAGCCGGTGATTTCCAGCAGGATGCCATCCTCGCCGGGCTGGCCGGGATCGGGGGCGGTCCAGGGTGACCAGCGACCACAGCCGCGGGCCAGTGCCGCCAGCCGCCGGATATCGCCGGTCGGATCGGCCGGGCGCAGTTGCAGGCCCGGTTCCAGCGCCTTGGCGTCGGAGACCGCTTGATTCACTTGAAGCCCGCGGCGGGCGGCTTCGGTATCGAGCGCATAGAGACGCTCGCCACCGGTCGTGGTGTGGACCAGGGCGAAGGGGGCGGTCCGGTCAGGGTCCGGCTTGGCGGCCGCGCTATCCGGTGAGGCGGATGACCTGTCCGGCCAGCGCGGCGGCGACGCCGGACCGGGTTTCGGACTGGATATCGCGCTTTGGCGATGCCGGTCGGTCGGCCAGCGGGGCAGGCTCAAGGACATGAAACGACGCATGTTTCCACTCGATCTCGTATTCCTGTGGCGGGCCGCCCCTGACCCGTTCCAGAGCGGCATGAAACCGCGGTTCTCCCAATCCCGGCAGCCCTCGTGCGCCGATCCACGCCCGTGCCGGGGACGGGCGGGCGGCGATGCGCCAGCGACTGAGCGCGGCGCTGGGGGCAAGCCCCTCATGCGGCCGCAACACCAGGGCCAGCGCCCCGGCTCGCCGTGCGGCCTGGTCGAGCCGGCGGGTGGCGACGAGGTCATAGCGGGCCGAGGGACCAGTCTCACCGATCACCACGGCCCCGGTCTTCAGACCCTCTTCCAGCGTCCACAGCGTGTCGGTCTCGCTGCCCGTTTCGACCAGGATGAGCCGGGCCGGATCGAGCCCCCATTGCGCCAGCGCCGGCGGGTAAGGACGGCCGAAATCCTGACCCGTCCCCATGGCGCGCCGGACCCACAACACCGGTCGCTCCTGCTCGCGGCGGCGCAGATGGGTCGCCATCAGCCCGGCCTGGAAAGCCAGCGCCGCCGGCGTGTCGAGATAGCCGGCCGGGCAGATCTCGTGCAGGCCGGGCGCCAGCTGCAACGGGTCGGCACCGATCCGCGCCGCATCGCACGGGGTGGCGATCTCCGCTGGCTTGACGGGCGATGCGACGGGGTCTGTTTCGCCCATATCCAGGGCCCGTATCTGACGGCGCAGCTCGGCAAGCTGCTGCCGCCGGTCAGGACGTGACGGCACAGTCATCAGGTTTGGCTCTCACTTGATGTTCTTCTTATGTTCTCATTTGAGGAAAAAGAGTCAAGCGGCGAATCCGGGCGGTTTCGCACGGGCCGATAATCGCGCTAGTCTGATCGCCATGTGCGGACGCTATGCCCTTGGAAAGCTTGAGTGGTGGATCCTGCAGGAGACGTTCAAGCTCCAGCAGGGCGCGCTCAATATGGAGCCGCGCTGGAATATCGCGCCGACCCAGAGGGCGCCGATCATCCGGCGTGAGGATGGCCGTACCGAGGCGGTGATGGCGCGCTGGGGCCTGGTGCCCTATTTCTGGCAAAAGCCGCTGAAGGAGATGAAATACTCCACCTTCAACGCCAAGTCGGAAACGGCGGCCTCGGCGCCCAGTTTCCGGGTCCCGTTCCAGAAGCGACGTTGCATCATCCCGGCGGTCGGCTTTTACGAATGGACCGGGCCGAAGGGCGCCAAACAGCCGCATTTCATCACGGTGAAGGATCAGGACTGGTTCGGCTTTGCCGGCCTGTGGGACCGGGCCCAGGTCGAGGGCGAGACGGTCGAGAGCTTCACCATTCTCACCACCCAGCCGAATGAGGCCATGGCCGCCATCCACACTCGCATGCCGGTCATTCTGGGCCCTGAAGACTTTGAAGCCTGGACCGATACCGACAATCTGGAAGTGGAAAGCCTGCTCAAGGGACTTCCGTCGGACGCCATGCTCATCCGCGAGGCCAACAAGGCGGTCGGCAATGTCCGCATCGACGAGGAATGGCTGATCGAGCCGGGCGATGGCCCGCAGCGGGTCGGACTGATCTAGGGCGACAGGATCATGGCATGGTCTCCGCTTGGTCATGTGTGAGACCGAGTTCGTCCTTCATGGCGGTATGCAGGTCGGCAATGGCCTGGTCGATGAAATGACCGACGAAACCCGACAGGCCCTGGGTGACCCTGATATTGCCCATAAAATGGGCCAGGAAGGGGCGAGACGCGCGCATGGCGTCGAGATCGCAAACCGCCTGCAGCCGCCAGCCACTGCTAGTCCCCGGCGCTTCAACGCGTTGGAACCAGACCATGTCCGGGAACAGCTCGGTGAGGTCGTCGACATCATGGAGGTTCAGGCGCAGCCATTCCCGCGCCGCTTCCTTCTTGGCGACGAATTGCATCGCGGCCAGACGCAGCGCTTCATTGTCGATGGCCGCAAGGGCGCCGGACCCGACGAAGGCCTCGGTCGTCGGGCTTGCATCGGGCATGCTGGCGATGGAGCCGGAATTCGCGATCGCCCGGCATTGCTCCGGGCTCAGGCTTCCGGTGCCGATCGGGGCGATGATGATCGGCTGCGCGGCATTCAGGGCCTGGATATGGTGCTCGATATAAGACCGGTCCCGCGCCTCGATGAGGCCGCGGATTTCGGTTTCCGCCCGCGCCAGCGTATCCAGCGCCCGCACCCGCTCGGACCGGGTCTGCGCGAACTGGCTGATCTGGAAGGCCAGCAGCACACCGGCCACCACGATCACGAATTCGATGCCGACGGCCAGCCAGTTCTGGTCTTTCAGGGCGCGGGTGATACGGGCCAGGATCATTCGCCCAGCTCCGCATTGATAAGGGCAAGCAGGGCGCGGGCCTCGTCCTCCCGGGCCAGAATGCTGGAGGTCTGGAACTGCCCGGTTTCCCGACTGGTTCGCAGATAGGCGAGGATGGCAGGATCGTTGCGGGCGGCGTCGAGCACGGTGTCGACGTCATGGTCGGAGAATAACGAAAACCCGTGCTCGAACAGTACTGGCAGGGCCGCGCTGCGAATGTCCCGGAAGGTGTCCAGATTCCTCTGGAAATCGTCATAACCGGCATAATAGCGCTGGATGGAAGAGCGCAGCTCGCCGGCCCCGATCAGGCGCAGGCTGCCGCCATTGACCAGGCTTTGATATCCCGTACGTCGCCCGGTGACGCCGCGGATCAGATTGACCCGCGCCAGAAGCATCGGCAGGTCGACCTCGGTCACGATGGGCAGGAGCGTCGCGTCAATCGCGCCGCCAGGCGCCGTCGACATCGATCGCAATCCGGCCCCGTCATTGGCCTCGGTTAGCAGGTATTCCGCCGCGGCGAGACGCCAGAGGCTGGCATCCCGGGTCAGTTCAATGGCCGTGATGTCGGCCCGGATATCATCGCGAACCTCATGCAATTGCCGCGTGATCACGTCCTGCTCGGCGCGGTCCGAATTCCAGACCGTGACCTGGAAGCCGATGACAACGCCCATGATGACAATCACGAATTCGATACCCACGGCGAGCCAGTTCTGGTCCTTCAGGGCGCGGGCGATGCGGGAGAGGATCATGGCGCGTTTGCCTCCGGGGCTTCGTCGGTTTCCATCGCCGCCAGCACGGCCTGCGCCCGTTCCAGCGTGCCCTCATGCCAGACGCGATTGACGAAATTCGCGCGGGTGGTGAGGCGGGCGGCGGTATAGACTTCGGCCGATTGGCGGATTTCCGCGAGCGCCGCATAGAGGTGCGGCGGCAAGCTGTCGGGGTCATCGGAGGTGTAGGTCTGCACGTCCAGCAGGATGCCGGCATTGTCGGTGATCAGCCGCGCCAGCGAGGCATAGGCCAGCTCCTGGCGACGCACCTGCTCGTCAAACTCGACCAGGGCTTCACGCAGGGCTTCAGACCGGATCAGGCGCATCTCGCCGGAGGCGACCAGTTCGGCATAGGTCGCCGAGCGGCCATTGGGGACCGGCGTGCCGATGGCGTTTTGCAAGTCGGCGAAGAATTCAAGATCGCTGACCTCGCTCTGGTCCCGGCGCAGTAAGGCCTCGAAGGCTTGGGCGGCCTCGATCCGGGCATCCAGCTGTTCGATGACGGTGGCGGTGCGCGTTTCGATCTCGGTGAAGTCGGTGTGCAGGCGCTCCAGGATCAGGGCTTCGCGCTGATGTTCGATCCGGGTCTCGTTCCAGGCGGAAATCTGGAAGCCGATCACCACGCCGGCCAGAACGATGATGAACTCGACGATGACGGCGAACCAGTTCTGGGTCCGCAGCGCCTGGGTGATGGAGGAGAGGATCAAGGCGTCGCCTCCGGGGCGGGCACGGGCGAGGGCTGGCCCAATTCTTCCGCCAGTGAGGTGCGAAGCTGGTCGACCTCGTTCTTCAGCACGCGCAGAAATAGGGCGGCCGAGCGGTTCAGATAGATTGCAAAGGCCAGATTGTTGGCCAGCTCGATATCGTCCGGGGTGAAACTGTCAGCCAGGTTGACCGAGTCCACGCCCAGACCATCCATCGTGACGCGAAGATGGGGACGCAGTGTGGCAACGATACCGACCTGCTGGTCCTTGATCTGGTCGATGACGCCGTGGGCATCGGCCTCGACCAGCGGCAGGTTGGCGAGTTCTGCGCGCAGAGCCTCATTGCGGATGAGGCCGAGCCGGCCGCTGGAGATCAGCTCGTGCAGCGCCGCCGACTGGATCTGGACTTCCGAAACACGCGTGATGGCCAGAAGCGCGAACGTATCGCGCGCCATCGTTTCGCGGTCGCCGGCATCGAAGGCGGCCAGAAAGCGTTCCGCCTGCTCGCGCGCATCATCAAGATCGCCGTTGGCATCGTCCAGCTCGTCGCTGATAACCTCGAACTCACTGAAGAGCCGTTCCAGATAAGCCTGTTCCAGCCCCCGTTCCTGACGCGCCTCATTCCAGGCCGAGACCTGGAAACCGACCACCACACCGGCGATGACGATGATGAATTCCAGCGCGACGGCGAGCCAGTTCTGGTCACGCAGGGCCTTGGTGATACGGGCGAGGATCATGTGTCGGCCTCACCATCCGGCTCCGGTCGATGAATGCGCTTGGCGCGGACGACGAAGAAAAAGCCGAGCGAGCCGATATAGGTGACGACCAGAAGGGCGGAGATCATGACCGGCATATTCCCCATGCCCGCACCGCCCGGCCCGGCCGGGCCAAGCCAGGCGAGGTCGGCGGACTGGCTGGCGGTTTGGTGGATATGCACGCCCAGGGCAGCAAAGTCGGAAAAGGCAAAGAGGACGCCGGATCCCGTCATCACCGCTCCGATCGTGTAGAGCAGGAGAAAAAGGGCCGCGACCCAGCGCTCCATTCGGTGGGCGAGGAAGAAGGACGCCGTCAGCATGGCGAAGACCAGCGCCATGAAATTGGAAAAGATGAAATTGGCGGTGTTGAGATATTCCGAGAACAGCAGCGCCAGTTCGAAATCAGACATTGTCACCGCCTCCCCAGCCGGTTGAGCGGTATCCAAGCCTGATTTTCGGATTGGCTAAAGGGGAAACCGGACCGATTGCGTCCCGCTCAGGCCGGGCCGGAGGTATTGTCTTGCGCGTAGAGCGCTTCCAGCGTTGCGACGACCGGATCGCGAACGATCTGGGCAGCGCTGAAATGGAAGACGCGGGCAATATCGGACCCTTCGACCAGGTCGATCAGGTGGGCGAGACCGGACGGGCCTTCATCCTTCAGCTCGACATGGCTCGGATCACCGGTCAGCACGATGCGCGAATTCTGACCGAGGCGGGTGACCGCCATCCGGGTCCTTTGAATATTCATGTTCTGCGCTTCATCGACAATGACATAGGCATTCTGGAAAGTCCGGCCGCGCATCCGCCCGACAGGCAGGATTTCGAGACGGCGGGCCTCTTTCAGCCGTTGCAGCTCTTCCGGGCCGACCAGGTCGGTCAGCTCGTCCTCGATGGCGGCGAACTGGCCATCATAAGCGGTATCAGTCCGTGTCTGCGCCGTGACCACCTCACCGCGCTCGAAGACATGCGGGCGGGCGATGACGAGATGACGGTACTTGCCGTCCTCCAGCAGGTTCAGGCCGGCGGCGAGCGCCAGATGGGTCTTGCCGGTCCCGGTCGGGCCGGCGCCGATGATGACCGGCGGCGCCTTGGCCAAAAGAGCACTCATGAAGGCGTGCTGCATGACGGTCTTGGGGCGCACGGCATTGCGCAGACCGGGCACACGGAAGGCCAGTCCGCGTTCCAGGGCTTGCCGCAGGCTGGCTGCAATGGCGTCGGCTGCCCAGATATGGTCCGGCGAGGCGCCGTCCTGACTGGCTTCGGCGGCCGTCTGGACGAATTCCTGCAGCATCAGGACCGCCGCTTCATCACCCGTCAGCTCCAGCCGGGTGCCGGTCAGGCGCAGGGTTGCATGATAGGGCGCCAGCTCGGGCACGAGCCGGGCCAGCACATCGGCGCCACCGGTCCGGATCTGCGCGGCGAAGGCGTTGGACAGGTCCAGCGAGGCGTGGAAGGGCTGGTCAGGGTCGGCGGTCGGTCTGGTTGTCATTGTCTCACCCATCCTTCAGCGCGAATTCGAGACCGTAGAGCGGTGGCCAGGGGAAGCCGGCCGCCTCCATCTGGGCCTGAAAATTCGGCGTGGCTTCGATATCGAACGGGGCCCCGCACTTGCAGCTCACGACGGCCATCATCAGCGGCAGACCGCGGGTGGGCCGGGCGTCGATCAGTGCCGCCGCGGCGTTGGCGCCCTCCCGGTTGCCGATCAGCGCATTGACTATGAGGCGGGTGCGAAGCGGCAGATCGGGATTGGCCAAGGTTTCCGCGGCGAGCCGGTTGGCGGTTTCGCGGTCACCGAAATAGGACGCCTGGGAAATCTCGAAGAGGCGGGCGTTGACCGGATCGTCTTCACGCCAGGCAGCAAGATCAGCCTCGCTGGTGCGGCGACCGAGAGCCAGATTCAGGTTGGGTCGAAGGAAGGGGTCCACATAATTGTTGGCTTCCAGCAGCTCGACATGCGCCACGGCTTCCTCCGCGCGTCCGGCGTGCATCATGATGGTCGCTGTCAGCAGCCGGGTCTGGTGAGCCAGCGGATCGCACCTCAGAAGCCGGAGGTCATTGTCGATAAAGTCGTCGAACCGGCTGGCCAGAAAGGCCAGATTGGTTGCCCAGTTGCTGTCCAGGCAGCGTTCCTGATCGAAAATCTGGTCGGTGACCGCCGCCGCGTCTGTCCAGTCGTCGGAGAAGAAAATCTGCTCGCCGCGAGCCAGCAACAAACGATCCGGATCGTCGGCATTGGCGTTCGCTGCCGCGATCAGGCGTTCAGCCTCGGCAGCGAGCTCGGCATACTCCGCTTCTTGGAAGATGCCGGGGTCGACCAACAGGTCGACCATCGTGTGGGCGTAGTAGTCAGCTTGGAGCAGATAGGCCTGGGACAGGGTCGGGTCGAGCTCGGTGGCCTGCTCGAAATAGGGTTCCGCCTCGATCATGCGGGAGGAGTCTGTAAAGTGATGTCGGGCCATGATTTCATAGCCGCGCTGATAGGCGATGAAGGCCTCGACATTGCGACTGCCGGACTGCCGCAACCGCTCGCGCAAGCGGTCGTCCAGCGCCACGCCCATCAGGGCGGCGATATTCTCGGCGATGTCTTCCTGGATGCCGAACACATCGTCCAGCACGCGGTCATAGGTGCCCGACCATAGATGGGCATCATCCGAGGCGCGGATCAGTTGTACGGTCACGCGTACCTGGTTGCCCGAGCGCCGGACGGATCCTTCGACGACATGGGCGACACCAAGTTGGGCCGCGATCTCGCCGATCGAGGGCAGGTTATCGCCGCGGAACTGGAAGGCCGACGTGCGCGACGTCACCAGCAGGTCGGGCAGTGCGGCCAGAGAATTGAGGATTTCCTCGGTCAGCCCGTCGGCGAAGAAGCGGTCTTCCTCGGACGTCGACCAGGCGGCAAAGGGGATGACCGCGACCGAGCGGGCGTCGAGCGGCACGGTCGCCGTTGTGGCGGCTGTCGGGGCCTGTCGGGACGGCATGAATTGCGATCCGATGACCAGCGCGGCGACCAGTGCCAGCCCGCCCATTATGGCGAAATCAATCCGCCGACCGGTCTGCGGCGCAATACTTTCGCCCTCCGGCACGGCGGCGGTCGGCCTCATGCCCTCGGGTGTCATCTCGAAGGCCCAGGCGAGCAGCACGGCGACGGGGAAGCCCAGGCCCAGAAGGACGATGACCAGCGTATCGGTCCAGCCGGGCAGACCCAGCGGCGTTTCGATCAGGGTGGTCACCTGCATCAACAACCAACCGACCACCAGATAGGCAGCGGCGACGCGGAAGACATTGCGACGGCGAAGTTCTGTGAGGAATTGGTTCATGCGTCGCCCATCGCTTTCGCGATATCCAATGCACTGGGCAAGCTGTTGATCATGATGGCGCAATCCCCCCTGGATTGAGCCGCACACTGCACCAAAACCCCTGATTACAAAAGCGGGACCACGATACTTGCCGTCCCGGATTGCAGGGCGGGCGCCCGTCAGGGCTGACGGACGCCCGGTTTGCGCTCGCGAGAGGCCGGGTCAGGCGCGGTGCGGCAGGAGTTTGCGGTTGCGCAACAGGGCCGCGGAGATCAGGCTGACCAGCACGCCGATCGGGAAGATCTCGATGAAGGTCATCGGCAGGCGGAACCACCAATTGCCGTACAGCTCCATCATGGCGGTCATCTCGTCGCGGACGGCAGCCAGTTCCGCAGCGGTTGCGCCGGCGGCTTCGCGGGCGGCGAGCTGGCCGTTGAGATAAGCCTCCATGAAGGCGCGGTCGGTGGCGTTGAAATAGATCTCCCAGGCGACGACGTAGAAAACACCGGCCAGGGCGGCAACGCCGAGGCCCAGGGCCAGGGCCGGCCAGAAGCGGATCACGCCGCCCAGATTGATGTCGCGATGGCGCTTGATGGCGATGAAGATGATGGACAGCGACAGCAACATGCCCAGATAGCCGATGGCTTCCGAGCCAACGCCGTCAGACCCGGCCAGCAATGTCATGCCGAGGATCAGGAACAGGGCGACAAGGCTGCCGGCGATGCAGCCGAAAACGAGAATGATGCGGGTCATGATGTCGATATCGCCCGGTCGGGCGCCTCCGTGTTTGATGGACCGGTCCAGCCTGCCGGTCCCGCGCCGCGCGTCGTCACCCCGATGGGTGATTGTGACGAAATCACCCGTTTGACCGGGTCTGGGGGGCGGTGGCATCGCCCGCCGCCGGGATCAGGCGCAGGTCGCGGGCAGTCTCGATCGCCTGGATGCGGCTGGTGACGTCGAGCTTGTCGAACAGGCGGGCGATATGGGTCTTCACCGTGTTGGGCGAGACGCCGAGCGTGCGGGCGAGTTCCTTGTTGCCATCACCGCTGACGAGCGCCTCCAGCACGTCCAGCTCGCGCGGCGTGATGGCAAGGGACTTCAGCGCCGCCTCATTGCGCACGAAGGGCGCGGGCGGCGCCTGGCGCGTGAGCCGCATCCCGACCCAGACACCCAAGCCGACGCAGCCCAGACCAACCAGACCAACCAGCAGCTCGATGCCGATGGCCCGGGTCCAGAAACGATATTGCAGCCATTCCAGCACGAAGACAGCGAGTGCCAGCGCGACGGCATAGAGGAGGATGGGGCGCCAGACGCCGCGTATGCGGTTCGGCTCAGTCACAGGCGAAGTCGTCGGTGCCGACCGGCCGGCATTGCGGCGGGAAGCCGTGCGCGCGCCAGAAGTCGAGAAGGCCCGACTGGCGAATTCTGTTCCGGAAGGTGTCGGACTGTCGCCACGCGCGCAATTCCGGGTACCAATAGATGAAGGGAATGGCATCGCTGCCTGTCGGATCGAGAGGCAGCAGTAATTGTTCGACGCTCAGGGTCGCCTCATTGCCAATGCTGGCGGCATGGCGCCAGGCGTCGGCACCCAGTGCGGAATGGTCTTCGTCCAGATTGAGGTAGGCTTGGTAGATTTCGCCGGCGCGCGAATAGCGCGGCAGGACGGACGACATGTTGAGGCCATTGGTGAAGGTGATCTCTTCCCCGAAGCGGGCCAGCATTCCGAAATTCAGCCATTCGCCTGTGGCGAGACCGGCTGACAGGGTCTGCCTGAATGCCGCGAACGCCTCATCGGTTCGTCCCATTGCATAAAGCGTCTCATAGCCGTTTTCGACGCACGGCGAATAACGGGGTTCGTGCAACTGGCAGGTCTGAAAATCGGCCAGCGCCCGGTCCAGATAGCCGATGTCCATATAGACCAACCCACGCCAATTGCGCGCCGATCCGTCATGAGGGTCGATTTCGAGCGCGCGGTCATACTGGGCGATGATGCCAGCGTAATCCGCCCGTGACCCCAAGCGCCGGGATTCCATCGCCTGGGAATTGGCGAGCACGGCGAGGGCGGTCGCGTTGTTCGGGTCGATGGCGAGCGCGTTTCGCGCGAACCGGCCTGCTTCATCGTTCAGGGCCTCCCAAGTGTGGTCGGTTTCCATGAACTCGTCGAGCAAGAGCGTTGCCGCGGCGCGAACGGCATGGGCCTGAGCAAAGTCCGGATCCCGGGCAATCGCCTGGTCCAGCAATTCCATGGCCCGGTCGAGCTCGCGTCGGCCCAGATAGAGGGCCCGCGCCTCCAGATAGAGGGAATAGGCGTCGACATCATCGGTAACAGCCGCAACCGTGACGACCGGCGCAGGGGCGGTCTCATCCAGGAATTCGCGCAGCGCCGCAACGATGGCCGTCGCGATTTCATCCTGTACTGCGAAGATCGCGCCGGCGGTGAGCGGACGGTCATAGGTCTGCGACCACAAATGCCGGTCGTCAGGCGCATCGATCAGCTGGGCGGTTATGCGCACCGTCTCGCCATCGCGGCGGACGGATCCTTCCAGGACATGGCGGACCCCCAGACCTTCAGCAATTTGCGGGATGGAATAGGTCTCGCCGCGATACTGGAAGGCCGAGGTGCGCGAGGCGACATCCAGCCCGTCAATGCGCACCAGGACATTGAGGATTTCCTCGGCAATCCCGTCGGAGAAATATTGCTGGTCGCCGTCCGGGGAGAGATCGGCGAAAGGCAGGACCGCGATCGAGGAATCGGAGACTTCTGGCGTGTCCGGCAGGGGTGCGGCGATCGCCATCTCCGGCCCGGCATTATTCGCCGCCCCGCCAGGAGCGGTGAGCAGTTGCGCGCCACCAATGCCCAGGACGACCAGGACTGCGGCGATCAGCACATAATCACCGGGACCGAGCGGCTTGAACCCGCCCGGGTCGTCAACGGCCCCGGTCTTCTTCATGCCGTCGGGCGTCAGCTCGAACGCCCAGGCGATGAAGGCCACGACCGGAAAACCGGCGACAAGAATGACCAGCGCCAGACTGTCGGCCCAGTCGGGCAGGCCGGCGGCGGTGCCGATGGTGGCGACGACCTGCATGATCAGCCAGGCGACCACCAGATAGGCGGCGGCGACGCGAAACACGCTGCGGCGGCGCAATTCGGCAATCAATCCCAACATCTGTTCCGATTTCCCCCGGCGCTTGCGTCGCATCCTGACCATATTGGCAGAATAGGCAAGCTGACGCGGGACCCGGTCGAGCCGGGGCATCGGGCAAAGAAAACGCCCCGTCCGGGCAGACGGGGCGAGAGGTCATGACAGGTCCAGCGGGTTTGGGGGATGCTAGTCCTGCTCGTGGAGCCAGGCTGCGTGCTTGGGCGCGCGCTTGGTTTGGCTCCATTCCTCGATCATCGCCGGGGCGACGCGTTTCAGTTCAGCCATCTGCTCGTCGGTGCCGGTGTTGGCGGCGAGTTCCAGACGGTGGCCATTCGGGTCGAAGAAGTAGATCGACTTGAAGATGCCGTGATTGACCGGGCCGAGCACATCCAGGCCTTGCGCCTCGATATGGGCCTTGGAGGCCAAAAGTGCGTCCATGTCCTCGACTTCGAAAGCGATGTGCTGGACCCATTCCGGTGTATTGCCGTCGCGGCCCATTTCCGGCGAGTTGGGCAGTTCGAAAAAGGCCAGGACATTGCCCATGCCGGCGTCGAGGAAGACGTGCATGTAGGGGTCGGGCGCCTTGGTCGAGGGGACTTCATTCTCGGCAATGGCGAGCTTGAAATCCATGCCCATGACACGCTGGTAGAACTCGACCGTCTCTTTCGCGTCCTTGCAGCGATAGGCGACGTGGTGGATGCGCTTGATGTTGACGGACATGATGTCCTCCTACTCGGCTGCGTTGATGACGCCGCGTTCGATCTGGTCGCGCTCGATCGACTCGAACAGGGCCTTGAAATTGCCCTCGCCGAAGCCCTCATCTTCCTTGCGCTGGATGAATTCGAAGAAGATCGGACCGATCGCCTTGCCCGAGAATATCTGCAGCAGCAGACGCGGCTGGCCGCCTTCGGTGGTGCCGTCGAGCAGGATGCCGCGCTTTTTGAACTCTTCGGTTGGCTCGCCATGGCCCGGCAGGCGGTCTTCCAGCATGTCGTAATAGGTGGCCGGCGGTGCGGTCATGAATTCGGTTCCGGCCTTTTTCAGGCGGTCCCAGCATTCAATCAGATTGTCGCAGGAGAAGGCGATGTGCTGGATGCCTTCACCCTTGTACTCGCGCAGATATTCCTCGATCTGGCCGACCGCTTCGGATTTCTCTTCGTTCAGCGGGATGCGGATCAGGCCGTCCGGCGCCGTCATGGCGCGCGAGACCAGGCCGGTATATTCGCCCTTGATGTCGAAATAGCGGATCTCGCGGAAATTGAAGAGGTCCTCGTAATACTTGGCCCAATAGTCCATCCGGCCCTTGTAGACATTGTGGGTCAGGTGATCGATCACGTTGAAGCCACAGCCTTCGGGGTGGATGTCGACGCCGTCGAGATAGACGAAATCGATGTCATAGATCGACTTGCCGTCCTCGAAGCGGTCGATCAGGTAGACCGATGCGCCACCAATACCCTTGACCGCCGGGATGACGAGTTCGGAAATGCCCGGCTCGGTCATGACCGGTTCGGCGCCGCGCTCGAGGCATTCGTCGTAGGCCAGTGCCGCGTCCTTGACGCGGAAACCCATGCCGCAGGCCGACGGGCCATGTTCCTTGGCGAAGAAGGAGGCTTGGGTGTCGGGCTCGTAATTGATCAGGAAGTTGATCCCGCCCTGGCGCCACAGCTCAACATCCTTGGAGCGGTGATTGGCAATGTGGGAAAAGCCCATCGCCTGGAACACCGGCTCGATCACGCCCCGTTCCGGCGCGGTGAACTCAACAAACTCGAAACCGCAAAGTCCCATCGGGTTTTCAAACAGGTCGGCCATGTCGTGTCTCCAGCAAGGGTGGGGGTACGCCAGCGTGACGCATCCGGCGTCGCAGCGGCGGCGTGCCGTTGTCGATTGGGGCGTTGACTAGCTCGTTTGTTGCTATTGCGTCAAGTTGTGATTGCAACTATTAAGGCCGCATGAGCACGACCGAAACCCAATCCCGACGTCAACCCGAGGCCGAAGGCTCCTTGCCGGACAATTTCCCGGCCGGGGATCCGATGTCTGTGGCTGAAGCGGCCGCCGGGCCGACCCTCGATCCGGCGGGTGACGGAGTGCCGGATGTTATCCGGCTCAATGAATACTGGCCCTACCAGGTCACCGTCCTCGCCGATCGGGTCGCCCGTCTGACCTCGGCCATCGTCAAGCGCGAGGCAGGCCTGAACCTGTCGCAATGGCGGGTGCTGGCGGCGATTGCCGAAGCGCCCGGACGGACAGCGGTCGAGGTCGTTACCGTGACGCCGATGGACAAGGGCATCGTGTCCCGCGCAACCAAGGCGCTGCTGGAGGCCGGTCTGGTCGTGCGGCGGGCGTCCCAGGCGGATGGCCGTGTCAGCCATCTGTACCTGACCGGAAAGGGCAAGGGCGTGTATGCACGCCTGCGCCAGTCGGTGGAGGCCGTGCCGCTGTCGGGAAACCGGATGATGGATTCAGGTGAGCAGGCGGCTTTCTGTTCGCTTGTGCGACGTCTGGCCAATTCGCTGCCCGAGGCGGAACGGCAGGGCTGATGGCCGTTCATCAAATATCACCGGATATTAGTTTTTGACGGTGTATAGGGGGCGGTGGAAGAAAAAGGTCCCTGACGTGCGTCTGGCAGTCATCATTCTCGTTCATGTCCTCCTGTCGGCGACCTTCGCCGCGATCTCGGGGCTGGCTGCGCATAACGTCCTGATGACCTCGCTGTCGGCGGCACGGGCCGAGATGCTGCAATCCTATATCCGGGTGAGGGCGGACCGCGAGCAGACGCTGTTTGACGAAGCCCGTGTCCTGGCCGAGGCCGCCGAAGCCGCTTTCCTGCGTCGTCACAGCCTGATCGAGGCGGACGACATCCTCGACGAATTCAACGCCCTGTTCCCCGATTTCGGTGACGGCACCCGGCGGTCGCACCCCGATCTCTTCGACGGCCGTGTCCTGCCCGGAGCCGACTATGTGTTCGGGATCGGCGCCTTCCTGGGCGACGGGATGTCCATGACCCCCGAGGAGCAGCGACGCTACATGGCCGGCTTCCATGTGGTCCGGGCATTCGGCGAAGCCCATCTGGGCGAGTTCTCCAGCCTCTACTATTTCACGCCTGACCGCCGCGTCGTGATTTTTGCGCCCGACCGCGAGGACCGGCTCGCATTCTACCGATATGAGGCGCCGGCTGATTTCAACCTTCAGGCCGATGAGGATCCGCGTCTGTTCAGCCAGGACACAAATCCCGAAAGCGCGATGCAGTGCACCCGCCTGTCCCGTTTCGTCTACTCGGATGGAGGTGAGCGTTCGGCCACGGCGTGTCGCAAACCGATCCGGGTCGATGGCGAACTGATGGGGGCATTCGGCACCTCGATCGACATGACCGAGCATCTGGCGTCGTCGCTCGAGGCGCCGCCGGCGGGCGGTGTCAATCTTGTATTCGACCGCGACGGCGCTGTGATCGCCCGCGGCCAGACCCTGCAGCAGGCTCGCGCGATCGGTATCGACCCGGTTGAGATCATGGCCCTGCTGCGCGACGATCCGCGACCACGCGGCGTGGTCGGAACGCCCCGGAGCGAGTTCCTGGTTGCGTTCAGCCGGATTGCCGGCCCGGAATGGTATTTCGTCTCGGTCAGCCATCTGGCCGGGGTCAAGGAAACGGCCAATCGCTGGGGCTGGCGCCTGGGATATTTCATCTTTGTGATCTCGCTGGTGATCACGGGAATACGCGGTCTGCTGCGGCGTACCGACCTGATGCGGAACCTCTTCGAGCCATCGACGCCGAAGCCATCGGCCCGCCACTACGTCCCGGTCTCGACCTACGGGCCGACCGGCCCGACCCGGCAACCGCCCCCGCAAGACCCGGAACCGCCAACCGGTTCCTGACCGGGCCGGGCGGCCATCTTCGACTTTCACGGCCATCGCACGGAATAAGCACTGGCCAGCCACGCCCTCGCAGCGTATGAGGGCGCGCCTTTTCACGACAGGAATGACATCATGAGCGCGTCCCTCGACAAGCTGCGCAATATCGCCATCGTGGCGCACGTTGACCACGGCAAGACCACGCTGGTCGACCAGCTGCTGCAACAGTCCGGAACGCTGGGCGAGCGGGCCAATGTGTCCGAGCGGATGATGGATTCCAACGATCTGGAAAAAGAGCGCGGGATCACCATCCTGGCCAAGAACACCGCCGTCACCTGGAATGACTGGAACATCAACATCGTCGACACCCCCGGCCACGCCGATTTCGGCGGCGAGGTCGAGCGCGTCCTGTCGATGGTCGATGGTGTTCTCCTTCTCGTTGATGCGGTCGACGGCCCGATGCCGCAGACCTCGTTTGTGACCAAGAAGGCGCTGGCCCGCGGCCTCAAGCCGATCGTGGTGATCAACAAGGCCGACCGTCCTTCCGCCCGCCCCGACTGGGTGGTCGACCAGACCTTCGACCTGTTTGACCGTCTCGGCGCCAATGAGGAACAGCTCGACTTCCCGGTCGTCTACGCCTCTGCCCTTCAGGGCTGGGCCGCCAATGAGGCCGGCGTGATCGGCACCGACATGAATCCGCTGTTCGAGATGATCACCGCCCACACGCCGCGCCCTGACGTCGATCTCGACGGCCCGCTGCAGCTGCAGGTCTCGGCGCTGGATTATTCCTCCTTCACCGGCGTGATCGGCATTGGCCGCGTCGCCCGTGGACGCCTGGCCCGCAACCAGCCTGTCACCGTGGCCAAGGCCGATGGCCGTCAGGTCAAGGGCAAGGTCCAGCAGATCTTCGGCTTTCACGGCCTCGAGCGGGTCGAGCTGGAAAGCGCCCAGGCCGGCGATATCATCACCTTCACCGGCATCGACAATCTGAAAATCTCCGACACGCTGTGTGACCCCGACAATGTCGAGGCGCTGCCGCTGCTGTCCGTCGACGAGCCGACCCTGTCGATGACCTTCCAGGTCAATGACAGCCCGTTTGCCGGCCGCGAAGGCAAGTTCGTGACCTCGCGCAATTTGAAAGAACGCCTCGAGCGCGAGCTGATCCACAATGTGGCGCTGAAGGTCGAGCAGCAGGACAATCCGGACAAGTTCACCGTCTCCGGACGCGGCGAGCTTCACCTCTCCATCCTGATCGAGACCATGCGCCGCGAAGGCTTCGAGCTGGCCGTCGGCCGTCCGCGCGTGGTCATCAAGGAGATCGATGGCGAACAGTGCGAGCCCTATGAGAGCCTGACCGTCGACCTTGAGGAAGACCATCAGGGCGGCGTCATGGAAAAGCTCGGCCAGCGCAAGGCCGAGATGAAGAACATGGTGCCGGACGGGCATGGCCGGGTCCGCATCGACTATGTCATCCCGACCCGCGGCCTGATCGGTTTCCGCTCCGAATTCCTGACCCTGACCTCAGGCACCGGCCTGATGTTCCACACCTTCGATCACTATGCCCCGAAGACCGGCGGCGAGATCGGCCAGCGTCACCACGGCGCCATGGTCTCGATGATCGACGGCAAGGTGCTGGGCTTTGCCCTGTTCAACCTGCAGGAGCGCGGCAAGCTCTTCGTCGGACACGCTGTCGAGGTCTATGAAGGCATGATCATCGGCGTCAATTCCCGCGATGACGACATGATCGTCAATCCGACCAAGGGCAAGAAGCTGACAAACATGCGGGCCTCGGGCACGGACGAGAACATCGTCCTGACCACCCCGATCAAGCTGACCCTGGAATACGCGCTGGAATTCATCAATGACGACGAACTCGTCGAAGTGACCCCCCAGACCATCCGCATCCGCAAGACCTTCCTGAAAGAGCACGAGCGCAAGAAAGCGTCGCGCGCCAAGGAGTAGGCATCAAACACCTTGTCATCCCCGTCGGATGTCCGGCGGAGGCCGGACGCAGGACGGGACCTAACTCTTTGTTGCCACATGGGTCCCTGACTTTCGCCCCGCCTACGCGGGGCGGGAACCTGCGCCCGCATAGGCGGGTGGCAGGGATGACAAATTTGGCGCACGGCCGACTCCCGAGCTCCTCCCTCACGTCCCCACATAAAGCTTCCGCTTGCCGGACTCGGCCTGTTTCTTCGCCTGCTTGAGCAGCTTGTGATATTCGTCGGGATCGCGGGCCAAGGCGTTGGGCTCCATGCCTTCGCCGAACTCGCCGTCGAGCATGCGGGCGATGTCGCGCAGGGTCTGCACCATGTCGAGGCGGACACTGTCATCATCGGCGCGGAAATACGCGTTCATCTCATCCACCGCTTTGCCCAGCCAGCTGGCCTTGAGCCGGTCCAGCAGAATTTCGGCCGTGGCGATGGCGGCCTTGCTGTCGCCCTTGTCGAGTTGCTGGTTCATGGCGTCGTGGATGGCCTTCAGGGCCAGGCATTCATAATGCACGCAATCGCCGATCAGCGCGCCTTGCGTGGTGGTGAGATCGGGGTTTTTCGGGGTGATCGGCGTTTGCGGATCGATCGAACGGGTGCGGGACATGGCAGTCTCCAATTTCTGGCAGGGTTTCAAACAGGGTGAGGGGTCCGCACGCTTTCGCGCCGGAGAGATGGGAGGGAGCGGGATGTCGGCCGGAGCCGATAAAGCGCTGTTTTAATAACGGTAGGCTTCGACAAGCATCCCGCTCACGGAGATTTCCCGGACGCTCTCGCCCCCGATTCCAATGCGCCAGGTACTGAGGGTCGGTCGTTTAGTGCCCCTGGACCTGATCGCACGCCCTGCCGGAGTATCGGGATGTCATCCCCGACACGCGGACAGGCTCCGCAAGTTTCCGGGCACAAGTGACAGGGCCCGTGCCTCCCATCCCGAAAACCGAAGGCATTATGTGTCGGCGCATAAGGGGTGGGGATAAGTTTGGCCGATTTTTTTGATAGAGCGCCCTTTCCCTCTCCCTCGGGAGAGGGTCAGGGTGAGGGGTAAATCCCGGTGAGTGCGACAGGAATCCCCCTCATCCGGCCTCCGGCCACCTTCTCCCAAGGGAGAAGGAAAGGGGCGCGCAGCGGGGATAAGGTCTGAGTTCAGGGATGTTTTTCCTGGCCGCAGCCCCACGAAAGCGGTGCGCAAAGCCGGGACCGACCGGCCCCTCCGGCCAGCGATGAGACTCCCTTCACCGGTGAATGCCGTTCATTCCGTACCCAACCCTCGACAGCGCCGCTCCCGCCCGCTACGCATCCTGTAACAAAACACAAACCCAAGCGGGAGGTCCGTACCATGTTTGATAATCTGTTTTCCCTTGAGGGCCGTGTGGCCCTGATCACCGGTGGCTCGCGCGGCATTGGCGAGATGATTGCCGAGGGCTATGTGCGGGCCGGGGCCAAGGTCTACATCACCGCGCGCAAGGCGCCGGAATGCCTGGCCACGGCCGAGCGTCTGTCGGAATTCGGCACCTGTATCGCCCTGCCGGGGGACGCTTCGGGAGCCGACGGGGCCAAGGCGCTGGCGGCCAAATTCCTGACACATGAGAGCAAGCTCGACATTCTGGTCAACAATGCCGGCGCAGCCTGGGGTGCGCCGCTGGACGAGTTTCCCGAGAGCGGCTGGGACAAGGTCATGGACCTCAATGTCAAGACGCCTTTCTTCCTGATCCAGGCCCTGCACGGCGCTCTCAAGGCAGCCGCTTCGCCGCAACAGCCGGCCAAGGTGATCAATATCGCCTCGATCGACGGGTTGTCGGTCAACATGATGGAGACTTACTCCTATGCCGCCTCCAAGTCGGGAATCATCCATCTGACCAAGCGCCTGGGCCTGGAAATGGCCAAGGAGAATATCAATGTCACAGCGATCGCGCCGGGGGCCTTCGCGTCCAGCATGAACAAGGTCGCCCGCGATCATGCCGACATGGTGTCACAAGGCGTTCCCTCCGGCCGGGTCGGTGAACCGTCGGACATGGCCGGTGCGGCGATCTTCCTGGCCTCGCGGGCGGGGGACTATGTGGTCGGCTCGACCGTGGTGGTCGATGGCGGCGTGGCCCAGGCACGCGGGGCGTTCTAGAAAACCGTTCGCCCTTTTCCAACTAGGGTCTTTACCTCGTCTCGCTGATTGGTTGATATTTGCCACCGTATCGAGAAAGGGGAGAGGGCGATGCGTATTTTGCGAATATGGGCGTTGATGGCATGTGTGGGGCTGGTTGCGGCCTGCAGTGCAGTGACAGGCGGGCCGCTTGTCCGGCCCGGTGAACCGACAGGGGCAATCGAGATCGCCAATGGCTCGCGGCATACGCTGACGGCCGTCCTGATCTCGGACTGCTCGGCAATGAGCTATGGACTCAACCGTTTGCCCAATGGCGTGACCATTCCGCCGGGCCGGTCCTACCGGTTCACGGTTTCGGCCGGATGCTGGGATGTCGATGCCGGTCTGGCCTATGGCACGACACTGCATGAAGCTCGGTTCCGCACTCAGGTCCACGCCGGGCGGCTGACCCGGCATGTTATCCGCGGCTGAGGCTCCGATGCCTGGCGCAGTCGCGCCAAGGCAGATGGATGCCAGGCAAAAAGAACGGGCGCCGGAGTTTCCTCCGGCGCCCGCTTTTGTTTCAGCGCTGTGTCGCTGCCTGTCGGAGCTTATTGCTCCAGGCGGCGCACTTCCACTTCACCCATATCGAGCTCACGGATGCCGGCTTCAATCTCGGCGGCGTCGCCGATGATCAGCCAGACCAGCTGTTCCGGGTGCACGACTTCCTGGGCTGCGGCGCGGACCGTTTCCAGATCGAGCGCGTGGTAGCGCTCGGTGATCGTGGCCGGATAGTTCCAGTCGCGACCCAGATTGGCGCTGTTGGCCAGCGAGTTGCGAACCGCAGCCGAGGTCTCGAACTGGCCCGGCAGGGAGCGGGTCGAGTTGTTGACCGAGCGCTGTAGCTCCTCGGCGGTGGCCGGGTTGGTCGAGGTGAACTCGTCAAACTCGCGCAGGAGTTCGGCGAGCGAGTCCGAGGTGCGGTCGGTCTGGACCGGTGCATAGACCAGCCAGGGCCGCTGGCCGCGGGCACCCCAGAGCAGGGTCCGGGCACCGTAGGACCAACCCTTGTCCTCACGCAGGTTCATGTTGACCCGAGCCGTGAAGGAGCCGCCGATGGCGTCATTCATGGCCGAGTAGACTTCCGGATTGTCGACCGAACCGGACGGGCCGATCAGGCCGGCCAGGATCAGCGATTGCGGCGAGTTCGGACGATCGATGATGATCACCCGGGCCTCGTCGGCATTGCTGGCCTCGGTCAGGTTCTTGGTCGGCAGCGGCGCGTCGGGTGCGCGCCAGCCACGGAAGGCCCGCTCGAGGATCGGCGTCACCTCGTCCAGCGTCGTATCGCCGACGATGAACAGGGTGGCATTGTCCGGACGCAACCAGGCTTGCTGGTGGGCCAGCAGGTCGGCACGGCTGAAGCCGGTGACAGCTTCCGGCGTGCCCGATCCGGTGAAGGGCACCGAATAGGCGTGGCCCTCGCCGAACATTTCCGGCGGCAGCATGCGCAGGGCGATGGCGATCGGATTGGCCATCTCCTGCTGGATGCCGTTCAGCGTCTGGGCGCGGACACGGTCGATGTCCTCATCCCGGAAGCTGGGATCGGTGATGACCGTGGCCATCAGCTCGACCGACGGACGCAGGTTCGAAGTGAGGGCCGACAGGGTCACCGAGGAGGTGTCCAGGCCAGCACCCGTGTTGAGATTGGCGCCCAGGCTTTCGGCCCGTGCGGCAATGTCAGTGGCATCCATCCGGCCGGCACCTTCATCCAGCATGTTCATGGTGAAGCTGGCGAGACCGAGCTGACCGCCTTCGACACTGTCGGCTGCGTAGCCGGCATCAAAGACCATCTGCATCTCGACCACCGGGACGGCGTCACGGCGCACGAAGACAATGTCGACACCGTTGGAGAGCTGTGCGGTTTCAACCGACGGCCAGACCAGTTCCGGGGTCGAATCCACGACCGGCAGGGCCGAGCGGTCGGCATCGGTTTCAACGCTGGCATACTGGCCAAACGGCAGCACGGTGATTTCGTGCGAGCCGGTGGTCAGCCATTCATTGGCCGTTGCCGTGACCTGGTCGGCGTCGGCATTGTTGAGACGCTCCAGCTGGGTGCGCCAGAAGCCGGGATCACCGGCATAGAGCGCGCCTTCGGCGAGGGTGACGGCCTTGCCGCCAAAGCCACCGATTTGCCCGAGACCGCGCACGACACCGGCATTGATGCGGGTGCGGGCGGCGGCCAGCTCGTCCTCGGTCGGGCCTTCGGCGAGCAGTTCGGCGACGATCTCGTCGATCCGGGCCGAGGCCGCTTCCACGTCCTCGCCCGGGTTGAGCGTCACTTCGATATGGAACTGGCTGGCCAGCTGGTGGGCTTCGACATAGGCGAAGGCGCTGGTGGCAACCTGGCGACCAAAGACGAAGTCCTGGTACAGGCGCGAGGTGCGACCGCCGCCAAGGACGGTGGCGAAGAGTTGCAGGTCATTGCGCTCGGCGGTGATCCGGCCCGGCACGACCCAGGTGCGGTAGATGCGCGATTGCGGCACGTCATCATAGAGCACTTCGGTGGTGTCGTAGCGGCGTTCCGGGATCCACTCATTGATGCGGTTCAGCGGCGGGCCGACCGGGGCGTCACCGAAATAGCGCTCGACCAGCGGACGGGCTTCTTCGGCATTGATGTCACCGGCCAGAACGAGGACGGCATTGGTGGCGCCGTAATACTGCAGGAACCACTCACGCACATCGTCCAGCGAGGCGGCGTCCAGATCGTCCATCGAACCGATGGTCGAGTGGGCGTAGGGATGGCCTTCCGGGAACAGGGCGCGCAGCTGCGAATACTCGACCATGCCGTAAGGCTGGTTGTCGCCCTGGCGCTTTTCGTTCTGGACCACGCCGCGTTGTTCATCGAGACGGTCCTGGTCAATCGCGCCGAGCATGTGGGTCATCCGGTCCGATTCCATCCACAGCGCCATTTCCAGCGCCGGTGTCGGCACGGTCTGGAAATAATTGGTGCGGTCAAACCAGGTGGTGCCGTTCATGCCGGTCGCACCGACCTGTTCGAACGGACCGAAATACTCGTCATTATAATTTTCCGACCCGTTGAACATCAGGTGTTCGAACAGGTGGGCAAAGCCGGTGCGGCCTTCCGGCTCGGCGCCGGAGCCGACGCCATACCAGATCGAGACGGCCACGATCGGTGCCTTGCGGTCCTCGTGGACCACGACGGTCAGCCCGTTTTCCAGCTCGAATTGTTCAAACGGAATATCGACGTTCGGGACCTGGGCGCTGGTCAGACCTGTAAAGGACAGGGCCGCCGCGAAGGTCGCCGCGAGTAAGCGGTGCATGAGTCTCTCCCACCTCAGCGTTGATTGATGGAACAGACATAGTTCGTTGCCGACGCAGGTGAACTAAATTTCCGGTAATCTTCGGTCTGTGGCAGGCGGGTCCCGGCCGGATCAGGCCTTTTTCACGAACTCGGTCTTCAGGCCCATCTGGCCGACGCCGTCGATACGGCAGTCGATGTCATGGTCGCCATCGACGAGGCGGATATTCTTGACCTTGGTGCCGACTTTCACGACCTGGCTGGTGCCCTTGATCTTGAGGTCCTTGATCACCGTCACCGTGTCGCCGTCCGCGAGCTCTGCGCCATTGGCGTCGCGCCAGACCTTGCCGGCTTCGCCATCGCCGGCAGAAGCGGCTGTGTCCGGGGACCATTCATGCGCGCATTCCGGACAGACCAGCAAGGCGCCGTCCTCATAAGTCCATTGGCAGGCGCATTTCGGGCAGGCGGGCAGTTCGCTCATGGGGGGAATCATTCGTGTCGGCCGGGCAGGGGCGTGGGCTGGTCAATTGACGCCCCCGGGCCGGTCCCGTCCAGTGCGATCCCTGACTTTTGCCGCTAGTCCGGGGCCGGAATTGCAGGGGCGCAACTGTCCAGGTCCAGCTCCCGGCACACGATCCCGTAGAGCCTGTCACGACTGGCGTCTTCTTCGAGCGGCACGGTGAGGTCCTCGAGCAACTCTCTGGCCGCATCGTCAGTGGCAGAACCAGGGGTGTCGTCGATCATGAAGACAAAGCCCGCCTCCTTGTCGAAATCGGAGAGGGTGGTGAGGTGGTGGCAGATGCCCGCCTGCAGCGCTGCGACCCCCTGATAAGGCGCGGTCAGCCCGGCTTTCACCTGGCACACGGCATGCGCCTCCCCATCTTCCACAAGCGCCGTGGCCGCTGGTGTTTCGGCCGTGGCTTCCGGTGTTTCGGGTGCCGTCTCGGGTGTCTCCGGCGTTGCGGCCGGAGCGGTACCGACCACGCGGAGGGTGACCAGAAGCGGGCGCAGGTCCTCGTCTCGCAGCAGGAGTTGGTAGCGCCCGGTCTTGGCCTCCCCGGGATTGGCGACGACCAGAAACTCACCGGCGCCGGAATCGCCGATCGAAAGGGTCAGCCCATCCGGCGCCGACCCGATCCACTGCGCGGTGTAGGGGGCATTGCCGCCATCGACATCGAGTGTCAGGCGATGGGTTGTGCTGTCGCCAAGGTCGATATTGACCGGAGGACGGCGCAGGACAATGACATCGCTGGTCAGGCCGGCAGCCATGTCGACACAGCGCGAGGTGTCACTTGCTGCCGTGTCGATCTGCATCGAGTCGAGCAGGGCTGTAACGGTCCCGGCCAATTCGGTGACAGGCTCGAGCGCGGTACGGGTGGCGGCATTCCAGCGTGCCAACGGTCCGTCAAGCGGGTTGGAAGCGCTGCCCCTCTCTTCGTAGTCCGGATCCGGCAGCGTGAAGAGGTCGGGGCGTTGGCTCATCTGACCGGCGAGGGTCAGGACGGACTGGTTGGCAGCCTGGATGGAGCTTTCCAGCGAAACATCGACGCGGTGCAGGCGCAATTGTACCGCTAGGTCGACATCGACCAGGCTGGACATCAGATGATCGCCGGCCAGCCGGGTTGCGCTGCGGGCCCGGCGAACAGCATCCCGCAATGCCACAAGATCATTGATCGAACTGCGGATTTCCTCGAACCGCTCGACCAGCGGGCGGCTGGCGTCGGCGTGGGCGGGGGCCGTTGCCAGTCGCTCCTGGAGCGCCGCGACCTGGGTTTCGAAACGCGTGAAGGGTTCACCGGCCAGCGCGGTCGCCCGGTCCAGGCTCTGCGACGACGCACGAAACAGGCAATTGGCGGCGCGCTGGCCGTCCAGATAGATCGGCACCCGGGCTGGCGGCGCCACGATCGGGGAAAGGGTCGTCGAAGTGCCGGCCACCAGGCCCAGCGCGGTGGTCGCGCCTTCCGAGCCATCCGCCAGGGCGGTGGCGACAGCACCGAGCGAACCGACCAGCGTCGCGGGCCGAAAACCCCGGCGCCGGGCGCCAGTGGGCGGGTCGGCGCGGCCGGCG
>NZ_JBLWVH010000018.1:0-73082 GCF_048268525.1 Maricaulis sp. | reverse complement strand
CAGCCGGCCAGCCACCGCCCCGGCCGGTTCGACCTTTGTCGCCCGCATTGCCGGATCCCGGCGCCAGCCGAGCCTGACCCTGCGCGACAGCGATGGGCGGCAGCGCGCCTCGGCCAATGAGATCGGCGACAGTGTCTGGGAACTGCGGCAACCCGTCGATCTGGACGCCAACCTGCGCCTTGCCGCGCCCGGCACCCGTGAGACCTGGTCGATCCGGGTCACACCCGACACCCCGCCGCGCGTGCGTCTGACCCAGGTGCCTGACTCGACCGCCGCCGGCGAACTCGATCTCGATTTCACCGTCACCGATGATTACGGCGCGACCGGCTATGCGCTCGAACTCCGCGCCGAGGACGAGGATGACGCGGCCTGGCAGACCCTGGAGATCGATACGAATTCTGTCGTGCCCAGCGGCGAAGCCGACGCCATGTCGACCCTGCTGGAAACCGCCCGTCATCCACTGGCCGGCAGCCGTGTCGAAATACGCATGGTGGCCACCGATGCCGCCGGCAATACAGGCCGTTCGCCAGAGCTGGGCATCACCCTGCCGGCCCGCGTCTTCCTGGACGCGCTGGCCCGCGCAGTTGCCGAACAGCGTCGTGATGTGATGGCCGCCGATGCGGCCTATGCGCCGCTCGACGAACCTGCCCCCCTGTATGCCGAGGACGTCCCGTCCGGCCCTGCCTATTTCACCGAAAACCCGGCCCGCCGCATCGAGCGGGCACCCGAAGGCCTGCAGCATGTCGCGCGCAGCCTCGCAGCGATCTCGGATGCGCCGGAATATTTCTTCGACGACCCGATCGTCTATCTCGGCCTGCGCGAAACGCTGCACCGGCTGCGTCGTCAGCGCGACCAGGCAGCGCTGGGTGATCTGGAGGGCGATCTCTGGCTGATTGCGCTGCGTGCCGAGCTGGGCTCGCTTGCCGACGCCGAAGCCGCCTTGCGCGCGGCCGAACGCGCCCTGATGGAAGCACTGGCACGCGGTGCCGACGAGACCGAGCTGGCGGCCCTGTTCGAGGCCTACCAGGAAGCCATGCAGAACTATATGGCGGCGATGGCCCGTGAGGCCGCCGAGGATGGCAATTTTGCCGAAGGCGGCCAGGGCCCGAACCTGAATTCCGAAGGCTTGCAGGAAATGCTCGACGCGCTGCGGGATGCCGCCGAGCTGGGCAATACCGCCGATGCCCGGCAGGCCCTCGCCGCGCTCTCGGAAATGCTCCGCAACATGCAGATGCAATTGGGACAGGGCGAAGGCGAGAGCCAGCCCAGCGACCCGATCTCTGAAGCCATTGCCGAGGCGCTCGAGGAATTGGGCGAGGTCATTGGCGAACAGCGCAATCTGCAAGACGAGACTTTCGGACTGTCTCAACAGGAAGGCGGCTCCAGCCAGCCACAATCGGGCAATTCATCGGGTCAGCAGCAACAGGGCCCCCAGTCCGGCGAAGGCCCGCAAACCCTGGCCGAGAACCAGAGCGGTGGAGGCCAGAGCGCCCAGGCGCTGGCCGACGCGCAGGGACAATTGGCCCAGCGCTTCTCCGAGTCCGCAGACGCCCTGCCGGGCGACAGCCAAGACGCCATGGGCGGCGCCGGTGAAGCCATGCGCCAGGCCGAGGAGGCTCTCCGCAATGGCGATACCGATGGGGCACTGGCAGCCCAGGAAGAAGCCCTCGCCGACCTGCGCTCCGGGGCCGAACAACTGGCCCGTGAACTGCTCGAGCGGATGCAGGAGAATGGCAGCCAGATGGGCGAAGGCGAAGACAATCGCGATCCGCTCGGCCGCCCGGCCGAAGGCGCCTTTGCCGATGGTTCCGGCGTCGAAGTCCCTGACGAAATGAGCCGGGCACGCGCAAGGGACATCCTGGAAGAACTCCGCCGCCGCGCCGCCGAAGCCGGTCGCCCCCAGGAAGAGCTCGACTATATCGAGCGCCTGCTGGACCGGTTCTGACGCCTGGAATTGTGGTTAATCGGCCACACCGGGATTTTTTCGCAACATAGCGGTTGATTGCTGATCCGACCTCGGTCAGAACCCGCCTCCCGATTGTGGGGGCTCGTGAGACCCCGCCGGCGCGGAGGGCAATGCCCGTCCCGTGTTCCGGTTGCATGAGGGACTGCTTGGAAAGCTGATCTGGTAAAGCACATGACCTTCAATCATGGATATCGGGGTTCAAATCCCCATCCAAAGCCTCGACCTGCAAAGTCGACTTACCTGACTGTTGAACCAGGCTGCCAGGAGCGTTCGCGTCCCTGCCTGAGTCATTTGTCGCCGACCCTCGGGCCGGCTTTCAAACGCCCGGCAGACCGGCAGACGGCGCCCGCACTTTGCGGTGCGCGGGATACCGGCGCCAACGAACCGCCCGAGGGCGTGTTGCTTCGGAGACTGAACGCCGCCTAGCGGCTGACGCCTCCTCGCGACAGGTCCTTTAAAGGCCGGGACCTGTCGCCTGAACGCCCACCCCGTGTGCGTTCCGTCGAACGGTCCTGGCAGTCCTGCCAAGCCTTTGACCAAAAAGAACAAGAAAGGCCTTTGATATGATTATGACCACGGCCGTTCTGGCCGAACACGAACGTGGCCTGGTGCTGCGCGATCGCGCGATTGTCGACCTCGTCGGCGCCGGACGCCATCAGTGGCTCGATCCGTTGGCACGAATCCGCGTCGAGATTTTCGATACGCGCCGGGCAATCCTCGACTTCGAGCTCGCAAACCAGATCCTGCGCGCACGCCCGGACCTGGCCGAAGGAAACTTCATCTACGTCCAACCGCAAGCCGGCACGCTGGCTCTGGTGACGCTGGATGGAGCCCCGCACGCGCTGGTACCGCACGGCATGACCCGCGCCTTCTGGACGGTCATGCACGACATCCGCGTCGATATGGTGGACCTGGCCGACGCCGACCGGATCGACCCCCGTCTGGCTGATCGCTGGTCGTCGCACGCCGGAACGGCCATCGTGCAAGCCCGGATTGCAAGCGAACGCGCTGGCCTTCTGTTTGTCGACGGTGCGCTGCGTGAGCGGCTGGAACCGGGGCGTCACGCCTTCTGGGCGGCGGACCGTCTGGTCCGTATTGAAAGCGTCGACATGCGGGAAACCGCGCTCGACGTGACCGCACAGGAAGTGCTGACCCGCGATCGTGTCACGATCCGTCTGAACCTGACCGCCTTCACCCGGGTCATCGATCCGGTGCTGCGCGCCAAGGCCCTGATGGATGCCGATGCGCACATCTACAAGCTGGTCCAGTTCGCCGCCCGCGAGGCGGTCGCTGGCCGGACACTGGATGGGCTGCTGAAGGACCGCATCGAAGTTGACCGGGAGATTACGGCGCATCTGCGTGATCGTCTGGTCGACACGGGTGTGCAGGTCAGTGATCTGCGCATCAAGGATGTCATCCTGCCCGGTGAGATGCGCGACATGCTGAACAAGGTGGTCGAGGCCGAAAAGGCGGCCGAAGCCAACCTTGTCCGTCGTCGCGAGGAGACCGCTGCAACGCGGGCGCTCCTCAACACGGCGCGGCTGATGGAGGATCACCCGGCGCTGATGCGGCTCAAGGAGCTGGAGGCGCTGGAACGGCTGACCGACAAGGTCGGCCGGATCGATGTCCACCAGTCGTCGGAAGGTGCCGGACTGCCTGCCCTCATCGACACGTTGATGGGCAAGCGGGTCCAGACACAGGACGCATGACGCCGGTCGATTGGATCAGGGCGGGCCCGAAACCGGGTCCGCCCTTTTTCTTGCCCGGCGTACAATTGCCGCCCGGTTGATCGGGTCAGTGATGGTCGGTCTGGGCCGGCTCGGCGGCCGCATGGGTGTCGGTCGGAGCGCCATGGGCAGAACCCGCATCGTGGCCATCCGGCTGTGCATGATCACCGGCAGCGTCAGGGTCGGTCGCGCCTTCTTCTGCGCCAAGCTCGCCTTCCAGTGCATGGCCGGCATCGTCGCCCTGTTCATCCGCCGCGGCATTGCCGTGGGCCGGTGTGTCCATCAGCACCACCTCGACCTCGACCGCTTCAGGCGGCGGGTCAGAGACGACGGTGCGGAATTCCTGGCGGCGCCCGGCGTCGAGACGTCCGGCCGGCATGGAGATCGTCCACTCCAGCACGGCTTCGCCGTGCTCGTCACGCAGGATGGCGCGTAGTGAAGGAATGGCACGGGCGCGACGATCGAAATTGTGGACATCACCGGCTACGACCAAAAGCGGCACGCCGTGATCAACCTCACGGGTGACTTCCAGCTCGCCGACATCATAGCCCCACGGATTGACCGAGGTGCCAACCGCCGCATAGGCCGAAGAAGCGCGCGGCCACATCGTGACGATGTCGACACGGAAGACCCAGGCGCAGACGAACAGGACCGCACAGGCCGCGACCAGCCCCCCCCAGGCACCGCCAGCGGCAGCGGCCGACAGGGTGCGGCGCTTCTTTTCCTGGCGCTCACGGAAAGCGGTGTGGACTTTTTTCTCGGCTGCCGGGTCTTCGGCCGGCGGCTCGGGTGTGACCGGCGGCGCGGGTTGCAGGCTTGGCAGATCGCTGGGGTCCTCGACCTCGGCCGTCCAGACATGACCGCAGGAGGCGCAGCGTACACGACGGCCGTTCGTGCCAATCGCGTTGGGATTGGCACGGTAACGCGTGGTACATGACGGACAGCTGAGTACTATGCTCATATGAGTCGTCTACACATCTTCTTCGGCTCACCCGTCCCCATGGAGGATTTCCATCGTTTCGAGTTCATCCCAGTCGCCGCACATGGACCCGGAGCCGGTTATCCGCTTCGACAATGTCGGCATGCGGTATGGCCGGGGACCCGAGATTCTGCGCGATTTGTCCTTTGATTTACCACGCGGTTCTTTCCAATTCCTCACCGGACCGTCCGGCGCCGGCAAAACCTCGCTGCTGCGACTGATTTATCTGGCCGCCAAGCCGTCGCGCGGGCTGATCAGCTATTTCGGCCGCGATGCCGCTACCCTGCCCCGCAACGAGCTGCCCGACCTGCGACGGCGGGTCGGCGTGGTGTTCCAGGAATTCCGCCTGCTCGGCCACATGAATGTGTTCGACAATGTTGCCTTGCCGCTGCGCGTCGCCGGACGCAAACGGGCGGACTATGCCGAGGATGTCGCCGAGCTGCTGGCCTGGGTCGGGCTGGGTGACAAGATGAATGCCCTGCCGGCGACCCTGTCGGGCGGTGAGCAGCAGCGTGTGGCAATCGCCCGCGCCGTGGTCGGCCAGCCTGAAGTGCTGATCGCGGATGAGCCAACCGGCAATGTCGATCCGGAAATGGGCATGCGCCTGCTGCGCCTGTTCACCGAGCTGAACAAGCTGGGAACCACCATCATCATCGCCACCCATGACCTGCAATTGGTGCGCATGCTGGATGCCCCGGTGATGACGCTGTCCAACGGGCATCTTCACATCCGCCCGCCACGCAGCGTCCGCCAGCGTATGCGCGAGGAAGCCGAGGCCGAGGCCGACGCAGAGGCCGACCGGATCGCCGCCGCGCCGGCCGCTGCCGCCCCCCGCATCCATGACCAGGCCGAAGCGGAGGGTGATGGGAGCGAAGGGGATGGCGATGACTGACACCCTGCCCAAGCCGCCCTCCGGCGGGAATGGTCGACTGCTGCCTCCGGATGCAGGCCGTGATCGCCCCCTCTTCGTTGTTGCTGCCATCCTTGTCTTCCTGGCCTGCATCGCCGCCCTGGGCGCGCGTGGCGCATGGCTGCAGGCGCAGAGCTGGACGACAGATCTGGAAACCTCGCTCACCATCCAGGTGCGTCCGGTCGAGGGCCGCGACCCGGATGCCGACGCCGTGCGCGCGGCGGAGCTTGCGGAGGCCATCGAGGGGATTGAACAAGCGACCGCTCGCGGTCGCGATCATGCTCTGGCCCTGCTCACACCCTGGCTGGGTGAAGGCAACCTGCCCGACGACCTGCCCTTGCCGCTTCTGGTCGATGTGCGTACCCGCTCCGGCAGCGTGATCGACACCGCCTCCCTTCAGGCGCAACTCGACGCCGAGGGCATGGCCGCACGGATTGATGATCACGGGCGCTGGGCCAATGCCGTCCGCCGGGCAGCCGGCACGGCGCAGGCGCTCGGACTGGGTCTGCTCGCGCTGCTCGCCGGCGCTGCCGCCGCCGTGATCGCCTTCGCAGCCCGCGCCAGCCTTGCTGCCCGGCTGGACGTGATTGACGCCCTGCATCTATGTGGCGCCGAAGACCGCTTCATCGCCGGCCTGTTCCAGCGCCGCTTTTTCATGCTGGGTCTGAAGTCCGGGGTCGCGGGGGCTGTTTTTGCCGGCCTCGTGTCGATCCTTGTCAGCCTCGGCGACGCGCCGGCCGACATGGCATTCTTCCTGCCACAATGGGCGTCGGACCCGTTCGAGTTCGTGCTGCTTGCGGTCGCCCCCCTGCTGGCCGGCGTGACCGCCGCCATCTCGGCGCGGCTGGCGGTGGCTTCCGACCTGCGGGGGCGCTGGTGACCGACCATAAATCCGCCTGTTTCACGCGAGAGTCTTGATGTTGGCGAGGACCTTCCTGTTCGGCCGCGCGGCGGCCCGATCAAACTGGAGAGCGGCATGAAGCAAAGCTGGCTCTGGCTGCGAGGCCTGTGTTTTGTCGTCGTCCTGGCGAGCGCGATCGGGTTTGCCGCCTATGCCGGCAAGGTCACCGGGTATGACGTCCCGGCTGACGACAACACCGTCGATGCCATCATCGTGCTGACCGGTGATGCCGGGCGACTCTCGACCGGGGGAGCGTTGTTGCGGGGCGATCGGGCAGCACATCTGATGATTTCCGGTGTCCACCCCTCGGTCACCACCGCCGATATCCGTCGCCAAACCGGGCTGGACGAGGCGGCCTTTGCCTGTTGTGTCACCCTCGGGCGCGAGGCGACTGACACGGTCGGAAATGCCCGCGAAACGGCCGCCTATGTGCAGGCCAACGGTTATGATCGCTTGATCATCGTCACCTCAGACTATCATCTGCCCCGCAGCCTCCTGGAGTTTCGCAGCCACATGCCCGGCGTCGACCTGATCCCCTACCCTGTGCGCACACAGGCCCCCTGGCAGGATGTCGGCGCACTTCGGCTCTGGCTCCAGGAATATGCCAAGTACACGACGGTCCAGCTGAGACACTCGCTGACCTCGCAGACGGAAGACGCCTGATGCGCTTTTTGCGATCCCTCATATTCTACATCTGGATGTACGGGCTGATGATCGTGTTCGGCCTGGCCGGAACACCCTTCCTGCTCGGTCCGAGATCCTGGGCACGCGGCATCCTGCGGGCCTATCTCAAGGTGATCTGGTTCGGCATGCGCTGGATCATGGGCGTGACCTTCGAAGTCCGCGGCCGCGAGCATCTCACCACCGGCGGCGCCCTGGTCGCCTCCAAGCATATGAGCATGTGGGAGACGCTGGCCTTCTGGGAAATCCTGCCCGACCCGGCGATCATCCTGAAGAAGTCGCTGGTCTACATGCCGATTTTCGGCTGGTTCGCGGTGAAGCTCGGCAATATCTCGATTGACCGGGACGGCGGCGGCAAGGCGCTGAAGGGCATGTTGCGCGATGCGGCAACGCGCGGCAGCGAGAACCGGCAGGTCCTGATCTTCCCGGAAGGGACGCGGGTCATGCCCGGCGAAACACCCGAGCTCAAGCCCGGCATTGCCGGCCTCTACAAGTCGATGGGCAAGCCGTGCATTCCGGTCGCCCTGAACTCCGGCGTCCACCTGCAGACCTATTGCGGCTTGCGCAAACCCGGCAGGATTGTTGTCGAATTCCTGGAGCCGATCGCGCCGGGCCTCGACAAGGCCAGCTTCATGCAGCAGCTTCACGCGCGGATCAACACGGCCACCGATGCGCTGCTGGCGGCTGACATGCCTGCCACCGAGAAAGAGACCTGATCATGGACGGGCGTTTGCGTTTCATCCTGCCGTTCGGCGCGATCCTTTTCGTGTTCGTGCTTTACTCGGCCTATTGGTTCTTTGCCTCGACGCAGATCCGGTCAGCCGTGGAGGACTGGGTCGCCGACCAGGAAGCCGCCGGCTATGTGATCGAGCGCGAGGCCCTGACCGTGTCGGGCTTTCCCTACCGGTTCCAGATCACCTTCCGCGAACCGAACATCACGGCGCCGGCCAGCGATGGCGGCTGGCACGCTGAATTGTCCAGCCTGCAGGCCCATGCCGTGCCCTACGACCTGTCACACTGGATCGTACGCTTTGGCGGCCCCGCCTTTCTCGATGATCTGAACGCGCCCGGCAGCCGATTGGAGCTGGGCGCCAGCGATGCTCGCGTCAGTCTCGTGTACGATGAGACCGGGCAGACCTCCCGGGTTGGTGCCGAGCTGGTCGACCTGACGATCATCACCCGCGCTGGCGACGCCCCGGACATTCGTTCGATCGGCGCGCTCTATCTCAATGGCGTCGTGGCAACCGACAACACGCTGCGCGTTCGAGGCATGGCCGAGACTGTGGTCGCGGCGCCCGGAGTACTCGACCCCGACGTGGAACGCGCCTTCGGCGAAACGCTGGCGATGGCCCGGCTTGAGTTCACGGTGACGGAATGGTCGTCGCTGGCCCGGAATGCCGACGCCATGGCCTGGAGCCAGGCTGGTGGCCGTCTGGACATCACGGATGCCGGCCTGCAATGGGGCCCGGCAGACCTGACCGCCGTTGGCGAATTCACGGTCGACCGGATGGCACGCCCGGACGGACGCCTGTCATTGCGGGTCACCGATCCCGACACGCTGGCCGAGGCCCTGGTGGAAGCCGGGCTCATCCCCGAGCAATATCGCGAAGCGCTGCGCGTCGCGGCCATGATGGCACCGCGTGGACCGGAAGGGGTTTCACTTCCCTTCCGCATCCGCGATGGCGGTGTCTATCTCGGACCGGCCCGGCTGGGCGGGCTGGACGACTAGGCTTTCATGAAGGTCGACAGGGCGTCGACCAGGCGCCGGTTCTCGGCTTCGCTTCCGACCGTGGCCCGCAGGGCATTGGGCAGGCCATACGGGTCAACGGCCCGGATGATCAGGCCCTGCGACGTCAGATAGGCATCGGCATCGGCGGCGGTCTTTCCGGGTGTCTCCGGGAAGTGGATCAGCACGAAGTTGCAGACACTGGGCGTCACTTCCAGTCCGAGACCGCCAATCTGCTGGCGCAGGAAGGCAACCCATTCCTCATTGTGGTCGACCGAGCGCTTCATGAAGTCCCGGTCCTGGATCGCCGCGGTTCCGGCTTCGATGGCCGCCATGTTGACGTTGAACGGGCCGCGCACACGGTGCAGCACGTCAATGATTGCCTTGTTGCCATAGGCCCAGCCAAGGCGCAGCGCCGCCAGACCGTGGATTTTGGAGAAGGTGCGCGTGACGATCACATCGTCACGCTCCCGGGCCAGCGCGATCCCGGAATCATAGTCAGGATTATCGACAAACTCGGCATAGGCAGCGTCGAGGACCAGCAAGGTCGATGCGGGCAACCCGTCGCGCAGACGGCGTACTTCAGCGTCAGAGATATAGGTGCCGGTGGGATTGTTGGGATTGGCCAGGAAGACGATGCGGGTGTCGTCACCGGCCGCTTCGAGGATGGCATCAACATCCGAGCGATAGTCCCGCTCTGGCGCGGACACCAAATTGGCACCGCACTGCATGGCCACCAAACGGTAGACCAGGAAACCGTACTGCGACTGGACGACCTTGTCGCCGGGATTGAGATAGGCCCGACCGAGCAGCTGCAGGAGTTCATCCGAGCCGGTGCCGCAAACGATGTTCTCCGCCTCCAGGCCCTCAGCCGCGGCGATGGCTTCGCGCAGCTTGGTGGCGCCACCATCCGGGTAAAGATGGAGCTTCGACGCCGTCGCCGTCATCGCGGCTGCCGCCTTGTCCGAACAACCCAGCGCATTCTCGTTGGAGGACAGCTTGACCGGGTTTTCAATGCCCGGCGCCTCGGACGAACCCGGCTTGTAGGGGCGTATATCCAGAATGCCGGCGCGTGGTTCGATAGCCATGATAACTCCTCAATCCCGTCGGACCCGTCGGGATCCGTGACGGGGAGATAGCGCGGGCTGGCGCTGACCTTCAAGTGCCGCTCTGCTGACACGCGCAGTCCGCAGCCCCGGCGTGACCGCCGCATTGTGCTTGACGGCTTCAACAAGGATCAGGCCGCCCAATGCCGGCCAGGCGTATTCACCAACCTCTTCCCACAGATTGGCCACCCGCCGATGTGTGCTCCAACCCCAGGGCGGGGCGTAGAGGGCCCGCGACCAGGCTGTCGGCACGAGCAGCGCGTCATCCAGGAGGCGGGTCAGCTGTCCGCGGGAAAACGGGCGCCCGTGTCCGAACGGTGTGGAGTCGAGCCAGGCCCAGATGCCGGACCGCGACGGGGAGACGATCAACAGTCGGCCTTCCGGCGCCAGCACCCGCCAGACTTCACGCAACAGCGCCGGCAGCGAGTCGGTTTCCTCAAGCGCGTGGACCAGCAAGACCCGGTCGAACAGCGCCTCCTGGAACGGCAGGTGGGTTTCATCCCCCAGCGCCGTGGGCACCCCGTCCGGGCCGGGCACAATGGCGCCCTGCGCTGCCGGGGTCAGGGAGACGCAGCGCCGCGCCTTGCCCTGCCAGACATCGAGATAGGGATTGGCGAAGCCGATCCCCAGCACATCGAGTCCGGTCACATCCGGCCAGATCGAGCTCACACGCCGAGCGATCATGCGATGCGCGGCACGCCCCTGACGGCTGCGATAGAAACGGTCGAGTTCAAGGACGTCACGGCGCACTGGCCACACTCCCGCACGATGCCTAAGTTCCTGATCAATGCCCGCGAGGGCCGACCCGGGAACGACAGCCTAGCGCAAGCGGACATTTGGACAATGAGCGAACTCCTCATCAGGCAGTTTCCCTGCCTCTCGGACAATTACGGCTTCCTGGTCCATGACCCCGATAGTGGCGAGACCGCGACCATCGACACGCCGGACGCAGACCGCATCCTGAGCGAAGCGGAAAAGGCCGGTTGGTCGATCACCCAGATCTGGAACACGCATCACCATTTCGATCATGCCGGTGGCAATGAGGCTGTGCAGGCCGTGACCGGCGCGAAAATCGTGGCACCGAGCTATGACAGGCACCGCATTCCCGGGATTACGATGGAGGTCGAGGACGGCGATGTTGTCAGCCTCGGCAGCCACAAGGCGAAGGTGCTCTACACTCCCGGCCATACGATGGGGCATGTCTGCTACCATCTGCCGATGGACGGCCTGGCCTTTGTTGGCGACACATTGTTCGCGCTGGGATGCGGCCGACTGTTTGAAGGCACACCGGCGGAGATGTGGCACTCCCTGTCGCGGCTGGCCGCCCTGCCCGACGAGACCCGCATTTACTGTGCCCATGAGTACACCGAGGCCAATGCCCGCTTTGCATTGAGTGTCGATCCGGACAACCACGACCTGCAGGTCTACGCGGCCATGGTCGAGGGCGAGCGCGCGCGCGGCGAACCGACTGTGCCGACAACCATTGCCGCGGAAAAGGCCGCCAACCCCTTTCTTCGCCCGAACGATCCGGCCATCCGGGCCCGCCTGCAAATGGTCGATGATGACGATGAAGACGTGTTCGCCGAGATCCGCCGCCGGAAGGATTCGTTTTGACCCTGCCCGACGACGCCCGCCGCATCATCGAGACGCTCAAGCTCCAGCGCCATCCTGAAGGCGGCTGGTATGTCGAAACACTGCGCGACCCGGACCCGGCAGGCGGTCGGGACCGCTCGACGGCCATCTATTATCTGCTCGCCGCCGGCGAGCACTCGCACTGGCACCGGGTCGACGCCGTGGAAACCTGGCACTGGCATGCCGGATCGCCGCTCGAACTGGGTATCAGCGACAGCGACGGACCGGTTTCAACCCTGTTGCTGGGACCTGATCTGGATCGGGGGCAGCGCCCGCAGGGCATTGTGCCCGAGGGGGCCTGGCAGAGTGCCCGTTCGACAGGCGCCTGGACCCTGGTCGGGTGCACGGTCGCGCCGGGATTTCGCTTTGAAGGATTTGAACTCGCGCCGCCGGGATGGTCACCCGGCCTGTCTTGATCAGATTGCGCCCGGATCGCTGAGCAATACCTGCCCGATGAATTCAGACGACGGTCGGCCGGCATAACCCAGCAGGGGAGCAATCACGACGACCAGCGTATCCTCCTGGCGGTAGGCCGCCGGCGCATCACCCAGATCAATCCGAACATGCTCGACATCGCGCAGCCGGCGCCGTTCACCGCGAACCGATTCGAACGCCCTGGCGATCACATGAAGCGTGTCGAACTGGACACCCAGCCCCGCGCGCGGCGCCGGGGCATAAGCGATTGAGATAGAGCGATCCAGTGCCGCCGCCATCTCACTGGCCAACGACTCGGCGCGCTCCCGCACTTCGTCAGGCGATCGCGGCGGCGGAGCCAGCGCTCCGGCCGGGCTGGCGAAATCGGCAATCACGCCATCCGGTGAGGTGCGCGGGAAATACGTCGCGCCGCCCAGCCCCGTCAGACGGATGACTTCGCGACCGGTATCGGTGATGAAAGCGGTTCCGCCGCCGGGTGCGCGATCCGGGTAGAGAACCAGGACTTCGCTGTCCGGCGCATCGCGTTCCTGCAGAAGGGCCGCATCTCCGGATCTGTCGAACAGGAAGAACTCGCCCGTGTCGGCACGCTGGAACCAGCCCGACACCTGTTGCGTCCGCTCATTGCGCAACAAGCGGTCTCGCAGGGGATTTTGCATCCCTGTTGCGGCGCCCGCAGCCAGTGCGGCGATCAGTATGGCTATCAACCAACGCGTCATCCCGACACGCATAATGACCGGCAAGACGGCAAATTTGGGGCAGACATGTATTTCATGTCAGGCGAGGTACTGGCCGCCATTGATCGTCAGCGTCGAGCCGGTCACAAATCCCGCCTCCTCGCTCGCCAGATAGACGCAAAGCGCGCCGATCTCGTCGGCCTCTCCAAGGCGTCCGACCGGAATGCCCGCAACAATGCTCTCCAGCACTTTTTCCGGGACCGCGGCGACCATCTCGGTGTTGATATAACCTGGCGTGATGCAGTTGACGGTGATCCCCTTGCGGGCCGTTTCCTGGGCCAGCGCCTTGGTGAAGCCGATCACACCGGCCTTGGCGGCGGAGTAGTTCACCTGGCCCATCTGGCCCTTCTGGCCATTGATCGACGAGATATTGATAATCCGGCCCCAGCCGCGCTCACGCAGGCCATCGATCAATGGGCGGGTCACGTTGAACATGGATCCCAAATCGACATTGATCACCTCGTCCCACTGGGACTGGCTCATCTTGTGGAACATCGTGTCGCGGGTGATCCCGGCATTATTGACCAGAATGTCGATCGGTGCGCCGGCCAGGCTCTCGGCGTCGGCCATTCCGGCAGCGCTTGATTCAAAGCTGCCGACGTCAAACTTGACGGCCTTGATACCGGTCTCGTCAGCAAACTTGCGGGCCACGACTTCATTGCCGGCATAGTTCGCTATCACTGTGTGGCCTGCAGATTTCAACGCGACGCTGATGGCTGCACCGATTCCGCGCGTACCACCTGTAACCAAAGCCGTTCGTGTCATGATCATCCCCCCGAAACCTGTCCGTTTCGCACCGACAGTGAAGCCAATAGCGTTCGCGCTTGCAGCACACCACCTTGAGCGCGTAAACCCTTACATGAAAATGTAGTGCGCCCAAGTCGAACGCAAAACAATCCCGACAATATTTTCGGCGCAAACAGGGGAGTATGTGGTGACAAAATCGACCGGCAAAGCCGCGGGCATCGTAATCAAGAAGTACGCGAACCGCCGCCTCTACGACACCTCTACCAGCCAGTATGTGACGCTCGATTACCTGCGTGACCTGGTCAAGAAGGGTACCGATTTCCAGGTCGTCGACGCCAAGAGCGGCGATGACCTGACGCGCGGTGTGCTGGCCCAGATCATTTTCGAGGAGGAATCCCGCGGCGCCAATCTCCTGCCCGTGGATTTCCTGCGACAGCTGATCGGCTTCTACGGTGACAGCCTGCAGAGCGTCGTTCCAGGCTATCTGCAAATGTCGATGAACTCGTTCTCGCAGCAGCAGGAAGAGTTTCGCGACAAGATGACCGACGCAATGAGCTCACCTCAGGCCACCATGGCCATGCTGGAGGAGCAGACCCGCCGCAATATGGAATTGTTCGGCCAGACGATGCGGATGTTCACGCCCTTCCAGGCCGGTTCCATGCCCGGCGCCGGCGCAGCGCCAGACACGGCGACCGACGATAACGCCCCAGCCGGAAAGCCGGAGGACCTGTCGGCCCTGCGCGAGGAGCTCGATGGCCTGCGGGCCAAGATGGACGAATTGCTCGACAAGAAGTGATCGCCGGGGCCGCTCGGCGCGCACCTGGCACAACCCCCTCACAGGGTTAACAAAATCGTACCGAAATGAGCCAACCGGCCCGCCTCGCGGGCCGGTTTTGCTTTGCGATCTGCCCAAAACGCCGCAATTGCGGCCAGAATCGTGGTTAACTTCTCATTAAGAGTTGGCATCCGGCTTGCGATGGAGAGGGCATGACCACGATCCGCAGCGCATATTCTGTCCCGACCCCGACCAGCCGGCGTATTGAGCCGGCCGCTCGTGTGCGCGGTTCGCAGGATCGTCCGCCGCGGCAGGACCGGGCCCTCGTCACCGTCCCGACCCCGCAAACGTCCGAGCGCGACAGCGACCGTTCGTTTGTGAGGGCCCGTCCTGCCACGGCGGAAGTCATGGTCCAGATCATCGGTGACGCCCCGCGTCGCGGTCTCAAGGCGGAAGCCAGCGAGATCGAGCGCTTCCGCCGCACCTATGCCGCCGCCAGCGACAAGCAAACGCCGCCCCCGATGTGGGAGCGGCGCGCATGACAATCGCTGTTGCCCGGGCCCGGCGCTATGGCTTCTGGCTCGATGTGAGCCTTGGCGCCGGACTGCTTTTCGTTCTGCTCTGATCAGCCTTCGCCGCCGACCGCAAGGTCGCGACGGGCTGCCACGATGGTGACGACGAAACCGGCAACGGTGTCCATCAGGGCCATCAGCGTCAGCAGGAAGAAGGTCGAGGTCGCAAAGTGACCGACCAGCAGGAACAGCGCCATGGCGATGACAAAGATCATCATCGACAGGCCGTGATTGATGATCGTCGCAGTGCCCGATCCGGCCGCCTTGATGAGCTCCATGAAGAGCATGATCATGCCGAGAATGACCAGAAGATCACCCTTCGAAATGGCCAGCGTGCCGGACACCATGTTCACCTCGAACAGGCCTTCGCTCATGTCAGCGCCGGTCGTGTAGGCAACAATCGTGTAGATGACCACCGGAATGATCAAAAGTGGAAATACGTTGAACATGGAACCTCCCCCATTGCCGCGACCGCCCCGTCTCTGGGCTTGATTGGCCGCCGTCATACCTAACAATACGCCGTTATCCCCGCCACCGGCCATCGGACACTCTCCCCGGTTGTGAAGCGGTCACCTGACTCGCTTCGAAAACAAGTTGCGTCGCTCAGACTTCATCGCTGCCGCGAGAATTGCGCGCGCGTGAATTTAACCACATCACGCCCATCATGTCTGTCAGTGAGGCGAAAAGACGGCCAAAATTCGTATATTTCGACGTTCCGATGGTGCGATGACGATGGGTAACCGGCCTGAATTCGCACACATATCCCTCGCGGATCATCAGGGCTGGCAGGAACCGGTGCTGGTGATCAAAGAAGGGCAGCTCGAGATAGGCCGACCGCTTGAAGGCCTTCAGACCACAGCCGGTATCATTGCAATTATCATTGAGCATGGCCTTGCGCAGACCATTGCCGAAGCGTGAGGCGAATTTCTTCCAGGCCGAGTCCTGACGGTTGGCCGAACGGTCGCCGCCGACCAGGCCCAGATTGGCCGGAGCATCGGCACGTGTCAGCGCATCGATCACGGTGGGCAGGTCCACCGGCGGGTTCTGGCCATCGCCATCCACGGTACACACCACCGTTCCACGCGCATGCATGATACCGGTCCGCACCGAGCGTGACTGGCCCGCATTGTGACGGTGCGCGATCACCCTGAGCATCGGAAGCTCAGCCTTGGCGTCGACCAGTTCCTGGCGGGTGGTGTCAGTCGAACAGTCGTCCACGAACAGGATTTCGAAATCGCGACCGGCCAGCGCCGTCGCGATTTCTCGCGCCAGCGGCACGACATTGCCGGCCTCGTTATAGGCCGGGACAACAACGGAAATATCGGGAGAATTTGGCGCGGATTGGCTCATAGGTGTCTGCTTGAGCTTGCGATAACAGGATGCTCGTTACATACCGGGTTTCACTGAAGACGCGAGGGATTTCTCATCCCGCGCTCGAAGAGAGGGTGTTGGCGGACATGGTCCGAGCCGATTTGATGACCGATCTTGCCCGTGGTGCACGTGCCTGGTGGATTGTCGGCCTGTTGGCAGCGCTCTCGGCCCTGGCCGGCGTCTTCACCCTGCCGCCCATTGACCGGGACGAAAGCCGCTACGCCCAGGCCACGGCCCAGATGCTGGAGACGGGTGATTTCGTCGAAATCAATTATCTCGACGAACCGCGCAACAAAAAGCCGGTCGGAATCTACTGGCTGCAGGCCGCCGCCGTCGCGCTGACGTCTGACGCCGGTGACCGCCAGATTTGGGCCTACCGCCTGCCATCGGTGCTCGGAGCGATCCTGGCCGCATTGGCCACCTTCTGGGCCGGGCAGAGACTGGTCGGCCGCGAAGCCGCTTTTGCCGGTGCCGCCCTGCTGGCGACCACGGTCCTGTTGGGCATAGAAGGCGGGATCGCCAAGACTGACGGGGTGTTGGCCGGCGTCACGACGCTGGCGATGGCCGCCCTGGCCAATGCGCGCAGCGGTGATCGGCCCGGCTGGCGAACGGCGCTCCTGTTCTGGTCAGCCATCGGACTGGGCGTTCTGATCAAGGGCCCCGTCACCCCGATGGTGGCCGGCGTGACCGCCCTCACCCTGGTCGTCTGGGAGCGCAAGATCGCCTGGCTGAAACCGGTCCTGGTCTGGTGGGGACCGATCCTCGCCGGCCTGATTGTCCTGCCCTGGCTGGTCTCGATCCAGATCGCGACCGATGGCCAGTTCCTGCGCGATGCGCTGGTCGGAGATCTCGGTCCCAAGCTGGTGTCAGGCCATGAGCGACATGGGGGTCTTCCCGGCTATCATCTTCTGGTTCTTCCCATCGTCTTCTTCCCGGCGACGCTTTTCCTGATCCCCGGCGTTGGACGCGTTGTGGCGGCGCTTCGTGGTCACGACAACCGGATGGCCGGCGCCGCCCGTTTCCTGATCGCCTGGGCGGTCCCGACCTGGATCCTGTTCGAGCTGCTGCCGACCAAACTGCCTCACTATGTGCTGCCGCTCTATCCGGCGTTGGCGCTGGCGGCGGGCTGGGGGCTGGTCGAGCTGGGCAAGGCCGCGCACTGGCAACGTTGGGCTGGCTGGGCCCTGTTCGCGATCGGCGCGGGCGTGTTCGCGATCTTTCTTCCCTATGTCTTCATCACCTATGGCAATAATGCCAGTTGGGACGCCATCCGCCTCGCCCAGGCCGGCTTTGAGGGCGGTTTCCAGCTGGGACTGGACCCATATGCCGCCGCCTGGGTGTTCGGATCGGGCGCGCTCTTCCTGGCCCTGTCAGCTGCGACCCTGACCACCGACCGCCTGCGCCCCGGCGCCCTGGCGCTGGTCTTCGCCGTCCTGTCCGGTCTGGGCTGGCATGTTGCGGCGCGTTCGGGGGCGTTCGCCGAAGCTTATGCGGTCCGCCTGGCCGATCAGGTACGTGCCGCCCGGGCCTATTCGGAGACGATCACCGGCCTGTCACCGGACGAGATCGTGACAGCGTCCAGCTATACCGAACCCAGCCTCGCCTTCTCGCTGGGTACGGACACGGTGTTGGGGACGGCGGAGGAAGTGCTGGCGTTCGCTGAAGGCCGGGACGAGCCAACGATGTTGGTGCTGGATTTGTCACGGGATGCGGAGCTACGGGCCGATCTGAGAACCGAGGCGCGTTCGGTCTATGAGTTGAGACTGGAAATGATCGCAACCGAATGGCGGCCTGAATTCTCTTCCCCTGTCCCGCAAGAGCCGCCTTGGATGGCGGCAGACCGCCTTCGCGGCGAGCGGCTCGCCTGGATGAGAGAATTGGGTGCCTGCCACCACACGCTTGCATCCGGCACCAACTACGCGCGTGGAACCAATACCGTGCTGGTTATCCTGTTCACCCGCTGCGCCCCAGAGGACACCGCCAATGACCCGCAAGATTGAAATCGTCGAAGTCGGACCGCGCGACGGGTTGCAGAATGACCCGGCGATGATGTCGACGGATACCAAGATCGAATTCATCGAGCGCCTGATCGCAGCCGGTGTGCGTCGCATGGAGGCGGCGAGCTTTGTCCATCCCAAGCTGGTCCCGGCGATGGCCGACAGCGATGCGGTGATGCAGCGCGTGCCGCGTCAGGACGGGGTGAAATATATCGGCCTGGCGCTCAATGAGCGCGGCATGCGGCGGGCGCTCGAGAACGGCTGCGACGAGGTCAATTACGTCATGGTCGCCTCGCCCGGCTTCGGGCTGAAGAACCAGAACGCCACGCCGGAGCAAACGGCCGACCTGTTCGACCGCATCGCCGTTCTGGCCCATGACGAAGGCGTGCCGGTCTCGGTGACGGTGTCGGTGGCTTTTGGTGATCCGTTTGATGGCGAGGTTGATGCCAACGTCGTGGCGCAACTGGCGGCCCGAGCAAAAGCGGCGGGGGCCGTCGAGTTCGCCATGGGTGACACCATCGGCGTTGCGGACCCCTGGGCGGTTCGCCGGATGCTGGACCTTGTCCGCGCGCAAAGCGGCGACATGAAGATCCGCATGCACTTCCACAACACGCGCAATACGGCGATGGCCAATATCCATGCCGCGATCGAGGCGGGCGTCGATGTCATCGACGCCTCGGTCGGCGGCATTGGCGGCTGTCCGTTTGCGCCGGCCGCAACCGGCAATGTGGCCACCGAGGATGTGGTCTACATGCTCGAACGCGGCGGCTTTGACACCGGGCTGGACCTGGACAAGCTGATCGAAACGGCCAAATGGCTGGAGACCGACGGGCTGAAACACCCGGTCGACAGCGCCCTGTCTAGAGCGGGCGGGTTTCCGAAACCGGCGACGCGCTAGACGGGTTCGACGGCCGGGCATCCGCAGGGCGGCTGACCCGGTGGTTCTCCAGGCGACGCAAGCGGGCAAAGGCCCTGCGACGACGGGCGAGCAATCGAATCCGGTTGCGGAGCTGAAGCAGCACCACCCGGCCCCAAATGGCACCGAAAATTGGTCCCATCATCGCCATGGTGGTCAGGCGTTCGAGTGCGCCCGGATAGTATTTCCAGAAATACTTGATGAATCCGAGAGCCTTGTGGGTCTCGACGAAGAACGGGCTGGACTGGCTGGTACCGCCATAATGGACGATCGACGCCCGCGGTTCGAACCACACCGTTCCACCGCACTCCCGCACCTTGCGGCAAATGTCGACATCTTCGACATGCAGGAAATACCGCTCGTCAAATCCACCCATCTGCAAAAAACCGCGACGTGGCATCAGCATGGCGGCGCCGGACACAACGGGGACCGGCACGATCGTATCCGGTAGCGCCTCGGTCTCGAGGTGCAGGCCCTTGAACGCCGGAATGAAGTGATCCAGTCCCAGAAAGGTTATCAGCGCCGACCAGGGCGTCAGCTCCCCGCGTCGTCCGCCTCTCTGCTCACTCCCATCCGCGTTGACGATCCGCGCACCGATCGCCCAGATGCTGTCGCCCAGTTCCCTGGCCGACGCCTTCAACCGGCTGGCCACCCCCTTCGCCAGGACGGCGTCCGGGTTGAGGAAGAAGACGAGATCACCACTCGCCCGTTGCGCGCCGATATTGCATCCGCGAGAAAATCCGAGATTTGCGCCGGTTTCGATGAGTACGAAATTGTCCTTGTCCGCGGCCATCGCCCGCAGGGACTGGATCATTTCCGGAGGATTGCCGTGATTGACGAGGACAAACTCATCGACACCGGGTGCAGCCAGAATTGACGCGACCGCCTCGACCAGGCGCGGTCCGGTTTGCCAGGAAACGGTGACGACACTCAGACGTGGCTCTACGGTCGCCCCGGTTTCCGGGCCGCGAGGAAGAACACGCTCGTTGCTGCCAACGCCACTGTCCCTTGGTGCCATTCTTGCCAGACCCCATAGGAGAATACGATCAAAGTCACATAAACCACGACCACCCAGGCCACGCCAACAGCCTGCAACCGCGACAGCTGTTGTGCGGCGGCGATCCGTCCCCCCAAAGCGACAAGTACGCCAGCCAATAGCGCGGCTCCGACCGCCCCGGTCTCAAGCCAGACGTGCAGAGTGGCATTGTGTGGGTGCAACGGCAAGACCTCGACATTATGCAGGCGGCCGAAAGCAAAGACTTCGGCCTCTCCGCTGAGCGGGCGCGACGCGTCGAGGCCATAGCCAATCCACGGCTGTTCGCGGATCAGATCACCCGTGTAGCTCCAGATCTGGAGCCGCCATTCGAAGGAGGCAGGCAGCGCCGCCCGCCAGCTGTCGGGGAGGACATCGATGAGGCCCGGCAGGATAAGCGGCAGCACGATGACACTTCCGGCCAGAAGCCCGAACAGGCTGGCCATCATCGTTCGCGGCCAGAATGCTGCCAGCGCCGCCGCGATCGACCCCAGCACGAAGGCAACCATGTTGACTTCGGTATCGAAGCTGAAGGATGCAACGGCGCCCAACAAGAGCACGAAAACGCCGATGACCGGTCCACCCTCGCGCCAGCTGATCAGGGCCACCGGCATACACATCAGCAAGAGCGGCACGGTGGCGTGACCGAGGCTGCGATTGACCAATATGTTGATTCCGAATTCGGATTGATCAGGATTGTCTTCAGCGGCGAGCTTGAAGCCGCGTGTTGAAGCGCCGTCAAACACCGCCTCCGATAACAGGAACAGGCCCAAGGCTATGACCATGAACAACATGGCCGCCTCGATGCGTCGCTGCCAGACCCGGTCCACCTGCCCGACCCGGATCGCGAACAGGATGTAAAGCGGCACACCGAGCCCGGTGCGCCAGATCTGGCCGGGGTCATCATGCGGCGACCAAAGATAGCTGACCAACGCCCATCCGAGAAAGGCCGCCACCCCATACAGCGCCCAGGGTGTCCGCTCGGGGCGCCAGAATGGCGCGTGAACCGGGAAGGCAAGGATTGCGAGGATCGACACCCAGGGCGCGATCATCAAACTGCCAGCGACCCCGAACGGGAATGCGAAGGCAAAGGCCAACAAGCCTGCCCATCCCGCACGGGTGTCGCCGCGCTGCATCGCGGTATCCTGTACCTAAGCGCGCTTGAGGTCGGGCGCCTTGGCGTCCTCGCTCAAGCGGGCAATGGCGTCGTCCAGCGACATGATTTCCTGGGTCTTGCCGCCTTCACCGAGGAAGCGCAGGGCCAGCGTGCCCTCTTCGGCTTCCTTGCGACCGACAACGGCAATGACCGGAACCTTGCCGACGGAATGTTCGCGGACCTTGTAGTTGATCTTCTCGTTGCGCGTGTCGGTCTCGGCGTGGAGACCGGCCTTGAGCATCGCCGCCTTGACCTCTTCGGCATAGGCGTCGGCGTCGGAGGTGATCGTGGCGATCACGACCTGACGCGGAGCCAGCCAGAATGGCAGCTTGCCGGCATAGCTCTCGATCAACACACCGAGGAAACGCTCCAGAGAGCCGAGGATGGCCCGGTGCAGCATGACCGGGCGATGCTTCTCGCTGTCATCGCCGATGAAGCTGGCGTCGAGACGCTCCGGCAGGTTGAAGTCGCACTGGATCGTGCCCGTTTGCCACTCACGGCCGATCGCATCCTTGACCACAAAGTCGAGCTTGGGACCGTAGAAGGCGCCATCGCCCGGATTGTACTCATAGTCGAGACCCGAGGCTTCAGCCGCGGCCTTGAGCGAGGCTTCGGCCTGATCCCAGACCTCGTCCGACCCGACCCGCTGTTCCGGGCGATCGGAGAATTTGATCCGCGGCTCCTCAAAGCCGAAATCGGCATAGACGGATTTCAGCAGCTCACAGAAATCGCTGACTTCCGCCGTGATCTGGTCGCTGGTGCAGAAGATGTGGGCGTCGTCCTGCACAAAGCCGCGGACCCGCATCAGCCCGTGCAGGGAGCCGGATGGCTCATAGCGGTGGCAGGAGCCGAACTCGGCCATGCGCAGCGGCAGGTCGCGATAGGACTTCTGGCCCTGGTTGAAGACCTGGACGTGGCAGGGGCAGTTCATCGGCTTCACGGCCAGGACTTTTTCTTCCTGGTCGATCGAGGAGATGAACATGTTCTCGCGATACTTGTCCCAGTGGCCTGACGCTTCCCAGAACTTGCGATCCATCAACTGCGGCGTCTTGATCTCGACATAGCCGGAGGCCTCGAGACGGCGACGCATATAGCTGGTCACCGTGCGGTAGAGCCGCCAGCCATTGGGATGCCAGAACACCTGGCCCTGGGCTTCTTCCTGGAAGTGGAAGAGTTCCATCTGCTTGCCGAGTTTGCGGTGGTCGCGCTTCTCGGCCTCTTCGATGCGATGCAGATGCGCCTTGAGCTGTTTGTCATCGGCCCAGGCCGTGCCGTAGATCCGCTGCAGCATGGCGTTGCGATGATCGCCGCGCCAATAGGCACCGGCCACTTTCATCAACTTGAACGCCTTGCCGATCTTGCCCGTCGAGGGAAGATGCGGCCCGAGGCAGAGGTCGAACCACTCGCCCTGGCGATAGATGGTGATCGTCTCGTCTTCCGGCAGGTCGCGGATCAGCTCGGCCTTGTAGGCCTCGCCCATCTCCTCGAACTTGGCGATGGCGTCATTGCGGTCCCATACCTCACGCTCGAAGGGCAGGTCGGCATCGACAATGGCCGCCATGCGCTTCTCTATGGCCTCGAAATCGTCCGGCGTGAACGGCTCGTCGCGGGCGAAGTCGTAGTAGAAGCCGTCCTCGATGGCCGGGCCGATCGTGACCTGGGTGCCGGGGAAGAGGTCCTGTACCGCCTGGGCGAGAATGTGGGCCGTGTCGTGGCGGATGACCTCGAGGGCCTTCTCGTCCTTGCGCGTGATGATGGCCACCTGGGCGTCACCATCGAGCGGTCGTTTGAGGTCCCAGTCCTGACCATCGACCTGGGCGATGATGGCCGCCTTGGCGAGGGATTTGGAGATATCCGCCGCGAGGTCCAGCGGGGAAGCCCCATCGGGCAGTTCGCGTTTGGATCCGTCGGGAAGCGTCACATTGATCATTGTCACATGTCCTTGTCGTCGGCGCGGTCTGCCGGCGGAAGCCTGTCATCCGTCATGCGTCCCGGTTTCGATCTGAATCGCCAGACCGCCCACCAGGGCGCTTCATTTTGTTCGCGCGGGGCCGGATCGACACCGAATGTGCCGCCGGGCCGGCAGCGGCCCAGCCGCCCCAGCGTCAACCAGCCGCCGCGCCAGGGTCCCTGGGCGCGGATCGCGTCCATGGCATAGTGCGAGCAGGTCGGTTCATGCCGGCAGCGGATGCCGAGAGCATAGAAGACCGGTGACAGGCTCAGCTGATAGACACGAAGTCCGATCAGCATGATGCCGGATACCGGGCCTTTGAGCCCCCATTTCCGTCCGCGTGAACGCATATGGAATCAAGCCTTTTAACGCCGCCGTGCGCGCTGTCCACTGTGGACATGAAGCGCGTTTCGCGGACCGCAGTAAAGTATCGGGGTGAGGTTGCTTGCCTTGCGGACCGTCCATCGCACCCTGCCGGCGTGGCAGGCGCGGACGGCCCTAGCCAGTCAGCGGGGTGTTTTGCGGTGTGGTCGCCCGGCCGCGCGTCGCGGTGGCGGCGGCATCGACAACCGCCTCGAAGGCCAGCATGACCGACTGGTGCCGGGCCGGATAGGCGCGCGCGCTTTCCAGCAGGGCCAGTTCGGCGAAGCGGCCCTTGGGTGCCGGCTTGCCCTCTTTCAACATGGCCTTGAGCTGATCGCGCGCCATGACGAGGTCTTTCTGCGACGCGCCGATCACGTGGCGACCGAGAATGGCCGCCGAGGCCTGTCCCAGTGCACACGCCTTGACCCGCAGCGCCAGGTCACCGACCCGCGTTCCAGCCATCGCGATATCCACCTCGATCTCCGATCCGCACAGGCGCGAGACCTTGCGTGCAGACGCGTGCGGCCGGGCGAGACGCCCAATGCGCGGAATATCCGCCGCCAGCCGCAGGACGGCATTGGAGTAGAGGTCATTGCTCATGTCAGGGATAATCTAGGGAGGAATGCGCCACTGCGCCAGTGCCCGTGCCCGCGAGGCGAGACGGCCCGATCAATCCTCCTCGTAATCTTCCTCGTCGAGATAGGTCGGCTCGGTCCGGCCCAGCACTTCGGGGATGTCGCCCAGCGGCGCGTCGCCCTCTTCCGGCTCCGGCTCCCAGGCATCCTCGATCTCGACCGCCCAGAAGCCTTCCGACAGGGCCGCGCCCTCGGCCAGCTTGGCGGCGGCATCGGCATCGGCGGCGACGACACCGTAGGAGACAAAACATTCTCCCACGGCATCTTCGGCCTGAAGCATCACGTTGAAGCCCTTGAGTGCCATCGCCCTAGCCCAGCTTGCGCCAGGTCGAGCCTTCCGGCCCGTCATCGACCTGGACCTTCAGCGCGTTGAGCTCGTCGCGAACCGCGTCGGCGGTCGGCCAGTCCTTCTCCTCACGCGCCGTTTGACGACGGAGGATCAGATCATCGATCTTGGCCCGCTCGGCCGGATCAAGATCGGTCAGACCGAACCAGGCATCCGGATCCGCCTGGCCGAGACCGAGCATGCCGGCCGCAGCCAGCAGCTCACCCTTGGCGCGGGCCTTCTCGACATCGCTGGCAGCCTTGTTGGCATTGCCGGCAAGCTGGAACAGCTCGGACAGGGCCTTGGGCGTATTGAGATCGTCGTGCAGGGCCTCGAGGAAGGCCGCGGGCACATCACCCGGCGTCGCTTCAACATCGCCCAACCGGCGCAGCACGCCATAAATGCGGTCGAGCGAGCGCCGCGTCTTGGCCAACAGGTCCGCCGTCCAGGTCAGCGGTGCGCGGTAATGCGCTGTCAGCAGGGCATAGCGCAGCACTTCGCCGGGATGATCCTTGATCAGCTCATGCACCAGCTGAACATTGCCCAGCGACTTGGACATCTTGTCGGTGCCCATGGTCAGGAAGCCATTGTGCAGCCAGTAATTGGCCATCGGCGCGCCCTTGTGGGCGCAGACCGACTGGGCGATCTCGTTCTCATGGTGCGGGAAGACCAGGTCGGTGCCGCCGCCATGAATGTCGATCGTCTTGCCGAGATGCTTCTCGCTCATGGCCGAACATTCGAGGTGCCAGCCCGGACGGCCACGACCCCAGGGACTGTCCCAGCCCGGCTCGTCATCCTTGGCCGGTTTCCACAGCACGAAATCAGCCGGGCTGCGCTTGTAGCTGGCCACCTCGACCCGCGCGCCGGCGATCATGTCGTCGAGATCGCGATTGGAGAGGCGCCCGTATTTCTCATAGGACGATACATCGAACAGGACATGACCGTCGGCCTCATAGGCGTGACCGCTATAGACGAGGTTCTGCACCATGCCGATCATCTCGGGAATGTGGTCGGTCGCATGCGGCTCGATGGTCGGCAGGGTGACACCCAGCGCGCCCATGTCGGCCCGGTAAATGTCGGCATAATGCGAGGTGATGTCCTCGATCGGCTTGCCGCTTTCACGCGCCGTCTCGATGATCTTGTCGTCCACATCGGTGATGTTGCGGGCATAGATCACCTGGTCCTCGCCATAGAGGCGGCGCAGGACGCGGAACAGCGTGTCGAAAACGACCGCCGGGCGGGCATTGCCGATATGGGCGTAGGAATAGACGGTCGGTCCGCAGACATACATCGTCACCCGGCCGGGATCGGTCGGTTCGAAGTCGCGCTTGCGGCGCGCCATCGTGTCGAAAAGGGTGAGCGAAGTCATGGGGAAACCCGTCTTTGGTCTGGTGTGATACTGAAAAATTTTGTGCCGCATGCGACCCAATCATTGGAAACCGCGCCGCCAGCGCCTAAATAACGCCGTGCGCGCAGGCGCAATAGCACAGGAATACAGGTCGCGGCAGGTTTCATCTGTCATCAATATCCGCGATCCGGAAACCGGAACTACGGTTTGCCCGTAAATGGCAGGCCGACCCGTCAACGAAAGGATCCGCAAGGATGGACGCCATGACCCCTGACGCTGCCCGCTTGGCAGCCGCCTCCAAGACCAAGCCAAGCCGCGAAGAAGCCGAAGCCGCCGTACGGACCCTGATCTCCTGGGCCGGCGATGATCCGACCCGTGAGGGCCTGCTCGACACGCCCAAGCGCGTGGTCAAGGCCTATGAGGAATGGTTCTCCGGCTATGACGCCGACCCGCTCAAGGCACTCGGCAAGACCTTCGAGGACGTGCAGGGCTATGACGACATGGTCATGCTGACCAATATCGATGTCGAGAGCCATTGTGAACACCACCTCGCCCCGATCATGGGCGTGGCCCATGTCGCCTATCTGCCGTCTAAAGCCGTGGTCGGCATCTCCAAGATTGCCCGCGTGGTGGAAATTTTCTCCAAGCGCATGCAGACGCAGGAGACGATGACCGCCCAGATCGCCGACGCGCTGACCGAGGCGATGGAACCGCGCGGCGTCGCCGTGCTGGTCGACGCCAAGCACCAGTGCATGACCACGCGCGGTGTGCACCACCCGAATGTCTCGACCATCACCACCACCTTCACCGGCGAATTCCGCAATGACCGCGATCTGAAAGATCGCTTCATGCGCCTGCTCGAACGCGCCTGATCGTCACAGCATCGCAAACACTGAAAAGCCCCGCAGCCAGGCTGCGGGGCTTTTTGTTGCGTGTTGGTCAGGCCTTTCACAGCCCTTGCAGCCTGTTCGATGTGCGCGTTTGTCGCATCTCCAAGACTTGATAATTATCAATTAGTGAGTGTATCGATGAGGTGACAAGGGCGTGAAACGTCAAAGCTCCCATAGAGATTCCCAAACCATGCCAGCCCGACGAAACGTCCACGCCCGCCCTCGTCTGCCCAGCCTGCAGGACGTGCACTCGAGCCTCGTTCAGAGCGCATGCGGCGTCATGCTGTTGCCGCTGTCACTGGGACTGTCGGCCGCCTTGCGTCGGATCCTCCGCAAGCGGCCCGATGTCTTTGACCGGATGGACCTGTCGCAACACCGGACCGTCTGCATCGCGCCAACGGACATGCCTGTCAGCTTCCAGATCTCGCTGGGAGGACTCGATCCGCGTGTCCGGGCCATCGCCTGCCGCGCCCCCCGGCCGAGTGATGCGAGGATTGAGGCGCCGATCCGGACCTTGATCAATGTCTTCGAAGGTCGCGAAGACGGCGATGCGGTCTTTTTCTCGAACGACCTGTGGATCGAAGGCGACACCAGCCTGATTGTCGGCTTGCGCAATGCCCTGGAAGAGGCCGAGCTGACACTCGCCGATCTTCTCCCCCTGGCTCTTCCGATCCTGTCCGCCCGACAAGCCGGACCTGACGGTCCCTCCCGGCAAGGAGCACGATGAATGCAGCCTCCCCCCTTCGAACTGGTGGCACCGGCCGGCACACCGGCAACACTCAAGGCGGCAATTCGCGCGGGTGCGGACACCGTTTACTGCGGCCTGCGTGACGAAACCAATGCCCGCAACTTCCCTGGTCTCAACTTCTCCGAAGCCGAGCTGAGGGACGCCGTCGAATTTGCCCATGCGTTCGGCGCCCGCGTCATTGTCGCCATCAATACATTCGCAGCCGCAGGGCATACAGGGCCGTGGAAAAATGCTGTTCGCTGCGCCCGGGAGGCGGGCGCGGACGCAATCGTCGCCGCCGATATCGGTGTGCTTGACCATGCGGCAGAGCGCTATCCCGATCTGCGCCTCCACCTGTCCGTTCAGGCCGCTGCCGGGACTGCCGAGGCGGTCGAGTTCTACGCCCGCCGCTTTGGCGTCAAACGCGTGGTTTTACCGCGCATTCTCAGCATTCCCGAAATCGGCAACCTCGCCGCTGAGGTGAATGTCGAGATTGAAGCCTTTGCGTTCGGCGGCCTGTGCGTGATGACCGAAGGGCGCTGCCACCTGTCGTCTTTCGTCACCGGGCGGTCACCCAACCTGTCGGGCGTCTGCTCGCCAGCAGAGGCTGTCAGTTACACCCGCGATGCCGAGTACAAGTCAGCGCGACTGTCAGGCCTCACCATTCAACGCGAAAACCACAACAAACCAATCGGCTACCCGACCTTGTGCAAAGGCAAGTTCAGTGCAGGCGGCCAGACAGCGCACCTGTTCGAGGACCCGGTCAGTCTGAATACGCTCGACGTCCTTCCCGAGCTCGCCGATGCGGGGGTCACAGCCTTGAAAATCGAAGGGCGCCAACGCGGAAAGGCCTATGTCGAACGGGTCACCCGGGAGTTTCGCAACGCCATCGATCGGCTGCAAGCAGGAGATAGCAATTGCGTGTCGCAAGCCGCGGCCTTGGACCACATGACGGAGGGGCACCGGTCGACAACCGGCGCTTACAGGAAGACGTGGCGATGACCGCTCCCATTGAACTCACGCTCGGCCCCCTGTTTTTCAATTGGCCGGTCCAGACCCTGGCCGATTTCTACGCGCGCATTGCCGACGAATCCGTCATCGATCGCGTGTACGTTGGCGAGGTTGTGTGCGGCAAGCGCAGCCCGCTCGTGGAATCCACGCTGGTGGATGCCGCGGAGCGGCTGGAACGCGCCGGCAAAACAGTGGTTTGGTCGACGCTTTGCTCGCCGACCAACAAGCGCGAAAGAAGCGCCACCGCATCCCTGTCCACCTTTGACGCCGAAATCGAGGTCAACGATATCGGCGCGCTGGCCGCGAGAAATGGAAGGCCTTTCACAGCAGGCCCGATGCTCAACATCTACAACGAGACCGCCCTCGCTGCGCTACAGGATGAAGGCTGTACACGTTGGTGCCCGCCGGTTGAAATGTCACTCGCTGCGATCCGCGCCGTCCATGCCGCCCGCCCGGACATGCCGATAGAGGTGTTCGGCTTTGGTCGATTGCCACTGGCACATTCCGGTCGCTGCTACCACGCGCGTTTTCACAGCCTCAACAAGGACAGTTGCCGCTATTTCTGTGAAGAAGACCCGGACGGAAAAACTGTCAGCACTGTCGACGGCGCCCCGTTCCTTGCCTTTAACGGCTTGCAGACCCTGTCCGACGGCGTTCACCTGGCGACGACACCCTCGTTCGACCTGCGGCGCGCCGGCATCGCCGCGGTGCGTCTGTCACCACATTCGGTTGACATGGTTCGGGTCGCCGCAGCATTCCGGCATTTTCTAGACGATCAAATCGCTCCTTTGGAGCTCAAGAATGCGCTGAAAGCCGATGTACTCGACCGCCCCGTGATCAACGGATATCTCGGCGGGCGACCCGGGATGGAATGGTCGACGCAATGACACGGTCTCCGCTTGATCGTGTCCGACAGGAAATAGACACCGTCGACGCGGCCTTGGTCAGCCTGTTGGCCCGGCGGCACCGCCTGGTGACCCGGGCGGCGCGACTGAAGTCGTCGTCAAACCTTGCTGTCGTCGATGCCAACCGTCAGGAGGCGGTGCTATCCAACGCCCGACGGTCAGCAGAACTGCACGGCCTGGCGATCGACCTCATCGATCGGATCTGGCCTGAAATGATCGACTTCTGGGTGACCTACCAAAACAGCCTGTCCGACCAGTCGGGCATGCTGCCACCCGCGTCTGGCACCCGCCTCAACCAACTCGTTCAACCGCAGGAACCTCACCATTGACCGCCGGACGCACCCGCCACTGGCTCTCGATACCGGCCCGATAGTCCCGCGTGAGAATGTCGCTGACCTTGATGTATTCAGCGTCGGCCGCGTCGGGTGTCAGGGTCAGGCGGATATAGCCGTGATCTTCCATGTTGCAGTGGCCGACATCGGCGTTCGCGTCGATCATCATCTGGCCGTAGTCAACGCCGGGCGCCTTGAAGCTCGAGAACGGGGACGGGCTGGTCACCGAGGCCGCGACCAGTTCGGTGCCGATCCGGGTGCCGTCGCCATCGACCAGGTCATTGGTCCAGAAGGAGTGCACATCGCCGGTGATGGTGATGATGTCGGCATCGACCTCGCGCAAGGCCGCGTAGAGCCGCTCGCGTTCCGCCGGGTAGCCGTCCCACATGTCGAGACCGAAGGGGACGCCAAACCGCGTACTCATGATGAAATTGCGGGCGAACTCATTGTTGCGCGTTGCCCACCAACGCAGCCAGCCGGGCATTTCCGTGGCAAAGTTGGGGAAGTCGACGCGGCTCATGATGACCTGGTTGGCAAGGATGCGCCACGGCTTGCCGGCTGCCTTGGAGGCACCGCAGGCGGCCTGGATATCATTGATCTGCTCGCCGCCCAGCAAGGTCCGGTCTTCGTCGCCGATCACGTCCCGCTTCCAGGCCGCGACGGCTTCCAGATTGGCCGGATCCGTCTCGTCGGCATCGGAGGCCAGCGGGAAGGAATCGAGCCCGACCTGCTCATCACGGGCAATCAGGCGGCTTTCCAGCAGACACAACGTGGCCAGATCACCGATCTCGAAATGCCCGCGCCGCTGGCGCAAATCACCATCCGGCTCGCGGACCGGCTGCCAGTCATACCAGGCGCGAAGTGCCGCCTGCCGTCGGTCAGCCCATGCGCCCTCGCCCTCGTCATGGTTCTCGGCGCCGTCACGCCACGCATCATTGGCGGTTTCGTGATCATCCCAGCTGATGATCCAGGGAGCCGCTGCGTGCAGGGCCTGCAGGTCCGGATCGGATTTGTACTGGGCATGGCGCTCGACGTAGTCAGCGTGGCTGATGATTTCGTGCACCGGTGCGGGCACGCGGTTCATCGCCTCGGAATTTCCGGTCGCATACTGGCCGGCCCCGTATTCGTAGAAATAGTCACCCAGATGCACGACCAGATCGAGATCGCCATTCTCGGCGGCTTCCCGATAGACGTTGAAATGCCCGGCCGGGAAATTGGAACAGGAGAAGACGCCAATCCGGTATTGATCCAGCGCGCCTTCGGGCAGGGTGCGGGTGATGCCGACCGGTGAGTATTCGTCGTTCAACCGGAACCGGTAATAGTAGGTCGCACCCGGCTCGAGGCCGGTGGCCAGGATTTTCAAGGTTCCGAGCGGCTGCACCGTCACATAGGCGATCGAGTCACCCTGCTCGAACACAATATCGGTAAAGCCCTCATCCCGCGCCACTTCGACACCGCGATAACCGCCACCATCATCGGTCAGGGCTGTCCACAACATGACACTGGACTGGTCCGGGTCACCGGAGGCCACGCCATGGTTGAAGCTGCCATTCTCGACCGGATGGAACACGTCCGGCGACTGCGAACAGGCGGATACGGCGAGGCCGGCGCCCGCAGCCCCGATCAGGGCGGTCCGGCGTGTCAGATTGGTCTTGGTCATGATGTCCCCTCACCGCGCCACATGCGGCGCCTACTTCGCAACGTGTTCGCCACGCTCTCATGCCTCATCACTAGCGCGTTTGCCCGACAGTTTCACCTGCGCCGGTGAAGGCGGTGCGGAGCGCGTCGCAACGCTCCGCACCATGCCAGTCGATCCGACTAGAAGTCGGCGCCGACCCGGACACCCCACAGCAGGGGCGGTCCGGCAATGAAGGTCGGAATACCGAACGACCCGCCGGTATTGCCGGCATCGATCAGGTATTCGTCATTGGTCAGGTTCGAGCCGTAGATTTCGGCATGATAACGCTCATCGCGGCTCTCATAGCGAAGGCGGGCATTGAACAGGCCGTAGGAGGATTGCTGCAGCGCGCCGCCGAAACGGTCATTATTGTTGTCGAAGTAGAATTTCGACTGCCAGGACCAGGTCGGCAAAAGACTGACAGAACCCCAATCGCCGCGCGCGACCTGCCAGTCCAGCCCCATCGAGAGCGAATGCTCGGGCGCGTAACGGAAGCGGTTGCCCGCCAGTTCCAGCGCATTGCCCTGGCTGTCGGCATCGTCGAACGTGGCATGGTTGTAAGCATAGCTGACGAAAAGATTGGCCGTCTCCGCCAAATCGAAATCACCCTGCAACTCGAGACCATACTGGGTCGCATTGCCGGCATTGTCGGTGATGAAGCTGACCGTGTTCGGGTCGAACCGAGTGGTCTGGAAATTCTCGTATTCAGAGTAGAAGACCGAACCCGACACCGTGCCGCGGTCAAAGGTGATGAAGCTGCCGACTTCCAGCGAGTCGACAATTTCCGCCGGTGCGTTGGAGAAGAAGCTCGGCGAAGCGGTATCGACCGAAATCACGTCGGGACGACGCCCACGGGCGAAGCTGGCCCAGGTATTGATGCGATCGGTCACCGCGTAGGACGCGGCCAGCCGCCAGGTCCAGTCGTCGAAATCGCCGCTCTGGCTGACTTCGGCACCGTTGGGCGTATAGGGCACGATCAGCGTGTCGCCGAAGGTGACAAAGTTGGGGCCCGACAGTGAACGGCCATAGCCGGCCGAGGTCTTGTCCTCGGCTGTATAGCGAAGACCGGCGGTCAGGGTGAGACGGTCGGTGACGGCATAGGACGCATCGGCGAACACGTCCCACGACGTGGTCTCGGCGCGGTTGGAGGCTTCTTCCAGATAATAGTCACGCAAGGGCACGAGCTGACCCTGGCCCAGAAGGGCTGCGACCGAATAAGGGAAGGGATTGAACGGATTGTCCAGATCAACGCCCGGAAATCCGCCAAGCGCGAGCAGGCCTTCGAGCTGCGCCACAGAGGCGCCGAAACCGGCGGCCAGGGTCGGCGCGAGGAAGGCCTGGGCGACCCGCTCGTCGAGCGCGATCGGAATGCGCTGCTCGCCCTGCTCGGTGAACCAGAGGGCGCCTGCCGAACCGGTCAGGCGACCGCCATTATCATAGGACAGGCGGAATTCCTGGGAGAATTGCTCGCCGGCCGCGTCTTCTGCGATGGCCAGGAAGGGCAGCACCGTGCCGTCCGGATCGAACACTTCAACCGCCGTGAAATCGCGCCAGCCGGTGATCGAGCTCAGCGTCCAGGCATCATTGATGGCATAGTCGGCCAGAAGCGTGACGCCGCGGACTTCCCGGTCGAGACCCAGCGGGGCGCCGCCTTCAAAGCCGCCGAACGTGCTGAGCGCGGCCGGTGAATGGGGATCAGTATCGCCACCCGGTGCCGGGATGCTGCCAGACTTGAAGGACGTGCCCGGCGGGGTGTCCTGCTGGTAGTTGGCAATGACATCAAAGGTGAAGCGTTCGGTCGGCGCGCCGGACAGGACCATGCGGAAAGCCTGGGTGTCACGGCCCTGCAAGTCCTCGCCGCCCAGCGCATTGTCGATATAGCCGTCGCGCTGGCGGCTGACGGCGGCAAAGCGCAAGCCGTAGTTTTCGCCGAGCGCGAAATTGACATGACCGCGCGCTTCGACCTGGCCTTCATTGCCGGCGCCGACCTGCACCGAAGCAGAGAATTCGTCTTCGGCCTTGTTCTGGATGATGTTGATGCCGCCGATCAGGGCGCCGCGACCGAACAGGGTCGGCTGCGGACCCTTGGCGACTTCCACGCGCTCGATATCGAACAATTCGACATAAGAGCCGCGCGAGCGGGTGATCGAGACACCGTCCTGGAAGACGGCCACACGGGTTTCCGAGGTCGCTTCGCCGCTGTCAGTGGTAATGCCGCGGATCGAGTAGCCGGTATTGTTCGGGCTCTGCTCCTGCACGACGAGGCCCGGAGTAAAGACGGCCAGATCCTCGAAATCGACAATGTCGAGCGCTTCCAGGCGTTCGGCATCAAAGGCAGAGACATTGATCGGCACATCGGCCAGTGACTGTTCGCGGAACTGGGTTGTCACCCGGATGACATCGGTCGGTTCATCCGTAGTGTCCTGGGCGAAGGCGGCAGGCGCGGTGAGAGCCAGGGCGCCGAGCGCGGCGGCGGTCAGAAGGCGGGACTTCAATGTCATGGGTTACTACCTCGAACGCGCGCGGCCCCCTCGACCGCGCTTGATCCGGCGTGCTTATGCGCTGGCCATGACGCTTTGCCCACAGACTGGTGACAGCTAAATGACGCCCTGCATCAATCTGCGTGCACGTTGCATTCAGGCATCAGCTGGGAGAATGTCGCCGCATGACCGATATCGCCGAAACCCGCACACTGGAAGCAACCGAGGAAGATGCGGGGCAGCGACTGGACCGTTGGCTGGCGGCCTCGGTGGAGTCCCTGTCGCGCTCGCGCCTGAAGGCGCTGATCGAAGCCGGACAGGTGGCGGTGGATGGCGTCGCCGTGACCGACCCCTCCGCCAAGGTCCTTGCCGGTGGTGAATATACGGTCGGCATCCCGGAACCGCGGGCCGATACACCGGTACCGGAACCGATGGATCTCGAAGTCCTGCACGAAGACGACCACCTGATCGTGATCAACAAGCCGGCCGGGCTGTCAGTCCATCCAGCGGCCGGCAACTGGACCGGGACGCTGGTGCACGGCCTCCTGCATCACTGCGCCGGGTCCCTGTCCGGCATAGGCGGGGTCGAACGCCCCGGCATCGTGCACCGGCTCGACAAGGAGACCTCTGGCGTCATGGTCGTGGCCAAATCGGATGTGGCGCACAAGGGGCTCAGCATCCAGTTTGCCCGCCATTCGGTTGAGCGCGCCTATATCGCCTTCACCCGCAATGCCCCCAGCCCGAAGGCCGGCCGCATTGCGACCCAGCTGGCTCGCTCCTCGCGCGACCGCAAGAAGTTTGAAGTCCCGCACGATCCCAATTCGGAAGCCGGCAAGCATGCGATCACCAATTACACGACGCTGAAACGCTTCGGTCAGGCCGAAGGCGCGGCGATCGGCACCGGCATGGCGGCCAAGGTCGAGTGTCGTTTGGAAACGGGGCGCACCCACCAGATCCGCGTCCATATGGCCCATATCAACTGCCCGCTGCTGGGCGACCCGGTTTACGGGCAGAAGCGCGGTCGGCTGCTGGAATATGATGATAACAGCGGCACTCTGCGCGCCTTTCGCCGGCAAGCGCTGCACGCCGCCATTCTGGGCTTTGAGCATCCGGTGACCGGCGAGGCACTGCGGTTTGAAAGCGAGCTGCCCGACGACATGAAACGCGTCGAGGCGATCCTGGAAACGCTTTGAGACGATGGTCGCTTCGCCCACCAAACCCGAGCGTCCACCGCGGCGGCGCAATGCCGAAGCCACCAAGGCTCGGTTGATGGCGGCAGGCGAGGCCTTGTTCTCGGCCCATGGGTTCGGCGGCACGACGCTGGACGCCATCGCTGAACAGGCCGACGCCAACAAGGCCATGGTGCGCTATTATTTCGGCGACAAGGACGGACTCTATACCGCGATCATCGAGGCCATCATTGATGATGTACTGGCCCATCTCGAAGGTGAGCTGGCAAGTCCCACCGACCCGGTCACCGACATGGGCGACTTCATTGAGGTCTTTGCGCGGGCCATCATCAGCCGCCCGAGCTTTCCCCGGATGGTCCTGAGAGACTATCTGGACGGCGACATCATGACCCGCGAAGGGCCGGCCAACAAGCTCCGCGGCTTCATGGAAACCACCCGCCGCCACTACATTGCGGGGCAGGTTGCGGGCCGGTTCCGCGAGGTCGATCCACACATGCTGCACCTGTCGATTGTTGGCGCCGCGATATTTTTTTCGGTCACGCGTCGCATCCGATCGGCCATTTCGACGCATCAGGGAATGGCAGACTTCGAGATTGAAGCTGCTCCGTTTACGCGACACCTGCGCGATCTGGTGCTTTCAGGCATCACCTCATCGCAGGGCTGATACAGGGATTTGGGGGGCGACGCGCCCTCATAATTATCTATCTGGATAGTTAAAAGCGTAACGGGTTGATCAATAGAGACCAAAGGGACTTGAGACGATGAGAAAATGGATCAAATACGGCTTGATCGGTCTGTCCGCGAACCTGGCACTGCCACTCGCCGCGCAAGCTCAGGACAGCGGCACGGAAGCGATATTGACCCGCTTTGCTGCCGACTATCTGGCCGACCCGACCTTCCAGGCCAGTACCGAATTCGGTGTCGTTGTGGACGGCGACTGGTGGACCGTATCCTTCAACCACGACGCCGCCAGTTTCTCGGTCAGCCATGGCGAGCCGGCCACGCCGACCTTTTACTACACCGCAGAAGCGGACACCCTGGCCCAGGTCGACCGCGGCGAGATCGCGGCCCTGACCGCGATGGGCAAGGCCTTTTCCTCGGACTACGCGCCGATGGATATCGAACTGATGGATGGCGCCGGTTTTAACCCGGCCATCCTCGCCCTCACTTTCCATTTCTGGACCCGTGGCACGCCGGAAATCATCAACTGGCGAGACCAGGCCACGCGCGAAGTCCATGGTGGAAATGTCGGCATCATCTACTATCAGCCGGGCTTCCGCAGCGGCTTCGGGCAGGTCATGCCGGGCCAGCACGTCAATGAAGATCCGCGCAGCCGCACCAATGGGTTTCCGACCCTGCTCGTCTTCACCGGGAATCGAGCCATAGCCCGGATCGATGGTGTTGATCAGGAGGTCAGCAATGGTCAGATGATCCTGATCCCGGCCGGTGTGAGCCATGAAATCCTCAACCCGTTCGACGAACCGGCAGAGTTTCTGCTCTTCATGTTCGGCGACGGCGCCTGAGGCCCTGAACCTTGCACTGGCACCTGCAGCGGCGGCGTTGTGCGTATCGACTCCGCCGCCTAGCCTGCCCACTCCTATAACGGAGGCGAAAATGGCGGGCAGCATGATGACCAAAGGCGTGGGCGGATCGAACGCCGGGGCGGAGCTGGCGAAGCTCACCGATCAGCTCAGCCATTGTCAGCCGATATCGGCCGACCGTCTCACCGAGCGTCTCGACGGGCTGCGCGAGCGCATGAAAGCCAACGGGCTGAATGCTGTCTGGCTCAATGCCGGCACCAATCTGACCTATTATACCGGCCTGCGCTGGCGCGCGTCGGAGCGTCTGGTTGGCGCCCTTGTCACCGCCGATGGCGGTCTGACCTATCTCGGCCCTGCCTTCGAGACCGGTACGCTGGAAGCCTTCATGCACCTGCCCGCCCCGCTGGCCGTCTGGGAAGAGCATGAAAGCCCGTTCACGCTACTGGCCGGCCTCGACGGCGCCAACGGCCGGCTCGGCCTCGACCCGACCACACCGCTGGTGACCGCCAACGCCATTGCCGCGGCCTGCCCGGGCGAGATCGGCGATGCCAGCGAGCTGGTCCTGTCAGGCCGGATGATCAAGGACGCCGAAGAGCTTGCCCTGATGCAGGCGACCAAGACGGCGACACTGGACGTCCACGCTGCGGTCGCGCGCATTCTGCGTCCCGGCATTTCCACAGGCGAGGTCACGGACTTCATCCACGCAGCCCACAAGGCCGTCGGCGCACCGGGTGGTTCGACCTTCTGCATCGTCCTTTTCGGACCGGACACAGCCTTCCCGCACGGTGTCGCCAATCCAAAGACGCTGGATGAAGGCGACGTGGTCCTGATTGACACAGGCTGCGCCATCCATGGCTATCAGTCCGACATCACCCGCACCTATGTGTTCGGTGAGCCGACCGATCATCAGCGCGAGATATGGGAGGCCGAGAAGGCCTGTCAGCTGGCAGCCTTCCAGGCCGCTCAGATCGGGGTCGCCTGCAGTGCGGTTGACGCAGCCGCGCGCGACGAGGCCGCGCGACGCGGCCTCGGTCCCGACTATACCCTGCCCGGCATCCCGCACCGGACCGGTCACGGCATTGGTCTGGACATCCATGAAGGGCCCTATCTGGTCGGCGGTGATGACACGCCGCTGGAGGCCGGCATGTGCTTTTCCAACGAGCCGATGATCTGTGTACCGGGTGAATTCGGCATCCGGCTGGAGGATCATTTCTACATGACGCCAACCGGACCGCGCTGGTTCACCGAGCCGTCGCACTCGATCGATGATCCGTTCGGCTAAGTTTCACCGCTGACGGCTTTCAGGCCGATGATGCCGACCAGGATCAGGGCGAGGAAGAAGAGCCGCATATGTGTGGCCGGTTCGTTGAACACGAGAATGCCCAACGTGGCCACACCGAGCGCTCCGATCCCGGTCCACACGGCATAGGCGGTCCCGGCCGGCAATGACTTCATCGCCATCCACAACAACGCCATCGACGCCGCGAGCACGGCCAATACCGCCGCATGCTGCCACCAGGGCGCGTCGCTGCGGACATATTTGAACCCCAGTGCCCAGCCCATCTCGCAAATGCCGCCAAGCACCAGCAGCGCCCAGGGATTGGTGAGAAACGCCATGCCGGTCAGCCTTGCTGCTGGAAATTGCGGGCCCAGACCTCGGCGATGACCGGATCGGCCTCGGTCGCCTCGACAGCCGAAAGGAGCGTCGGCGCCGCAGTCGCGAAGGCGGCCCGGCCCGGGTCCCAGCGGCTCATCATCGCCACATAGACATCCAGCAGGCTCATGCGGTCGCCCAGCAGGAAGCGGCCCGGCATGCCATCGAAGGCGTCGTTCATCAAAGTCCACAAGTCCATGCGTCGTGTATTGGCCATCGCCAGCAGGGTGTCGTGGGTGCGGCTGTCCGGATGGAAGCGATCCGGCCCGTCGGTCAGGGTGAAGGTCGAATAGATGGCCGAGGCGCAGAACAACAACCAGCGCAAATACTCGCTGCGCGCGGGCGCATCCGGCGGCGGGGCCAGACCGGCTTGCGGGTAGCGGTCTCCCAGCCAGATCAGGATGGCGGCACTTTCGGTCATGATGCTGTCGTCGGGCAGAATCAGCGCGGGGACCTGCCCGGCCGGATTGACGGCCCGCACCCGGCGTTGCTCGCCGGCATCACCCAGCGGGTCCGCCTCGACGAACTCGTAGTCGGCACCAACCAGCTCAAGCGCCGCCTCGACGCAGACCGAACCGAAACCCGCCTTGCCATAAAGCGTATACCCCATTCAGGCGCGCCCTTTTCCGATCGCCGCCTGTACCTTCAGCGCCTGCACCGTCATGCGCACATCATGCACACGAACCATCGCCGCGCCGGCCGACGCCGCGCGCAGGGCCGCGGCCAGGGATCCGCCCAGACGCTCCATCTCGGCCGCGCCCTCGTCGATCGCAGCAATGAAGCGTTTGCGCGAGGCGCCGAACAGGACCGGATAGCCCAGCCCGATGACCTGATCGAGATCGTGCATGAGCGCGAGGTTGTGATCGAGCGACTTGCCGAAACCGATGCCCGGATCGAGCCAGATACTGTCGGCACTGACGCCCTTGGCCATGGCGATGTCGGCGCGCTCGGTGAGGAAATCACAGACCTCCGACACCACGTCCTCGTATTGCGGATTGGCCTGCATGGTCTGCGGCGTGCCTGACATGTGCATCATGATCACCGGCACGCCCAGCTCGGCCGCCGCCTCGACCGCGCCGTCAGCGCGCAGAGCCATCACATCATTCCAGATATCCGCCCCGGCCTCGATCGCGGCTCGGGCCACGACCGGCTTGAACGTGTCGATTGAAATGCGCGCCGCGGTGCGCTCGCGCAGCGCCTTGATGACCGGCAGGACGCGGCGCATCTCTTCCTTGTCGGTAACCGGTGACGCGCCCGGCCGGGTCGACTCGCCGCCGACATCAATGACGTCCGCCCCGTTTGCCAGCATCTCAAGACCGCGCGCGACCGCTGCTTCCTGGTCGATGAAATCGCCACCATCGGAAAAACTGTCCGGCGTGACATTCAGCACGCCCATCACGAAGGGCAGACCGGATTGGCGACGGGAACGGAATTTGGCCATGTCGTAGCGTTTCTCGGCGACAGCGGAGCTACTGCCTGCCCCTGATATACGCTGCACCGCCACGCCGCGACAATTGAAAAGCCCCGGCGTGTATGCAGCTTGGTGACCCGGCGCCGGCATATTCATCGGCGCAAGAAAAACCCCGGACCTTGGCAGGTCCGGGGCCTTGTCTCGTCAATTGTCCGCCGATCAAGCGCCTTGCGGTTCCGGACCGGTGTCCGGCTCCTCGTCCGTGCTCGGCACGGCACTGCTCGGCGTGTCGCTCGGCGGCGGCGTGGTCTCGTCCGGACGTTCCGGCCGCTTGCCATCGAGCAGGTCCTTGACCTCCTGGCCCGACAGGATCTCGAATTCCAGCAGGCCTTCGGCCAGCGTATCGAGATCGGAACGACGCTCGGTCAGGATACGGCGCGCCGTCGTCTCGGCGTCCTCGATCAGGGAGCGGACCTCCTTGTCGATCAGCTCGGACGTATCCGGAGAAATCGCCGGGGCTTCGTAGGAGCGGTTTTCATAGCGCACCCGGCCCAGCGTTTCAGACATGCCCCATTCCATCACCATGGCCCGCGCCATGCCGGTGGCCTGCTGGATGTCACTGGTCGCACCATTGGTCACATTCTCAGGGCCCAGCGCGATGATCTCGGCTTCGCGGCCACCGAACAGGGAGGCCAGCCGGGACACGCAATACTGGCGCGAATAGCTCAACCGGTCCGACTCCGGCAGGTTGAAGGTCACGCCAAGGGCGCGGCCACGCGGAATGATGGTGACTTTGTGCAGCGGGTCATGCTGCGGCATGTTGAGGCCGACAATCGCGTGACCGGCCTCGTGATAGGCAGTCAGCTTCTTCTCGGCATCGGTCATGACCATGGACCGGCGCTCCGGCCCCATCATCACCTTGTCCTTGGCGTCCTCGAACTCCTGCATGGCGACGCGGCGCTTGTTGCGACGGGCGGCGAGCAGGGCGGCCTCATTGACCAGATTGGCCAGGTCGGCGCCGGAGAAACCGGGCGTGCCACGGGCGATGACCTTGACGTCGACATCCTCGCTCAGCGGAACTTCACGCATGTGGACCTTGAGGATTTTCTCACGACCCAGAATGTCCGGATTGCCGACCACGACTTCGCGGTCGAAACGGCCCGGACGACGCAGGGCCGGGTCGAGCACGTCGGGACGGTTGGTCGCGGCGATCAGGATGATGCCTTCATTGGTCTCGAAACCGTCCATCTCGACCAGCAACTGGTTGAGTGTCTGTTCGCGCTCGTCATTGCCGCCGCCGATACCTGCGCCGCGTGAGCGGCCGACCGCGTCGATCTCATCGATGAAGATGATGCAGGGCGCGTTCTTCTTGGCCTGTTCAAACATGTCGCGGACACGGCTGGCGCCGACACCGACAAACATCTCGACAAAATCGGAACCGGAGATCGAGAAGAAAGGCACATTGGCTTCACCGGCCACGGCACGGGCCAGCAGCGTCTTACCGGTACCCGGAGGGCCGACCAGCAGCGCACCCTTGGGGATCTTGCCGCCCAGGCGCTGGAACTTTGACGGGTCTTTCAGAAACTCGACAACTTCCTGCAGTTCTTCCTTGGCTTCATCGACACCGGCAACATCGTCAAAAGTCTTGCGACCATGATGCTCGGTCAGCAGACGGGCCTTGGACTTGCCGAAGCCCATCGCACCGCCGCGTCCACCGCCCTGCATCTGGCGCATGAAGAAGATCCACACACCGATCAGCAGCAGAAGCGGGAACCAGTTGAACAGCATGGACAGGAAGATATTGCCCTCTTCGGAAGGTTCCTCGACGCGGATGTTCACATCGGCTTCGCGCAAAATGCCCACTGTCTCGGTATCGGACGGTGGCAGGACCACTTCGAAACGCTCGCCGGACGCTGTCACGGCGAAAAGCGTATCGCCCTGAATGGTCGCGCTTTCGATTTCATTGCGCTCCACCCGGTCCAGAAAATCCGAGTAGGATGGCCCGCGTGGGGTCGCTGCCGGATCAGCCGAGCGGCCGACCATCTGCACCAGGACCATCACCAGGACGAGGACCACGGCCCAGATCGCAATATTTCTCATAGGCATGCGTTTATCCGTTCAATCATTCGATCATTCACGACCAGATATGGGCATTCCGACGCCCCGGCGCCAGTCGGGCTAGCAGCCCTGCGACTTCAGGCCGCGTCATTCAGGCCAATTCAGGCTCATCAAACCATCTGACCGCCGGCTGCGAAAGCAGACGCCTGCAAAATCTGTGCGCGATCAGCGGACGGACAATCCGTTCTTCCGGCGCCGCGCCGTTCTCGCTCTGACCAAGCCCGGCGATCTTCACAACCTGCCCTGCATCGCGTGCGACCAGCAGGCCAGCGCGGGCAGCACCCGGTACGGAATCCAATATAGCGCGGGATGGCAGGCCGTCATACGTCTCGCCAAGAATTCCCCAATCAAGTTTGCGTGCATCGGGGGCGATCTCGAACCGGCCGTCAAAGACCCTGGAGCCGTCGCCTTCGTCTTCCCAGGGATCGGGGCTGGCATGGTCAACCCGGCCCATAACCGCTCCGCGGTCACGGATCAGCCAGGCGGCATCGCCGGATCCAGCCAGCAATTGGACACCGCACCCGGTTGCCGGATCGCCAGCCGGGATGGCTGCATCGATCGCCTCCAATCGGCCACGGGGCGGGCTGACGGCCTCGCCGGATACCGAGGTGACCAGGGCATCGAGCACGGTGAGCCGGACCGCCCGAGCCATCCGCGACCAGGCTTCCCGGCCGATTGTCGCGCCGCCCCAGTCGTGAAAGGTCACTGAGTGCCCGGCGAGCTCCCACGCCACACGACGTTCGGCAATGCGGACGGATTGGAGTTGACCCGCCAGCGCGGCCAAACGATCTGCCTCGAAGCCGGCATCACCCAACAGGCAAAGATCAGTGCGGGCTCGGATTCGGGCATAGCGGCGGTCTTCGTTTGACGGATCATTGACCCAGCTGAACCCCGCTTCAGTCAGGACATCACGCAGCTCAGCTCCGGTCACATCCAGGCAAGGCCGCAGCAGATCAAGGTCGCGTCCCTCGGGCCAGGCAGGCGATGGTGCGCGCTCGAACATCGCCGCAGCGCTGCGCCAGCTGCCACCGGCCGCAAGCCGCAGCCAGACGGTCTCGGACTGGTCGTCACGGGTATGGGCCAGCGCCAGGCCTGTCAGGCCCTGTTCTCGGCAGGCCTTTGCCAAAAGCCTGTGGCGAGCCGCGCGGGCACGGGCCTGTACCCCTCCGCCTGCGCGAGGATTGTTCCAGTCGAGAATGGCGCAGGGCCAGCCCAGGCGGCCTGCAGTATTGGCAACGAAAGCGGCCTCATCGGCACTGGTCGTGCGCAAGCCATGGTCAACCGTCAGGACATGAAGGGTGCGGCCGCTCGCCCGGGCCCAGTCCGACGCAATCACCAACAGCGCGAGACTGTCACCGCCACCGGAGCAGGCGATTCCGATTGGCCCCTCACCGGCAAGCCGGTCGAGCGCTGACCTGACGGTTTCGATGGCCCGCGCGGTCACGCCTAACGGCAGTTGGCGCGCACCGATTCCCGGGCTGCCCGCGCTTGCGACGCCGGGGCGGCATTGGGGAATTGGCGGCCAAACTGGGCCAGCGTCGAACACGCATCCTCCGTCCGCCCCATTCCATGCAGCGAGGCTGCCAGACGCACCAGCGCGTCCGGCGCCTTTTCACCGGCCGGCTGCAGGCGCAGCGAGGCAATGAATGCGTCCGCGGCCTGTGTGAAGTCGCTGCGGACATAGAAGGTTTCGCCCAGCCAGTATTGGGCCTGCGCCGTCAGGGCATGATCGGGATTGTCAGCGATGAAGGTTTCGAACCCGGCCTGCGCCCCGATGAAGTCGCTGTCGACCAATCGTGCCCGCGCCGCCTCGAATGTGACAGCGGGATCGACCCGATCCATCTCGGGCTCGGACGGCGAGGACGTCACATTGCTGCCCAGCACGCCCGTCGCCGCAGCGCGGGCTTCGGCATGAGGATCATCCGGGTCAACAATTGCCAATGAAGCGCCATCGACGTCCGGATCACTGCCGTCCAGTCCTTCATTCATCCAGGCAACCGCCGCATCGTCCATGGCCGGTGCAGGCGCCTGCTGACGGGCTGCGGCCTCGGCTTCGAGGATGTCGAGTTGCTGGCGCAACTGACGATTCTCGAAACTCAGACGTTCGGTCTCTCCGGTCAGCGCCTGGACCTGGTATTCAAGCTCGTCCATGCGCCGGATCAGGGCTTCGGCGACCGGGTCGCCGGCCATGAATTCCGATTCCAGATTCCCGATCCGCACTTCGGTGGCGTCAATGCGTTCGGCGAGTTCCCGGCGCGACTGGGCTTGGGCAGGAGCGCTGAGGGCAATCGCCGCAGTCAGCGCAGAAAGGCAAAGAAATCTGATCATGGGAACGCACCTATCGGAAGAGGACGGCGAAAATACGGCCTGGGGCCGGAATTGAAAACGCCCGCGACGATGAAGTCACGGGCGTTTCCTGTTTCATGCGAAAGCGGACTAGTTGGTATAGCCGCTCAGCAGGGTCGTGGTGGCGTTACGATTGACCGCCCAGCAGCTTTCCGAAGACTGCGTACAGGACGGGCGTTCCTTGCCGTAGGAGGTCGTGGAAATCCGCGACGGATCAACGCCCTGGCTGATCAGGTAGGTGCGGGCCGCGCTGGCACGACGGGCGCCAAGCGCCAGATTGTATTCACGCGTGCCGCGCTCGTCGCAATTGCCGGCGACAAGGATGCGGGTGCCCGGATAAGAAGCCAGCCAAGCGGCCTGGCGGCGCAATGTGGCACGCGCTTCATCCGAAAGATCGTGGCGGTCGAGACCGTAGAAGACACGGTCACCGGCTGTTGCGACAAAGTCGCCCGGCGAGCCAGCCATCGGGCCGGTTTCAACCGGCTGGGTAACTTCAGCGGGCGGATCGACAGGGCGTGTGTCCCGAACCGGTGCGGTATCTTCGACCGGCGTCGACGCACAAGCGGTCGCAAATGCCCCAAGCGCCGCAATAGCAAACAGTTTGATTTTCATAATGTTACACCCTCATCCAGCCCAAGCACACAAGGCCTGTGACTTACTCCCAATCACGACACGCGTGATATCGAACCGACGACGGCCCCCCCAATGGTGCCGCTTACCAGACAAAACGTTACGCAGAAATCCTTCACTCAATCAAGGGCGACCATGCGGGATCGGACGCCATGCCGCCTGTTGCCAACCGTCGCAGATTGAAACCGGCAAGGTCGACGCTCCAGATTTCGTAGCGCGTTCCATTGGCGCGCTGCTCTCCCCGGGTGAACAGCAAAACCCGTCCATTGGGCGACCAGGCGGGCGTATCAACGAAGTAGCCCTCATACAGGATCCGCTCGATCCCGGATCCATCCGCGCGGACAACGCCGAGCAAAAATTGTCCGCCAACCTGCTTGGTAAAGGCAATCAGGTCGCCGCGCGGAGACCAGACCGGGGTCGTATAGCGACCCGATCCGAAGGTGATCCGCTGAACATCGCTGCCGTCACGATTCATCACATAGAGCTGCGAGCCTCCGCCGCGAGCCGATGAAAACACGATCCGCTCGCCATCAGGCGCAAAGGACGGCTCGACATCATCCGCCGGGTGCTGGGTCAGACGCTGGAGATTGCGGGTCTGCAGGTCGAACAGGTGGATGTCATGTCCCGACCGCGTCTCGATCGACACCGCCAGTTCCGAGCCATCCGGCGAGAAACGCGCTGACAGGCTCTGCCCGTCCGGATCGACCTGGCTGGCAGCGCCGGCACCGCCAGAGGCGAACAGGGCCTCCTGTCGACCGGTTTCCAGATTGTAGAGATAGGTCGTCGCCTGGCCGTCGAGGAAGGAGACATAGGTGATCTCCTGGGCGCTGGGCGAATAATTGGGCAGCAGGGCCATGTAGGAGCGGTCTGTCAGGAAGGACGGGTTGGCGCCATCCTGGTCCATCAGCGCCAGCTGGCGGATCGGTTCGCCCTCGATCCCGCGACCTTCGGAAACATAGACGATGCGCGTGTTGAAATAGCCGGTCTCGCCGGTCAGGCGTTCATAGACGGCATCGGCGAGGCGGTGCGCGACCCGACGCCAGTTTTCCGGCGCGGTGCGATATTGCAGGCCCAGAAGCTGTTCCTCGAGGCGGGTGTCCCACAGGCGGAAACCGACGACCAGACGGCCATCCTCCTGGATGGTGACGCTGCCGACCAGAAGCGCGTCGGCATTGATGACCCGCCAATCGGAAAAGCGCGGGCGCAGATCGATATTGGCGATGTCTTCGATGAAGGCTTCCTGGTCGACCGGCGCGAACAGGCCGGAACTGGCCAGGTCATTGGCGACCACGCGGGTGATGTCAGCGCCGCGGCGCAGGGCCTCGTCCGACGCGCCCACAAAATCTGGCACGGCGATCGGCATCGGGTCGAGATTGCCCTGGGTCACATCGACCCGCAGCGGTTCCTGGGCATCGGAGGCTGCCGACCAGCCAATCAGGGCGAGAAGCGCAGCGAACAGGACGAGAATTCGGGTCATGGGACAGGGTCTCCGGGACGAATGTGACTAGCCACCGTATAAGGACGGCGAAAAATTGACCTCAATTTGACGCCACTCGGAATAGGCTTCCGGCGGCAGCGGATAGGGTTGGCACTGAACGGCCGCACGCAGGGCCCGTTCACCAGCCACGCGCAGGTAGGGATTGGGCGAATTGAGGATGCGGGCCTGATCGGTCAGGCGCGGCGGCCCGGTCAGCTCGCCGGACCGGTCGAGATCAAGCACCAGCTGGACCGCCAGCTCATCCGGCTCGGGCGCATCCAGCGATGCGCGCCAGCAGCGCGACAGGTGGGAGCGCAGCATGGCCTGCAGGGTCGCCGTCATCTGTTCGCCGTCGCCGACCGCCGCACGCAACGGGCCTTCGTCAGCGGCCTGGGCATCGCGCGTTTCCGCGACACTTCTGGACAGATCACCCAGCATGTCATTCAGGGACGGCTCAGCCGGGCGGGCCTGCGGTTCAGGGCGCTGCGGCTCGGGCTCGGGCTCGGGATCAGGTGTTTCTTCGACCGGCTCAGGCTCGGGGGCAGCCGGCGTTTCCGGTGCTTCGTCGATGATTTCAGGTTCGGTCTCGACAGGCTCGGGTTCGGGAACCGGAGCGGGTTCCGGCTCGTCGATCTCGTCATCGATGGTTTCAGCCGGTTCGTCCTCAATCACCGGCTCGGGATCGGGACGCGCGGCGCGAACATTGGTTGTCTCACCCAGGGTCACCAGCTCGATCGGGACAACGGGCGTTGCCTCGAACACGCTGGTCATGCGGGGCAGATAGACCAGCCCCGCGGCGATGATGCCACCGTGTACGAAAAGGGAGAGAACAAGACCACGCACCAGATTGTCGCCGTTACTGCTGCACCGGGTCCGTCACCAGGCCCAGATTGGAGAAACCGGCCGCGTTGATCCGCGCCATCACGCGCGCCACATCGCCATAAGCGGCACCGTCATCGGCGCGAATATAGATGCGGGCGTCAAACCCTGTACCGGCAATGGCGCGCAAACGCGGCACCAGCTCGTCCAGCGGCATTTCAGTTTCCTGGAGATAGATCAGCCCGTCGGCATTGACGGTCACCGTCAACGGCTCCTCACCAGCTGGCAGGTTGCGAGCCTCGGTTTCCGGCAGATTGACCGGCACACCGACCGTGAGCAACGGCGCCGTGATCATGAACACGATCAGCAGGACTAGCATTACGTCCACGAAGGGCGTGACGTTGATTTCGGCCTTTGGCTTCCAGCGGGCCCGGCCGCGACCGGATCCACCACTGTCGAGTGACACCGCCATCGGCCTAGACCTCGTCGCGGTCGGCCAGCGCCGACAGCTCGTCGACAAAGCCATCGAGGCGGGAGCCGTATTTGGCGAGATTGGCGGACAGCGCGTTGAAGAAGATGACGGCCGGGATAGCGGCCAGCAGACCCAGCGCCGTGGCGAAAAGCGCCTCGGCAATGCCGGGAGCGACGACGGCGAGGTTGGTATCCTGCGAGGCGGCGATGGAACGGAAGGCGTTCATGATGCCCCAGACCGTGCCGAACAGACCCACGAAGGGCGCGGCCGACGCGATCGTCGCGAGGATGCCCAGCCCGCCTTCGGACTCGGTCATCTGACGACCGGCTTCGGCGCCCGCAGCCTTGGAGACACGCCCGCCCGGGCTGTCACCCTTCCATTCACGCAAGCCCGCTGCGAATACGCGTGAAAACGGCTCGCGGGCATTCTTGGCGAACTGGTCGGCCAAGGCATCCAGCGACCGGCCGGACCAGAATTCGCGCTCAAACTGCCGGCCTTTCGAGTGCAGGCCACGTAGTTGCAGCGACTTGTCGATTGCGATCGCCCAGGACCAGATCGACATGAAGGCGAGAATGCCCATCACACCTTTCACCACCCAGTCGGCGCGCATGAACAAGGCATAGAAGGAGAAACCCTCCACGACCTGCGCGATTTCGACGACAGAAGACTCCATGACGCTCACCCTTGCGCTTCGGACCCACGCACGCGGTTCCGATACCGTGTTTCACAAACCATCCGACGCCATGCAGACTCCGTGCCTGCGCTGACGCGTTCCGCCCGGAACGGTTCCTGCCTATCGAATACGGCAAATTTCAGGAGGTGATAACCGCAAATACTGCGTGTTCACGTCTCGTCGTTGTGCGCAACCGAGTGTGCGGCGACGGCTTCGACCACATCCCAGTGCTCGGCGATGCGTCCGGCTTCCAGGCGCATGAGGTCGCAGGCCCGATAGGTTTCGCCGTCCATGTCGAAGCAGGAGAAGACCGCAACATAGGCGCCCTCGCCCACAATGTCGTCAACGCCATGATAGACGAGGCCCGGCCGAGGACGGCGACGGGCCACCAGTGCGTCGAGCCCCTCGGGCCGACAGCAGGTGCCCGGCGTGTGGGTGACAAAACGGCCCCGGTCGATAAAGGCATCGCGGTGCTCGGACGAGCCGTCACGCACGACCAGCTGGATAAACGCTTTGACCTGCGCCTTGTTGAGTGCGGCTTCGTCTTTGAGGTTCCGGTCAGGCTCGGCCGCCGTCGAAACGGCACAATATTCGCCATCAGGCGAGAAGCGGGACGATACCTGCCGCTGGACATTCATCAATCCGGCCGCCGTGCGTCGGATCAGGCTCATCGTGACCCAGACTTCACCGCCCTTCTCCGATTCATGCACCGAGTGCATGAACATGAAAGGGCCATCCTGGAGGACGCGAGCGACACTGAATTCAAAATTGGGAGGAGGCCCCAACCGGCTCGCTACGGGTCGCTTCGAACGCTCCGATGATTTCCAAACCTCAGCCAATAGTATCCCCCCTATCAACTACAGGGTTAATTGCCGCGCGTCCGTCCGGCAAGACATAGCCACCGTGATACTGGCCGATGGGTTGTAATTGTTAATGAGCGTGGCTCTCAGTCGAGCAGATAGCTGCGCCATCGATCTCGCATCCACGCCGGCGGTCGCTTTGCGCGGCCGCTGCTGTCTATACAGACGGCTTCGACCGTAGCCGACGCGACCAGCTCGTCAGCACGATGGATGGTTTGCTCCATCATCAACCGCGCTCCGACTTGCGGTCTGAAGCCGGTGCCGACCACCAGCACATCATCGACTCGGGCCGCACGGACGAATTCAACCGACATGCGACGCACGGCAAATGCCAGCGAAGGCGTCATCGCGGCCAGCTCGGAATGATGGATACCACAGGCCCGAAGGCTCTCCGTTCGGCCACGTTCAAAGAAGTGGAGATAGCGGGCATGGTAGACGACGCCTGAAAAGTCGGTGTCCTCGTAATAGACCCGAACCGGGAGCCTGTGGATGTGGTCGGGCCCGATCGATCCCGCGGCAGGCGTCAGCAAATCGCTCATTTCCCGAACAGGCCTCCCGGTGCGGGGGCCGGTCCGCTCTGGGGCGGCACCAGGCCCAGATGCTCCCAGGCCCGGCCAGTCGCCAGTCGGCCTCGAGGGGTGCGTTGGATGAAACCCTGCTGGATCAGGAACGGCTCGACCACATCCTCCAGGGCATCTCGCGCCTCGGCGAGGGCCCCCGCCAGCGTTTCAACGCCAACCGGGCCACCGCCAAAGCTCTCGGTCAAGGCTCGCAAATAGCGCCGGTCGAGGCTGTCCAGACCGATCGCGTCAACCTCCAGGCGTTTCAATGCCCGGTCAGCGACCGCCTCCGTAATCTGCTCGGCGTTTTCCGATTCGGCGAAGTCACGCACGCGCCGCAGCAGGCGACCTGCGACCCGCGGCGTGCCCCGCGCGCGGCGAGCGATTTCCCGTGCTCCGTCCGGCGTGGAACCGATCCCCAGCTTGGCGGCAGCCCGCGTCACAATGAATCCGAGCTCTGCCTCGTCGTAGAATTCCAGTCGTACGGGAACACCGAAACGGTCGCGGAGCGGCGTCGCCAGCAAGCCGGCCCGTGTCGTCGCGCCGACCAACGTGAACGGTGGCAGTTCGATCCGGACCGTCCGCGCCGAGGGACCTTCGCCGATCACCAGATCGAGACAAAAATCTTCCATGGCCGGGTAGAGGATCTCCTCGACCGCAGGCGCCAGACGATGGATTTCATCGATGAAAAGCACATCACGAGGTTCGAGATTTGTCAGAATGGCGGCCAGATCGCCGGCCTTTGCGATCACCGGGCCGGATGTGGCCCGAAAACCGACACCCATCTCTCGCGCCACAATCTGCGCCAGCGTGGTCTTTCCCAAGCCGGGTGGCCCGGAGAGCAGGACATGGTCGAGCGCCTCGTCCCGCCGCCGCGCCGCATCGACAAAGACCTTGAGATTGGCGATTGAGGACTTCTGGCCAACGAAATCAGAGAATGACAGCGGGCGCAGGGCGCGATCCCGACCGTCACCGGCCTGCAGGTCGCGGTCCACCAACCGATCGGGGTCTGTCTGGTCGAAGGCATCAGTCATGATGTGCCGGGTCTAGCGCGATCCGATCACCGGCGTCCACGCGGTTGCTGACGGTCATGCCGAGAGTTCTTTCAGGGACAGCCGGATCACATCACCCAACGGGGCTTCCGAACCCGCGTCGCGAAGGACTTTGGCCACAGCCTGCCGCGCCGCGCTCTCATTGTAGCCGAGATTGACAAGCGCCGAGACCGCATCCTCCCGGGCGAGACTGTCGCCTCCTGTCGGCTTTGCCGGCTGCGAACCATTCGCCAGGTCATCTTCATGTACGGGCAGGCCGATCGAGAAACTGCGACCGGTTGGCGGTGCCTTGTCCTTCAATTCAGTCGCGATCCGGGTTGCCAGTTTCGGCCCGACCCCCTTGGCCCGGGCAAAGGTCGATTTGTCGCCAAGAGCGGCTGCATTGGCAATTTCACTGACCGGCACTGTATCGAGGATTGCGAAAGCAGCCTTGGCACCGACACCCTGGATATTCTGCAGATGGACGAACCAGGCACGGTCAATATCGTCGAGAAAACCGAACAGCTTGAAAGCATCTTCCCGAACATGGGTTTCGATATGCAGGACAACAGCCTGGCCCGGCTCCAGGCGGGACAGGGTGCGGGCACCGGCTCCGACCAGATAGCCGACGCCGGCGACGTCCAACACCAACTCGTCCGCGCCCAGCGCCTCAACCTTGCCCTTCAACATGCCGATCATGCCGCACTCCCGAAACTTGCCGCGCGGCGGTGATGGGCGTGGCAGATCGCGATTGCCAGCGCGTCAGCCGCGTCGGCAGTCGCCTTGGTGCCGGGCAACAAAATACTGATCATGGCCGCAATCTGGGACTTGTCCGCGGCACCGGTTCCCACGACCGACTTTTTGACCAGGCGCGCCGCATATTCGGCAACAGGCAATCCGGCTTTTGCGGGGGCGAGCAGGGCTGCCGCCCGGGCATGGCCGAGCTTGAGAGCCGAAGCAGCATTGGCAGCCATGAATGCCTCTTCAATCGCGGCTTCATCCGGCCGATGCTCACCGACGAGATCACCGACGGCATTGAAGATGTGGATGAGCCGCTCGGACAATGGCGCCGAGGTCGGTGGCGTTACCACGCCATGTGCAATCGCACTGAGACGTGATCCCTCGACTCGAATCATCCCCCAGCCCATTCGCCTCAAGCCAGGGTCAATTCCCAGAATTCGCACGGATAATGCCATCAGCCCCTCCCGGACCCGTCAAGCTAACACCAGTCCGGGGAGCGGAACAAGACAAGAACGACAGCCCGGACAAAGCTGCAGCGATCACCCCTCCATGCCTGAGAACAACTCGCATTCTCTATCTATACATCGTGCAAACCATTCTCATAGTCATTTTTATTGCGGATCATTATCATGAATACTCCTATACAATTGTTTTTGAACAATATTTTTTATACAGCTTTCAATTGCTCAGCGATGCCGGCCCGCCTAGACTCAGCACCAGTTTGATTGGGTTCGGGAAATCCGATCCCGCCAGTTCTTTTGCTGATCCAGGGGGAAACACAGACATGGCCAAAAAAGGCAAACTCAGCCGTCGCTCATTCCTGACGCGCGTCGCAGGCGGAACCATCGCCACCGGCGCCATCGCCACCGTTGCCGGTGCCGCTGTCGTCCAACGCTATTCGGATGCCGACCCGGTTGATGGGGTCGCCCGGACCGGTATCACCGACTCGGACCCGAATGATTACGCCAACCACGGCACGAGCAGCACCGGGCGCACCGACAGCGACAGCGGATCATGCGCTGACCAGGCCGGCTACGGTCGCGGCAATACCGGTTACACCGACTCTGACAGTTCCGGCTGTTCCGACCCGGGCGGTCGCGGACGCGGCCCGAGCCTGTAAGACATCAACAGCGGCGCCTCAGGGCGCCGTTGTCATGTTCAATCGTGAGGGACTTCGAGCAGTTCGTGGGGGATTGCCGAACACGATAGAGAGGCATCTTCATGGCCAAAAAAGGAAAGCTCAGTCGCCGCTCGTTTCTGACGAGAGTGGCTGGCACCGCAATCGCGACGGGCGCTGCGGGCGCCGTATCGGGCGCAGCCAGCGCCCAGAACCGCACCGGTCGTACCGACAGCGACACGGGCAGCTATGCTGACCGTGCGGGCTATGGACGCACCGGAGCCACCGACAGTGATGGCGGCGCCAATGCCGACCGCGCCGGCTATGGCCGCGGAAGCACCGGAGTCACGGACAGCGACACCGGGGCCTATGCAGACCCGGCGGGCAATGGCCGCGGGCGCTCTGGCATTACCGACAGCGATTCCGGCTCCTATGCCGATCCCGCCGGCAACGGCCGCGGGCGGCGCTCCTCCGGCGTCACCGACAGCGACACCGGGGCCTATGCGGATCCAGTGGGCAATGGACGCGGACGCTCCGGCGTTACAGACAGCGACAGCGGGGCCTATGCGGATCCCGCTGGAAACGGTCGTGGCCGACGCTCCTGTTCGGACAGTGATTCCGGCACCTACGCGGATCCGGGTGGCCGTGGTCGACGCTGCCGCTAAGCGACACGCTGTACGGGCCTGACCGCATCCGGTCAGGCCCGTCGCCGCACAAGGAGGCTTCAATGGCCAAACGTGGAAAACTCTCCCGGCGTTCATTCCTGACCCGGGTCGCCGGCGCAGCCATTGCGACCGGAGCGGCCGGCACTGTCGCCGGTTGCGCGACCACCGGATACACAGACAGTGACACCGGACGCTATGCTGATCCCGCCGGTGGCGGACGCGGCGGCCGTGGCGGACGCGGTTCAACCGGCATCACCGACAGCGACACCGGACGCTATTCAGACCCGATCGGCAATGGCCGGGGCGGCGGCGTGACGGACAGCGATTCCGGCCAGTATGCAGACCCGGTTGGTGGCGGACGCGGTGGCGGTGTTACCGATTCAGACTCCGGCGCATACGCCGACCCGGCTGGACGCGGGCGCGGCAGCAGCGGCATAACCGACAGTGACAGCGGCAGCTACGCCGATCCGGCCGGTCGCGGTCGTGGCGGCAATTACCGTGGCACGACCGACAATGATTCGGGGCGCTATGCTGACCCGGTCGGCGGTGGTCGCGGCGGAGGCCGCTCGTGTACGGACAATGATACCGGCAATTATGCTGATCTGGTTGGCGGAGGCCGACGCTGCTAGAAGCGACGCGCCGATGAACAACCCCTCCCGCTCCGGCGCGAGGGGTTTTTCATGCCTGCGACACAATTGTGCACACCCAGGCAGGCGACAAGCGTACCGGGCGCCGCTAACATTTTTTCGAACACTCGGGGGAGACCTTCACTATGACCGCACCGCTCTGGCTGACCGATCCGTTTCGCGCGATGATCGATCCGATTGATCGCGAAACCTTTTTCCGTGACTACCATGAGAAAAAGCCGCTGATCGTGCATCGGGAAGACCCCGGCCGGTATGCAGGCTTGCTGTCGATCGCCCGCATCGACGACATTGTCTCCAGCATAGACCTGCGTGAGGGCACACTGGACATGGCGCGGTCCGAGCCCCAGGTGCAACGCGAAGACTATATGTTCGATACCGGCTATGTGGACCGTGGTGGCGTCGCCAACCAATACCGACAGGGCGCGACCATCATCCTGCCGCAACTCCACATGATGGATGCCGTACTGGGCGAGTTCTGCCGCGCGGTCGAGTCGCTGCTGAGCTGCCACGTTCAGACCAACATCTATCTCACGCCGCCGGACAATCAGGGGTTCAATACCCACTATGACGATCACGATGTGTTCGTCATGCAGATCGAAGGCGAGAAGCTGTGGCGCTTCTACGAAACCCCGGTCGAAAACCCCTACCGGGGAGAGGGTTTCAGACCAGACGCCCACGAAGCCGGCGAGACCGTTGCCGAGTTTGTCCTCAAAGCCGGCGAATGCATCTATGTGCCGCGTGGCCTGATGCACGACGCGCGAACCCATGGCGACACAGCCTCGCTCCACATCACGCTCGGCCTGATCGTAAAGACCTGGGCCGACCTGATGCTCGAAGCCGTTTCAGAAGTCGCCTTGCGTACACCGGCCATGCGGCACTCGCTTCCGCCCGGCTTTGCCCGGCCTGATTTCGACCGGACGGATGCCGAGGCACAGTTCAAGGCCATGGCTGAAATGCTGGCCCGCGAGATGAGCGTCGACGGGGCGATGGACTTCTTTGTCGACAGCTTTATTCGCTCCCGCGTGCCCAATACCCGTGGCGCGATCAGCAACTACCTGGCCCCGGCGACGCCGGGGCAGGCCTTCCGGCTCCGACCATTCGTGCCATGGCGCTTTGCCGGCGATGACAAAGAGAACGTCATCATCACCGCAGGCGGCGAGGTCCGGTTCGCCGCCGAGGCCGAGGCTGGGCTCCACACCCTCCTCGATGGCGGCACGGTGACCGCCGCGAGTTTTGTCGGTCAGGATGAGGCTGCAGCGATTGAAACGCTGGGCAAACTCCACGCGTTCGGACTGGTCGTACCCGTTTGATCATGGCCGGTATTCTCGTCTGGTTATAATTCACAACCCGCGCCTGCCTTGTCTGCAGGATGGTTAAAACCGTACATGCGCCCCTTTGAAGCGGCCTGACGTCCCAGGCCGCAGCTTCACCGGCGGGCCGGCATGCGATTGCGTATTGGAGTGATCACAATCAGTCTTGCAGCGGTCTTCGCTGTCCTGTGGCTGATGTGGCCTTCCCCCATCAACCCGGTCTACTGGGATGAACCGGATCCGCCCGCCATGACCGGCGTGCTCGCTCCCAATTCGGGCTTGCAGTCAGCCCAGTTTTTCGAATTGGGCGATCCGGGTTCGGCGCGTTCCCTCGCGCTGGGCGAGGCAGGCACCGTCTATTACGGCAACACCGTTGGCGAAGTCGTGCGGATAGATACGGCTGGCGCGACCCCGTCTTCCGAGGTGGTCATCGATTTCGGTGAACAGCCCGTGTTCGACCTGGCCTGGATCAATTCCAACACGCTCGGCGCGACCACCCAGGATGGGCTTTTCGCAGTCAATGTAACCACCGGCGCATCGACCCGTGTGAGTGTCGGCGTACCGGGCCACCCATTCGGATATGCCAATGATCTCGCCATAACCAGCCGGGGCGAAATATTCTTCACGGACCCCTCCGTCCTCCTTGGCGACGGCAGGCCTGATCGCGGGCATGTGCTCGACATGTTCGAAAACCGTCCGCACGGCGCGCTGTATGTCTGGGACCCACGTACCCACCAGACCCGGCTCGCGGCAGACAGGCTCTATTTCCCCAACGGGGTCACGGTCGCGTCGGACGGACAGTCGGTCTATGTTTCCGAAACTTTCCGTTATCGTATATTGCGCCACTGGATCGACGGCCCACGGAGCGGTGAAACAGAGGTCTTTGCCAGCAATCTGCCTGGCTTGCCTGACGGTTTGGCGATCGACAGTTCAGGACATTTGTTTGTTGCCATGCCCGCCGGGCGCAGCGCGACCCTGCGCATGATCCGGAGAAACCCGTGGTTGGCCCGGATCACTGCCCGCCTGCCCGCCTGGCTTCGCCCGGATGGCGGCGCACCACATCCGTTCATAGCCGTGCTCGACGAACAGTCCGGCGCGATCATTGCGTCCTTCCATGACCCGGAACAGCGGATCTGCCATGTGTCGAACATGGTCCTCGCCGGGGATCAGGACCTCTGGTTCGGATCGTCTGACTGCAGCTATATCGCCCGGCTTCCGCAGTCAGCGATTCAGGCAGCCCTGCAATCGCCGCGCACGACAGGCCTCGCTGTCAGCGACTGACCGCATCGCCGCCAAGGCCGGTTCAGGCCAGGCTGGCCTCGGCCTGCTCGACGATCGCCGTCGCCGTTATCCCGAAATGTGCGTAGAGGTCGTCGGCCGGGGCGCTCGCCCCGAAGCCGGTCATGCCAACGAACCTGCCCTTGCGACCAATCACCTGGTCCCAACCAAAGCGCAGCGCCGCCTCACAGGCGACCACCGGTATATCGGCGGGGAAGATCTCATCGAGATAAGCTTCACCCTGATCCAGCAACAGGTCGAGGCAGGGAGCGGAGACCACACGGACCTTGCGTCCATTGCCCCGCAATATCCCGGCAGCCTCGACTGCCAGGCAGACTTCCGAGCCGGTACCGACCAGGACAACGTCCGGCGTGCCGGCATCGTCTGACAGGATATAGGCGCCGCGGGAGGACAGATTTTCCGTGCCATCATCAGAACGCAGGAATGGCAGTTTCTGACGGGACAGCGCGAGCACGGACGGTCCGTCAATCCGGCGAAGGGCCAGATCCCAGGCCTCGGCGGTTTCCAGTGCATCGGCCGGACGGAAGACATGCATGTTCGGGATGGCCCGAAGCGACGCCAGGGTTTCAACCGGCTGGTGGGTCGGTCCGTCTTCACCCAACCCGATCGAATCATGGGTCATGACGTAGACTACGGGCTGGTGCATCAGGGATGACAGGCGCATCGACGGGCGGCAATAGTCGGCGAAGACCAGGAAGGTCGCGACATGTGGCCGGAAACCGCCGTGCAGGGACATGCCATTGGCACACGCGGCCATGCCATGCTCTCGCACACCGAAATGGATGTACTGGCCGGCATAGTCGCCGGCTTTCACGATACCGACATCGGGTGTCTTGGTGAGGTTGGACCCGGCAAGGTCCGCCGATCCACCCGCCAGGCTGGGCCAGTCGCCGATGATCGCGGCAAGGGTCTGGCCTGACGCTGCACGCGTGGCCAGAACCGGCTTGTCGGCGGCGACTTTACGGCGCCAGGCGTCGAGCGCTGCGATCTCGGTCTCACCCGGCTCACCGGAAATCTGGGCCACGAAGTCGTCGGCCCGATCCGACCCGGCCAACCGTTCCTGCCAAGCCTGGTGGGCATCGGCCGAACCGGTCGCCCGCCATGCATCCACAATCTCCGCCGGGATCTCGAATGGCGCAGCGGTCCAGCCGAGCGCCGCACGCGTGCCGGCGATCTCTTCGGCGCCAAGCGGCGCGCCATGACTGCCAGCCGTCCCGGCTTTGGTCGGTGCGCCATAGCCGATCGTGGTCCGACAGGCGATCAGGACCGGCTTGTCCGATGAGCGGGCCGCCTGCAGGGCGGCGTCGATGGCAGCCGGGTCATGCCCGTCAATACGCGACACCGCCCAACCGGCAGCATCAAATCGCTCGAGCACGTCTGTGCTCTCGGACAGGTCGGTCGGTCCGTCGATGGAGATTTCATTGTCGTCCCAAAGGACACACAACCGGTTCAGACCGAGATGCCCGGCCAGCGATATCGCTTCGTGGGAAATGCCTTCCTGCAGGTCACCATCCGAGGCGATGACCCAGGTCCGGTGATCGACGAGATCATCCCCATAACGCGCATTCATCATGCGCTCGGCCAACGCCATTCCGACCGACATCGAGATACCCTGCCCCAGCGGCCCGGTTGTCGCTTCCACACCCGGCGTGTGACCGTATTCCGGGTGGCCCGCGGTCAGGCTGTCGAGCTGGCGGAAGTTTTTCAGCTCATCCATGCTGATGTCCTCGAACCCGGCAAGGTGCAGGATCGAATAGAGCAGCATGGAGCCATGACCGGCCGACAGGATGAAGCGGTCACGATCCGCCCAGGCCGGCGCGGCCGGGTCGAATTTCATGTGCTTCGACCACAACACGGTGGCAACGTCGGCCATGCCCATCGGCATGCCGGGATGGCCTGAATTGGCTTGCTGGACCGCGTCCATCGACAGCGCCCGGATGGCATTGGCCATGTCGGACATCGAAACTGGGTTTGAAGGCGTGGTCATGAAGCGTCTCCTGCGCCGGGCCGGTGGCTAGCCGGATATCAGGCCTGTCCTTGCAAGCAAGGCTTTTGTGGAGGCGTCATAGCTGGATATATCGCCGTCCAAAATCCCCTTCGTCAGCACTTTGCCCAGCTCGACACCCCATTGGTCGAACGGATTGATGTCGTACAGGACGCTTTCGACAAAAACCTTGTGTTCATGCAAGGCGATGAGCGCGCCGAACACTGCCGGGGTCAGATCATCCATGAGCAGGCTCGCCGAGGGGCGGTTGCCAGGCATCGACTTGTGACGGGCCAGCTCGGGCTCGCTTGTCGCATCGACCTTGCGTCCATCCAGCAGTGCGGCACCCTGTGCGGCCATGTTGGCAGCGAGCGCCCGCTCCCGCGGATCAGAACTGGAGAAGTGACGGGCCACACCGATGAAATCCACCGGCACAACATCACCGCCCTGATGCAGCCATTGGAAAAAGGAGTGCTGGATCTCGGTGCCATTGCCGCCCCAGACCAGCGCCCCGCCGGGCGTCGGTCCGGGCTGACCGTCCACGGTCACGGACTTGCCGAGTGATTCCATCTCCAGCTGCTGGAAATAGTCTGCCAGCTTGCCGAGCCGGGCCGAATAAGCGGCAACGCACCGTGCAGGATAGCCCATCCCGATCCGGTTCCAGACATCGACCAGTCCCTTGAGAACCGGCATGTTGCGTTCGAGCGGCGCCGAGGCAAAGTGTCTGTCCATCTCCCGCGCACCATCGCGGAACGCCTGGAATACTGACGGACCCATGCCAATCTCGAGCGCCAGACCGACCGCACTCCAGACCGAGTAGCGACCGCCGACCCAGTCGGGAAAGTCAAACACCATCGACGGATCAATGCCGAAGGGCTTCGCCTTTTCCGGAGCCGCCGAGGCCGCCGCAAAATGGGCGCCTGCGCGCGCGGCGCCGACATGGCCCGCCAGCCAGTCACGCGCCGCTTCGCCGGACATCAGGGTTTCCTGGGTCGAAAAGGATTTCGAAGCCACAATGAAAAGGATGGCTGCCGGATCCGCGCCGGCCACCGCGTGTTTCAGATCGCTCGGGTCAAGACTGGCGACAAATCGCAGCTCCGGGCCGCTTTCGGCGTGATCGGCCAATGCATCGGCGACCAGACGCGGGCCGAGGTCCGAGCCGCCAATGCCGATATTGACCACCCGTGAGATCGGCACGCCCGAGGGCGCGTAATCGCCGGACCGGACCCGTTTTGCGAACTCACGGGTCTCGGCCTGCGTCCGGCTTACCACCGCGGCCGCTTCGCTACCGGACAAATCTCCGCCTTCCCGGTACGCCATATGGAGCGCCGGACGGTTTTCGGTAGCGTTCACAATTTTACCCGAAAGCAACGCATCACGCTTGCTTTCAAGCCCGCTCGCGCGAGCGCGGGCGAAGAGAGCTTCAAGCGCGGCCTCGTCCAGACGCTGTTTGGTGGCGTCAAACTCGAGGCCGGCAGCTTTAAGGATCAGCGCCTCGGAGCGACCACCCCCGGCTTCGACCAGCGTGCGAAGGGAGGTGCCGGACAGACGGACGGCATGAGCGTTCAATTCGGTATCGGACACGGGGCTTCCTGCACTCTCAATAGAAAGTGACAACCTATTGGCAGCTACCCGGCTTCACAAGACTTTCGCGGCGCTTTCCACGATGCCGGCATCGGCCTGATGGGCATCCACGACGGCGCCCAGCACATGATAGAGGGTGCTGGCCGGCATGCGATCAGCGACACGATGGCCCGCAGCGTCGATCTGGTCGATCCAGCCTCCCGGAATGGCAGGGTCCAGATGATGCGTGAACAACAGATCACACACCGTTTCCAGTTCGGCAGCGGCAGACGCATGGCCGGCGCGATGGCGCGCTGCCGCGGCGCGCAGCCACTCGGTCTGCATCCAGGTCCGCGAACCCGCGTCGAGAGTCTGGCCATCCGGCCGGACCGTGGCCACCAGGCAACCGGTCTCCCGGCTGCGGCCGATCCCGGTGCCGTGCGCATGCAGGAAATCGAGAATGGTCTCGTCGACACTTGCACCATGGTCACGGTAGGCATGGAGCAGCCAGATCCACTCGACTTCATGACCCGGTTCGACAACCGCGCCGGCCGGATCGGCGGTGACCTGCCAGTCAGCGTCGAAAAATTCGTACAGGACACCGGCCTCACGGTCGAGGAAACGGGTCGAGAACAGCTGGTAGATGGCCTCGATGCGGGTCAGGAAAGCCGCGTCTCCAGTCGCATCATACCAAGCCAGCAATGCTTCGAAGAGGTGCATGTGCGGGTTTTGGCGACGCGGCAGTTGAGCCGCACCGATCGCCTCGGCATAGCCACCCTGTGGCCGGGTCAGGTGGGTGTCGAGATAGATGAGGATTTCATCGGCGAGCTGGCGATAGTGGCTGTCATGGGTGACCCGGTGCAACCATGACAGGGCCAGCAGGATGAAGGCGTGATCGTAGAGGTCGCGTGCCGGGCTTTCGATGTCGCCACTGGCGGTGAGGGTATGAACCCAGCCGGGTGTTCCATCCGGCGCGTGCGCGCGGCGCTCGAGCAATTCGAAGCCCTCGACCGCCAGATCCAGCCCGTCACACCAGCCGGCATGATGGGCCCGCGCGAAAACGTAAATCTGCCGGGCCTGGGTCCGCACACGACGGCTGTCGCCGGTAACCGGCTGGCCATCCAGGCTGAGCGATTCCAGAAAGCCGCCCGAACGCTTGTCCCAGGCGCGCTCTGCCCAGAATGGCAGGGCGGTGTGGACGCCCCATTCCCGCAGTCTCGACGCCCAGTCCGCCATTCGCCCCGCCTGTCAGATGCCCATCAGTCCAGTTTCGCCATATCCTCGTCTGAAATGTCGAAATTGGCGTAAACATTCTGCACGTCGTCGCTGTCTTCCAGCATTTCCATCATTTTCATCAACGTGCCGACCTTGTCGCCGGTCACCTCGATCAGGTTCTGAGGACGCCAGATCAGCTTGGCAGAAGACGGGTCTTCGAAGGTCGCGGACAGGGCGCCGACAACCTCCATCAGGTCCTCGCGGGCGGTGTAGATGACATGTTCGCCTTCATTGTCCTCATCGCCCGGCTCGGCAGCAACGTCTTCGGCGCCGGCCTCGATCGCGGCTTCCATCATCGTGTCTTCGTCGGCCTTGGAGAGCGGATAGCGGATCTCGCCGACATTATCGAACATGAAGGCGACCGAGCCGGTCTCGCCCAGATTGCCGCCATTCTTGGCGAAGGCGGTGCGGACTTCGGCAGCGGCACGGTTCTTGTTGTCGGTCGAGACCTCGACGATCACGCCGGTTCCGGCCGGGCCGAAGCCTTCATAGCGGATGTCTTCATAGGACTCGTCATCACCGCCCGACGCCTTGTCGATCGCGCGCTGGATATTGTCCTTGGGCATCGACTGGCCCTTGGCATTGGAGACAGCGAGACGAAGGCGCGGATTGGCATCAACGTCCGGTCCACCCAGCTTGGCAGCGATGGAGATTTCCTTGGAGAGGCGGGAGAACAGCTTTGAACGCAGCTTGTCCTGACGGCCCTTGCGGTGCTGGATATTGGCCCATTTGGAGTGTCCGGCCATGATCGGGATCCCTGTTCCTGCGGATTCGAGGCGCCTTCCTTACCCAGATTGGACGGCAAACGCCACACCTTGCGCCACATCGGGCGCGTCAACTAAAGCAAATCGCTACGGCCTTCGGCCTTGAGTTGCTCGACCACCGCCTTGATGGCCTGGCTGTCATTGCGGTCTGCGACAAGGACTGCGTCTCCGGTCTGGACCACGACAAGGTCCCGCACACCACACAGGACGACGCGGGCATCGGTCGCGAATCCGAAACATCGACGACTGTCGAGGAAGTCGACATCGCCGGTACCCGCATTGCCGGCCTCGTCCTTGTCACGGATCTGCCAGAGCGCATCGAACGAGCCGACATCGGACCAGCCTATGTCCGCCGGGACAACAGCGGCGCGATCTGTGCCTTCCATCACGGCATAGTCGAACGAGATCGACGGGCAGCGTGCGAAGGCCTGGGCATCGAGATCGAAGCGTGCCCCGTCACTGACACCGTCATTGATCGCCCGGCGAACCGCCAGCAACACATCGGGGCATTGCCGCTCCATCTCTGCGGCTACCGCATCGGGTGCGAACAGAAAAATGCCGGCATTCCAGTAGAACCCGCCGGCGCGCAGAAAGCCCGCCGCGGTCTCCGCGTCCGGTTTCTCGGTGAAGGCCTGCACGTTGTAGCCCGGGCCGCTGGCGTCGCCGCGCCGGATATAACCATACCCCGTATGCGGCTGATCGGGCTCAATGCCGAACGTCACCAGCCGACCGTCACGCGCCAGCGCGCTACCCTGTCCGATGGCGGCCCTGAATGCCGGGACATCCCGAATGAAGTGATCAGCCGGCAGCAGCAGGACCAGGTCGGCGCCATCCGTCGCTGCCGCAAGTTCCGCCGCAGCCGCGGCGACGGCCGCCGTGTTGCGCCCAACCGGTTCGACCACGAAACGGGCGTCAGGAAATGAATTGTCCGCCAGTTGAGCGCGGGCGGTATCGGCCTGCTTGGCATTGAGGATGACCAGCGGCGGCAGGAACTCAATGCCATCACCCTCGCCCGCCACGCGCCGCGCCGTCTCGACCAGCATGCTGGTATCAGAGGTCAGCGCCTGCAGCTGTTTGGGCATGTCCTCGCGGGACAGGGGCCAGAGACGTGTGCCGGATCCACCCGACATGATCACTGGCAGGATACGCGTTGTCATGTCCAGTCTCCCCGCAGCCGCCCGGCTGCCGGGGCGATCAATTGCTCATCGCGCCCCGAAGCGGTTCGGCACGCGTTGCAGGCGGGAAGTTACGCATTGAGAGATAGTTCAACAAGCGCCCCAACATCTGCGCGCTGTCAGTCTGCACAACGCGGATATGGGCCCGGTCATCCTGAAGGTGGGTCGTGAACAGGCAAGCATCGTCTTCGTCGGTTCCGCTTTCACAGGATCGCAGAAACTCGACCATGTGATTGTCGAATACCAAAGCATCCTGCGCGCGCTCAAAGCGGATGGTTTGCTTGAACATCTTTCCCCCTCCCTCCATCGCGCCTGACCGAATTCGACAGGGCGCGCGGACCAATCTCCGGCAAGCCTGCCGCTGATTGCGCCCGAAACACTGTGAACGCCGTCACAGCACTACTGACATTCACGCTAGCGACACGGTGAAGGGGATCAACCGGTTGCAGCGGCGAACCGCACGCTTTGTGTTGCGTCGCAGCAAAATTGTCACATCAAGTCGGGAAGCATTCCGGAAGCTGCCCGCCCAGCCGGATCGGCTCACAACGAAGCGCCAGACCCGTCGCGTCATCGGTCTCGACAAAGACGCCACACAGGGTCGCCTCGCCCGTGGCCGGCTCGAAGCGGGCGGACCGCATCCGGGTCGTGAACCGGCGCATCGGCTCTTCCTTGTCCATCCCGATCACACTGTCATAGTCGCCGCACATGCCGGCATCGGTCTGGTAGGCCGTTCCGCCCGGCAGCACCCGGGCATCAGCGGTCGGGACATGGGTATGCGTGCCGACCACGAGACTGGCCCGCCCGTCACAAAAGGCGCCCATCGCCATTTTCTCGCTGGTGGCCTCGCCATGAAAATCGATGATCGCGGCATCAGCGACCATGCCGAGAGGTGCGGCGGCAAGCTCGCGCTCCACGACGCTGAACGGGTCGTCCAGCGACTCCATGAAGAGATTGCCCATGACGTTCATGACGAAGACGCGCCGCCCGTCCGGCAGGTCATAGAGGTTGGCGCCGGCGCCCGGCGTGGATCCGACCGGGTAGTTGGCCGGTCGCAGCAAGCGCGGCTCGCGGTCGATATAGCTCAGGGTTTCCCGCTGGTCCCAGGCATGATTGCCCAGGGTGAGCACATCGGCGCCCAGTTCGAAAAGCTGATTGCAGATCTTTTCGGTGACGCCAAAACCGGCGGCCGCGTTCTCGGCATTGATGACCACGAACTCCGGCTTCAGAGCCTCGCGCACCCGTGGCAGGTGATCCTCGATCGCACGGCGACCGGACTTGCCGACAATGTCTCCGAAAAAGGCCAGACGCATGAAAAGAGCTCCGTCAGCGGGTTGGCCGACGGATATGGCGCATCATGGCGCGAAAGTCCAAGTCATGACTGATGCGAACAAACTAGGCCGCGCTTTGGACACCTGGCACATAGTCCAGGATCGGAGCCAGACACCGCTCGGCATCGGCCACCGTCCAGCCCTTGCGGGCGGCGTAGTCCTCGACCTGGTCACGCAGGATCCGGCCCACCGCAAAATAGTGACTGTCAGGGTGCGAGAGATAGAGACCGGAGACCGACGAAGCGGGCGTCATCGCGAAGGAATTGGTCAAACCGATCCCCGCCGTCTCCGGGGCATCGAGCAGGCCGAACAGGGTACGCTTTTCGGAATGATCCGGCTGCGACGGGTAGCCGGGAGCCGGGCGGATGCCGGCATAGGCCTCGGCGATCAGCTCGCGATTGGTGAAGCTTTCATCTGGCGCATAGCCCCAGTGATCGCGGCGCACGCGCGCATGCAGCCACTCGGCCGCGGCTTCGGCAATGCGGTCGGACAAGGCCTTGAACAGGATGGCGTTATAGTCGTCCTTGTCCGCTTCGAAACGGGCAACCAGATCGGGATTGTCACCAGCGGTCACGGCGAAACCGCCGATCCAGTCCTCATGACCGGTCGGGGCCAGGAAATCGAACTGGCACAGTTGGGCGCGGTCATTGTCCTTCGCCGCCTGCTGACGCAGACCATAAAAGCGCGCCAGCTCGCTGGTCCGCGTCTCGTCAGTAAAAAGGACCGCATCATCGCCGACCCGGTTGGCGGGCCAGAAACCAACCACCGCGCGCGGCGCCAGCCAGTCTTCCTCGACAATGCGCGCCAGCATCGCCTGGGCATCAGCGAACAGGGAACGCGCCGCCTCCCCCCGTCGCGGGTCATCCAGGATCGCCGGATAACTGCCTTTCAGTTCCCAGGTGAAAAAGAAAGGCGTCCAGTCGATATAGCCGATCAGCTCCGACACGGTCGGTGTGAGCGTTGTGAGACCAAGCTTGGCCGGGCGCGGCGGAACATGGCTGTTCCAGTCGCACTGCCACGCCTTCGCCCGGGCCTGTTCGAGCGGCAGGCGGGCCTTGGCCGATCGGGCCGCCAGGCGGCGCTCGCGGATCCGCGCCAGGTCAGCCTTGACCTCGCCGGCATAGTCCTCGCGTTGATCGGACAGGAGTTTCGACACCACCCCCACAGCCCGACTGGCGTCCAGCACATGGATGACAGGTGCCACATTGATCGCCGGATCGATCTTCACCGCCGTGTGAGCCGGACTGGTCGTCGCCCCGCCGATCAGCAGCGGGATATCGACCTGCAGACGCTCCATCTCCGAGGCCACAAAGACCATCTCGTCGAGAGACGGGGTGATCAGGCCGGACAGCCCGATGACATCAGCCCCTTCGTCCCGCGCGGTTTGGAGAATTTTCTCACACGACACCATCACGCCGAGATCAACAACGTCATAGCCGTTACACTGGAGCACCACGCCGACAATGTTCTTGCCGATATCGTGGACATCACCCTTTACGGTCGCCATCACGATCTTGCCGTTCGATTTGCCCTCATCGCCGGTGAGCGCCTTCTCCTCCTCCATGAAGGGGATGAGATGGGCGACGGCCTGCTTCATCACCCGGGCCGACTTGACGACCTGAGGCAGAAACATCCGGCCATCACCGAACAGGTCGCCGACGACATTCATGCCGTCCATCAACGGTCCCTCGATGACATGCAGTGGCCGGTCGAAGGATTGGCGGGCCTCCTCGGTGTCATCGACGATGAATTCGTTGATGCCGTGCACGAGGGCATGACGGATCCGGTCAGCAACGGGGGCCTCGCGCCATTTCAGGTCACGGACCTTGGCCGGACCGGCACCCTGGCCACGATAGCGTTCGGCGGCCTCGAGCAGGCGATCGGTCCCGTCGTCGCTACGATTGAGGATGACATCCTCGACCAGCTCACGCAGCTCCGGCTCGATATCGTCATAGATGTCGAGCTGGCCGGCATTGACGATCCCCATATCCATACCCGCCTTGATGGCGTGATAGAGAAAGACCGAATGCATCGCCCGTCGCACGGTCTCGTTGCCGCGGAAGGAAAAGGAGATGTTCGACAGCCCGCCCGAGACATGACAGCCAGGCAGGTTTTCGCGAATGCGCCGGGTCGCCTCGATGAAATCGACCGCGTAATTGTTGTGCTCCTCGATCCCGGTCGCGACGGCGAAAATATTGGGATCGAAGATGATGTCTTCCGCCGGGAAGCCGATCTCGTCGACCAGTATCTTGTAAGCCCGCTCGCAGATTTCATACTTGCGCGCGGCCGTGTCTGCCTGGCCGGTTTCGTCGAACGCCATCACGACGACAGCCGCACCATAGGCCAGGCATTTGCCGGCCTGTTCGCGGAACTGGGCCTCGCCCTCCTTGAGGCTGATCGAGTTGACGATCGCCTTGCCCTGCGTGTTCTGGAGACCGGCCTCGATCACCTCCCATTTCGAACTGTCGACCATGACCGGCACGCGGGCCACATCGGGCTCACCGGCGATCAGGCGCATGAAGCGGGTCATCGCCTCGACACTGTCAAGCAGGCCCTCATCCATGTTCACATCGATGATCTGGGCGCCGTTCTCGACCTGCTGCCGGGCGACAGACACGGCTTCGGCGTAATCGCCCTCGGTGATCAGTTTGCGGAAACGGGCCGAGCCGGTGACATTGGTACGCTCGCCGACATTGACGAAGCTGGGGATTGAAACGGACATTGGATCGGGCCTCAGGACGCCAGTTCGAACGGCTCGAGGCCGGACAGCATCATCGCGCTCTTGTGTTTGACAGGCTGACGGGGCGACGCCGATTTCGCCGCGGCTGCGATGGCCCGGATATGATCGGGCGTGGTGCCGCAGCAACCACCGACAATATTGACCAGGCCGGATGACGCCCACTCGCCCAGATGCCCGGCGGTCTGGTTCGGCGTCTCGTCATACTCGCCCATGTCATTGGGCAGGCCGGCATTGGGATAGGCGATGATGCGGGTGTCGGCGATGCGAGCCAGCTCACTGACATAGGGCCGCATCTCGTCAGCCCCCAGCGCGCAATTCAGACCGACAGCCCAGGGCCGGGCGTGGCGAACCGAATACCAGAATGCCGATGCCGTCTGCCCCGACAGGGTCCGTCCGGACCGGTCGGTGATGGTGCCGGAAATGATGATCGGGATCGCCTCGCCGGTTTCGGCCCGCAGATCAAGCAGCGCCTTGATCGCGGCCTTGGCGTTGAGCGTGTCGAAAATCGTCTCGATCAGGAAGAAATCGACGTAAGGCGCCATCGCACCCGCTTGCTCGAAATAGGCCTGGCGAACCGTCTCGAAGTCGACATCGCGATAGCCGGGATCATTGACCTGCGGCGAAATCGACAAGGTCTTGTTGGTCGGTCCGATCGCCCCGGCAACGCCTCGGACCGTCCCGGTCCGGCCTGCCACCTCGTCCGCCGCTTCACGGGCCAGACGCGCGCCTTCGCGGGCAATATCAACGGCGACTGACTGCATGTCGTAATCGGCCTGGGCGATGGTGGTGGCCGAGAATGTATTGGTCTCGACGATGTCGGCACCGGCCTCGAAATAGGCGCGGTGGATCGCCTTGACCGCGTCCGGCGCGGACAGGTTGAGGATGTCGTTGTTGCCCTGGATGGGACAATGCCAGTCGGCGAAACGCGCCCCGCGATAGCCGGCCTCGTCCAGTTTCAGGTCCTGGATCTGCGTGCCCATCGCGCCATCGAGGATCAGGATGTGCTCGCGAGCCTTGGCGCCCAGGGCAGCAATGCGATCAATGCGCGTCATGATGCGACCGCCTGGAGTTCGCGATCACCCGCCTTCACGCCCAGGAGCTGGCAGGTCGACAGCGCCAGCTCGGCCCGGTTGAGGGTGTAGAAATGGAAGCCATCGACACCACCATTGCGCAGCTTGCCGCACAGCTTGGCAGCGACGTGCGCTGTCACCAGCTGACGGGTCCCGGCGTCCTGGTCGAGACCTTCATAGGCCTCGTGCAGCCATTTCGGCAGGCTGGCGCCGCACAGGCCGGCGATCCGCTTGAGGCCATTGAAATTGGGTTGCAGCATGATGCCAGGCACGATCGGTATGGTGATTCCGGCGGCCCGGGCCCGATCGCGAAAACGGAAATACACATCGGCATCAAAGAAAAACTGCGTGATCGCCCGGGTGGCTCCGGCGTCGATCTTGGCTTTCAGCAGATCAATGTCGAAATCGGCATTCGGGCTCTCCGGATGGATCTCGGGATAGCAGCCGACCGAGATTTCGAAATCACCGATGTCGGAAATACCGCGTGCGAGTTCGGCAGCATTGGCGTAGCCGCCCGCAGGGGGCACATAGCTTCCCCCGATCGCGTCAGGCGGATCACCGCGCAACGCCACGATGTGACGCACGCCGGAATTCCAATAGTCACGGATGACGCCATCGACTTCAGCTTTGCTGGCATTGACACAAGTCAGATGGGCGGCCGGCGGGATCGAGGTTTCCTCGACGATCCTGTGGACGGTGCGGTGGGTCCGGTCTCGGGTTGATCCACCGGCGCCATAAGTCACGGATACAAAGTCCGGACGCAGCGGCTCGAGACGCGAGATGGACTCCCACAGTGTCGCTTCCATCGCATCGGTTTTCGGCGGGAAAAACTCGAACGAGACGGACAATCCATCCGGCTTCCGCGCTGCCTGGCCGTGCTCACCCATGGGACACCTTTACCCGCTGCTGCTCTGGCGCAGGGCCCTCGAGGGCCACCTCGCACCGCGACATCACAATCACATCAGGACATAAAGATATCTTTATATGATATGATTGGCTAGGGGTGATCTGGTTGTTTAGACAGCGCCGCCTATATGGGTTGGTGAAATTTTCTTCAAAGCGGACCAGACTTGCATCCGCCCGTCACATCTGGTCTACCCGACGATATAAAGATTTCCTTATATGAGGATTCCACAGTGAGCCGTTCTTCCTACATCTTCACGTCCGAAAGCGTTTCCGAAGGCCATCCGGACAAGGTGTGCGACCGCATCTCCGACACGATTGTCGACTTGTTTCTGGGCAAGGACCCGGAGGCCCGTGTCGCTTGCGAAACCCTGACCACGACCAACCAGATCGTGTTGGCGGGTGAAGTCCGCTGCGCGGCACCGATCGACGATGCAGAGATCGAAGCCGCCGCGCGCGAAGCGGTTCGTGACATCGGCTACGAGCAGGACGGCTTTCACTGGAAGACAGCAACGCTTCAAAACTTCCTGCACGAGCAATCCGTTCACATCGCCCAGGGCGTCGATGCCAGCGGCGACAAGGATGAAGGCGCGGGCGACCAGGGGATCATGTTCGGCTATGCCTCTGACGAGACGCCGCAACTCATGCCGGCGCCGATCACCTATTCGCACCAGATCCTCAAGCGCATGGCCGAGCTGCGCAAATCCGGTGCCCGGCCGGAATTCGAACCGGATGCCAAGTCGCAGGTCACCATGCGCTATGAAAATGGCGTGCCCGCCGGTGTCACCTCGGTCGTCGTCTCGACCCAGCACAAGGACGGGCTGACCCAGGACGATATCCGCGAACTGGTGCGCCCGGTCGTGGCTGACGTCCTGCCCGATGGCTGGTTTCCGCCGGAAGACGAGTTTTACGTCAACCCGACCGGCACCTTCGTAATCGGTGGCCCGGACGGTGATGCCGGTCTGACCGGTCGCAAGATCATCGTCGACACCTATGGCGGGGCCGCGCCGCATGGCGGCGGCGCCTTCTCCGGCAAGGACCCGACCAAGGTCGACCGTTCGGCCGCCTATGCCTGCCGCTGGCTGGCCAAGAATGTCGTCGCCGCCGGGCTGGCCAAGCGCTGCACCATCCAGGTCTCCTACGCGATCGGTGTCTCCAAGCCGCTCTCGCTCTATGTCGACCTGCACGGCACCGGCCGCGTCGACGAGGCCAAGCTGGAGGACGCACTGCGCCAGCTGGCTGACCTCTCACCGCGTGGCATCCGCACCCGGCTGCAATTGAACAAGCCGATCTATGCCCGCACCGCTGCCTACGGACATTTCGGCCGCACGCCGACCGAGGATGGTGGTTTCTCCTGGGAGCGGACCGATCTGGCCGACGAGCTTCGCTCGCTCCTCTGATCCTGATATGCACGGCGCTCAATCGCTTCGCCCTGCCACTTTACGAACGCCGAACAGAAGGACCTGATGGTCATGACGCAATTTGCTGCGGACAAACCCTATATCGTCAAGGACATGTCGCTGGCCAAATGGGGCCGGATCGAGTTCGACATGGCCGAGATTGAAATGCCAGGCCTGATGGCGCTGCGCGAAGAGTACAAGGACAGCCAGCCGCTCAAGGGCGCGCGCATCGCCGGCTCGCTGCACATGACCGTGCAGACCGCGATCCTGATCGAGACCCTCACCGCGCTGGGCGCAGAAGTCCGCTGGGCCTCGTGCAACATCTTCTCGACCCAGGACCACGCTGCCGCGGCGATTGCGGAAACCGGCGTGCCGGTCTTCGCCACCAAGGGTGAGACGCTGGAAGAATACTGGGATTATGCCGACGCCATCTTCCATTGGCCGAACGGCGAGACCGCCAACATGATCCTCGACGATGGCGGCGATGCCACCATGTATCTGATCCTTGGCGAGAAGGCGGAAAACGACCCGTCCATCCTCAACCACCCCAAGTCCGAGGAAGAAACCTTCCTGTTTGCGCAGATCAAGAAGCGCATTGCCGCGACCCCGGGCTGGTTCGCCAAGGCCAAGGCCGCCATCCAGGGCGTGTCCGAAGAGACCACCACCGGCGTCATGCGTCTCTACCAGATGCAAAAGCGCGGCGAACTGCCCTTCCCGGCGATCAACGTCAATGACAGCGTCACCAAGTCGAAATTCGACAACCGCTATGGCTGCCGCGAAAGCCTGGTCGACGCCATCCGCCGCGGCACCGACGTGATGATGGCCGGCAAGAAGGCCCTGGTCTTCGGCTATGGCGATGTCGGCAAGGGCTCGGCGGAATCGCTGGCGGGTGCCGGTGCCCGTGTCTATGTGACCGAGATTGACCCGATCTGCGCCCTGCAGGCCTGCATGGACGGTTTCGAAGTCGTCCGGGCCGAGGACGTGATCGGCGAGATGGACATCTTCGTCACCGCGACCGGCAACAAGGACATCCTCACCGTCGACCACATGCGCGCCATGAAGGACATGGCGATCGTCTGCAATATCGGCCATTTCGACAATGAAATTCAGGTCGAGAGCCTGAAGAACTACCAGTGGACCAATGTGAAGCCGCAGGTCGATCTGGTGAACTTCCCGGAAGGCCACCGCATCATCCTGCTGTCGGAAGGCCGCCTCGTGAACCTGGGCAATGCCACCGGCCATCCGAGCTTCGTAATGTCGGCCAGCTTCACCAACCAGACGCTGGCCCAGATCGAGCTGTGGACCAAGGGCGAGAACTACACCAACGAGGTCTACATCCTGCCCAAGCATCTCGACGAGAAGGTCGCGGCCCTGCACCTCGACAAGCTCGGCGCCAAGCTGACCGTGCTGTCGGAAGAGCAGGCCGACTATATCGGCGTGCCCCAGCACGGCCCGTTCAAGGCCGAGCACTACCGCTACTAGGACGACGCACCCGAACAAGGAAGGGGCGCCTTGCCAGCCGGCGAGGCGCCCTTTTTTATCACTCGTGACGCAGAGCGGGGAATCGTCCAGTCTCGCGGTGGGGGAACCGTCATGACATTGAACGATGCCTATCTGATTTCGCAGATCGTCGCGGTCCTCCTGGTCGGGCCGACACTGCTATACTTGGCCCTGCAAGTCCGCCAGAACACCAAGCAATTGCAGGCCGCCGCGCGCTACCAGTTTGTCGAAGCGACAGGGCAGATGCATTCGCTGACAGTGGGCAGCAAGCCGACCGCTTCAATGTTCAGACGCGGCATCGAGTCCTACGCCCAGCTCGACCCGGACGAGCGGCTGCAGTTTAGTATCCTCATCGGGCACTTTCTACAGATCTACAGCGTCATGTTCGAGCTGCACGCCGACGGCCTGTTGCCAAAGAGCCAATGGCATGCCGTCCTCAAGGACCTCGAATTCATCCTCAACTGCGATGGCGGCAGAGAGATCTGGGAATCGTTCGGCAGGGTTGGCTTGTCACCGGACTTCGTCGCTTACGCGGACGCCATTTTTCACGAAACACCCGGCTCCTACAAACTCTAGCATCAACAGCGCGCCAGACCGCCCGAGCCGCCAGCGGCGTTGGCAGGTCGGCGCGCGCTGAGCCCCAATGCGGCGGGCTGTGGCAGGCGGTGGCAACCAGACGCGTAGCCCGTGTGAGGCCATACACCTGCGTCTTCGGCCGCGATTGCGCCAAAGGATGGGAGGGAACGGGATGTCGGCGGACACCGGGGTGTCCTGGTGGTGGTCTGCGGTGTCCGTGATGTCCTCGACATC
>NZ_JBLWVH010000017.1:0-73594 GCF_048268525.1 Maricaulis sp. | reverse complement strand
CCGCCCAGCTGCGCCTGGGCGCCGGCTGTGGCGATGATCAGAACCAGTGAGGAAACAGTGAGCGTTTTCATCGTTCTTCTCCCTTTCACGGCCCAAGCATTCTTGGGCTGTCAGGAAGAGAACGATCCGGCCTCCGGATTTATTCCATGCCGCTGCATTCAGTGCTGACCGGCCAGCGAATAGACAGCGTCACGGCTGACAATGCCCAGACCGAAAGTCGTGTCCCGGCCCCGCCTGCCGGCATCCTCGGCCCGAGTCTCAAGAGCGGCAACCAGACCGTCCACGGCCAGCGGATCCGGGCGTGCCAGGGCCGCAGCCAGCAGCGCCGCGACCTGCGGCGCCGCAAAGGAGGTACCGCGAACCTCGACGTCTCCGTCCGGCAGGCCGGCAACTTCGATATCGCGCCCCAGCGCGGCGAAATCGACATGCTCGCCGCGGCAGGCTTCGGGCAGGATGCGGCCGCGCCGATCGACCCCGGTCACCCCGATCACGCCCGGATAGGCGGCGGGATAGAGTGGATCGGCGGTCGGGCCGTCATTGCCGACGGCAGCGACGAGGATATGCCCGCGCGCTGTCAGCATGGCGCTGACACTGCGCAATAGGGCATTGTCCGGTCCGACCAGCGAGACATTGATCACGCCGACTTCGACCTCGGCCATCCATCCCAATGCCGCGACCAGCGCTTCGACGGACCCACCGGTCGGGCCGGCGCCATAAATGTCGGCGGAATAAAGCGTGCCGCCAGCCTCCCCAACCAGCAGGGAGGCCACGCCGGTCCCGTGGGCGGCCGGCAGATAGTCGTCATCATGGAAGGCTCGCGCTTCGATCTGTGCCGCGCGCAAGTGTGCATGGCCAGTGGCGACGCCGGTATCGATCAGGCCAACCCGCAAGTTCGCGACGCTGCCAGCTTGCGAGGTCGCGACAAGGCCGGCACTCGCCCGTCCCGACCGGGCGTAGACATGGTTGAAGTCAAAGGTGCCGGTCGGGTCAATCTCCCGCGCCAGGGCCAGGGCCCGGACGGTCGACAGACCCGACGGCACCTGAAGGACGTAGAGGCGAGCCGCCAGCCCGCCCAGCGGACGCTCTCTCAGGACCGTGAAACCGGCCGCCAGCAAGGGCGCCAGATCGGCATCATCGGCCTGCAGTGTGGTGATCTGGTCGCGCAGGATGACTGTCCGGTCCGGCCCTCGCTCGAGAACATCGCGATTTCGGCGCAGCAGTGTGTCGAGCGTGTCCCGACGCACCTCTTCCAGCTCGTCGATTGTCTGATCGAGCGGGTCGCGCAATGTATCCCGCAAGCGGTCGGTCACCGGCAGGCGCGGCACGTCGACCGGCAATTGCGCGGCAGCGGGCAGAGCCGCCGTCACCCAGACCGACAGGATCATCGCGATTTTCAACAAGGTGGACATCAACACTCCATCCGGCTTGCCCATCACTATAACGCATGGAAGAAAAGCTTTCTTCCAGACGTTGATGGTAGTGGGAATGGGCACGAGAACCACCCGGGTTGAAAACGAGATCATCGAATACCTGCCGCGGATGCGACGGTTCGCGCGCTCCCTGTCGCGCGACCAGGCGGATGCCGACGATCTCGTACAGCTGACCGTGGAACGTGCCCTGACCCGCCTGGATCAATGGCAGGCCGGCACGCGCCTGGACAGCTGGATGTACCGTATCATGAAGAATGCCTGGATCGACGAAACCCGCCGACGCCAACGCCAGGGCCGCCATCACGCGCCGCCGGAAGCGGGCGAGAATGTCGGCGCGGACGATCCGGATTTCGAAAAACGCATGCGCGCCATGGCGGTCGAACGGGCAATGGAGACCCTGCCCGACGACCAACGCCTGGCGGTCAGTCTCGTTCTGGTCGAAGGTCTGTCCTACAAGGAAGCCTCGAGCGTCATGGACGTGCCGATGGGCACACTGACCAGCCGTCTGGCCCGCGGCCGCAAGGCGATGGAAGCCCAACTCAACCCGTCCGCGATGGAGGGACAGTCCGATGATTGATGACGAAACCCTGATCGCCTTCATGGATGGCGAACTCGATGATGCCGGGATGGACCGGGTTGCCGCTGCCATCGATGCCGACCCTGCCCTCGCAGAACGTCTCGACGCCCTTCAGACGACCGACACGGCCATTCGCGATGCCTATCAGCCAGTCGCCGAGGAGGCGGTGCCGGATCATCTGCTCGACCTCGTCCGCTCACCCGAAGCGAGCGACAACGAGCCGACAGTCCTGCCCTTCCGGCGTCCGGCCCAAAAAGCGGCCACCCCACAACGTCCCGGCTGGATCAATTACGCGGCGATTGCCGCGAGCCTCGTACTGGGAGTGCTGATCGGCGGTCGGCTTGGTGGCGGTGAAGAAGGCCTGATGATTTTCGAAGGCGACCGCCCGATTGCCGGCGGCGTGCTGGCCGCGGCGCTGGAACACCAGGCGTCCGGTGAAACCGGTCCGGACGGGACCGCGATCCAGCTCAGCTTCCGCGCCACCGACGGGACCGCATGCCGCAGCTTCCTGCATGGCGAGACGACCGGTCTGGCCTGTCGTGAGAACGGGCAATGGGTGGTGCAGATGACCGCCCCGGCCGAGACCGCGAACGGATCGGTCATGCGCACGGCCTCGAGTGCCATGCCAACCAGTATTCTCGACGCCATCGACGCGCGGATCAGCGGCGACGCACTTGGCGCTGATGATGAAGCGCAACTGATCGCCGACGGCTGGAGCCGGAGCGACCGCGACTAGTTCGCTTTTTTCGGCGGTGTGGGTGCCAGCGCATCCGGCAGCGGGGTGACCGGCACGCCGTCATCACTCAGCGCCTTGGTCTCGTCAGCCGATGCCTCGCCATAGATCAGGCGCTTTGGCTTGTCGCCGTCATGGATGGCCCGCGCCTCGCTGGCAAAGTCCTCACCGACATAATCGTAATTCTTGCGGATATGGGCGCGCACTTTCGAGGCGATCTCTCCGAACTGATGCTCTGGACTGGCCTCGCGCTTGCGTGATGTGGCGACGGCCGGCGCGGCCAGCGCCTTGCGGATCCGGGTCGAGCCGCACTGCGGACATTCCACCAGACCGCGGGCGTTCTGGTCGTCAAAGCCTGCCGAATCCGAGAACCAGGCCTCGAAATCATGGTCATCATCGCACAGGAGGGCATAGCGGATCATGTCGACGTCTCAGAGCGGCCCGGTGAGGGTGCGATCATGCTCGAGGGCGGGAATACGGCGGCGGGCCTCGGCGACCTTGCGCAGGTCGAGGCTGGCGCGCAGCAGGCCGGGATTGTCATGGTCCAGCTCGGCGACGGTTTCGCCCCAGGGTCCGATGATGATCGAATGGCCCCAGGTCTTGCGTCCATCGGCATGCAGCCCGCCCTGGGCCGGGGCCAGCACGAAACTGCCGGTCTCGATGGCCCGGGCCCGCAGCAGCACGTCCCAATGGGCGCGACCGGTCGGCTTGGTGAACGCGGCCGGGACAGTCAGGATTTCGGCACCGGCCTGGGCCAGGCGGCGGTAGAGATAGGCGAAGCGCACATCATAGCAGATCGACAGGCCCAGCTTCGCGCCGTCGAGATCGTGCACAACGAGGCGGTCGCCGGCCTGATAATTATCGCTCTCCCGGTAGGTCTCGCCCTGACCCAGCCCGACATTGAACATGTGGGCCTTGTCATAGGTCGCCGCGATCTCGCCCGCCGGGGAAAAAAGGAAGCTGCGATTGGCGGCCAGGCGGTCACCGATGCGAACCGCCAGCGAGCCGATCAGCAGCCAGATGCCAAGCTCGGCGGCAAGGGCGGCGAAGGCCGGTATGGCCGGATCATCCTGCGGCGTGTGCATCACGGCAAAGGCCGCATCGGCATCCTTTTGCACCAGATGCGTCGTTTCCGGCGTCGCCACGAAGCTCGCCCCGTCTGCAGCAGCGGCGCGGATCAGCGCGCTGGCGGTGCCGCGGTTCTCCGCCGGGTCGATGCCCGAGCGCATCTGGACGAGGGCGACTTCCATACGGGTCAGGCCTGGAGCAGGGCGTCGAGCTTGTTGCTGCGCTCGAGCGCCATCAGCTCATCACAGCCGCCGACATGCATGTCGCCGATGAAGACCTGCGGGAAGGTGCGGCCACCATTGGACCGCTGGATCATTTCCTGTCGCTTGGACTGGTCGAACCCGGCATCGATCTCGGTATATTCAACCCCCTTCTGCTTCAGCAGGGACACGGCGCGGGCGCAATAGCCGCACATCGGTCGGGTGTAGATCGTAATGTCAGTCATGCACTCACTCCAGAAGTCACCGCGCACCATTCATACCGTCGGATCGGTTTCGCGGACTACCCGACACAATGCCACAACACGCACCGAGGCGGCACCGGCCCGTTTCAGCTGATATGCGCATGCCGACACCGTTGCGCCAGTGGTGATCACATCATCGACCAGAACAAGGTGTTTCCCGGTGACGGCTGTCCGATCCGGCACCGTGAAGGCGGCTGCAACATTGCGCCGCCGCAGGCGGGCCGTCCGCCCTGCCTGGCTGGGTGTGGCCCGTTGGCGCAGCAAGATGTCGGTCCACATAGGAACGCCGCTTTCGCGTGCCAGAACCCGGCCCAGCAGGGCCGACTGGTTATAGCGGCGCACGACCAGGCGCCGCCAGTGCAGCGGCACCGGGATGATGGCGTCTGCCCCGTCCAGACAGTCCTTGCCGGCACGGACCATCCAGCGACCGAACTGGTCGATCATCTCGCGTCGGCTGCCATGCTTGAAGCCGATCACCAGCGGACTGACGCGCTCGTCATAGGCCAAGGGCGCCCGGGCCCGGTCGAAGCGCGGCGGATTGGCGACGCAATTGGCACAGACCGCCAGAGACGCGCCACCGGACCCGGCCGGATAGGGAAAGGGCCAGCCGCACGTGTCACACCAGGGCGCATCGAGAAAGGTCAGCCTCGACCAGGCCTGCGGGGTCAGATGCCCTGCCCGATCAACAGTATCGCCGGCCAGGGGACAGACCGGTGGCCAGGCCAGATCGGCCAGGCGGCGACCGGCCTCGTTCAGTCCGGATACCAGCACACCCGCCATCTTTTCTGTCACCTCCCCTTTCCCTGTGCCGCCCTGGCGGGCATATCCGCCCCATGACGACCGCCGCTCCGCCCGCCCTGTTCGACCGCTCACTGCTGCGTCGCCGCCGCGACCGGATTGCGGGCATTCTGCCAGAACACAACTTCCTCGCGCAACGCGCTTTCGACGATATGGGCGACCGGATCGCCAGCATCATGCGCGATTTCGACCGCGCCGCGATCCTCGGCGGCGGCCCGGACCTGGCGACGGACGCGACGACTGAGCTGCTGGCCGGCAAGGTTGGCTGGTGGTGCCGGTCCGACCTGTCCCCATCTGTCGCCGCCACGCTGGACCGCCCGGCCCTGGCGCTGGACGAAGAGCAATTGCCCTTCGCCTCTGAAAGCCTCGATCTCGTGCTGGCGCCCTGGGGCCTGCACTGGAGCAATGACCTGCCGGGCGCACTGGTCCAGATCAATCACGCGCTCAAGCCGGACGGTTTCTTCGCCTGCGCCCTGCCGGGCGGCTCAACCCTGACCGAGCTGCGCCAATGCCTGATGGCGGCCGAGAGCGAGCTGACCGGCGGCGCGGCGGCGCGCGTGTCACCGCTGGCCGGCACGTTTGACATGGCGGCCTTGCTGCAGCGGGCCGGCTTCGCCATGCCGGTCGCCGATGTCGACCGCATCACCGTGCGCTACGACAATATCTTCGCATTGATGGCAGAGCTGCGCGGCATGGGCGAGACCTCGGTGTTGGCCGACCGCCCCCGCAACCCGGCGACACGTGCCCTCTTTATCCGCGCCGGCCAGATCTATGCCGAACGCTTTGCCGGCCCCGACGGCCGCATCCGCGCCACCTTCGAAATCATCCACGCCGCCGGCTGGGCCCCGCATCCAGATCAGCCCAAGCCGAAACGGCCGGGGTCGGCAACGCACAGGCTGGCGGACGCGTTGGGTGTGAAGGAAAGGTCGCTGGGTGAAAAGGCGGGGCGCTAGCCCCGACGTAGCCCGCCTAAAAAGGCGCGGCCGCGCTGTTCAGCATGTCGCTGACGGCCGGGCCGATCACGGTCAGGGCGGCGATGAAGATGATCGAGACGACCACGGCGATCAGCGAATACTCGATCGAGGTGGCACCGCGCTGGTCGCGGAGGAAGCGGGAGACAAGGGCGCGTATCAAAGGCGATCCCTCAGCTCGGCGGCCAGGGAGATGTCGGCGGCGGACATCTGGTAGTCGCGCAGACGCTCCTTGCGGACCCAGGCCAGTTCCTGGCCTTCATTGGGATGGGGGAAGCCGTCCCAGGTGCGGCACAGGAAGAGCGGCATGACGATGTGGAAATCGTCATAGGGGTGCGAAACGAAGGCAAACGGGTGCAGACACCGTTCGCACGGCTCGACACTCAGCTCTTCGCGCAATTCACGCACCACAGCCTGCTCCGGTGTCTCTCCCGGCTCGATCTTGCCGCCCGGGAACTCCCAAAGCCCCGCCATGGCCTTCCCTTCAGGCCGCTTGGCGATAAGGATGCGACCATCGGCATCCAGCAAGGCACAGGCGGCGACAAAGAGCACCGGTTTGGGGCTACGAGCGATCATGGTCCCACATCTCCCTTAAGGACGGGTGCAGAAAGACGGTTAATGCCCAACTACCGGGGTTGGTCCGGATCCGGACTGTCGTCATCCCCGACAGCCACCCCGCCTTCTTCGCCACGCTCGGGCGTCGGCGCAAGCAAAGGCGTCAGATCGGGCCGCTCGATTTCAGCCTCTTCACGAAGCCCTTCGATCAGGGCTTCCAACTGGTCGAACGTATAGAAGCGGGCAATGTTCGGACGCAGCGCCTCGAGCGAAGGCGGCGGCTGGCGACGGCGGTCCACGACGGTCAGGACATGCCATCCGAACTCGGTGCGGAAAGGTTGTGAGACCTCGCCTCGCGGGGTGGCAAAAGCGACAGCTCCGAACGCCGGCAGGATGCCTTCCCGGGAAAAATAGCCCAGATCGCCGCCCTCCAGACGCGTCGCCTGGTCTTCACTCATCGCGACCGCGAGCTCGGCAAAGTCGCGCCCCTGGTCGATCAACGCCTTGATGGCGATGGCCTCCTCCTCGGTCTGCACCAGGATGTGCCGCGCCCGCACTTCCTCGCCGAGCGGGATCAGGCGGATCTGCTCGTCATAGATGCGCCGGATGGTTTCCTCGGTCACCGCATCGGCGATCGCCGTCTCGACCAGGACATTGCCAAGGATGCGCTCTTCCGCCAGCGCCAGGCGGCGGCGCGCTTCTTCGGACTGGTGCAATCCGCGCCGGCGGGCTTCAAGCGCCAGCAGTCTCTGATCGATCAACTCCTCCAGAACACGATCAAATTCCGGGCTGCCCATAGCCGGTGCCGGCACAGTGTCCTCGCCGTGCTGGGCCTGAGCCTCGCGCTCGACATCCGAGCGCCGGATCATCGTCCCTTCGACCCGAGCGACCACCGGATCAAGCTCATCCAGGGACAGGACCGGCTGCCCGGATTCGAAATCATCGGCGGTCCGTCGCGGCTCGGGGCCACAAGCTGTGCCAGTTACAGTCAGCAGCAAAATGCAAAAGACCCTGAAAACAGACACCTATAGCGCCTCATCTGTTAAAGGAGCGGGCTTGATCCGCCGCGCCGCTTGATTGACAGTTACACCCCTCATCCTTAAGTCACCCTGACGTTTCAAAGCAATGCTGTCGTCCCCGGCGAACGGAACGAATCTCGGGCGCCGGACACCAGCTGCCCTGTAGTTCGCAAAGCCTGATCCAGATGCTCTCCATTGCCCGCAAGATCTTCGGAACCGAGAACGACCGCAAAATCCGCCGCCTGCGGCCGATGGTCGAGAAAATCAACGCGCTCGAGCCCGACTTCGAGGCCTTGTCCGACGACGCGCTGAAGGCCAAGACAGCCGAGTTCCGCGAACGCCTCGACAAGGGCGAGAAACTGGACGCGCTGATGCCCGAGGCCTTCGCCGCCGTCCGCGAAGCCGCCAAGCGCGCGCTGGGGCTGCGCCCCTATGACGTCCAGCTGATGGGCGGCATGGTGCTGCACGAAGGCTCGATCGCCGAGATGAAGACCGGTGAGGGCAAGACGCTGGTCGCCACCCTGCCCTGCTATCTCAACGCCCTGCCGGCCAAGGGCGTGCACGTCGTCACGGTGAACGACTATCTCGCCACCCGCGACAGCGAGTGGATGGGCCGCGTGTTCGCACAGCTGGGTCTGACCACCGGCGTCGTCGCCCACGGCATGACCGATCCGGAACGCCGCGAGGCCTATGCCTGCGACATCACCTACGCGACCAATAACGAGCTTGGCTTCGACTATCTGCGCGACAACATGAAGTACTCGACCGAGGAGATGGTGCAGCGCGGCCACGGCTTCGCCATCGTCGATGAGGTCGACTCGATCCTGATCGATGAGGCGCGCACGCCGCTGATCATCTCGGGTCGCACCGAGGACCGGACCGAATTCTACAAGACGATCAACACGCTGATCCCGCTTCTGGGCGAGGAATGCTACGAGATCGACGAGAAGGCCCGGACGATCCTGCTCACCGAAGAGGGCAATGAGCAGATCGAAGCCCTGCTGCAGGAACGCGAATTGCTCAAAGAGGGTGACCTCTATGACGTCGAGAACATCTCGGTCGTCCACCACGTCAACCAGGCCCTCAAGGCGCACAAGATTTTCGTCCGCGACAAGGACTACATCATCAAGGACAACGCCGTTGTCCTGATCGACGAGTTCACTGGCCGGATGATGCCGGGCCGCCGCCTGTCCGATGGCCTGCACCAGGCGATCGAGGCCAAGGAAGGCACCGACATCCAGCCGGAAAACCAGACGCTGGCCTCGGTCACCTTCCAGAATTATTTCCGTCTCTATGACAAGCTGGCCGGCATGACCGGCACGGCCTTGACCGAGGCTGACGAATTCTTCGACATCTACAAGCTGGCGGTGATGGAAATCCCGACCAACAAGCCGATCGCCCGGATCGACGAGGAAGACGAAGTCTATCGCACCCTGGAAGAAAAATACGCCGCCATCATCGACGAGATCGTCGACTGCCAGCAGCGCGGCCAGCCGGTTCTGGTCGGCACGGCCTCGATCGAAAAATCGGAAATCATCGACCGGCTGATGAGCGACAAGGCCCTGTTCAAGAAGATGCTGGGCCATCTCTATCCCAAGGACGAGTCCGCCAAGGCCGAGTTCGAGAAATCGGCCCGCCCGGTCGAGCGCACCCTGCCGGAAATGCTCAAGCTGATCCCGATTGAGCACCAGGTGCTCAATGCGCGCTATCACGAGCAGGAAGCCTTCATCGTCGCCGAGGCCGGCGTGCCGGGCGCGGTGACGATCGCCACCAACATGGCCGGCCGCGGTACCGACATCCAGCTGGGCGGCAATGCCGACATGCGTCTGGATGCCTGGAAGGCCGAGCAGGAAGCCGCCGGCAATACACCGACCCAGACGGAGATCGACCGTCAGGCCGACGCCATCAAGTCGGAAATCGCCGAGAAGAAGAAACACGCGCTCGACGCCGGCGGCCTCTACGTGCTCGCCACCGAGCGCCATGAAAGCCGCCGCATCGACAATCAGCTGCGAGGCCGGACCGGTCGCCAGGGCGATCCGGGCCGCTCGAAATTCTTCATCTCGGTACAGGACGACCTGCTGCGCATTTTCGCCCCGGAGCGCCTCGACACCATCATGCGCACACTGGGCATGAAGGAAGGCGAAGCGATCCAGCACCCGTGGATGTCCAAGGCGCTGGAAACCTCGCAGCGCAAGGTCGAGCAACGCAATTTCGACATCCGCAAGAACGTCCTCAAATACGATGACGTGATGAACGACCAGCGCAAGGCGGTGTTCGAACAGCGCATCGACTTCATGGTCTCCGACGACGTCGCCGACGTCATCAAGGACATGCGCCAGTCGACCGCCGAAGACCTCGTCACGGCCCACATCCCGCCGAAAGCCTATGCCGACCAGTGGGACATCACCGGCCTCAAGGAAGCCCTGCAGGAGACCTTCGGTCTCAACCTGCCGGTCGAGGCCTGGGCCGACGAAGAAGGCATTGCCGACGAGGAAATCCTCGAACGGGTGTCCGAAGCCGCCGACAAGGCCTATGCCGAAAAAGCTGCCAATGCCGGTCCCGAACTGATGCGCCGGATCGAGAAATCGATCCTGCTGCAGGCCATCGACATCAATTGGCGCGAGCACCTGCAAAATCTCGACGCCATGCGCTCGATGATCGGTCTGCGCTCCTACGCCCAGCGCAACCCGCTGAACGAGTTCAAGACCGAAGCCTTCAACCTGTTCGAGCGGATGATGGACAATCTGCGCGGCGAAGTGACCAAGCAGCTGATGCTGATCCGCTTCGAGCGCGCCCCGGCGCCGCCCAAGGAGCCGGAAGGCCTGACCGCAACCCATATCGATCCGCGTACCGGCCGCAACGAAATGGCCGATCCGGGCGATGGTCCGGTCGCCCCGCGCGTCGCGCCGACCCAGCGCCGGGTCTCGACACCGGCCCATCCGAACAAGCCGGAAACCTGGGGCCGCGTCGCTCGCAACGCCCCCTGCCCGTGCGGTTCCGGCAAGAAGTACAAGCAGTGCCACGGCGCCATCGACAGCGCTCCGACAACCTGATCACGATGAGTGAGGTCTCCCTTCGCCCTGCCCGATCGGGCGAAGAAGACGCGCTGTCTGAGCTGTGCCTGAAATCAAAGGCGCACTGGGGCTATGACGAGGTCTTCATGGCCGAGGTCGCGCCCTATCTGAAAGTCACCACCGAAGCGATCGAGGCCGGGCTGACGACCGTCGCCGAGCTTGATGACGGCACGATGCTCGGCGTTTGCCAGATCGATCCGGGCGGCCATCACGGCACCCTGGACCTCCTCTTCATCACCCCCGAAGCCATCGGCAAGGGTGTCGGCCGCGACCTGTTCGAGGACGCCAAGGCCAAGCTCAAGGCGCGCGGCGAGACGGTGATGACCATTCTCTCCGACCCCTATGCAGAGCAGGCCTATATCCACATGGGCGCCCGCCGCGTCGCCATGCGCCCCAGCGATGTCTTCAAGGGGCGGGAGCTGCCCTGGCTGGAAGTGGTGCTCTAGTCACGCGCCAGCGGCCGTTGACGGTAGGACTCGACCAGAAAATCGATCAGCGCCCGCACCCGCGCCGAATGCTCGCGATGATCGGGGTATAGCAAGTGCAGGTCACGCGGATCGCTGGTCCACCCGGGCAGCACCCGGACCAGTCGGCCCTCGGCGATCGCCTGCTGCGCCAGGAAAGCCGGTACCAGCCCGATGCCCTGGCCGCGGATCAGGGCTGAGACGATGGCGATGGAATTGCTGATCCGCATCGGCCCGTCGATCGCCACCTCGACCGTCTGCCCGTCACAACTGAACAGCCATTTCCCGGGGGTCGCATTGTGGCTGTAGGCCAGACAATCGAGCGCCTCAAGCTGAGCGGGTTCGGTGATCGCGGCGCAAGTTTCGAGATAGGCCGGTGAGGCCAGCAGCCAGCGATCCATTCCCGTCAGCCAGCGCCCCCGCAGGCTGGAATCCTTCATCGGACCGGTACCGCGAATGGCCAGATCCAGCCCGTGCTCGACCAGGTCGACCTGCCGGTCATCCAAAACAACATCCAGCGTGATTTCGGCATTCTGCTCGCGAAAATCGACCAGGCGGTCGGTCAGGTCCGCCAGCCCGAGCGACATCGGAGCCGTCATCCGGATCAGACCATGCGGTCGGGCTCCCGCCGCGCCGGCCTGGTCATCGGCTTCGCTGAGCGTGTCGAGAATATGAACCGCGTGCCGGTAATAGTCGCGTCCGGCATCGGTCAGGCTCAAGCGCCGCGTGGTCCTTACCAGCAGGGCAACGCCAAGCCGGGCCTCAAGCTGGCTGACATGTTTGGAGACCGACGCATTTGACAGGTTGAGGTCACGCGCCGCGGCCGCGAAGCCCTCCAACTCGACGACGCGACGAAAGGTATTCAGGGCCTGAAAGCGATCCACCGTGCACTCCTGCGAAACATTGCAGTGAGAATTATGTCGATTATCCCAAGTCCAGCAAAGCCATATCTCTTCCGGCATCGCGGCCTGACCGCCAATTACCGGAGGTTTCCATGTCCAGATCCCTGCTCTCTCTAAGCCTCGCAGCATCAGCCTTGCTCGGCGTCCTCGCCATCTCGACGGCCTACGCCCAGGATGTCGGCCGCAGCCCCTGGGGGCCGCAAGACGAGATCGGCCGTCTCAACCTGATGACGGCGTCCAGCCAGGCGGACATCCTGTCGCGCATCGCACCGGGCGGCCCTTATGACCTGTCCGTCGAATACTTCATCGGCATGCCCAGCTGGCAGGCCGCCGGCGACCCGCACTACCGGATGTGGATGACCCACACGCCGCGTGGCACCCGGATCGACGATCCGGTCGGTGTCGGTCGCGAGGTCAATGCCCATGTCAGCTATTCCGGCTCGGCCTTCAGCATGTACGCCCATACCGGCACGCATATCGACGCGCTCAGCCATTTCGGTCTGGATGGACGCATCTGGAACGGGTTCAGTGCCGACGCGCATCTCGGCGATCGCGGCTGGCAGCATGCCGATGCCGGCGCCTTGCCGCCGATCATTGCCCGCGGCCTGCTGGTCGACCTGCCGGCCCTGTTCGGGATCGACATGCTCGAGCCGGGCTATCGGGTCAGTGCAGAGGACATCGACGCCGCCCTGGCCCGCCAGGGGCTGGCGATCGAGCCCGGCGATGTCGTCCTGATCCGTACCGGACGCATGCAGCTCTATCACCAGGCCGACGCCTACATGGACAATGCCCCGGGCCTGGGCATGGAGGCAGCCCGACACCTGGCAGAGGCAGGCGCGATGATTGTCGGCGCCGATAATCTGAGTTTTGAGGCCTTCCCGTCGGAAGTGGATGGCAATTACGTGCCGGTCCACACCTTCCTGCTGGCCCAATCCGGCATCCCGATCCTGGAACTGGTCGACCTCGAGGCGTTGGCCCGCGACGGCGTGCACGAGTTCGCCTTCATCGCCGCCTCGCTGCGTCTGCGCGGCGCCGATGCCGCCCCGTTGCGGCCGATTGCCCTGCCGGTGGGGGACTGACCATGCCGCGCTGGTCCGACATCGCGCTCACAGCACTGGCCCCGGCGGTCTGGGGGTGTTCCTACCTCGCCATCACCCTGGCCCTGCCGGAAGGCCATGCGCTCGGCATTGCCTGCCTGCGGGCCCTGCCTGCCGGGCTGCTGCTCTTGTTGATCGTGCGGCAACTGCCCAAACGCCCCTGGCTGGGCAAACTTCTGGTCCTGGGCGGGCTGAATTTCACCCTGTTCTGGAGCCTGCTGAATATTGCCGCCTACCGCCTGCCCGGCGGGGTCGCGGCGACCGTCGGCGCCATCCAGCCGCTGATCGTCATCGCCCTGGCCCGGCTCGCGCTTTCGACCCCGATCGGACCGCGGCAGGTCCTGGCTGGTTTTGCCGGACTGGCAGGCGTCGCTCTGCTGGTGATCACGGGCGATGCTGAAATGGACATGATCGGGGTGCTGGCCGGTCTTGGCGGCGCGCTGGCCATGGCGGCCGGCAGCGTGCTGACCCGGCGCTGGCAATTCCCCGTCTCGGCCCTCACCCTTACGGCCTGGCAGCTGACTGCCGGCGGTGTGATGCTGGTCCCGCTGGCCTTCCTCGTGGATGGCGGCCTGCCGCCCCTCAATCCGCTGACACTGACCGGCCTGGCCTGGCTGGCCATTCCGGGAGCGGCGCTGACTTACTGGATCTGGTTTCGCGGACTGGCCGTTATCGGCCCGTCACGCGCCACCCTGCTGGGCTTTCTCAGTCCGATGACGGCGGTCTGTCTGGGGTGGATCGTGCTCGGGCAGAGCCTGTCAGCCAGCCAGATCGCCGGCATTGCCGTAGTCATGGCCAGCCTGTGGCTGAGCCAGACCTCGGCGGCGGGTTCACAACCCGGGCCGGTCGCCGACCAACGTGCCTAAGCCCCGGGAAGCGTCCGCCCGATCGCGAGGAAGCGCTCCCGGCGTTGCTGGCGCAGGGCCTTGGCGTCCATCTGTTCCAGCTCGCCGAGATGTTTTTCGATGGCGTTGCCGACCGTGGTCATGGTCGCGGCGGCGTGGCGATGGGCACCGCCGATCGGTTCAGGAATGACCTGGTCGACGATCTTCATGGCCAGCAGGTCCGGCGCGGTCACCTTCATGGCCACGGCGGCATCCTTGGCCCGGGCCGAATCCTTCCACAGGATCGAGGCGCAGCCTTCCGGCGAGATCACTGAATAGATCGAGTGTTCCAGCATCATCACGACATTGGCGCTGGCCAGGGCCACGGCGCCGCCGGACCCGCCTTCGCCGGTAATGGTGGAAATCAGCGGCGTACCCAGCGTCAGGCAGCGCTCGGTCGAGCGGGCGATGGCTTCGGACTGGCCGCGCTCTTCCGCGCCGAGGCCGGGATAAGCGCCTGCGGTATCGACGAAGGTCAGCACCGGCAGGTTGAATTTCTCGGCCAGGTCCATCAGGCGGATCGCCTTGCGATAGCCTTCCGGACGCGCCATGCCGAAATTGTGCTTGATGCGGGTCTCGGTGTCGTGGCCTTTCTCATGGCCGATCACGACCACCGAGCGACCCCGGAAACGGCCCAGACCGCCAACGATGGCTGCGTCTTCGGAGAAACGGCGATCGCCGCACATTTCCTCGAAATCCTCGATCAGCGCCTTGCGGTAATCACGAAAATGCGGTCGCTCGGGATGCCGGGCGACCAGCGTCTTGCGCCAGGGATCGAGCTTGGAATAGAGCGCGGCGAGTTGCTCGGCCGCCTTCTGGCGCAAGCGCGCAGTCTCTTCCGCCATGTCCGGAGAGTCTTCACCCGCAAGGGATTCGAGCTCTTCGATCTTGGCTTCCAATTCGGCCAGCGGCCGTTCGAAATCGAGATAGGTACGTGTGGGGTCGGACATGCCCTGCCAACGCCTGTGAACACCAAAGTGGGGGGCAACCTAACCACCCGGTCCCGGCGCCACAAGCCTCAAAAACCGTGCTTACGCATACGTCAATCGGGCGGATCGTCATCCGCGCGGCGCGCGAGCGGGTGAGCGGACTGAACGAGAGATTTCAGTCTCTCGTCAAGGACATGGGTATAGATCTGGGTCGTGGAAACATCGGCATGCCCCAACAGGATCTGCACGCTGCGAAGATCCGCACCGCGCGCCAGCAGGTGCGTGGCGAAGGCATGGCGCAGGACATGGGGCGAGACTTTGGCCGGATCGAGACCGGCTGCCAGGGTCAGGTCCGAGAGGATTTGCGCAAAACGTTCCCGGGTCAGATGGCCCGCCTTGGCGGTGCGCGACGGGAACAGGAAGCGCGCGGCCCTGCCCGCTTTCGCCTTGTCGGCCGGCAGGTGGGTCTCCCGGACCGCCTTGTAGTCGGCGACGGCCTCGAGCGCTGCCTCGGTCAGCGGGACCAGCCGTTCGCGGCCGCCCTTGCCGGTTATCTGGATACAACGCTCGGCCCGGACAAAAGCGCCCAGCGGCAGCGAGACCAGCTCGGTCACCCGCAAACCTCCCGCATAAAGGAGCTCCATCAGGGCCCGCGTTCGCAGGCCGGCAGCGCCGGGCAGTGCGGCGGCGGCGTCGAACAGCCGGTCGACATCGGCCTCGGTCAGGATCTTCGGCAGCGAACGGCCCTGCTTGGGCGCCCGCAAGGGCGTGGCCGGATTGTCCTCGCGCACACCATCAGACAGCAGAAAGCGGTAGAAGCGCTTGATCGCCGACAGGCGCCGGGCTGCGGTCGAAGCGGCCAGGCCATCGGCGGCCATGCTCGCGAGAACGCCTTCAAGATCGGGCGTGGATGCGGTTTCCAGGCTATGGCCGGACAGGCGAACGGCGACGTCAGACAGGTCACGGCGATAGGCATCCAGAGTATTGGGGGACGCGCCGCGCTCGGCGGCCATCATGTCGAGAAACAGCTCGATCAGGATGCCATTGGCATGGCCGGCACCGGACGGCGCTTGGCTCACCGCGACCTCGTGATCACACGCTCCAGCACCAGCGCCAGCGCATTGTCGCGCAGGCCGGCCGCGTCCAGGCCCGCGATGGACCGGCTGAACACCACAGGGTCCGCCGAAGTCTCCGGGCGATTGAGCAGGCTGACAGCCAGCAGCGCCGTTTCGGCCCGGGCACCGGAGCGCATCGCCATTTCCATCACCGGCCATTCCGGCGCGGTGGCAACCGCTTCCCGGCCGAGCACCGCCAGCCGGGCGTTCTGCGGCAGAACGGCACCGAGCTCTGCCAGCGCCAATTGCTCACCGAGCGCCGCCTCACCCTGGCTCTCGATCCATGCCGCGAACACGGCATCGAAATTCCCGCCCGACAGGGCATCGCGCGCGATGGCCAGCGACAGGTCGAGCGTGACCATGCGCTGCGGTGATGGCGGAACCCATTCGGGCTGCACGGCATCGACCGGTGTCCCGTCGGCGTAGACGAGTTGACCGTCAGCGGTCTCGACGATCGGTTGCCCGGCCAGCGCCGCCGGTGAAATCCGACGGGGTGGACCATCCAGCAGGGCGTTGCGCCAACGGGCCGCGGCCCGCAAATCGCCAACGATCATCGACGCCAGGGCAATGTCATAGCCATGCGCAAGCGTCGCTTCGGTCACCGGCAGGGATTCAACCTCGGTGCCGTGATGGCGGGCCACATGGATGAAGCGTGCAGCACTGCCCGTATCGGCCAGCAGGTGACCCAGCGCCAAGGCGGCCACTTCCCGGTCCTCACCATTAGCCAGAACATCTTCAAGGGCATGATGCCGCTCGCGACCCGTCAACTCCAGCGCGGCGTCAAGCGCGGCGGCCGTATCGGCGATACGGGGCGTCTCGAAGGGCGGACGGTGGCCGAGCGCGATCAGCCAGGCTGGCGCCGTGTCTGCGATCGGTGGCATGTCGGCTTCCGGATCGAGCAGGGCCTGCGCCATCGCCAGGTCGAGACCGCTGTCAGCCGGCCCGACCGTATCGGCGACCGGTGTCGCCAGGGTGTAGGCGAACAGGCGGGCGTCGAAATCCTCGTCTTCGGACTGGGACCGGGCCAGCTCGGCGGTGAGCTCGGCCGCGGCGCCCTGCCCTTCCAGGGCCAGACAGAAAGCGCGGCGACGCAGCCATTCCGGCGCGTCGCGGTTTTCGATCAGGGCATTGGCGGTCTGGCAGGCGCGTTCGCTCTGGCCAGTGGCAAAGCCCAGCTCGGCATGCCAGCGGGCCAACTCCGGTTGGCGGTTCACATTCGGCGTGCGCTCCAGCAGATCAAAGGCGTCATAGGCGCCGCCCGCTGCCAGCAGCCGGTCGAGCCGCAGCACCGCCAGCCTGGCGTCGCCGCGTCCACCGGCCGGCGGCTGTCCGCCGGACAACAGGATAAGACGGGCGGTATCGCCGAGCGCCTCACTGGCATAACCGCCATCGCCGGTGCCGGGCAGGCGCATCAGCGCGGCTTCGGCCATGTCGCGTCCGGTCCCGGTCCACTGCCGCTCGCCAAGTCCGCGAGAGGTCAGGGAAACCTCGAGCGGATCGAGCGCGTCAAGGCGTTCGACCTCGATCGGGTTTTGGGCTGTGGCGGCTCCGCCCAGCAGCGCAGCCAGCAGGCTAGCGCGGGAAATCGTCTTCCAGCTCGACACGCACATTCTCCCGGGTCGGTTCAAGGCCGTTGGCGATCATGACCAGCGTGCCGAATCCGATCGCGACGAGACCGGCGATAACCGCCACACCCACCAGAAAACCACGCATGAATCCGACTCCTCAATCCCTCGAAAACCCGCCACACAGCTGCGGGTCAGTCAGTATCCGACCCTAACCCTGATTGCGGCGATTTCCAGACCGTTTATACCGCTAGCATGTCCTACGCCTACAAACCGCGGAAATCGCTCGTGCTCATCGGCTTGATGGGCGTCGGCAAGACCACAGTTGGTCGCCGCCTGGCGCATGCCCTGAAACTGCAGTTTCGCGACGCCGACGAGGAAGTCGAAAAAGCCGCCGGACGCAGCGTGTCAGAGATATTCGAGGATTTCGGCGAGCACGCCTTCCGCGATGGCGAGCGCAAGGTCATCGCCCGCCTGCTGGAGGAGCCGCCCATGGTGCTGGCGCTTGGCGGCGGTGCCTTTGTCGATGGCGAGACCCGCGACCGGGTCAAGGCGCTGGCGACCTCGATCTGGCTGCAGGCCGATGTCGAAACCCTGGTGCAACGCGTCGCCCGCCGCGACACCCGCCCGCTGCTGCGCGATGAAGACCCGGAAACCGTGCTGAGGACCTTGCTCAACAAGCGGCAGGCCGCGTATGCAGAAGCGGACATTCATGTGGATGCGTCCGGCGGGTCACACCAGATCACGCTCGACACGATTTTGCAGGCACTGGAAAGCCGGGAGGCGAGGGCGTGAGTGACATTCTGCGGGTCGCCGTCGGCCTGGGAGACCGGGCCTATGACGTGCTGGTCGGCGCCGGCGCCCTGTCCGCAGCCGGGCCGGAGCTGGCCGCCCATTTCCCGCGCGGCCGGGCCATCCTCGTGACCGACCGTCATGTCGCCGACCTTCACCTCGCTGCCATGGAAGAGCAGTTGACCGAACTGGGCCTGCGCGTCGAACCGGTCATTGTCGCACCGGGTGAAACATCGAAGAGTTGGGCCGGGCTGGAACAGGTTGTCGACGCGCTGCTGGACCGCAATATCGAGCGCTCCGAAGCCGTGATCGCGCTGGGCGGCGGTGTCATTGGCGACCTGACCGGCTTTGCAGCAGCCGTGACCAAGCGCGGCGTCAACTTCATCCAGATCCCGACCACCCTGCTCGCCCAGGTCGACAGTTCGGTCGGCGGCAAGACCGGGATCAACACCACACATGGCAAGAATTTCGCCGGCAGTTTCCATCAGCCCAAACTGGTGATCGCTGATCGCGACCTCCTGGCCACGCTCCCGGACCGCGAGCGCCGGGCCGGCTATGCGGAGATCGTCAAGGCGGCGCTGATCGGCGACGCCCCGCTGTTCGAGCAGCTCGTAGCGGCTGGCCCGGACGTGCTCGACGGGGCCGATCTGGACCGGGCCGTCGCAGCGGCTGTCGCCTTCAAGGCGCGGATCGTCGCCGAGGACGAGCGCGAGACCGGTGTCCGCGCCCTGCTCAATCTGGGCCATACATTCGGACATGCCTTCGAGGCCGACGCCCCCAAGGACGTGATCCGTCATGGCGAGGCTGTCGCCGTCGGAACGGCACTGGCCTTTGCCTATTCCGCCCGTCGCGGCGATTGCAGCGCTGAAAACGCGGCGCGGGTTGCGGCCCATCTGCGCACGGTCGGCCTGCCAGCGAGCCCCGGCGAGCTGGCCCATACTGACTGGGACGCCGCCAGCCTTGTCTCCCGCATGCGGGACGACAAGAAGAACCGCGACGGCCGCATCACCCTCATCCTCGCCCGCGCCATCGGCGACGCCTTCATTGACCACGCCGCCGATGAAGCCGACCTTCTCACCTTTATGGAGACCCAGCTCTCATGAGCCTCGACTGGACGATCATCGGACCGGCCCTCACCATTGTCGGCCTGCTATTGCTGTCAGCCTTCTTTTCCGGCTCGGAAACCTCGCTGACCGCGACTTCCCGCGCCCGCATGCTGCAGCTCGAACGCGACAAGAATCCGGCTGCCGCGCGGGTCAATATCCTGATTTCCGACGGCGAAGGCCTTCTGGGTTCAATCCTGCTCGGCAACAATCTCGTCAACATCCTGGCGTCGATGATTGCCGGGCAATTGTTCGAGACCCTGCTGGGCGGCAACAGCGTCGTCTGGGCGACCCTGGTCATGACCATCCTGGTCCTGGTCTTTGCCGAGGTGATGCCGAAGACCTACGCCCTGTCGAATCCGGAACGGTTCGCGCTGGCGGTTTCACGGCCGATCCTGATCATCGTCCGGGTGTTCGCGCCCCTGGTCGGTGCTGTCCAGTTCGTGGTCCGCAATGTGTTGCGCATGTTCGGCGCCAATGTGGACGGACCGGTCCTGTCATCCCATGACGAGCTGCGCGGCGCCATCGCGCTGCACCACGAGGAAGGCGGGGTGGTCAAGGATGACCGCGACATGCTGGGCGGCGTGCTCGACCTGCGCGACCTGACCGTTGATGACATCATGGTGCACCGCAAATCGATCGTGATGATCGACGCTGACAAGCCCTCCGAAGCGATTGTCACCGAGGCGCTTCACTCGCCCCATACGCGCCTGCCGATCTACAAGGGCGATACCGAGAATATCATCGGCATCCTGCATGTCCGTGACATTGCTCGCGCCCTCCACGAAGCCGACGGCAATGCCTCTGTCATTGATATCGACGCCTTGCGGCGCGACGCCTGGTTCGTACCGGAAACCACCGAGGTCCTCGACCAGCTCAACGCCTTCCGCGAAAAGCGCGAGCACTTTGCCCTGGTCGTCGACGAGTATGGCGCGCTGATGGGTCTGGTGACGCTGGAGGACATCCTCGAGGAAATCGTCGGCGCGATCGAGGACGAGCACGATGTCGCGGTTGAGGGCATCCAGCCTGACGGCGATGGCATCTGGCTGGTCGATGGTGACCTGCCGATCCGCGACCTCAACCGGGCGCTCGACTGGGAACTGCCGGACGAGGAGGCCGTGACCATTGCCGGCCTGGTCATCCATGAAGCCCAGACCATACCGGAACGCGGTCAGGTTTTCGGCTTCCACGGCGCCCGCTTCGAAGTCGTCGAGCGTCGCCGCAACCAGATCACCAAGCTGCGTGTCTCGGTCAGCCCGGATGATGTGGTGGTGAATGGCGCCTGATCAGCCAGGTCCGGTGCGCTGATCGCGGGAAATCAGCTACCGTCCTGTGCCGCAGCGTCGATCAGCTCACGATAGGCGTCGCAGGTTCCGCGCGGCGTTTCGGCTTCGACAGTCTCGCCATCAGCCCGGGCTTCCTCGACCAGATCCCCGAAAGCGTCGGCAAAGACGCTTGAGAGGTCCATGACATCGGCAAGATCAGAAAATGCGTCGGTGCCGCCGAGTATCGTCGTCACACCGCCGCCCGAAGCCAGATGGTTCTGGGAGGCCCAGCGGATCGCCGCCACCTGCCGACCCTCGCCATCGAGGATTTCCGCCTCCACGCCCAGCGCACCAATGCCCAGGGGCACGCGCGGATTGAGGGGGCCGGGCACGGCAACGCCGATCAGTCGGGAGACCCCGGTTGTCGCGACATTATTGCGCCGGATGCCGTTGATCATGGCACTCACCTCACCATCCCTGTCGACCGCCGGTGCACTGGCAACCGGGCGAACGTCAAAGCCGGCCCGCGCCAGGCGCTGACACAGATCGCGGGACAGTTGGCGCCGCACATCATCCAGGCGCGCCGGCGGGATGTCCGGATCGATATCGGCTCCGGCCGCCAGCGTCACCGGCGGAAGATAAAGCCGCCCCATTGTCGCCAAAGCCGGCCCGTCGGCATATTCCTCGACGGCAAGCAGGCGCCGCTCACCGGCAATGAGTTGCTCGGACGACGACAGCGAGGATGGCGCATCGAAACGGGTCGTACACGCGGATGTCGCGCCCGCTACAATGAGTAGCAGGGCCAGCCGCCAAACAAGATCCGACATGATTGTTTCCCCTTGCCTTGCCGAACAACCCTCTACCGGGCCAATCGAGACTTATTCGCTCGTCCCGCGTGCGCGGATCACCAGGGCATGTATCGGACCGGCCAATTCCTCCGCCAGCGCCTCGTTGACCAGGCGGTGACGGGCGACCCGAGACAAGCCGTCAAAGCGGCTGGCGACGATATCAACCGTGAAATGGCTCTCGCCACCCGGCCGGGCGCCGGCATGACCGGCATGGAGGTGACTATCATCAGTGACCGTCAAGGCACTGGGTGTGAACGCTTTTTGCAGTTTGTTCTCGATCCGGACTGCGACATCACCCATTTTCACACCTCTTTGTTCACCGGCTTCATTGCCGCTTTACAGACGCATGACCATAATTGGTGATCATGTCAGAAGCCTACAATTACAAACCGCGGTTCAAAGACATCCGCATCAAGCCGCCCAAGGATCAGCCGGCGCCGGAAGAGCGTGTCTGCGAATGGCCGGGCTGCAAGAAGCATGGCAATAGCCGGGCTCCCAAGGCCAATGACCGGCTGAATGATTTCTACTGGTTCTGCCAGAGCCACGCCTCGGAATACAACAAGTCGTGGAATTTCTTCGAGGGCATGAGCGAGAACGCCGCCCAGTCCTTCCGCGAGAGCGCCGCCTATGGTCATCGCCCGACCTGGGGCTGGAAGAACACCCATTCCGCCTCGGCCAAGGCCGCCAGGGCCAGTCGCGATTTTGCCGACGGCTTCAATGATCCCTACGGCATGTTCGGAGACCGCAAGGACCCGCACAAGGAAGCGCCGCGCGAAAAATCCCTGGGCCGTCTTCAGACCAAGGCGCTGGAGACCATGTCCCTGGAGCCGGATGTCGACCCGTCGACGGTGCGCAAGCGCTATGCCGAGCTGGTCAAGCAATTGCACCCGGACGCCAATGGCGGCGACCGCTCCAGTGAAGAGCAACTCGGCCGGGTCATCGCCTCCTACCAGATCCTGAAAAGCGCCGGCATGGCGTGACGCCGCACGGCTAACACTTTGTTTGTTTTAACGGGCGATTCTGGACCCGGGCAAAACAAGTGATTGTGCTGATGTCTGAGAATTCCGGGCCTGGTTTTCCGTTCCGATGGCTGTCGATTGGTCTCGCCGGCCTGCCGCTGCTCTACATGGCGCTCTGGTCTGCCATGATCATCGGCACGTTTACCGGGCTCTGGCATCCTCATATCGGCGGCCTTGATGTCGGCACGGCGATCCGCCGATCCGAACCCATCGAGATCATCGGGTTCTGCGCCATGAGCCTTGCCTGGCTGGTCGGGATGATCCTGGCGGCACTGCAGCGCAGGCTGGGATTGTACCTGATGATCGCCGGCAGTCTGATCCATATCGTCGTCTGGCTGAAAATCACCGATGGCCAATACTATGCCGGTCAGTTCGGCATGCTGGTCATCATCACCGAGATGCTGGCTGTCACGCTGGTTCATTTCGCCACGCGCGGCCGCCGACTGATCTGAATGGCATGCAGTCACCGGCATTGACTTGAAGCCGCGCCGGGCGTGCGATACCTCCGGTATATCACCTCCCTCGCGCCGCAGCCCTGCCGCTGACAATAACAGGCGCGCCCAGCCATAAAGACCGGTTCGATGAGCGATAGTTTCCCCCTTTCCGCGCCTGATGCCAAAGCCGACTGCCAGGCCCTGTTCGGCTTTGATCCCGGCTTCGAGGTGGCGATGTTCTCGGCGCCGGACGCACACACGCCGATCCTTGACCCGGACTATGTCTTCGACCCGGCGACTACGCGCTCGATCCTCGCCGGCTTTGCCTATAATCGCCGGGTGATGATCCAGGGCTATCACGGCACCGGCAAGTCGACCCATATCGAACAGGTCGCCGCCCGCCTCAACTGGCCGATGGTCCGGGTCAATCTGGACAGTCATGTCAGCCGCATCGACATGGTCGGCAAGGACGCCATCGTGCTGAAGGATGGCAAGCAGATCACCGAATTCCAGGAAGGCATCCTGCCCTGGGCCCTGCAGCGCCCGGTCGCCCTCCTGTTTGATGAGTACGACGCCGGCCGTCCCGACGTGATGTTCGTGATCCAGCGCGTGCTGGAAGCCTCGGGCTCGCTGACCCTGCTGGACCAGACCAAGGTCATCCGGCCGAACCCGTCCTTCCGCCTCTTCGCCACCACCAACACGATCGGCCTGGGGGACACGACCGGCCTCTATCACGGCACGCAGCAGATCAACCAGGGCCAGATGGACCGCTGGTCGATCGTCGCCACGCTGAACTATCTGCCGCGCGAGACCGAAAACGCCATCGTACTGGCCAAGATGAAAAAGCTGGCCGGCTCGGACGAAGGCCGCAAACAGGTCGAGGACATGGTCAAGGTCGCCGACCTCACCCGCGAAGCCTTCATCAATGGCGACATCTCCACCGTGATGAGCCCGCGCACCGTGCTGACCTGGGCCGAGAACCAGGAAATCTTCGGCGATCTCGGCATGGCCTTCCGCCTCACCTTCCTGAACAAGTGCGACGAACTGGAACGCCCGGTCATCGCCGAGATGTATCAGCGGGTGTTTGGCGTGGATCTGCCGGAAGCGCCGGTGAAAAGTGTGAGCGCGGCTTAGCCCACGCTCTCATCCACCTCCGCCGCGATCACTACCAGCTCGCCGTCGCGGCGCGTCACCGTGACCATCAGTGCGGCTCCCGGCTGGAACAGCGCGATATCCACGCGCTCATGGATCGCGAAGGGCATGACCATGGCGCCCATGCCCAGTTCCGGCATGGCTTCATGGCGCAGGAGGGTTGTGCGGGCCTCTGTGTCGACCGTGCGCACATCGGCGGAGACGATTGACTGGGCCATGGTTTCGGCATCGGCCATGGCGTGACCACCATGATGATCGTGGTTGCCGTGATGATCGGCGCTGGCGGTGGCGAGCAGGAGGCTGGTGGCGAGAAGTGTGATCATGGCTGATGTCCTTGATGCGGGTTGGCGGAGGTCGGAGCGTCCTCAGCGGTCGTGTCTATACCGTCGCGGCTAAGTTCATCGGCGCGGGCCGGGCGGGCCTCGCCTTCGGGATTGTCATACCAGCCCGGATCGCCATCGCCGGTCAGTCGGTCACGGACTTTCAGGATGGTGAACATGCCGCCCATGGTGATGTAGTCGCGCGGCCCCGGCGCCCCGACCATGGGCAGGGAATTGTCTGGCACCGGCATATGGCCCATCTCGATGTGTTGGCCCATCTCGCCCATCCCGTCCTGGCCCATCGTCATATAGGTCGGCAGGAGGGCGCCGACGGCGCGGTCGATGCGGCGGGCATTGACGCCGGTGAGATTGGGAATGCCATGGCCCATCTGGTTCATGACGTGATGGGTCATGTGGCAATGCATGGCCCAGTCGCCCGGATTGTCGGCGACGAAGTCGACTGTCCGCGTGGACCCGGTCGGCACCAGCACGGTGGTGTCGGGATGGCGCGCCGAAACCGGGATCACGCCGCCATCGGTCTCGGTGATGGTGAAGGCATAGCCGTGCAGATGGATCGGGTGATGATCCATGGCAGAGAGATTGCCGAAGCGGATCCGCACCCGTTCGCCACGCTCGGCAACGAGGGGTGAAGTGCCGGGATAACAACGCGCATTCATGGTCAGGATGTTGAAATCGCCCATCGCATTGGGATCAGGGCGTTCGGCACCGGGATGCAGCACCCATTCCGACAGCATGATGGCATAGTCGCGATCCGGGCGCGGCCCCGTTGGCTGGCGCGGATGAACCACGATCATGCCCATCATGCCAAGCGCCATCTGGGTCATCTCGTCATGATGCGAGTGGTACATGAATGTGCCGTGCTGGCGGAAAGTCCACTCGTAGACGAAGGTCTCGCCGGGCAGGATGGCGCGCTGGTTGAGACCGCCCACCCCGTCCATGCCCGAGGGCAGGATGACGCCATGCCAGTGCACGGTGGTCGGTGCCGGCAGGCGATTGGTGACATAGACCCGCACCCGGTCACCCTCAACCGCCTCGATGGTCGGGCCATGGGTGCGGCCATTATAGCCCCAGGTTCTCGCGTTGAGGCCGGGCGCGAAACTGTGCTCGACCTCTTCGGGAATGAGATGAAAGACCTTCACCCCGTCGACAATCCGGTAGGGCAGGGTCGCGCCATCCGGCGTGACCACGGGCGTGTAATCGCGGCCCGGCCGTCCGGGAGAATAGGTCCGGTCATGCGGCACCGAGGCGCTGTGGGCGCGGGGCGAAACCGGCTGGGCCGAGGCCGAGCCGGTGGCCAGACCGGTCGCGGCGAGACCGGCAGACCCGGCCAGCAGGGCATCGCGTCTGGAAATACCCATCAGTGATCTCCCTCGCCCCGGGTCGGGGCTGTGTCACCGCTATCGCTGGCTGCGACCATCGCGGGCGAGCCACCGGCGCGGATCTGGTCGAGCACGATCCGCGCCTGGTGCCAATCGGCCAGCGCCTCGACATAGGCCTGACCGGTCCGGCTGCGCATCTGCACAGCGGCCATCAGATCAAAGACGCTGACCTGCATGGCATTATACTGGCGCATCGTCGCATCCATCAGGCGCTCACTGGTCGGCAGGGCGTCATCTTCAATATGGGTGAAACGCCGTTGCGCCAGCATCGCCATGGCCTCGGCCGCCTCCAGGGCATTGCGGATATCATAGGCCAGGGCGGCGTGTTGATGAATGGCCTGTTCCGTCCGCAGCTGTGCGGCAGTGCGACGGGCCGAGCCGGTATCGAAGATCGGCAGGGCAAATTCCAGCATCCAGCCGCGGGACCAGTCACCATCCTCGCGCTCGAAGACGCCGCCCAGCTCGACATGTTCGAGAAGGCTGCCCCAGTTCTCCAGCCCCGCCTCGCCGGCGGCCGCTTCGACATTGGCGCGGGCAGCGGCCAGGGGCAGGCTGGCGGTCAATGCGGCCTGCGGGTCGAGCGCCTCGAGCGGCGCCCTGCCAGCGTCCAGCCGCGAGGGCAGCTGGTCTGCTGAAACGGGAATACCGAGCTGACGCCCCAGGGCGAGCCGCGCCTGCAGGGCAGCGTGCTCCGCCTCCAGATAGTCCAGCTCGGCCTGCTGGGCGAACATCCGCTCGCGCTCCAATTCCAGCGCCGGGGAATTGCCCGCCGAACGGATTTCCTCAGCCACAACGAGGCTTGCCGCTGCAGCATCGCGGATGCGCTGCTGCAGGTCCAGTCGTTGACGAGCGGCGACGGCCTCGACCCAGGCGCGGCGTGTGTCGGCAATGAAGTCCAGGGCCGCCAATACGGTCCCGGCCTGCCGGGCCTCATAGCGATCCTGCGCGGCAGCGGCCCGCCAGGGCGTCGCCGCAATACCCAACAGGGAGGCGCGCAGATCCACATCCCAGACGCGGCCATGGCCATCACCCGGCAAGGTCATGACCTCGACCAGCGGATTGACCGGGCGCGATGCCATCACCTGGTCGGCCCGGGCCAGGCCAGCCTCGTTCAGGCGTGCCAGAAGACGGTGATTATTGGCCAGCGCCAGGCTGACCGCCATGTCTTCGCTGACCATCCCGCCCTCGCGCGGCAGGGCCGGGTCGGCGACCGGTCCGCTCCGTTCGGCGAGGTTGGCCATCACATTGGCCTGCTCGGCAGCCGGATCGACCGTTGCGCAGGCGGAAACAGCAAGAAGGATCGCCAGGACTGGCAGGGCATTGAAGCGCGTTCGTTTCATAAGCTTGCGCTATCATACCCCCCGGGGGTATACAAGATACATGTCCGAGATCCAAACGCCCCTCACCCCGGCCCGGGAAAAATCCCTGGCCCGCCTCAAGCGCATTGAGGGCCAGGTGCGTGGCATTGGCCGCATGCTGGAAGAGGACCGCTATTGCATCGACGTGCTCACGCAACTGTCAGCCGTGAAATCGGCCTTGGCCGCGGTCGAAGGCGAAATCCTGCGTGATCATGCCGGCCATTGCGTCGCCCACGCCATCGAAAGCGGCGATACCGACGCTCAGAAAGCGAAGATGGACGAGCTGATAGGCCTGCTGGCCAAGCACTATCGGCTCTGAATTTCCAGCATTTGCCCGGCGAGGGCCCGGCCGGACAGATAGGCCGCCTCGACCCGAGGCCCGAGACACCAGTCGCCGGCCAGACCGATACGGGCGTCACCATCCCACAGGCAGGGCGAATCGAGGGCGTTGAGGACGCGGGCATAACGCCAGCGGTGGACCTGACTCGACCGGATCTCAGGCAGGGAACCGGCCCAGGATTCAAAAGCGCTCCCAAGCAAGCCGAGGACCGTCTCCGGATCCTCCTCGAGATGGGTTTCGCTCCAGCCCGGCCCGGCCTGGATGACCCAGTTCTCGCCCTCACCTGACCGGCCCGGCTTGGTGGAGTCGCAGGCGATCCACGCACAAGGCCCATCCGAGGCGCGATACACGCGCGGAGCCTGTTCGAGCGGTTCAGCCAGCGAGAGCATCAAGGTCCAGCAAGGCGCGTAACGCACGGCGTCGAGCCGGTCAGCCAGCGGCGTGACGCCGGAAAGCAAGGTCTTGGCCTGGGGAGCGGGAATGGCGACTGCGAGCCGGTCTGCCTGAAGCCTCTCACCATTTTCGCAGGCCACCAGCCAACCCTCACCGTCTTGCCCAACCGTCTCGACATGACAGGCTTTGCGGATCTCCAGCCCCTCGGCCAATGACGCGACCAGCTTGCTCATTCCCGGCGCGCCGACCCACCAGGTGCGGTCGACACCCAATTGTTCCCATGGCGCGGCCGAGCCTGTCGCCGCAGCCTGGTCGAGCCAGGCAGCGAAGCCGGCATCACGGGCGGTGACATATTGGGCGCCATGGTCGAAAGACCCGTATTGCGTCCGCCGGGTGGCCAAACGGCCTCCCAGGCCGCGCGCCTTGTCGAGCACAATGACATTTTCGCCGGAATCCGCGAGATGCCGGGCGCAGGCCAGGCCGGCCATGCCGGCTCCGATTACGATGTTTGATGTCACGCTGAACCCCGCGCCTGCTTTCAGGCCCACTTAGGGCGCAGCGCCAAAGACGGCAAGCAGCCTGCCTTACTGGAAGAAATTCAGGATCACCCGCGGCGAGCGGTTGGCGATCTCCAGCGCCTGCATGCCCAGCTGCTCCCGCACCTGGAGCGCCTGCAATTTTGCGCTCTCGCGGCCAAGGTCTGAATCGACCAGATTGCCGATCCCGGCGCTGGTCACGTCCATCTGTTTGACCAGCAGGGTTTTCTGGATTTCCAGAGACCGCAGACCGACACCCAATCGGGAGACAGCCGATGTCACATCGACCAGCGAAGCCTCGAACGCAACGACGTCAGCGCTGGTTGGCTGGGTCGCGACAATCGCGTTATCGCTCTGCGGCAGGTTGGCTGCCAGTCCGGCGTCGAAAATTCCGCCACCATCGGTCAGGTCCTCGGCGGCGATGGTCATGGTGCTGCCTGGGTCCTTGCCGATCAGGACCGACAGGTCCTCGCCACCACTTTCCAGCAGGTTGAGATCATTGAAACTGGCATTCTCGGCCAGACGCGTCGCCTGGTTGCCCAATTCGATAAAGTCGGTCATCAGGCTGCGCCAGCTTTGTTCATCCAGCGTGGTATCGGACGCAGCAACGAGCTTGGACTGCATCTCCACCATCAAATCGGAAATGCCTTCGGCGGCAGCGAGCGCGGTCTCGACCACGCCGGTGCCCAGATCAATGGATGTGAGGGCGCTCTGCCGGGACTCATTGTCCGTGCGCATGACCTGGGCCATCGCCCAGACCGTGCCATTATCACTGGCACTGCCTACCTTGAGCCCCGTCGCGATTCGGTCGTGCACCTTGGCACTTTCCGATTGCAGCATGCTCATATGCTGCAGCGCGGAGTTCACTGAGGCCATGGAATGGACCGAAAAGGTCATCCGTCGACTCTCACCACCATCTGGTCGGCCCGCCCTGGCATTTTTGCCTGTACGGGCCCGCTGCCCAGTTTTCCACGATTGGGTTAGCGAGACGTTTACAAACCGGGCGACCAAGGCTCCGGAGCGGACTGGAAAAGGATGGCGGCGACGGCTCGATTTCCGTGATCAATCCGCTAGGTTTGGCACCATGAGCCAGCCCCCTGCCGATCCGGACGCTTTCAAGCGCGCCCTTGCCACCACCACCCGCGCCATTGCCGGCGACCGGGACCTCGATGTGCGCTTTGGCGGCGAGATCGCCGGCCTGTCAGGCGGCCGGATGGTGCTGCCCAATCCGGGCGCCGAGCCCTCGCCGGAAGCGGCGGCTGCCGTGCGCGGCCGTGCCGATGCGCTGGCGCTGCGACTGGCCCATCACGACGAAGCCGCCCATGCCCGCATCCTGCCGCCCGGTGCCACGGCGCGCGCCATCTTCCACGCCGCCGAGCAAGCGCGGGTCGAAGGCCTGGGGGCCCGCGACATGCGCGGCATGGCCGGCAATCTGGACGCCGCCCTCGCCATACGTTGCAAACAAAAGGGCTGGCAGCGTGTCGAAGACCGCCAGTCCGCTCCGATGGAAGAGGCCCTCGCCCTGCTGGTCCGCGAGCGCATCACCGGCCAGCCTTCGCCAAAGGAGGCCGACGGGCTGATGTCGCTGTGGCGCGACCAGATGGAGGCTGTCGCCGGACTGTCGCTCGACGCACTGGCCGAGAATGCCGACGACCAGACCGCCTTTGCGGATCTGTTGCGCACCGTGATCCATGATCTCGACCTGTCGGACGAGCTCGGCGGCGACCCCGAGCAATCCGAGAATCCCGATGACGAGGATGAAGGCGTCGATCGCGAGGAACGCACCGGCGACGATGCCGAGGGCGAGGACCAGCAGGGCGACCAGCCCGATACTCCCGACGCCGCCGGAACGGCCGGCGATGAAGAGGAAATCAACGCCGATACAGACGACGCCGATACCCGGATCGATGCGATGGATGATGAGGGCTCGGCCCAGACCGCCATGCGCCCGAACTGGCAGCCGTCCGGCGATGACAAGGCCAAGTCCTACAAGGTCTTCACCCGCGAGTTCGACGAGGTCATCCAGGCGTCCGACCTGTGTGACAACGAAGAACTCGAACGCTTGCGCAAATATCTCGACAATACGCTGAAAGGTCTCGACCAGGTCGTCGGCCGCCTCGCCAACCGGCTGCAACGCCGCCTGATGGCGCAGCAGGAACGGGCCTGGAAATTCGACCTCGAGGAGGGCGTGCTCGACGGCTCCCGTCTCGCCCGCGTCATCGCCGACCCGACCTTGCCGCTGTCCTACAAGCAGGAGAGCGATACCGAGTTTCGCGACACGATCGTTACCCTGGTGCTGGACAATTCCGGCTCCATGCGCGGCCGTCCGATCATGGTCGCGGCGGCCTGTGCCGACATTCTCGCCCGCACGCTGGAACGCTGCGGCGTGAAGACCGAGATCCTCGGCTTCACCACCAAGGCCTGGAAGGGCGGGCGCTCGAAGGAGAAATGGCTGGCCGAAGGCAAGCCACCGCATCCCGGCCGCCTCAATGATCTGCGCCACATCATCTACAAGGCTGCCGACACGCCCTGGCGCCGGGCCCGGGTCAATCTCGGCCTGATGATGCGCGAGGGCCTGCTGAAGGAAAACATCGATGGCGAGGCCCTGCAATGGGCCTGGAAGCGCATGGCCGCCCGTCCCGAACAGCGCCGCATCATGATGGTGATTTCCGACGGTGCCCCGGTCGATGACGGCACCCAGTCGGCCAATTCCGCCGGCTATCTGGAACGCCATCTGCGCGAAACCATCGCCATGATCGAAACCCGCTCGGAGGTCGAACTCCTGGCCATCGGCATCGGCCACGACGTCACCCGCTGGTATCGCCGCGCGGTCACGATCAACGATGTCGAACAACTCGGCGGCGCCATGACCGACCAGCTGGCGGCGCTGTTCGACGAGGATGGTGGCGGCAAAGCCGGCTTCTCCAGCGGAAAGCCGGGCCTGAACCGGGTCGATTTCTCGTCGATTGCCGGGCGAGTCTAGAGGGCTGGTCCGTCCCGCCGCACCGGTCTAGACAGGCCCTATCCTCGTAGCTGCGAACAAGGCCGGCCCCATGCGCTCTTTGCTTCTCCCCCTCCTCCCGCTGTGTCTGGCCGCCTGCTCGGCCGATCCCGACCTGACACCGCCCGGCAGCCAGGCCGTACCGCTCTATGAGCAATCACCCGATCGAACAGACCTGGACCGGCTGAGCTATCTGGGCGGGGTCGCGCTGACCGATCCCGATGAGCGGTTCGGCGGTTTCTCGGCCCTCACCCTGTCACCCGATGGCGCCCGCCTCCTCGCCGTGTCCGACAGCGCCTATTGGATGACCGCCAATATCGACTGGGGCGAGACCGACGGCAGCCTCTCCGTCGGCGGGTTTTCAATCACCCCCATCCTCTCTCGCACCGGCGATCCGCTGGACGGACGGGCCGCCGACAGCGAGGCCATCGCGGATCTGGGTGGCGGCGCCTACGCCGTCAGTTTCGAACGCGAACACCGGATCAACACCTATGCGCTGGGTGAGGACTGGAGCCGGCTGGACAGTATCGGCGAAGCCTTTCCGGCACCGCCGGGTGCGGCCGAATTCACCGATAATGGCGGCATGGAAGGGCTCACCACCCTGCCTGGTGGCGCCCTGCTCGCCGGCGTGGAAGATGGCAGCGCCGGCACCTATCCACTCTGGCTGCACCGGGAGGGAGACTGGTCCCGGTCCGATCTGGCGGCCGAGCCGGATTATGGCCTGACCTCGCTGGATTATCATGACGGCCATGTCTACGCGCTTGAACGCTTCTGGCAGTCCGGCATCGGAAACCGGATCCGGATCCTGCGCTTTGCGGTCGACGCCCTGGAAGCTGGCCCCCCCATCGAAGCGGAACTGCTCGGGACGTTGGAGGCCGGAAAGACAGTCGATAATTTCGAGGGCCTCGCCATCACCGAACGCGATGGCCGGACCGTCCTCCTGCTGATGTCCGACGATAATTACAGCGGCTCCCAGCGGACTTTGCTTCTGGCCTTCCAGCTCGACTAGGCCCGCCCCTATTCCCCATTGAGCGGCCTTCCCGCCCGGCAGCCGACGCCAACGCGTCTGCTCAAAATGCCCGAATGACGGGCGGGAAGACGCGCCCCAGCAGCTCCTTTCCTGTGTTTGAAGTGATCGACAGGCTTGCCCGCGCCACGGCGAGATCGCCTGGCGGTTTGGGCAGGAGGAGGGTGCGGGATACCGGCCTCAGCCGATAAAGCGCTGATTTAATAACGGTAGCTTCGACAGGCATCCCGCACACGGAGTTTTCCCGGACGCTCTCGCCCCCGATTCCAATGCGTCAGGTAGATGGGGTCGGTCGTTTAGTGCCCCGCGACCTGGTCGCACGCCCTGCCGGAGCATCGGGGTGTCACTCCCGACGCGCGGACAGGCTCCGCTCGCTTCCGGGCACAAGTGACTGAGCTCGCGCCTCCCGTCCCGAAAACCAAGGGCATTATGTGTCGGCGGATAAGGGGTGGGGATAAGTTTGGAGGTTTTTTTTTGCCCCACCCACCGTCATCCCGGCGAAGGCCGGGACCCAGTCTGCGACGCAAGTTATTGCCAGGATTGGCGAAATCGAGTGTGCGAGACTGGGTACCGACTTGCGTCAGGATGACGGCTTTGGCGGTGCACAGCGGGGATAAGCCGCCTCTCCCCGACGGGGGGAGAAGCAAGGTGGACGGGGAGCGGGTCGGCGTCTTCAGCGCCGGATTTTGCCGCCAGCCTGATCAGGGCGTAACCCTTTCAAACCGGACATTCTCGGCCAGCGATGCCGACGCCGTCATGCCGGTCACCGCGCCACTCGCATCCCGTGTGAACGCAATCGCTTGAAGCGGACCCGACAGGCCGAGAAAGGAGTCCGTCTGATAGGGCGTGAGGCTGAAGGACGGCCGACGTGCGTGATCGGCGACCAGGACGCCGTTCTGCACGTTCAACACATAGCGTGTGGCCAGCTCTGCGCTTTCATAGACGCCGGCATAGTCGGCCAGGTTCATCGAGGCGGGATCAAACGGGTCCAGCTCGATGCGTCGCCCCGGGATCGTGCCATGCAGTCCGATGCGATATCGCAAACCGGGCGATTGCGCGTTTTGCGGCGCCTCGAACACAAGCGCGAGGTCGGGCGTTGCCGACAGCCGGAATTCGTGCGGGCCGATTTGCGGCAGGATGGTGGTCTCACCCCCCGGCGCCCCGTACTGGGCAAACCCCAGCCCGTCATCATTCGCCGAAATCGTGAAGATGATGCCGGGATACACTTCGTAATGGCCGACATATTGATCCAGCTCGGCCCGCGTGGCCGGTGTCCAGTCCGGGCTGGCGGGAAGCCGGTATTCCGGCCTGTCGCCCAGGAACAGGTCAACAAGGTCAAAGGCGAGGTCGGCGGTGTCGAAGTCGGTCCGGTTGCTCAGGATCACCAGGGTGAACCCATGCGCCGGCACGCGCAGAAGAAAGGACCGGTAGCCGGCATCGCGTCCACCATGGGACCAGGTCTCAAGCCCGTTATGGATCCGCCGCTCCTGCCCCCGACCGAAGATCGCTGCATCCCCATTGTCGGCGTGATTGCGCTCCGCCATCTGATCGAAGACGAACGCATTCCCGACGTCGCGCGTCTCGAAATTCCGCCCCCAGGCCAGCAGGTCCGGAGCATTGGTATGGAGTCCTGTCGAGCCGATGGTTTCGCCAGCCGCGATGATCGGGGCAAAGCTGTCCCGGGACGGGTAGTAAGAAGTGGCACGCCCGCGAATAAGGGCGTTCCGGTCGCCATCAAACCGCGTGGCGGTCATGCCAATCGGCTCAAACATGCGGGTCCGCGTGAACTCGTCAAAAGACATGCCGGAGATCCGGGCGACGAGCTCGGCCAGCAGCGTATAGCCGGTATTGCTGTATTCGATCTCGCTGCCGGCCGGGAAATTCACGCCGCGCTGGCGGGCATTCAAGGCCATGACCTGGTCACGGGTGCGGATATCATCGTCGAGCCAGCCGGCCATGGTGGTCAGCGTATGTTGCTCACGCAGCCCGCCAGCATGGTCGAGCAGATGTCGCACGGTGACCGGTTGCGGCGGCTCAAAGAGTTCGGGAATGTAGTCGCGGATATCGTCATCGAGCGAAATCGCGCCTTCAGAAGCCAGCAACAACACCGCGAAGGCGGTGAACTGTTTGGCGACGGAAGCGACCTGGAACACGGTGTCCGGCGCAATCGGTACGGCATGTTCGAGATTGGCCAGACCGGCAGCGTCCATCCAGACCGGCTCACCCTCCATGGCGACCGCCACCGCGACACCCGGCGCGATGTCGGACTTCCAGGGCTCGATCAGGGATTGAGCCGCCCGTGTCTCGGGCTCGTCGACAAAGTCCGGTGCGGGTGCCAACCCGCTACAAGCGGTCAAAGACAGGCTGACGACAACGCCCAGGAGGCGGGCAGCAGGGAAGTTGGAAAACATCATGTGGACCCTCGTTTTGTGTGGGGTCCTGAATGCCCGGGCGGGCGGCGCGCTTCGACCGACTTCGTGAAGTCGAACCCTTTTGTGCAAACCCGGACGGGTATTCGCTTACCCGAACGCGTCGCTCACATCGTCGAGCCGCGCTCGCGATAGGCGCTCGGGGTCACGCCCGCATGTTTCCGGAAGGCGGTGTTGAACGAGGATTTGGAGTTGAAGCCGACCGCGTAAAGGATTTCCAGGACCGACTGGCGCGGCGTCGCGAGCAGCAGATCCTGGGCCTTTCTCACCCGATAGCCATTCACGAAATCGAAGAAATGCATGCCGGTCGACTGGTTGAGCAGTTCGGACACTTCGCGCGGCGTCATGGCGAGCTGGTCGGCCAGGCTGGCGAGGTTCAAGCGCGGATCCAGATAGGGTTCATGACGATCCATGAACTCCAGCACGGTCTCGACCTGTCGCTGCCGGGCATCCATCTGGCCGGCTGAACCGCCCCCGGCCCGGCGATTGCCCAGGTCCAGCACGCGCCGGTCGACATCGCGGAACAAGTGCGGCTGGAGGAGTGACTTCAGCGCGATCCAGCTGGTGATCGCCAGGGCCAGCAGCGCGCCAAATACCTGCAGTCCGAGCACCAGCTGGCTGGCCGCCGTAAAGGCCAGGAGATTGCGCACCAGGATCAGTGTGTGCGCAATCAGCGAAACCACCGCCAGCTGGGTCAGCCAGATCAGCATTTCCGAGCGGGCACCGGAATGATGCTCGCGAAACAGGCTGCGAAACTGCCACAGCACGGCCAGCACCGCACTCATATAGCCGTAGTAGCTGATATGGCTGCCGATCCAGAGCGCATCGGCTTCCAGTACGGAGATGCGAACGCCGTCATCGGCCGCGGCTGCAAACGGGATCTGGCTGCCCGGCACGATCAGCACCAGCGCCAGCAAACAGGGAATGAGGTGCGCGATGTCGCGGCGCCTGAGGGCAAAGTCCGAATAGCAGGACGAGACAAAGAAACCGAAAAAGACCGGCATCTGAAGAAAGCCGAGCGCCACCCTGATCCCGTTGCTCCAGGAATTGGCATTGCCCGGATTGACCCACAGCCAGCCACTCATTTCGATCGCGGTCAGCAGCAGGAAGAGCGCGAGAAACGTGTTCGGCTGCCGGCGCACTGTAGGCACGGACAGCAGGAAACCGGCCAGCAGCACGCAGACAAAGCTGATCAGGATCGACATGACCCCGAAGAAATTTCCCAGTGTCAGATCCATGGCAGACGCGCCTTCATCAACCCGGCCCCGCCGCGACAGCGCCGCCGGACGCCAGGCGGTGGGCCGATCGCCCGATCAACAGGATGCCGCCCCCTACTCCCCGTGATGGAAGCTGTCCGGGCTCTCATACACCACCTCGCCATCGACCACGGTCATCCAGGGTTCGACGGTGAGGATGTCCGCTTCCGGGATGGTCATGATGTCGTCGGAGAAGACGGTGAAGTCGGCGCGCATGCCGACGGCGATGGTACCGAGTTCGTCCTCGCGGAAGGAGGCATAGGCCGGCCAGGCGGTGAAGAGCTTCAAGGCGTCCTCGCGCGACAGGGCTTCTTCGGCATGCCAGTTCTCGCCCTGGAAACCGGACAGGTCGGCCCGGGCCACGGCGGCATAGTATTCGATGCGCGGATCGCCCTGTTCGACCGGGGCATCGGAACCGCCGGTGATGTGGGCGCCGGCATCCAGCAGGCTTTGCCAGGCATAGGCGCCGACAAGGCGTTCATCACCCAGCCGGTCTGGTGCGAAATGCAGATCGCCGATGGCGTGGCTGGGCTGGAAGGAGGCGATAACACCGAGTTCGGCAAAGCGGGGAATGTCGGCCGGATCAAGGATCTGGCTGTGCTCGTCCCGCCAGCGCGGATCGGCCAGCGCCCATTCCTCCTGCGGCACCTGTGCGCGCGCTTCCTCGACCCAGTCCAGGAGATAGCGATTGCCGCGATCACCGATGGCGTGGACATTCATCTGGATGCCCTGACGCAGCGCATCGGTGAACAGGCCGATGGTTTCGTCGGCTTCGGCGATGGCCAGGCCGGAGGATTCCGGACGGTCGGCATAGGGCTCCAGCAAGGCCGCGCCGCGCGAACCGAGCGCACCATCCATGTAGAGTTTGACAGCTCGGGTGATGACACGCCCGTCGGCGACATCACGGCGCCCACCGGCCGCCAGCGGCGCATACCCTTCCGGTCCCACCGAGAGATAGCTGCGCAAGGGCAGCTCACCACTGATCGCAAGATCTTCAATGATCGGCACGATGGACCATGGCACGGACATGTCATGGGCCCCGGTCCAGCCCAGGCTGACCAGACGCTCCGCACCCTCGGCATAGGTCTCGCGGACGACTTCCGGAGACGGCGCCTCGACCAGTGAGGACATCGCGCCCATGGCGGTGTCGACCAGGAGGCCGGTCGGGTCACCCGCCTCGTCAAACAGGATTTCCCCGCCGGACGGGGCGACGCTGTCGCGGGTGATGCCGGCGGCCTCCAGAGCCGCACTGTTGGCGACCAGGGCATGACCGTCGGCGCGGCGCAGGATGACCGGATTGTCGGGCGAGACCGGGTCGAGATCCTGGCGGGTCGGGAAGCGCCCTTCCGGCCAATGCGTCTCGATCCAGCCGCGCCCGGCGAGCGTGGCGCCCTCGGGCGTATCGGCGATCGCCGCCTCGACGCTGGCGACCAGCTCGGCGAGCGAGGTGACGCTGTCCAGATTGAGCGTGCGCTCGCGCTGGCCGACGCCGTAAACATGGATATGGCTGTCGGTGAAGCCGGGATACATCGCTCCGCCATTGAGATCGACCAGACGGGTCTCGTCGCCGATCCAGGCCTGGGCCGCTTCCTCTGGGCCGGCGAAGGCAATGCGGCCATCGCGGACTGCGACGGCGCCGACCATCGGCTCGTCATCGCGTGCGGTGTAGATGGGTCCGCCCCAGATCACCAGATCGGCGGCGCTGTCGCGCAGATCTGCCGTTCCGCCTTCCTGGATCAGCCCGGCCTCCTCGCTTTGACCACACCCGGCTACGGCCAGAACGGCCAGCGAAATCATCCATGTCTTGGCACTCATGAGAAAGCCTCCCCGCTTGTTGCCGGGAGGCTATATCGCGTCGCCAGACACGACAACGCCCGCAGCAAGCCGCGGGCGTTGTAAATCCGTCAGACCGTCCGGTGCCTAGGCAGCCATGGCCTTCTTCAGGTCGCGCTTGATCTTCAGGGCCTTGTCCGAGAGCGTCTCGTCACGGGCCTTGAGGAGGTAGACGTCCAGACCACCGACATGGTCAACCGAGCGCAGGGCCTTGGCCGCAACGCGCAGCTTGAAGCCACGACCGAGCTTTTCAGAAGCTAGGGTCACATCGCACAGGTTCGGCAGAAAACGGCGGCGGGACTTGTTCTGAGCGTGAGAAACATTGTTTCCCGTCAAAACGCCAGTTCCCGTCAGTTCGCAACGACGCGCCATAATCGCACCTTTCAAATATAAAAATCCGTGCGCACCGGTATTGCGACCAGTGCGAGAGCGGGCGAAATAAAGGAGGTATTGCGGGCCGTCAAGCTCGCCGCGTTCATCTTGCAGTCGGATTGGATCAGTTATTGCAGTTGAACTACCATATGGGTTAGGGCCTTGGGGGCTCGGATCGGGAGAGTTTCGCGTGAAAAAGACTTGGATTTACGGGGCGATGGCCTTGGCAGCCCTCGCGGCGCCCACGACCGCCATTGCTGATGACGCCGCCATGGCAGATTCCACAGCAGCCACCCAGGGCGTGACAGTCCAGTATGCCGGCTCGGTAATGGTGTTCCAGGTCGCCAATATCGTGGTGTCCAGCCAGTTTGCCGACGACACCTACCAGGCCTCGGCGCGATTCACCGCCGCCGGACTGGCCGCACTTTTCACCGATGCCGACATCGAGGCCGGTGTCAGCGGCTATCGCGAGGGCGAACAATTGCGCCCCTGGCATTATAGCCACCTCAATCATGCCAGCTCGAAGAACCGGGTCGTGGCGATCGATTTCCCTGACGGCATTGCCACCCCGGATATCGAGCCGCCCTTCGGCTCCATGGGCGAACCGCCTGCGACCGACGAAGAACGCGCCGGCGCCGCTGATCCGCTGTCGACTCTTCTGGCAATGGGATTGGGCGCGGTTGAGCGCGGAACCTCCCATTGCGACGGCAGCCTGCCGGTCTTTGACGGCCGCGCCCGCTATAACCTGCGCTTTGAAGATGGCGGCACCGACCGTGTCCGCACCCGGGCCTGGTCAGGCGATGCCGTGGTCTGTCACGCCTATTACGAGCCGGTCTCCGGCTATGAGGCCGACGAATTCCCCTCGGACGAGGACATTTCCCGCCCGATCACCTTCTGGCTGGCCCCCGTGCATGACGGCGACATTCATGTCCCCGTGCGCATCCGGACCAATGCCGGTTTTGGTGGCGTGACCATCGTCGCCCGCTCGATCGCCGAACACTGATCCTCGCACAGCCCGCCCGCTCACACAGGATTGCCCCTGACGGGCCTTGTGTGTGAGGAGTAGCGCATGGCGCTTCACCGCAACGAGCCCGGCCAGGTCACGGCGGCCCTCGGCCCGACCAATACCGGCAAGACCCATCTCGCCGTCGAGCGGATGATGGGCCGTGCCTCCGGCATGATCGGCCTGCCGCTGCGGCTGTTGGCCCGCGAAGTCTATGACCGGGTGGTCAAGGCCAAGGGCGTCGCGTCAGTGGCGCTGATCACGGGTGAGGAGAAGATCGTCCCGCCCAATGCCCGCTATTTCATCTGCACGGTCGAATCCATGCCCGTGGAAAAACGGGTCGCCTTTGTCGCCGTCGACGAGATCCAGCTGGGAGCCGACACCGAACGCGGGCATGTTTTCACTGACCGTCTGTTGCGCGCCCGCGGCACCGAAGAGACCATGCTGCTGGGCGCGGGCACCATGTATCGCATGGTGCGCGAACTCGTGCCCGAGGCCGAGATCACCTATCGCGAGCGCTTCTCGCAACTGACCTATGCCGGCCCGGCCAACCTGACCCGCCTGCCACGCCGCTCGGCGGTTGTCGCCTTCTCGGCCGAGGCGGTCTATGCGATCGCGGAATTGCTGCGGCGCCGCCGCGGCGGGGCGGCGGTGGTGATGGGCGGCCTGTCGCCCCGGACCCGCAATGCCCAAGTCGAGCTCTACCAGTCCGGCGAGGTCGACTTCCTGGTCGCCACCGATGCCATTGGCATGGGGCTGAACATGGATATCGACCATGTCGCCTTCGCCGAGAGCCGCAAGTTTGACGGTCGCCGCCGTCGCCAGCTGACCGCCGCAGAAATGGCCCAGATCGCCGGCCGCGCCGGTCGCTTCCGCAATGACGGCACATTCGGCGAAACGGCCGACTGCCGCCCCTTTGATCCCGACCGGGTGGAAGCCATCGAAAGCCATCGCTTCGCACCGGTTGAGAAACTGCAATGGCGTAACCCCGACCTCGACGAACGCTCACTGGAGGCGCTCCAGTTCACGCTGGGCAAACCTTCGCGTGACCGCCTGCTGGAACGGGTTGGCGAAGCCTCCGACGAAAAGGCCCTGGGTGTGCTGGCGACTGATCGCGAGATCCGCGACCGCGTCACCTCCCCGGCCGCCGTGCGCCGCCTGTGGGATGCCTGCCGCCTGCCCGACTTCCGCAAGGCAACGCTGGACGCCCATGCAAGGCTGATCAAGTCGATCTATCTGCACCTGACCGGTCCGGGCGGACGTTTGCCCGATGACTGGATGGCCGGCCAGCTGGAACGCTTCAAGAAGACCTCGGGCGATGTCGATGCCCTCGCTGCCCGTCTCGCGCATGTGCGCACCTGGGCCTATGCCGCCCACCGCGCCGACTGGACCCGCGACCCCGCCCATTGGCGTGGCGTCACCCGCGAGATCGAGGACCGCCTGTCCGACGCCTTGCACGAACGCCTGATGCAGCGCTTCGTCGATCGGCGCACCAGCGCACTTGTGAAAGGGCTGCGCGATGAGAGAGATTTGCTGGCAGGGGTCGCCAGCAATGGCGAGGTTACGGTAGAAGGCCATTTCGTCGGCCGTCTGGTCGGCCTTACATTCAATCCGGATGCCCAGGGTCGCGAGCTCGCGGCCCGGACCCTGAAATCGGCAGCGCTTCGCGCGTTGCGCCCTGAAATAAACCGACGGTTGGGAGCGCTGGCGACAATCACCATGGACGATCTTACTTTCTCCGATGACGGCCAGATCAGTGTGGGCGGCGAAGCCGTCGCCCAGCTCATCGCCGGCCCGTCGCCTCTCAAGCCGGCGATCAAGCTGATCGGTGGCGACCTCGGTGCGCCCGAAGCCCAGTCACGCGCCAGGGCCGGCCTGGAAGCCAGTCTGACGGCCCATATCGAAGCCCGGCTGGCGCCGCTGTTCCGGCTGCGCGATGCCGGTCAGGCTGACGACATGCCCGGTCTCGCCCGTGGCCTGGCCTGGCGCCTGTATGAGGCCGGTGGTGCCCTGCCCCGGCTGACGGTCAGCGATGATGTGCGCAACCTGTCCCAGGTCGAACGACGCGCCCTGCGCGCCGCTGGCGTGCGCATCGGCGAGCACATGATCTATGTCCCCGAGCTGGTCAAACCGGCGCCGGCGCGTCTCAACGCGCTGCTGCACGCGGTCGCGGCCGGTCGCACGGACCTGGCCTGGATGCCGGCCCCGGGTCTGACCTCGATTGCCAATGACCGCTCCCGCACCCGGGCCGACTATGCCGCCGTCGGCTTCCAGCCCTGCGGTCCACGTGCGGTCCGCTTCGACATGCTGGAACGCCTCGCCGACACGCTGCGCGAAGCCGGCAAGGACGAAGGCAAGGGTTTCCCGCTGACCGCCGACATGACGGCCGTGCTGGGCTGTTCGGTCGAGGATCTGCGCGGCACATTGTCCGCCCTGGGATATCGCCGCATCCAGCAGGGGCCGGACCCGGAGAAAGCTGAAGGCGAGCGCTGGGACCGGCGTCGCAGCAAGCATCCCGGCAGCGGTCGCCAGGACGGTGGCCAGCAGGACGGGGCCCAGCGCCAGGGAGGTCAGCGCCGCGGTGCCCGCAAGCCGGCGCAAGCCGCCGCGGCTCCTGTGGACCTGTCCGACAGCCCGTTCGCAGCGCTGGCGGCCCTGGCCCTGCCGGAAGCGCCGAAACGCCAGCCACGCCCGCCGCGCAAACGCCGCAAGGGTGGCACCAAGTCCGAAGCCAAGCCGGAACAGGCTGCGGACGCAGCACCCAACGTGAAGGCCGAGGCTAAGGCCGGCGCCGCTGCCACGCCCGAAACGCCCACCACCAAGCCATCTCCGGACGAGGCATCGTGAAGGCCTGTCGATGAGCGAGATGGGTGACGGGATACGCATTGATGTCTGGCTGTGGCAGGCCCGGCAGTTCAAGACCCGCAGCCTCGCCACCGCCATCGTCCAGAAAGGCCGCTTGCGGATCACCAGTGGCGGCCAGACCCGCAAGATCAACAAGCCCTCCACGCTGGTGCGCGCAGGCGACATATTGACCCTGCCGCGCAATGGCGGGATCGTGCGGCTGGAGATACGGGCGCTGGGCACAAGGCGCGGTCCGGCGAGCGAGGCGCAGGCGCTGTATCGCCTGGTCGATGACACGCAGTCCGCCGAAAGCACCACACACGCCTGACCATTGGACCCGAGCCATGTTTGAAGCCATCCGCAATTTCTTCGCCTCGGCCGACGCCGATCTTCGGCCCGAGACCGATCCCCATGTCGCTGCCTGCACCCTGCTGGTGGAAGCGGCCCTCGCCGACGGCATCTATGCCGATTGCGAGCAGGACCAGATCCGCGACATCCTGTCCGGCGCCTTCGGCCTGTCAGCGGCACGCGTCGCGCATGTGCTGGAACAGGGCGAGGAACTGGCCGAGAGCGCTGTTGATCACCACCGCTTCACCAAGGTGGTCAAGGCCTGCCTGTCCCGCCAGGAACGGATCGGGCTGGTCGAGCAATTATGGTTGGTCGCGCTGGCCGATGGCGAGAAATCGCCCTTCGAAGATGCCTTCATCCGGCGTATCGGGCCGCTGTTGGCGGTCGATGACCGGGACCGCATCTTTGCCCGCACACGTGCAGAAGCGCGACTGCGGACCCGTTGACAAAAACGCCTTCGCGGCCCATGTCCCGCCAGCAACCCTGCCTTTGAACCTGTCCCCAACGAAGTTCCGGCCAACATGACCTATATTGTCACCGACGCCTGCGTGCGCTGCAAATATACGGACTGCGTGGAAGTCTGCCCTGTTGATTGCTTCTACGAGGGCGAGAATTTCCTCGTGATCCATCCGGACGAGTGCATTGATTGCGGCGTCTGTGAGCCGGAATGCCCGGTCGAGGCCATCAAGCCCGACACCGAGGACGACAAGGACGGCAAGTGGTTGGCCATCAACTCGAAATTCGCCGAGACCTGGCCCAATATAACGCTGCGCAAGGACGCCCCCGCCGACGCCGACGCGATGGCCGAGGAGACCGGCAAATACGAGAAATATTTCTCCGAGAAACCGGGCAGCGGCGACTAGCCGTTTCGGGTTAACCAAGCGCTACCGTTTGGAAATCGCCGAATTTTATGCTATGTTGGCCACATTGATGGGAGGCGCCTGTCGCGCCGCCCGCCTTTCTACACGGTGATTTGCGCGCAGAATTTTCGATCTCAGAGCCGGGTGGGTGCCGGAATTCCTTTGAGAGCGATCTGCGACTTTTTGTGTTTCCGTGGCAGCAAGGCCCAACGAGAGAGCATCCATGACGAAAAACGACAAGTCTTTCAAAAAGGGCGACTTTATTGTGTATCCCGCGCACGGCGTAGGCCGCGTGACGGGTGTTGAAAAAGACAGCGTCGCAGGCTTCGACATCGAAGTGTATGTCGTCACCTTCGAGCAGGACAAGATGACGCTGCGCGTGCCGACCGCCAAGACCGAAGCGTCTGGCATGCGGCCGCTCTCCAGCGACAAGATCGTCAAGGACGCGCTGAAGACCCTGAAGGGCAAGGCCAAGGTCAAGCGCACCATGTGGAGCCGCCGGGCCCAGGAATACGAAGCCAAGATCAATTCCGGTGACCTGATCCAGATCGCCGAAGTCGTTCGCGACCTGCACCGTGCCGAAGACCAGCCGGAGCAATCCTACTCCGAACGCCAGCTCTATGAGTCGGCCCTGGACCGCATGGTTCGCGAACTCGCTGCCGTCGAGAATATCGAGCACGAGGCCGCCCGCGAAATGCTGTCGACCTCCCTCGCCAAGAAAGTTGCCGCCTGATCCACCCGATCAAGCCGCGAAACTGACACGAAACGCCCGGCCAATTGGCTGGGCGTTTTCGTTTTGGGGTGCCGCGGGCTGGCCATCGGATGATGCGATCTCGACGTCATCCCCCGGTGGCCGCAAAGCGGACATCCGGGGGACCTCGACCACCCAGCAGGCCGCCCTAGCCTTACCATCCCAACCGGAAGGCCTGCGAAAGCAAGCGGCGAGAATAAATGGGGACACGCACCATTTTTCGCGCACGGTGCGCGGAGTAGGCCATTAATCCCATGACAGCCAGCGGGCCGTATCCGGTTTTCCAGCTCAAGGGTGAAACCGCGAAGCGGCCGCTGCGCGGCCCTTGACCTGGAAAACCGGATACGGCGACATCCTGGCAAGGGATGTATGGTTTAGTGGGCGCCGCGGGCGCCAATCCTTCATAGCGCCTCCGCCCACTTTTCCCGGACCCGCGTCAGCGCGATCCGGGACCGACGCGAGGCTCATCGCGGGCTGGACGGTTTCGCCGGCCCCGGGTCTGCGCCCGGGGAAAATGGTGGGCCCGTGATCTGCCCGCCTTGCCGCCATGTGATCCGAACATCCGGTACGGACGTAAGACCTCCTGAAACCAAGGAGGACCACCATGACGACCGCCAAGGCCGCCACTGCACGTTCTGCCCACCCGTCTGCCGCCCGCGATGCCGGCGAGCAGCGTTTCGTCAAATCGGCGATGGCCCGCGATCTCCTGTCCCGCGAGGACGAGGCCGATCTCGCCCGCCGCTGGAAAGACGATCGCGACGAAAAAGCCCTCCATGAGCTGACCGAAGCCCATATGCGGCTGGTGATCGCCGTGGCCGCCAAGTTCAAGCGTTATGGCCTGCCCTTCTCCGACCTGATCCAGGAAGGCAATATCGGCCTGATGAAAGCCGCCGACCGTTTCGACCCCGAGCGCGATGTTCGTTTCTCTACCTATGTCACCTGGTGGATCCGCTCCTGCATCCAGGACTACGTCCTGCGCAACTGGTCGATCGTGCGAACCGGCACGACATCGGCCCAGAAGTCGCTGTTTTTCAACCTGCGCCGGATGCGCGCGAATATTGGCGATCTCGACGGCAGCTCGATCACGCCGGAAAATCGCCAGCGCATCGCCAAGGACCTGAGAGTGCGTGAGAGGGACGTGGAGAGCATGGCGATGCGCCTGAGCGCATCCGACCGGTCCCTGAACGCGCCGGTCGGCGACAGCGAGGACGGCCAGTGGCAGGACTTCCTGGTCGATGAGAGCGTGGCGCCGGAAGAGGAGGTCATGAACCGCACCGACACGGAGCGCCGCTCAGCCTGGCTTGGTCAGGCGCTGGATGGGCTGAACCCGCGCGAACAATTCATCATTCGCGAGCGCCGCCTCAACGAGGAAGGTTCTACCCTCGCCAGCCTTGGCGACGTATTGGGTATTTCCAAGGAACGCGTGCGCCAGATCGAGAATGCGGCTCTCGACAAGCTGCGTGGACACCTGACGGCGGCCGTGGGCGATCCGTATGAAGCGGGCCTCCTTCCGGACGCCTGACGCGACGACACCTGAAGCGCCAGGGCCTGATACGCAAAGCTCGACACGCCCCGACACGCCTGGAGGTCTGCGTCCAGCCTGGCCTGAGGCCCGTGTGCGCGCGAAGGTCCGGGCCAGGGTATGGAGCCGGAGTATGGAGCCAGAGTATGGAGCCAGAGTATGGAGCCGGAGTATGGACTCGCGCTGGCGATCCCTGCCCTGAGCGGCTCTCCTATCGCGGCTGCGATGCGGCCGCGTCCTCTTCCAGCAATTCGATGCGGGCCGGGTGATCGATCACGATCATCGGCCCGTTTTCGTCGCTCAGCCATCCGCGGACCCGCACGCGCCTGCCTGTCATGGCCTCAGGGGTTAATCCGGCATCGAGGAAGGCCTGACTGTCCGGCGCATCAATGCGGACCGTGAAGTCCGTGCGATAGTCGCTTCCGAAATTGAGGTAGATGCGGCCGGAATTGAGCCGGACCGCCTCCAGGACACGACCTTCAACGATCTGGGCAGACCCTACATCCTGCGCCCGCGCGTCCGGGTGGGTGTCGCGGACTTGATGGTCCGGCCGGGCCCACAGCCCCCGCCTGTCCCGGCGCGCCCGCGCTTCAGTCATCAGCAGGATCGGCGCCTGGGCCTGGTTGTCGGCATGGCTCATCACCCTCGCCAACCCGGCCTCGACCAGCCGGTATTGCAGCCAGTCAGCGGCGGCATCCCCACTCACGAGAACCTGCGCCAGGGCCCTGTCATAGCGGTCACGGCGCAAACCGGAATAAACAAGTTCGACGTCACGACCCGCCACCTGATCGGCCAGCCAGGCCCGGGTCTCGTCCGGTATCGGCGTGTCGACCTCCGCGAGCCTGACCTCCAGCGGTCCGGCTTCGGTCTCGATGGTCAGGGTCAGCGCTCCCGACATCGCGACAAAGCGTCCGCGCTCGCCTGATTCGCCGTCAGGCCGGAGCGTTGCCTGACCGGCCCCGTAGTCGGCCCCGTAGTCGGCCCCGTAGTTGTCCCCGTAGTTGTCCCCGACAGGCCGCGCCGCCTGTCCGGATGACGGGACGGCTCCAGTGTGTGTCGCCCGCACTCCCTGATTGTCTTCCTGTTGTACGGCACTCGTCGGCCCGCAGGCCGCCAAGCATGCCAAGGTCAAGCCAAGCCATCTCATATCGGTCTCCATGCCCGATAATGAATACCCTTATAAGTTGCATTATTCAATATGACTAACCCAAAATAGGCGGAAAATTGGCTGGCCCGTTTACCATTCCGTTTACCAACTACCGCTATTGCTGATGGCTGACATTTCAATCAGGGACACCCCTCCGATGAACGCCTACGCTTATACCGACGATGCCTCTGCCCATGAGGGCGCCACCACCGACGCCAATGCCATCGCTGAAGCCGTTGGCGAATCAGCGGCCCGCGCCTCGCAGGGCGCCGAGGCTGCCCAGGTGGCCCGCGATGCGATGAACCAGGTCGAGGAATCGAGCCAGGTGCTCGAGCGCCGCGTCGAGGCCCTCACCGACGCCTCACAGCGCATCAACGCCATCCTGTCGACGATTGAAGCGATTGCCAGCCAGACCAATCTTCTGGCCCTGAACGCGACCATCGAGGCCGCTCGCGCCGGCGATGCCGGTCGCGGCTTTGCGGTTGTCGCCGGTGAAGTGAAAGCGCTGGCCGGCCAGACCGCCAAGGCCACCGAGGACATTGCCTCGCGCATCTCGGCGCTCGACAATGAGGTCAAGGAAATCCTCGATGGTGTTCGCGGTTCCGGCCAGTCGGTGGCGCGCGGCAAGGAAGCCGTCGACCAGATGACCCAGGCGACCCAGGAAGTGGCCAGCCAGCTCAACACGCTGCGCGACCAGGTCCGCTAGACCGGGCCATACAGCCGAACAGCAAGGGCGGGCGCCGCAGGGCCCCGCCCTTTTGCTTGTCTGGCGCCCAGCCGGCCCTAGACTGCCGCCATGCCCCATCTTGTCGACCTGTTCTGGTCCTTTCGCAGCCCCTATTCCTATCTCGCCCTGCCACGCCTCGTGGCGCTGGAAGCGGAGTGGGATCTCACCATCAATGTCCGGCCGGTGCGGCCCCTGGCCCTGCGCCAGCCCGACTTCTTCGAGCGCGAAGACCCGATGTGGATGGGCTATCTGCTCACCGACGTGCTGCGCCTGGCCGAGTATCTCGGCATGCCGATCGGCCTGCCCTCGCCCGACCCGGTATTGATGCAGGCCGACCGCAAGCGCGCCGCGCCCGACCAGCCGCACATCCACCGCCTGACCCGGATCGGACTGGCCGCGGCGGAAACAGGATCAGGCCTCGCCGCACTGTCGGCAATTTCATCGAAAATCTGGTCCGGTGAAGACTGGACGGCAGCGGGCACCCTTGAGGATGCACTGACCGGCTGCGGACTGGATGCAGACACCCTGATCTCGACCGCCGAAACCGATGCAGACCGCCTCGATGCCATCCTCGCCGACAATGAGGCAGCCCTCACAGCCGCCGGTCATTGGGGCGTCCCGACCCTGGTCTGGAAGGGCGAACCCTTCTTCGGACAGGACCGCATCGACCTGCTGGTCTGGCGCCTGAAGCAAGACGGGCTTCAGCCTGCAAGTCCGTGACACGCACCACTTTCGCGCCAGGCCGTCAGGAAGACTGAGACCTCAGGATCGTCTCTTCCGGCGTTGCCAGAAACTCTGTCAGCTCGGCAAACGGCAAGGGTCTGGACAAGTGATAGCCTTGGATCCAGTCGCTGCCTAGAAGCTTCAGCGCGGCAAAATCGGGCTCTGTCTCGACCCCTTCAGCGACAACCTCCAAACCAAGATTGTGCGCCAGGTCGATGGTCGACTTTATCAGCATCCGGCCGCGCGCATTGGCATTCAGGTTGGACACGAACTGACGGTCAAGCTTCAGCTCATCGCTGGGGATCATCTGCAGATATGCCAGCGAGGACTGGCCGGTACCATAATCATCGATGGAGATCCGGGCGCCGGATTCACGCCACGCATTGAGGTGCTCGATCGCCTTCTCCGGATTGGTCATCACGGCCGTCTCGGTGATTTCGAGCGTGATCGGTCCGCTGGCACTGACAATCATGGAACGGACTGTGCGCGCGAATTCCGGATCGCCGACCAAGGCGCCGGAAATATTGATGGCGATGGCGATCGGCTTTCCTTCGGCGAGCAGACGTTTCTGGTCCTCGATGCTTTGCCGGAAAACCCACTCGGTGAAGGGCCGGATATGCCCGGTTTCCTCGGCTTGCGGAATGAATTGATCCGGCGAAATGAAGCCCCGCTCGGGATGGAACCAGCGGCTGAGCGCTTCCACGGATTCATACTGCCCGGTACGTACTTTCAGCTTTGGCTGGTAATAGAGCGACATCTCACCCTTTTCCGTCGCCCGCATCATTTCGCTCATCAATGACAGGTTCGCCGCGGGATTGCCGTACATGTCCGGATCAAATTCGGCATGGGACTGATTGTGGTTGCGCGCCTGATCGATCGCCAGATGAGCCTGGCGAATGGCGGTCTCTGCATCGTCGTCCCGTGCCAGACCACAAATGATCCCGACATCGATATTGAGATCGTCGACCTGGACGGCGGATTCGAACAATCCTGTTACATCCCGGGCCACGGCGCAGGCCTCGCGCGTGTCGGCGGAGGGCTGCAGCAATCCGAACAATCCCGGCAGGAGCCGGTACACCGTCACCGGATAATTGCCACCGGCCAGGCGGTCAGCAACGGCCTGCTCAAAACGCGAATAGACCCGGTAACCGAGCGCGCCGGACAAATGCTTGCGGCGCTTGATCTGGACCGCGATGACAACCGGCGCCTTGCCCGTCCTGGCCATGACCCCGGCCAGGTCGCGAAGCATGGCCGCGTGGGTGGGCAGCCCCGTACTGGCGTCCGTATAGAGGCTGTCTGACAATGCCCGCGCCTTCGCACGCGCCACGCGGCTTCTGGCAAACACGATCCCGGCAATGACGAGACAGAGCACACCGATGCCCGTGGCAATCATCATGTTGCGGGCCTGGCGCGCCCGGGCCAGTTCGAGCGCCTGTTCAAGGCCCTCGGAACGCAATTGCTGGATTTCGAGTTCCTGTTCCGTGAAGTCGAACTGGGCCCCCACCAGAGCGCTATTGGCCGAGCTCGCGAAAGCCGCCCGCTCGTCGGTCAGGCGTTTGAACGCCTGCAAATGGTCGTAGGCCAAGCCCCAGTCGCCGTGGGCGGCATAAATCTCTGCTGCACTCCCGTGCAATTCCATGAAGTTCTGCGATGTCGTCGCGATCTCGACATCGCGGAAAGCGACGCCAAGGAATCTGACAGCGCTTTGAGGGTCACCGCGGCCATAGGCGATCTGCGCGCGCACACCCCAGAAGAACCGGACCCATTCAAACGTGCCGTCATCAGCGACGAGGCTGAAAGCCGCATCAATCGTCGCGTCTGCCCCGTCATAATCCGCCAACTCGAGCTGCAAATTGGCCAGGTTGTTAAGCACACGTGCTTCAAGGATTGCGCTGCCCATGGCGTCTGCGAGCGCCCTCGCCTGCGCATAGGACGCGGCGGCCTCATCATAGCGCTCGAGCTGGGTCAGGGCGTTTGCCAGATTATTGTGGGCCGCAAGATCAAGCGCCGGGTCCTGATAGCGATCAAGCGCGTCCCTGAAATACTCAACGGCGCGCTCATATTGCCGGGCGTCGGAATAGACGGACGCCATGGACTGGAGTGCGATCGATTCGCTGCGAAGCTCCCCAACATCGCGATAGATTTCATAAGCGCGCTGATAATGTTCAAGGGCCTCGCCGTGCGCGCCCAATACTTTCTCGATCCGCCCGAGCGAGGTGAAGATGTCAGCCAGCAGTTTTGTCTCGGCCGGAGCCTCGCCCAATCGGCCTAGCGCCTCGAGGGCGTGCGGGTGTGCATCCTCGGCACGCCCCATGCGGGTCAACGCTTCGGACTGTAGCCATTCGGCCGTTGCCAATGCTTCATCACGTTCATTATTTATGAGCTGACCAGCCAATACTTCCGCACGCTCGGCCAGGGATAGGGCAGCCGTCGGATCGGCCATCATGACGGAGCGCGCCGCATCAACTGCTTCCGAAAAAGTGTGAACTGTTTCAGAGTCTTGCGCGCGAACAGCGGATGGCACCAGAGCCAGAACAAAGCTCAGGACGACCGCAACTATCGCCAGTGGACTTGCAGGCAAACGCACAAACTCTCTCCGAACGCATCGCTTTGGACGCCCTTGATGCCGAACTCTAGCAGTCTCCGTTAAAGGAATGCCTAATGAAGGGCGCCCACCCGCGAAGCGAGACAAATGAAAAGGGCCGCCAGCGCTCGCCGACGGCCCTCTTTCAACGCGCCGCCGCGAGGATCAGAAGCGCATTTCGAAGCGCACACCGCTGGTCGCGGCCGAGAACTCCGAGGCCTGCTCGTCGCCGGACAATTGCTGGCGACTGAAGACGCTCAAACGACGGTCCGATGATCCCAGCTCGGTCGCATAGATGACCTCGGCATAGACCGGACGCCGACCACCCAGCTCCCAGGTATCGCTCTGGACACCCAGCTCACCCGTCTCGCGATCGGTGACCGCCATCCCGGTATAGCCAAGGGCACCGCTTTCGATATGGAGCGGCTGAACCATGCTGAAGCGGACACCATCATTGTTCGAGAACAGCGCCTCGTAGCGGATGGAGACCTGTGCCGCAGTGCTGTCGATACGCTCGGCAATGTCGAGCAGGCCGCCATCAAAGGCCGTGGTCCGCGTCTGGGCCATGGTCATCGACGCGCTCAGGGAGATCCGCGAGGACGGCCGGGCGTCGACACCAAAGGTCAGGGCGGTCGTGTCCGCACCGCCCTCAAGGGCCAGGACACTGCCGCCCTGGGCACCGAGCAGGCCGGTCGCCTCGTGCAGCTGGGTCAGCGAGCCATTGACCGTTACAAGATCGCTCAGCGGATAGCTGAGATCGATATTGGCGGCGAAGGCCTGGTAAGGCGCAACGCTGTCAAACAGGGCGCGCTCCTCGCCAGTGCCCGGCATCACATAGAGCGCTTGCTCATGGGTGGTCGTGATACCGAAGGAGACTTGCAGATCGCCGTCCATGTTGAATGTGCTGGCGGCATAGGCACCGCCGGAGGCAAAGCCGAGGACCGGGTTCACCCCACCGCTTTCCGGACGATGGTCCGAGAAGAGATTGAAGCCGGTCTGGCTGGACAGCGCCAAGGCGCCCTCACCGACACCGAATTTCATGGACCGGCCGCTTTCCGTATCGGTCAGCTCGACACCGGCATGGAAGCCAAGATCACGGGCATAGCCGACATTGGACGGATCCAGCCTGGAGGCCGTGGCCGTCACCATCAGATTGCCGCGCCGGGACAGGACCCGGGACGCGCTGTTGATATCCGAGAAGCTGGTCCCGTTCAGCGACGCGCTGGTCCGCTCATAGATATATTGTTCGGCATAGGCATTGGCGACCGATTCCGCCAGCGAGCTGCCAACGATCAGATCGTCCACCGCGATCGAGAAGTCGCGATAGCTGTCGCCGATATCCTCGAACACTGTGACATAATGCTTGTTGGAATGGCGCAGTGACAGACGACCACCGGTGATGATCAATTCCGCCGCTTCGACCGGATTGCTGTGTTTGTCCAGCCCGTAGAGATTGGCCGCATCCAGCGGTGACATGGCGCCAGCGACATCGAGCATGCCGTGGCCATAGACCGCGTCGACACCCGGCTCGCCGAGATCCCGCGCCGACAAGAGCAGGACATCCGCCACTTCGCTGCCGTCGAGCCAATACCACCACCCCTTGACCAGGGCCGCCGCACCGGACACCAGCGGCGCCGCAAAAGAGGTCCCCGACACGCGGGTCACACCGCCTTCGCCGTCATCGACGAGGAGGAGCTCACCCGGTGCAACCAGGAAACGGTCCATCAGGCGCGAGCCGGTCTCGCAAACACCATTGGTCAGCAAGCAGGCTTCGCCCGGCGTATTGGAGAAGGACGAGATATTGCCGTTCGGGTCGACCGATCCGACGAGAAGCAGATTGTCGAGCACCGAGACACCGGTCCAGTCGAGGTCCACCGTCTGCGTGACACCGTCATTGCCGGCGGCGATCACGAAGGTCAGATCATCGGCATGGCGCGCCACCCGATCCTGGCGGAAGACCTCCGCCCATTCCTGGTGCAGGGTCCAGCCGGGCACGCCCAGTGACATGTTGATGACGGAAGTGCCACCATTGGCCAGGGACTCAACCCCGGCGGCAACATCATCCCAGCCGGCCGTATGGGATTCGTCGAACGGATTGTAAAAACGCAAGGCCGCATGCGGTGCGACACCCATGACACCGACACCATCGACCGGCGCACCGATCAGGCTGGCGACGGCATTGCCGTGATTGACATTGAGATAGTCACGCTCGCCGCCCTGTCCGCGGAAGCTTGAGCCATCGACCGTATTGACGCTGAAATCGAGCACGCCAACCAGCGGGGCCCGGCCCCAGTCATAGCTGGCGGCCATGGCCGGTGACCAATTGATGGCCGGCATCCAGTGATCGATATGGTCGACGCCGGAGAAGCCCATCAGGCTGTCATAGAAGGTCAGGAAGAATTCCGACCGCTGGCCGACACTGACCGAGGCCAGGCTGTCCGGATCGTCAAGATCAATGCCGAAGCGCGCCAGCAGGGCGTCGAGGAAGGCCTCGTCCATCGTCTGACCGGTCCGCGCTTCAATGGCGGCACCGAACACATCCTCGGCGCGATCGATGACCGACGCCATGTCATTGGCGATCGTCGTGTAGTCGCCTCCGCCGGCCGCCGCCTCATTCCACGCGGTATTGAGATCACCCCAGAGCGGGCCGACATCCTGCCAGAAAGGATTGATGTCGCTCCAGAAGGGATTGATGTCATCGCCGAACGGATTGATATCGCCCCAGAACGGATTGATGTCGTCACTGAAGAAGGGATTGATGTCCCCGCCAAAGGGATTGATATCGCCCCAGAATGGATTGATGTCGCCCCAGAATGGAGAGATGTCTCCATAAAAGGGATTAATGTCACCTCGGAACGGATTGATATCGCCCTGGAAGGGGTTGATGTCGCCCCGGAAAGGGTTGATGTCGCCGCGATAGGGATGGAGGAAATTCAGCCCGTCGCCATTCGCGTCATCATCGGACTCCTGCGCATGTGCAGGCATCATTGCCCCGGTCAGGGACAAGAGTGCAATCGCTGCAGCTCCGGACTTCAAATATTGACGCATGAGGAGCCTCCCAGCCCATTTACATGCGACCAATATCGCCCACTTACTTTTCGCCCCCGCTAACAGACGTTGTAAACAAAGGCTTAATTGAGCCACTGGTTAAGAATGGGTTTCCGGCTGGCGGAACCACACGATGTCCGCAAGCCACCGACGGACCGAAGTTCGCACTTGCGTCAGGAATTCAACTATTCCAGTTAGGCATTCTGGTCGGCCCCGTAGCTCAGTCGGATAGAGCAACAGATTCCTAATCTGTAGGCCACTGGTTCGAATCCAGTCGGGGTCACCAGCTTCGTTGGTTTGTGCACCGCATGCGCTGGCCTTTCCGCCTGGAGGGCCCGCTCCGGCCTGCGTGCCAATGCGCGAAGCACCCAACAACCTTAAACCATACAATGTCTTGACTGCACGGTATGGGTCGGTGTCCAATCGGATTCTCACTCAGGAAAGGCAACGGAGAATGCCAACGAGCGCGACCCTCGACCCGAGAACTCCGGCCGGGCTGTACTCGCCCGCCATAGCCAGCCTTGTTGTTGTGTTCATCATGTCCGAGGCCTTGCTTATCAGCTTGGCACCGGGCGGCGCCAATCTGATTGAAACCGGCGTCTCGGCGGCGTTGAGCCTGCTCATCGCCGGTCTCGTGCTGGCCATTCAAATGGTCCGCCGACAATCCTTGCTCCTGCGCCGCGCCAACGCCGTCCGCCAGCTCTCGGAGCAACGCTACGACCTGGTTGTGCGCGGCATGGCCATCGGCGTATGGGATTGGGATATTGGCGAAGACACATTGTTTCTCTCGCCCAACGCCAAGCAGATTTTGGGAATCCAGGCAGGTCAGTCGATCGAAGGTTCCAGCGGCTTTTTTTCACGCGTTCACCCGGATGATGCCGAGCCACTGCAGGAGGCCATCCGGAGCCATATCGACCAGGGCGTGCCCTTTTTTCGCGATATCAGGTTGATGCACAACAAGGGGCACCACGTTTGGTGCCATGTCACCGGTCAGGCCCTGTGGACCGGGCCGCAGGAAGCGATCCGGCTGGCGGGATCAATCGAGGACATCACCGAGGAGCGTGAGCGCGAACTGGCTCGTCGGCAAAGTGAAATGCGGCTTCGCGCGGTAACCCAGAGCGCCGTCGATGCGGTCGTGACCACCAATGCTGCCGGCATCATCCTGGAAGCGAACCCGGCCTGCCTGACCGTCTTCGGGCACGATCCGGCCAAGCTGGTCGGTGAAAATATCCGCCTCCTCACGCCGCTCGAGCACAGCCGCAAGCACGACTACTACATCCGGCACTACATCGAGACAGGATCGAGTGAAATCGTCGGAAAAGTCCGCGAAGTTGATGGGCGGCATGCCGACGGTCATGCCATCCCGATCGAACTCGCCGTGACCGAATACCGAGAGGGGGACGAGCACGTCTTTGTGGCAACAGCTCGCGACCTGTCCGACCGCAAGCGCGCCGAAGCCGAGCGTGAGGCCTTCATTGCCCGCCTCGAAGAGAGTAATTCCGAGCTTGAACGCTTCTCATTCGCCGCCTCGCACGATTTGCGCGAACCCTTGCGGATGATCGCCAATTTCTCGCAAATGCTGCATCGGCGCTATGCCGACAAGGTTGATGCGGACGGACGCCGGGCGCTGGACGTTTGCGCCAATTCGGCCAACCGCATGCAGGCCCTGCTGGATGATCTGATCTCGTTTTCGCGCGCCAGCGATGACCTGGGCCAGGTTGAAACCTTTCTGCCGAGCGACATGATTGACCTGGCGCGCCAGAATCTCGCCGAGGAGGCCGACCGAACGAAGGCCGCGTTTGCCGTCATTCACTTGCCAGAAACGATGCGCGCAAACCCGACCCGTTTTTCCCGGGTGTTTCAGAACCTGATCGCCAATGCACTGAAATACTCCGGCGCATCGGGACCACCTCGGATCCAGATTTCCGCCTCCCCCTTCGAGGCGGGCTGGCTATTCACGGTGTCCGACAATGGTATCGGCATGAAGCCGGAGTATTGCGAACAGATATTCGAACCGTTCAAACGCCTGCATTCAGCGGCAGAATATTCGGGAACCGGGATGGGGTTGGCGATTTGCCGCAAGATTGTCACGAGCGCCGGAGGCCGGATCTGGGCCGAGTCGGACCTGGGCAAGGGCAGCCGCTTCTATGTCTATTGGCCCGACCTCTCAGACCAGGCAGTCGACACCCCATCACAGCAGGCCATTGGCGCCAAGGGAGCGGATGCATGACGGGACAGACACGCGATATCGAAATTCTTCATGTCGAGGACAATGAGAGCGACGCCTTCCTGACCCGGATGGCATTCGAGGACAGCGCTTTCAAGGCACGCCTTCACGTCGTGGTGGATGGGGAGGCGGCGCTGAATTTCCTGTTCAGACGGGACGGGTTTGAGGACAAGCCGACGCCAGACATTGTGCTCTTGGATCTGAACCTGCCGAAATTGGACGGCAAACAGGTTCTCGAACAGCTCAAGACGGCGCCAGATCTGCGGCGCATACCGGTCATCATCCTGTCAAGCTCGCGCGCAGATCAGGATATCGCCGACAGTTATGACCGACATGCCAATGGTTATATTACCAAGCCCGACGAGTTCGGACGCATGCGTGGCTTGGTCGAGGCGATCGAGGAGTTCTGGTTCAGCGCCGCAACGCTCCCCGGCCAGCCGTGAGGGATGGCCGCTGTCAGGTCAGCGTCGCCATGTCGATGACGAAGCGGTATTTGACGTCGCTTTTCAGCATCCGCTCATAGGCCTCGTTGATGTCGGCCATGGCGATCATCTCGATGTCGGAATGAATGCCATGCTTGGCGCAGAAATCGAGCATTTCCTGGGTCTCGGCGATGCCGCCAATGGCCGAGCCGGCGATCGAGCGGCGCTTGGCCAGCAGGCGGCCGACCGAGGGTGAGGGGTGAGCCTCTTCAGGCACGCCGACCAGCACCAGCGAACCATTGACCTTCAGGCAGTCCAGATAGGGGTTGAGATTGTGCGAGGCGGCAACCGTGTTGAGGATGAAGTCGAGCGACAGGCGCTGCGCCTTCATCTGCTCGCGATCCTTGGAGATCACCACCTCGGAAGCACCGAGGCGTTTGGCGTCCTCGACCTTGCCCGGCGAGGTGGTGAACAACACCACCTCGGCGCCCATGGCCTTGGCCAGCTTGACCGCCATGTGGCCCAGCCCGCCCAGGCCGACGACACCGACGCGCTGGCCCGGCCCGACCTTCCAGTGCCGCAGCGGGGAGTAGGTGGTGATCCCGGCGCACAGGAGCGGCGCGGCACCGGCACGGTCCAGCGTGTCCGGAATGCGCAGGACGAAGCTCTCCTTGACGGTGATCTTCTGGGAATAACCGCCATAGGTATGGCTGCCATCCGGCAGGCGTCCGTTATACGTCCCCGTCGCTCCGGTATCGCAATACTGCTCAAGCCCTTCATCGCAATGGGCGCATGTACCGCAACTGTCGACAAGACACCCGACGCCCACTGTGTCGCCAGCCTTGAAGCGCGTGACCGAGGCGCCCACGGCGGCAACCGTACCAATGATCTCGTGCCCGGGAACACATGGGTAAGCCGTGTTCTTCCAGTCATTGCGCGCCTGGTGGAGATCGGAATGGCAGACCCCGCAATGGGTGATCTCGATCAGGACCTCGTCCGGCCCCGGCTCACGCCGGTCGAAGGAAAACGGCGCTAGATCGGCGTCGGCGGACTGGGCGGCATAACCGAGGGACTGCGGCATGAATGGCTCCGTTTCGATGCTTGGGTACGGAAACTTAAGGCAGTCGGGCAGAAAACCAAGGGGCGATTGTCGATCAGCCCGTGTGCGCCAGCGCGATAATGCCCGCCTGGCCGCCAAACAACCCGCTCTGGCCCTGATGATACGACCGGCGGGCCGAGAACAAGCGCGCTTCGGCCGCATAGGTGCACACGTCAGAACGCCAGATCGCGTCCGCCTCGATCCCGGCCATGATCAATTGCCGGCGGCAAGCCTCGCCGACATCCAGATGAGCCCCGCCTTCGGGGTCTTTCGGTGAGAGGATGCCGCCGGTCACCTCGAACACATCTTCAAACGCCGCGACCACTTCCGGACCGACCCGGTAATTGACCGCCGATATCGAGGGCCCGATGGCAGCGCGCAGGTCAGCCGGTTGGCAGCCATAGGCGTCGACCATGGCTTCCACCGTGGCCCCGACAATATCCTGCACCGTTCCGCGCCAGCCCGAATGGATCGCACCAATCGCCCGGCGCACAGGGTCAAACAACAGGATCGGGGTGCAGTCGGCGGTCTGGCAGGCCAAACCCAGCCCCGGCTGATCCGTGATCAGGGCATCCCCCTCCCCGGCCGGCTGATCGCCCTTGGGTGGTCCGTCGACCCGCAGCACCGCGCGGCCGTGAACCTGGTTGGCAAACACCAGCGCGTCCACGCCCAGCGCCTGCCGGACCCGGATCCTGTTTTCGGCGACATACGCAGCCTGGTCCCCGCGCGAGCGGGTCAGGTTGAGCGAGGTATACACCCCCTCACTGACACCGCCGGTGCGGGTGGTGAAGGCGTGAACGAGATCGGGGTGGTCGAGCGTCTCCGCCCGGATAAGGTCGAGTGTCATGGCCGGAACCCTACGCGCTTGTGGCCCAGATCAAAGCCCTTTCCGGCCTGCCGGACGGACCTGATCAACGCGTTGAAGCGTGACCAGTCGTCCTGATCGGCGATGGCGGCCCAGGCGGTTTCAACCTCATCGATCACCATTGTCACCGGCTCCGCTTGCTTGAACACAGAGTGGGACAACCGGTCCGCACGGACCGGCTCGCGTCCGGCAAAGGCATTGCGCCAGGCGTCGAATTCAGGTCCGGCATAGGCGTCGGCGCGCGGGCCGGACAGGGCGCGGTCAGCCGACGCCTCGCCACAGAACCAGTCGTGCAAAGGTGCTTCCCAGACCAGTTTCGACGCTTCCATGAAAGCCAGGAAGCTGCGGACCAGCACTTCATCCGCGGCCTCGCCGGCCGAGACCAGCCCGAAGCGGGCCAGGAAGGCATCCAGCAAGGCGGTTCGATAGAGTTCGGGATAGGCGTTGAGCGCGGCCTCGAGGGTCGAACGCTCACCGACCAGAGCCAGCGCATTGGCCAGCTGCTGCAGCGCCCAGAACACCGCTTCCGGCTGGCGGGCGAAACAATACAAGCCCTGCTCGTCGAAATAGGCGGCGGTGAAGCCGGGCTCGTAATGGGGCAGGAAGCGCCACGGCCCGTAGTCGAAACTCTCACCGGTCAGATTGATATTGTCGGTATTGAGAACACCGTGCACGAAACCCGCCGCCATCCAGCTGGCGGCCAGCCTGGCATTGGCCTCGACGACGGCTGACAGCAGCGCCGCCGGCGCGTCGGCCTCGCCAGCGAGCTGCGGGTAATAGTGCTCGATGGCGTGTCCGATCAGGGCATCGATGCGGTCAGCGGCCCCCTCGGTCGCATGGCGCTGGAAGGTACCGATGCGCAGATGCGAGTGCCCGAGACGGGTCAGCACGGCCGACCGGGTTGGCGAGGGTTCGTCATTGCGGGCCAGCTGTTCACCGGTCTCGAACACGCAGAACGCCTTGGACGTCTGCACACCCAGCGCTTCCAGCATTTCCGCCGCCAGCACTTCGCGGACCGCGCCCTTCAGGGTCAGGCGACCATCGCCGCCGCGCGACCAGGGCGTCTGGCCGGACCCTTTGGTCGCGAGGTCGAGCAGTCGCCCGGCATCATCGCGCACTTGCGCATGGAGGAAGCCGCGACCATCGCCCAGGTCCGGATTATAGGTACGGAACTGATGACCATGATAACGCATGGCGCGCGGCCGGGGCTGATTGTCCGGCAGGGGCTCGAAGCGCTGGAAGTGAGCTTCGCGCTCGGCCGGATTGAGACCGTCCAGACCGATGGCGCCGTCCCAGCGATCATTCCAGAAGCGCTCGATGGCGGCGGGGAAGTCTGCCGGTTCGACCGGGTCGGAAAACTCGTCGCCGAGTTTCGAGAAGGCCGGGTCGGGGCGGTAGGCGGAAGAAAAGCTCATAACTGGCAGCTAAGCGCGCCCGCGGCCGATTGCAAACCTCAACCGCGCAGCCCGTCGCCGAGAATGACTGCGGTCTCGTCGATGATCGCCTTGGCGCCCGGAAGAACCGCGGTCAGATTGAAATAGCCGTGTGGCAGGGTCTTGCCGATGGCGTAGCTGACGGGGATGCCCGCCGCAGCCAACCGGTCGCGATAGGCCTGTCCCTCGTCCAGCAGCGGGTCGAGCTCGGCGGCCACGATATGAGCCGGCGGCAGGCCGGCCAGATCATTGTTGAGCAGCGGCGAGACGGTCAGCTCGTTGGCCTGGTCCGGAGTGCTCAGATAGGCCCTGACGATCTGGTCCAGCGTGAAACTGGACAGGAGATGGCCCTCGAGCAGTTTCGGCTTGGCCTTGCGTCGTTCAACCAGTTGCAGGAGCGGATAGATCAGGAGCTGGAAACAGATCTGGTCACGCCGAGATTGGGCCAGGATTGCTGCCAGGCCACCTCCTGCCGAGTCGCCTGCTACGGCGATGCGGTCCGGCAGGGCGCCGATCTCGGCGGCGCCGCCTTCGGTCAGCCAGTCAAAAGCCGCCAGACAGTCTTCAACCCCGGCGGGCCAGGGGTGTTCCGGTGCGAGGCGATAATCGACCGCCAATACACGCGCGCCCGAATGGGCGGCCAGGCGACGGCACAGCCGGTCATGGCTCTCCAGATCACCGATCACATAGCCACCGCCATGCATGAAGAAGGTACAGGGACCGTCCGCCTCAACACCATTGGGACGATAGAGCCGCGCCGGAATGTCACCCTCGGCTCCTGGGACAGAAAGATCACGGACCTCGGCAACTTCCGGCGGGCGCACATCCATGTGCGGCGCGGCGTTGCTCAGGGTCTCGCGCATGCGCGGCGCGGCACGGGCCGGCTCAAGCGGGTCCGGCAATCCGAATTTGGTGAGGGCCTCAGGCCAGGCGGGCGTATCCATGCCGTCGGGTTAGCATGGCTGCGAGCGGAGGCAAACGCGGCAGATTGGACCAGGGTCAGTGTAGGGTAACAGCGCCGTCACGATCCAGCCGACCGGCCAGGGCGTCTTCCATCACCGAGCGCAGGGCGCGCCAGGCATCGGCGCTTTCGGGCAGACCCTGACCGTCCAGATCGGTCACCGCTTCGTCGGCATAGCCGATCGCCTGCGCCCCATGCAGATCGACCATGGTCCAGGCAATCTGGTGGATGTCTTGGGCGGTGATTTGCACATGCGGGGTCATTCTGGGCTCCTGCCGGAAGGGGTGTCTTGCCCAGTTAAGAGCAAGGCCCGGGCCACAAGGAGTCGTGATTAAATTTAAATAAATCAAATATTTATGTTTTCCACAGATCGGCGCGCCCTGCCCTGCGGTCGAAATTGCCGAGTCGTTCTGTCCGGGCAGTATCAGGCGCGTTTGCGGCCCGGTGCATATCCGCCGCCTTGCAGATACGCCGTTTCGGCCGGCGTGGAGGTCCGCTGGAGCGCCTCATTGCGGTAGGGAAAGCGACCGAACTGGCGGATCACATCGCGATGCTTGATGGCATGATCGAGCGTGCCGCTCCCCGACAGCCGCTCTCCGGCGAGAGCGACGCACAGATCCTGGTCCTCGATTTCCTCGGAATGCATGAAAGGCATGTAGACGAAGGCCCGGCGATCGTCCGGAATGGCCCAGTCGAAGCCGCGCTCAAGCATGTTCCAGGCAACATTGCGGGCGATCTCGTCATGCGCGAAGGCATGACCGGAGCCCCGCCAGGCATTGCGGGTGAACTGGTCGAACATCAGGATCAGGGCGAAACTGCCAAAGGCGCTGTCTTCCCACGGATGCTCGCTCTCCCACCACAGCCGCGCATGGTCCTCAATGGGACGGGCGAACAGACGCCGCACGCGGGCGTCGAAGGCCGGCGAGGACGCGTACCAGCGGGCCGGGCCGGCGGCCTCGAACCAGAAGTCGAGGATTTCGTCGATGGTGGGGTCGTGAATACTCATACCCGCAGGCTACCCGATTGGATCGCCTCGTACAGCTGCGGCGTCATCGGCACATAGCGCCCCTCGCCGGGGTGATCGAGCAGGATGGTATCCTCGACCTTGGTCGGATCGAACCCGTCCTTGACCAGATCGACCTTGCGGAACTTGAAGGTGCCGGTTGTGTCGGTCTGTTGCTGGAGACGCAGGAAGAGCGGGCGGGCGAAGGCCGGCAAGGACGCATGCACATGCGCATGCAGCGCCTCCAGATCCAGGCCCTTGGCAGCTTCGGTGACCAGCGCCGCCATGCCAGCGCGGCCAGAATGGCCGTTGACCTCAACGCCATAGACATTGGCCTGCTCGATGCCCTTGAAGGAAAAGGCCTCGGCGACCTCGCCGGTGGCCACATTCTCCGACTTCCAGCGGAAAGTGTCGCCGACCCGGTCGATGAAATAATAATAGCCCAACTTGTCGCGTGACATCAGATCACCGGTGCGGAACCAGGCATCGCCCGGCTCGTAGACATCGCGCAGCACCTTCTTCTCGGTGTCTTCCTCGGAACCGTAGCCGTCAAAGCGGAACCGCGCATCGGACGGATCGATCCGGCCAATCGCCTCGCCAACCTCGCCCGGTTCACACGGCACACAGCGCCCTTCAGTGGTGCGCAGCGGCATTTCGCTGTCGAGATCGAACTTCACCAGATCGATATTGAAGCGGCTTTTGAGATAACCCGGGACCCGGCCGACAGCGCCGGGCTGATTATAGGCGTTCACCAGGCCGACATTGCCCTCGGTCGAGCCATAAAATTCGACAATGTCCGGCACGTCGAAGCGGGCCTGGAAGGCATCCCAGACATCCCGGCGCATGCCATTGCCGATGGCGCAGCGAATGGTGTGCCCCGCTTCTTCCGGCACCGGGTCCGAATTGACCAGGAAGCGGCACAGCTCACCGACATACATGAACAGGGTTGCCTTGAAGCGCTGCACATCGGGCCAGAAGGCGGAGGCGGAGAAGCGCGGACGAATGACCAGCGCACCGCCGAATGACAGGGCGCAGCCGACCCCGCACAGGCCGCCGGTGGCATGATAGAGCGGCAGCACCATCATCATCCGATCTTCCGGCGCAGCCTTGGCGATGAGCGCGAAAATGTTGAGATAATAGAGCGCCCGCACATGCGTCATCAGCGCCGCCTTGGGCAGGCCGGTCGTGCCGCTGGTGAACATTTTCAACACCGGATCACCCGGCTCGACCGCCGCGCGTACAGCGCGATCAGGCCGCACATCACTCATCCCGGCGAGGGCATCATCCAGTCCTTTGGCTTCGGAGAAAGAACCGTCGAACGACCAGGCCTGGATGTCGCCGACACCGCAGGCCCGTGCCGCGTCATAGGCGTCAGAGAGGGCGCCCTCGACGATCGCGTGGCGGGTCTCGCCAATGGTCAGGCAGTGGGCCAGCGACTGCCCGGCCAGCTGGCTGTTGATCAGCGAGGTGACGATGCCGACCTTCGACAGACCGAACCAGACGGCGATATATTCCCAGCGATTGGTCATGAACAGGGCGACAGAGTCGCCGGGTTTCAGTCCCTGCTCCAGCGCCCAATTGGCGATTTTGTTGGCGAAGGCGTCAAACTGGCGATAGCTGATTTCGCCATCATCCAGGATGGCCATCGGGCGGTCGGGAAAGCGGTCGACGGTGGTCTCGATATGATCCGGGACACGCAGACCGGAGCCGGAGCCGACCTTGCCGATCTTCTTCAGCACCGAGAGCATGCTCGTCACATAATTGAACTCGCGCGCGATGGCGCCCAGCATGCCCATTCGACCAAACCTCCCTTGTTTCTTTGCGCGTGACGATATGGCCCGCCCCCTTGCGGTCAAGCGAGGGCGGCCGCTCGGGCGGCAAGTGTGAACACATGTTTCAGAAGATTACCGGCGAAAGCTGCGTCAAGCGAGCCGGTCCGCGGCCAGGCTAGCGGCGTCGCATGGTACCTTCACGGCCCGTCTCCGACAGCAGCGCCAGGCAGGCAGCCAGCAGGGGCAGGTCCTTGAGCAGGAAATGTCCGGCTCGCCCCAGCGCCGGGAAGCCACCCAAATCGGCCGACCAGCTTGCCGGAAAGGTGAACAGGAAACTCAGGGTCAGCACGAAGGTGAGCATGGCCAGACCCAACCCGATCCGGAACAGCGTATTGGAAAACCAGTAGCCGACCAGGGCGATGACGGTGATCAGTTCGATCATGCCGATCAGGTTGGACACGGTCTGCAGCGGCATCAGACCCAGCAGCCAGGCGAAGAACGGGCTGGTCTGAACCAGCGGCTCGATCCCGGCCGCCTCGACCGCGGTGAATTTCATGCCGCCGATCCAGCCCAGGACCAGCACCAGGCCCAGCCACATCACCGGCTGGCTCCACAGGCGCATGTCAGTGTGACGCTGGGCGAACATGCGTGAGTTCGCGAAGCTCCCGCCCCACAGGGACAGTCCCAGGATGGCGACATATTTCAGGATGCCCTGACCGGACCCGATGGCCGGAAACCCGCCCGCCGCTTCGATCCACACCGGATTGGTCAGCAACACCGTCAAGGCGAGGAAGGCATAGAGCCCGGTCATGGCAAAGCCGATGCGCCGGAAACTGCCCGACGGGATCGGCGCGCCGACCAGCACGGCGGCAATGATCTGGTAGACACCCAGCGTCTTGGCCGCAGATCCGGCCTGGTCGACCAGTCCGGACAGGAAGGCATGCCCCTCGATCCAGCTGCCAGTGATCTGGGTCCCGACCCCGGTGAAATTCATCACCCCGAACCACAGGAACATCACCGCCAGCGACAGGCGGGCAAACAACAACGCGTTTCCAGGCGACACCAAGATCAGGCCTCCGTCCAGGCTCGAAGCGAAAGGCTATCACCCGTCGCGGTGACTGACGAGGACGGATTTCAAGAGGTTGATGACGGTGCAGTCAGGGAGGGAATAAGGCGTGTCATGACACCCCCGGCCCCAACAGGGCCGCAAGCGCGACCGCGCGCCGGGCGGTCAGCCCGCCCCATCGGAGGCGTGAGCGCAGCGAGTTGCCGTGAGATCAAGACCCGGCCCCACAGGGCCGCAAGCGCGACCGCGCGCCAGCGCTCATGCGCTGCCCCATCGGAGGCGCGAGCACAGCGAGCTGCCGTGAGATAAAAAGTAACCCGCCCCGACGGACCGGTCGCGAATACCCCAGCCTTGAGCACGTTCCATGTGAGCATCGACCCCAGCTGCGAAAGCGGTGCCGGGCTCGGGTCGAGCGGAGCGGGAACAGGAAAGAAAAATGGTGCCCCTGGCCAGACTCGAACTGGCACTTCCGAAGAAAACGGATTTTGAATCCGTCGCGTCTACCAATTCCGCCACAGGGGCCTGTGATCGCCGGTCGGGCCTGTTTGGACAGGCGGTTCGAGCCGGGGAAATTCGGAGGCGCAAGCTGCCCATCCGGCCTCAACCTGTCAACAACCCATTGCGCTTGGCCGACCCTGTCCATGCAGCTAGGTTCGGGACCGCTCCACAACGGATGGGATGATGACTGACACCACTTCGCCGCGCGGCCTCATCGGGACGCTGGAACAGATTGCCGGGACGGCACCCGATGACGGGCTTTCGCTGGGTGAGTTCGTCGATGCGCTGGGCGAACGCGCCTTCGGGGTCATCCTGTTTGCGATGGCGCTGCCGGTCTGCATCCCCTTTCTCTATGGTGTGCCGCAGGTGATGGCGCTGCCGATGATGGCGCTGTCGGCGCAGATGGCGATGGGTCGGCCGGAGCCATGGCTGCCGTCCGGCTTCAAGGCGCGCCGGATCGACAAGGCGGGGCTGACCCGCATGGCACGCGGCGGCCGCAAATGGTTCGGCTGGCTCGAAGCGCTTGCCCGGCCGCGCCTGACCGGCCTGTCCGGCGCCATGGCCGAACGGTTTGTCGGTGGCACCTTCGTGCTGTTCTGCGCCTCGATCCTCGTCCCGCTGCCGCTGACCAATTCGACGCCGGGCATCGCGCTGGTCATCGGGTCGCTGGGCCTGCTCACCCGTGACGGCCTTCTGGTCCTCGCCGGACTGGTCCTCGGCATCGCCTGGATCGCGCTGCTGGTTACGCTGTTTTCATTTTTCGGCATGGCGGCTGTGGATGTATTGAAGGACTTCATCCGGTCCCTGGTCTGACCGGTTTTCGTTCATGTGCGCATTGGTCGCGGTGCGTGGCTCAGGTGATCTCGTAAGAATGCGTTTCATGAACCCGGTTCTGACCCAGTTTCCCCTGACCCGCTGGCCGCTGCTTCTGGCGGGCGGTTCGCTCATGCTCATGCTGGGCGCCTGGGGTTTTCAGTATATCGGCGGCTATGCGCCGTGCGCGCTCTGCTATGATCAGCGCCACATACATCTGACCGTGATCGCGCTGGGCCTGGTTTTCGGCGTGGCCCTGATTGTCCGGCCGGGCCTGGCGAAGTTTGCGCCGTGGATGATCTTCGCCATGGCGGCCGTGCTGGTCTACTCGGCCGGCTTTGCCTTCTGGCATGCCGGCGTCGAGTATGACTGGTGGGAAGGCCCCGCGACCTGTACGAGCACCGGCGGCATGCCGCAGGTTGACCTGTCCTGCATCATCGACGGCACCGACTGCGGCCCGATTGTCCTGTGCGATGAAGCGGCCTGGACCCTGCTGGGCATTTCAATGGCCGGTTACAACGCCCTGATTTCTGCTGTCATGGCGATTGTCGCCACGCTGGTCGGCATCAAGGGGCTGAAGTCATGACCAAGGCGGACCGGACCAAATCCTTCACCCCGCCCATGCCCGGCAATCGTCGCTCGCCGCGCCGCATCGAGGAAATGATCCGCGTCGATCATGCCGGCGAATATGGTGCCGTTGCCATCTATCAGGGGCAGCGCGCCGTGTTCAAAGCCCTGCCCCACAAGGCCCGCATTGCCCGCCAGCTGGAAGAGATGGAAGCCGACGAACAGGTCCATCTGGACGCGTTTGACGGGCTGATCTTCAAGCACGACGCCCGGCCGACCGCGCTGGCGCCGATCTGGAATATCGCTGGTCGGGCGCTGGGAACGGCCACCGCCCTGATGGGTGAGAAGGCCGCCCACGCCTGCACCGAAGCGGTCGAAAGCGTGATCGAGCAGCACTATGCCGGTCAGGTCGAGGAGCTGCGTGCCATGGGCGAGAACGAGCTGGCCGACCTGTTCGCCAAATTCCGCGAGGAAGAACTCGAACACCGCGACCTCGCCATCGAGGAAGGCGCCAAGCAGGCGCCGGGCTATGCCCTGCTGTCGCGCGCCATCGAGGCCGGTTGCCGGGTGGCGATCAAGGTCTCCGAGCGGGTCTGATCGCGGCGCCTAACCGGCCGCCATCTGCACCAGTTTTGCCACCGTGTTCATATTGCGCGCGGTCCCGGCCTTTGCTGCCGGAATGACCAGTTTCGACTGGCCCATACCGTCCACATAATGGGTGTAGATCTCGCGCTGACCGGCGCCGACCTTCTCGCCCGCCTGGTGTTTCAGCGTGGCCTGCAGATCGGCGGCCGGAGCGGTTTCAAGAAACAGTACCACGCAGCGATTGCCTGTCGCTTCGGGGAAGGGATTGTTGTCACACACGGCCTTCATCGCCGCCGGTGTGCGCATGATCACACCGACCGGCTTGCCCGCGTATTCTGCCAGCGCCGTCTCGAGTTTCGCTCCGGCTTCCGCGACACCCAGTTCGCTCTCGAAGACCAGGTTTCCGGAGGCGATATAGGTGCGCGGATTGTCGAAACCGATCCGCTTCGCCATGGCCTTGAGCTCGGCCATGGGCAGCTTGCCGGTACCGCCGACATTGACGGCCCGCAGCAGGGCGATGTGGGTTGGCATGAGGGCGCTCCGGACGTCTAGCGTTCCAGCTCGATATCCCAGTAAAGATAGTCCAGCCAGCTTTCATGCAGGAATTTCGGCGGGAAGCGGCGGCCCTGGGATTGCAGCTCGTGCATGTTGGGGCGTTGCGGCGGGCGCGGCAGCGGCATGCCCGCCTCGCGTGGTGTGCGGCCACCCTTTTTCAGATTGCACGGGCCGCAGGCGGCGACGATGTTTTCCCAGCTGGTCTTGCCGCCGGCGCGCCTCGGGATGACGTGGTCGAAGGTCAGCTGCTCGACGCCATGCTTGCCGCAATAGACGCATTTGAAACCGTCGCGGAGCCAGACATTGTATCGTGTGAAGGCCGGCGTGCGCTCCTGGTGGACATAGTCGCGCAGGGCGACCACTGATGGCACGTGCATCTCGAAACTGGGCGAATGCACGACCTCGTCATAATGCGAGACCACGGCCACCCGCTCCAGGAAGACATTCTTGATGGCTTCCTGCCACGGCCAGGTCGATAGCGGCCAATAACTCAATGGCTGATAGTCCGCATTCAGGACCAGACAGGGCCATCCCTGCAGTGCCCGATCAAGCACCTGCATGGCGACCTCCCTCGCTGCGACCGGTCCCAACCGGCCGGATGGGACAGATCAGGAGGGGGCGGGTATTCCGGACGAACGTCCTGAAAGCACACCTCCCGTCGCACGCCGGAGGCAGATCCGTTGGTTCGAATCACGTCGCACCCGGCGCTTGCAGGAAGGCTACTCCCGTTCGCGTGTCAGTCCTATGACGAGCTCGCGAATCCTCGATGACACCCCGCCTGTGTGGCTCAGCGGTAACGCCCGGCCAGGGCATTGGCGATGAAATGGCGACCGATTTCCAGCCCGTCCTCGCCGATGGAATGGGGCAGACCCTGCGAGATATGCCATTGCGCGCCGTGACCGGCGGCGGCCAGATTTTCCAGCGCGTCGAACATGAAACCGAGCGGCAGGACCTGGTCCTGGTCACCGTGAACCAGCATCACCGGCGGTTTGGAGCGCATCTCTTCTTTCAGGCGCCCGCCCCCCGGCAGCGCTCCGGAAAAGCCCATGATCCCGGCCACCGGCCGTTCGCGGCGCAACCCGGTCGCCAGCGACAGCATGGTCCCCTGCGAGAAGCCACACAGCACCAGATCCTGCTCGGTCAGGCCATAGCGGGTGAGTTCCTGGTCGATGAAGGCATCGACAATCGGCCAGGCGGTTGCCGCACCGGCCTCGATCCGCTCCGGATCAAGATTGGAGATCGGGAACCACTGATACCCGTCCGGCGCGCCCGGCACCGGGTCCGGCGCATTCGGCGATACCCACTGAACATGTGGCAGATCCCGCGCCCAATGCTGGCCCAACCCGATCAGGTCCTGCCCGTTCGAGCCATAGCCATGAAGGAAGATCACCAACTTTTTCGGTGCGGATCCATCCCGCGGCGCGACGCGCGGTCCGTCTATCGGTCGGGTCATGAAGGGCTCCGGATTGATTGCAGACTGGATAGAGGGATGCGGGGGATGGGGGCAAGAGGCGAGTGGGGCGCACGTACCATCCCGCATATTCTTGTCATCCCTGATGGACGCCCGGCGCAGGCCGGGCGCAAGTCAGGGACCTAATTCGTGGCACCACATGGATCCCTGCCCTGCGTCCGGCCTTTGCCGGACATCCGGCAGGGATGACAATCCGGGTATTGAGTTTTTTGAAAAACATGGCTCCCTCCCACAATGACCTTCACAACCCGCTTTGCGCCCTCTCCCACCGGGCACCTGCACATCGGCCATGCCTTCTCGGCCTGGACGGCGTTTCAGGCGGCGTGCGAGGCGGAGGGGCGGTTCATCCTGCGGATGGAGGATATCGATACCGTCCGTTGCAAGCCGGAATTCGAGCAGGTCATCCTCGACGATCTGATCTGGCTGGGGCTGGACTGGGAAGAGCCGGTCCGACGGCAGTCGGAGCATTTTGATGATTATGGGCGTGTGTTGGAGCGGCTGAAGGCGCTGGGCGTGGTCTATCGCTGTTTCAAGACACGGCGCGAAATCATGGCCGATATCGCCCGCGCGCCGCATGGCGTTGGCGAGGTCTATCGCGGACCCAATGAGCCAATGAGTGAGGACGCGGAAGCCGACCGGCTCGCGGCGGGCGAGGCCTTCGCCTGGCGCCTGTCGCTGGCACGGTGCCGCGACCTGCTGGGGCCGCGTTTTGCTACCATGCGCTATCTGGAAGAGGCCCAGGGCGATCAGCTCGCCGATCCGGACCCGCTGGGCGATGTCATCCTGGCGCGCAAGGATGTCGGCACCAGCTATCACATCGCGGTGGTGCATGATGACGCCCTTCAGGGCATCAGCCATGTCATTCGGGGCGAGGATCTGCGCGAGATGACGCCGCTCCATGTCCTCTTGCAGACCCTGCTCGACCTGCCGACACCCGTCTACCGGCATCACCGGCTTCTGCTGGACGAAAACGGCGAGCGCTTTGCCAAGCGCAACCAGTCGGTGACGCTGAAATCCCTGCGCGAGAGCGGCGTGACGCCGGACGAGGTCCGGGCCCGGTTTGACGGCTAGGGCATGCGCCCCGCGACCTCCTCACGCTCGAGCACACGGGTCAGCGTCCCGTCCCGCCAGACATATTCACGCACCGCCACCCGGCTGCCTGCGGAACCCGCGAACACGCCCTGACGGACCACGAAACGCGCCTCCTGGTAGTCGGTCCGGGTGGAGACTTCATTGCCCGACATCAACCAGATGACCCGGTAGTCCGTGCCCTCAGACATCAGGGCGGGAAAGGCGCAGATCGACCCGCCGCAAAAATAGGCGACCGCCGATCCCAGCTCGCTGCGGCATTGCAGGTCCTGGGTCGAGATGGCGAAATCGGGCAGACGGTCATCATTGATGAAGCCGACCGCCCGGGGCGCCGCTTCGATCGCGGCTTCGCTGCAAGTCAAGGCACCCTCACTCATGCGCGTCAGATGGGACTGTAGCGCCGCCACGGCCGCTCCCGGCAGGCGGGCCTCGTCAGGGAGCGGATCGGGCTCACCGGAACAGGCGGACAGGGCCATAACCGCCACCAGGCAGATTGTGGTGGCGGGCCTCCCCGGAACACCGGATCGCGTGTCGTGCATGCGCGTCATCCTCCAACGCGCCCCCTTTGCGACCATCAGACTAGCGCCCCGCCCCGGCGCGCGACAAGTCCATATGCCGCACATGTGATGCCGCCCGCCTGCTAGGCAGGCGCGGCACAACGCGCTATGTGGCGATCATGTTTGTCAAAGACCTGTGGTATTTCGGCGCCCTCACCAGCGAGCTCAAGCCGGGTCAGCATCTCCATCGCGAGCTGCTTGGCCAGCCGATCCTGTTCGGCCGCGACCATGACGGCAAGGCCTATGCCCTGAAGGACATCTGCCCGCACCGCGGCATCCTCTTGTCGGGTGGCGAAGCGCAGAACCATGATGGCGAGACCCAGGTTGAATGCCCCTATCATGGCTGGCGTTTCCGCACTGACGGCTCGTGCGCGGCGATCCCGTCGCTGACCGCCGACCAGGCCGAGGCGATGGACCTGACCAAGATCCGGGTACGCCGCTTTCCGGTCCAAGAGGATCAGGGCCTGATCTGGATCTGGTATGCCGACGAGGCCAATGCCGAGGTCGCGCCGAGCACCGACCCGCCCAAGCTCGACATTCCCGACGGGCACAGGCCGAAACTCGTGGTGCACGACGTTTTCAACTGCCATGTCGACCACGCCGTGATCGGTCTTATGGACCCGGCCCACATCCCCTACATCCACCGCCAATGGTGGTGGCGCTCGGCCAAGTCGGTGCACGAGAAGACCAAGAAATTCGGCCCCGTCGAGCGCGGTTTCTCGATGCTGCCGCACGTTCCGTCGAAGAATTCCTACCTCTATTCGCTGATGGGCGAGCCGCAGACCGAAATCCGCTTCCAGCTGCCCGGCCTGCGCACGGAATACGTCAAGGCCGGCGGCCGGCATTTCACAGGTTTTACCGCCGTTACGCCAACGAACGAAAATTCGACCGCGATCACCATCGTCGTCTACTGGGATCACTGGCTGCCATCGATCGTGCCCAACCCGGTGATCCGCAAGGGCATCGAGACCTTTGTCGGCCAGGACCGCGATGCGGTGAACGCCCAGCAGGTCGGCCTGGCCTATGATCCCAAGCTGATGCTGATCCATGACAGCGATGTGCAGGCGAAATGGTATTTCGCCCTCAAGCGCGCCTGGGACAAGCATCGCGAGACCGGCGAACCCTTCAAGAACCCCGTACGCGCATCCGAACTGCGCTGGAGAAGCTGATGGATACCTTCCTCACAGGTCTGCTCTACATCGCCATGCTGGCCGTCCTCGTGACGCTCGGCTTTGGTGTTTTCAACATGTACAAGTCGGACGACAAGGCGCGCTCGCGCTCGAACAAGCTGATGCGCCTGCGCGTCGTGCTGCAGTTCGCGGCCGTGCTGCTCATCGTCGCGATTTTCCTGGTGAAGGAAAACCTGGGCGGCTGACGCCAGCGGTCACTCGCCGAAAGCCTCGCGGGTTGCCCGGTTGAAATAGGGCCCCAGCGTCTCGACGTCGCCGTCATTGGCGCCAATGATCACCGCCCGGTCGCGATCCGGCCAGATCGTCATCTGCACCAGCCAGAGCGTGTTCGATCCGTTGTGGATCAACCGGGGGCCATCGATCGCCCAGCCCATGGCATAGTGTTCGCCAAACGGCGGCGTATGCAGGATCTCCCAGGACCCGGCATCGAGGAAGCCCGTATCCTCGCCACGCGCCCCGGCCATGTGCACAGCCAGATAGCGTGACAGGTCTTCCAGCGACATGTGGACCGTGCCGGCTGGTCCCAGAACCGGCGGATTGTCGGCCGTCGGACCGGGCGCATAGGCCGCCCGCCGCCCGAACAGGCCGGACCGGTGACCGCGCGGCTGATCGACGCTCTCGGCACTTCCCGGCGCACCAAAACCCGCGCTTGCCAGACCGAGCGGCTCGAACACCTCGCTTTGGATCAGGACTTCCCAGTCTTCCCCGGTTGCCTGCTCCAGCATGGCACCCGCCACGACATATCCCGCGTTGGAATAGAGGAATTCCGCTTCCGGCTCGGCCGCCGGCTCCGCCGACAACACCATCGCCGCATAGGCGATACGCTGCGGCGCGATTTCGCCACCTTGCGCCCCCTGGGCGATGAAGCTGAGCATGGCCGCCGGACCGACATTGGCCGGCAGACCGGACCGGTGACTGAGCAGGTGACGGAAGGTCAGCTCGCGATAGGCGGGATTGATGTCATCGACCACCTCGCCGAGGTGCTGGACAATCGTATCGTCCCAGCTGACACGTCCCTGCTCCACCAGTCGCGCCACCAGGGTCGCGGTCATGGACTTGGTATTGGAGCCGAGATGCCAGAGGTCATCCGGCTGAAGCGCGATATCGGTGTTGACCGCCCGCACTCCGGCGAGGCCGAGCTCGATCTCATCGCCCTGCCGGATGAGAATTCCGATTCCCGGCGCTCCGGTGCGCTCGCGGACGGTTTCCGCACCGGCCTGGACTCCGCCGTCCCGGGCGTCGGCGACCGACAGCGTCACCGCGACCAGGCTCGCCGCCAGGACCGTTATTGATTTCAGCATATTCCCCGCCCTTTCAACCGAGCCGTCCTGTCGCTAAGACT
>NZ_JBLWVH010000016.1:0-81996 GCF_048268525.1 Maricaulis sp. | reverse complement strand
TGTTCCAGGATGCGGGCGGCACGGGCGGCGTCGCGCGAGGTGAAGGTCATCTTCTCCCAGGCGTCGATCATGTCGCGGCCGTCAAAGGCGGTGATGTCGATATGTTCAACCGGGTTGGACAGCAACTCGGCCTTGCGGTTCGATTGGTCGCTCATGTCTGTTTCCTCAAGCGCGCCGTTTCAGGCGCGGGCGGCGCCGGCGGGCGCGGGCAAAATTGATGACCGTGGCGCCGTCGTCTTCGGCCAGGTCGGGTTGTGCTTCGAACATAGACGGCCACGGCATATCCTCAACTGCAACGCGTTCGATGGTGCCGAAGCCATTGAAATCCGTGGCCAGCGCGGTGCCATAGGCGCCGAGCATGCCGATCTCGATGACGTCACCCTCGCGGATATCGGCGGGCAGTTCGAACGGGCCGGGAATGGCATCGAGGCTGTCGCAGGTCGGTCCGAAAAAGCGGAAGGACGCAGTCTGCTCGCCGCTGTCATCATCGGACGGGCTGACGCGCGGGCGGTGCAGGCGGACCGGGAAGGGCCATTTGGCGTGGGCGGCGTCGAACAGGCGGCCATAGGCGCCGTCATTGAGATAGAGGGCGTCACCCTTGCGCAGCTCGACGCGGGTCAGCACCGACTCGGCCTCGGCTACCAGGGCGCGACCGGGCTCGCACCACAGGTCGGCATTCTCCAGCACCATCATCTCTTCGAAAGCGTCCTCGATGGCGGCGACATAATCGTCCATCGGCGGCGGCTGCATGCCCGGATAGATCGACGGGAAGCCGCCACCGACATCGACAATATCGACGGTCACACCGGCCTGAACGATCAGGCGCGAGGCTTCCATCATCGCCGAGCGATAGGCTGAAGGCTGCATGCACTGGCTGCCGACATGAAAGCTCACACCCAGCTCGAAGGCATGGGCGCGCGCCGTACGGATCAGCTCGGCGGCCTCATAGGCGGGCACGCCGAACTTGCCGGCCAGCGAGAACATCGCGCCGTCATTGGACACTGCCAGGCGTACGACCAGCGTGACATCGTCGGCGTGATTGGTCTCTTCCAGGATCTTGGCCAGCTCGGCTTCGCAATCGAGCGCAAAGATGCGCACGCCGAACTCGTAATAGGCACGACGGATCGACTCACGGCTCTTGACCGGATGCAGGAAAGCCATGCGGCTGCCCGGGCAATGCTCCGCCACCAGCTGGATTTCCGGGATCGAGGCGACGTCGAAAAAGCGCGTGCCGGCCTTGTGCAACGCCTGGAGGATCCAGGGTGCGGGATTGGCTTTCACGGCGTAGAGGACTTCGCCCGGGAAATTGTCCTGGAACCAGCGTCCTGCTTCGGCAACACGGTCAGGACGTACACAGACGACCGGACTTTCTACGTGCCGCGAACGGACCAGGTCCAGGGGAGTATGGTACGTGTGCAATTCACGTGACCCCCTGCTCGTTGTTAACCCAATCCGGCATCGTCACCTCCGCCGGGAAAATCGCGATTAAAGTCAATTTTTGGGTGTGTAAAGCGGGAAATTTGCAACGGCTGAAATTTTGCTCCGGCAGGGCGGTCTCCCAACCGATGGCGACCGGAATTCCCGTCGCCATGAGGTCTTGGTCACACCCGCTGCGACAAGCATCCAAAACAAATCCGTACCCGGATTGAAGTTCAGAATTCATCTGTCCAATCAAACATTTCGGGCAATCCCGTAATGGGTGTAAATGAAGTGTTACATTCCGCAATGTCACAAAAAATTCAATCACCAATACTTCGTCAGTGACCGATTTGCCACCACGGCGATTCTGCCAACTGGGACAGTATCTAGCGGGTCACAGATGATGCCTGCACTACCGATTGTGGGCGCTGCAGGCTCTGCTCGGTTGCGAGTCCGGTCAGAGGTGTCACGCCGCCGTTACAAAGCTGATGTTTACCCGCCCCTCGAGTGATCGGGGTGGAATGGGTCCCCCCGGTCGTCAGTGAAATTCATTCCTTTTCCGGGGGACTTCAATGTCGGTGAAGAACAATTTTCGAAAGCTTCTGCTTGTCTCCACGTCGTGCGCGTTTTTCGCGGCGTGCGCGGATACGTCCATTTCCTCGCCTGGTAATACCAATGTCGGCACGCCTCCGGGCACCGGCGGTGGTGGCGGCGGCGGCAGCCAGACCACGATCGACCTGATCCCGGCTGGCGGCTGCGGCACCGGCTCGGTGCGCGAGACTTCGGTCACCAATGGCGACATTACGATCAACGCCTGCGAGATCACCGGCAATATCACCTCCAACACGACGATCGCGGCGAATGCCGGCGTGATCATCACCGGCCCGGTCTTTGTCGGTGTCGATGGTGGCGGTTCGGTGACCCTTGAAATCGGCGCAGGCGCAACCCTGTTCGGTTCAGCCGGTTCTGACTATCTGGTTGTCGCGCGTGGCTCGCGCCTCGAAGCGGTCGGCACCTCGGACGCGCCGGTGGTCTTCACATCGCGCCAGGACATTGAAGGCACAGCCGGTCCGCTCGATCGCGGCCAGTGGGGCGGCCTGATCATCAACGGCTTCGCACCGATCAATGCCTGCATCGACGGCACCGCGACTGGCGGTACGGCGGGTTGTGAAAAATCGGGTGAAGGGTCTTCCGGCCTGTTCGGCGGCGACAATCCGGCCGATGACAGCGGCATCCTGCGCTATGTCCAGGTCCGTTATGCGGGCTTCCTCATCAACAATGAGGACGAGCTCAACGGCATTGCCTTCCAGGGTGTCGGTTCGGGCACCGAAGTCGATTACGTCCAGGTCTCCAACAATGCCGATGATGGCGTCGAGATGTTCGGTGGTACGGTGGATGTGAGCCACCTGGTCCTGACCAATATTCGCGATGACAGCTTCGACTACACCGATGGCTGGATCGGCCGCGCCCAGTTCGTGCTCGTTCGCCAGTCCGGCGACGACGCCGACCAGGGCTTCGAGTTCGACAATCGCGGTTCCAACAACACGCTGCTGCCGCGCTCCAACCCGCGCATCTCCAACTTCACCCTGATCGGTGAGCGCAACGCCGCCGAGTCCGACCAGGGCATGCTGCTCCGGGCCGGTACCGCCGGTGAGCTCTATAACGGCATCGTGGTCGATTTCGGCGAGGATTGCCTCGACATCGACGACCAGGAAACCTTTGACCGTATCGGCGCCAGCGGCGCTGCCGGTGACGAAGACATCATCATGCAGTCGATCGTTCTCGATTGTACGACGAATTTCGACGAAGAAGCCGGTGACACCACCGACCTCTCGACCTGGTTCCTGGGTCAGGCCAACAATGCCGAGATCAACAACTCGATGTCCGGTGTCTTCCCGGGCCCGATCGAGCAAGCGGTCACGGCCTTCGACATCAATGCGTTGGACAACTGGTTCACCGATGTCGACTATATCGGTGCCTTCTCCGGTTCCGAAACGGACGCTTCCAACTGGGCAGCCGGCTGGACCTACAACCTGTTCGCCGATCCGGGTTGCCCGACGGGCACCACCGAATCCGTTGAGGTCATCAATGGTCAGCGCATCTGCCAGATCACCGGCAACCTGACCTCAGACCTGCGCCTGACGCGCGGCTCCATGTATGAGCTCGTCGGACCGGTCTTCGTCGGTGTTGACCGCGGCCCCGATCCGGCCAGCCCGCTGCCGTCCGGTATCGAAGTCGAGCTGACCATCGATCCCGGTGTCACCGTTTTCGGTTCGGCCGGTTCCGACTATCTCGTCGTCCCGCGCGGTTCCACGATCCGCTCGAACGGTACCCGCACCGCACCGGTCACCCTGACCTCGCGTTCGGATGTCGAGGGCACGGTTGGCGCCAATGACCGTGGCCAGTGGGGCGGCCTGATCCTCAATGGTCGCGCTCCGATCAATGCCTGTATCGACGGCACCGCCACCGGCGGCACCGTGGATTGCGAAAAGTCGGGTGAGGGGTCTTCCGGTCTCTTCGGTGGCGCCACGCCGACCGATGACTCGGGCAACATCTTCTACACCCGCCTCCTGTACGCCGGCTTCCTGATCAACAACGAAGACGAGCTCAACGGCATCGCCTTCCAGGCTGTCGGTTCGGGCACCGAAGTCGACTACGTCCAGGTCCACAACAATGCCGATGACGGCGTCGAAATGTTCGGCGGCGCGGTTGATGTGAGCCACCTGGTCCTCACCGGTATTCGCGATGACAGCTTCGACTACACCGATGGCTGGGTTGGTCGCGCTCAGTTCGTGATCGTGTCCCAGTCCGGCGATGATGCCGACCAGGGCTTCGAGTTCGACAATCGCGGTTCCAACAACACCCTGCTGCCGCGCTCCAACCCGCGCATCTCCAACTTCACCCTGATCGGTGAACGCGGTGCAGCTGAATCGGACCAGGGCATGCTGCTCCGGGCCGGTACGGCGGGCGAGCTCTACAACGGCATCGTGGTCGACTTCGGCGAGGACTGCCTCGACATCGACGATCAGGAAACCTTCGACCGTATCGGCGCCTCCGGTGCCGCTGGTGACGAAGACATCATCATGCAGTCGATCGTTTTCGATTGTACGACGAACTTCGATGAGAGCGCCGGTGACACCACCGATCTCTCGACCTGGTTCCTGGGTCAGGCCAACAATGCCGAGATCACCCACACGATGACGGGCTTCGCCTTCATCCCGGGCAATACCGGTGTCGTGCCGGGCGCGACCGAACAAGCGGTCACGGCCTTCGACATCAATGCTCTCGACAGCTGGTTCGTCGATGTCGACTACATCGGCGCCGTCGAAGACGCCAACGACACCTGGTACCAGGGTTGGACCTTCCGTCGCACGCAGTAACGCAATTGCCTGAACCGGCCGGCCCTCGGGTCGGCCGGCGAAGGCGCATGTCAATCGCAGTCACATGGTGATGAAGATGAAAACCACTCGATTTGCGCTCTCGGCTGCGTTGCTGGCGTCCACGACGCTCGTGCCGGTCGCAGCCCTCGCCCAGGACGCCGATGAAGATGTCATCGAAGTCCGCTTTCAATACATTCCCGACGATCGCCGGGTGACGTCGGAAGTTGCCGCGTCCCTGTCGATCGACGACCTGGAAACAACCGGCGACAGCGACCTCGCTTCCGCCCTGGTCCGCGTCACCGGCCTGTCCACGGTCGGTGGCCGTTTCGTGGTCGTTCGCGGCCTCAACGAGCGTTATTCCAACACGCTGCTCAACGGCTCTCCGATGCCGTCGCCGGAACCTTTCCGCCGCGCAGCCCCGCTCGACATCCTGCCGACCAACGTGCTCTCCAACGTCCTCGTCCAGAAGACGTTCTCGCCGGAATTCCCGGGTGAGTTCGGCGGCGGCGTGATCGGCATCGAAACCGCATCCCTGCCGGATGACCGCTTCTTCAGCGTCTCCATCGGCGCCAGCGGTGACACGGTCACGACCGGCAATCACGGCCTCACCTATGGCGGTTCCGATACCGACTGGATGGGCTATGACGACGGTCTGCGCGACATGCCGGACGAACTCGCGGCGGTGTTCGACACCACCCGCGTCGGCAATAACCTGCCGGCCGCCCAGCAGCAGGCCATCGGCCGCTCGCTGGTCAATTCCGAACTCTGGGTCGTCCAGCAGATCGATACCGATGCCAACGGCTCCATTTCGATGGAAGCCGGTGAGCGTTTTGACTTCGAGAACTTCTCGCTTGGTCTTTTGGTCGCCGGCTCGTTCTCGAACGAGTGGGAGACCCGCGAAGGTCAGCGCGGCAAGGGCGCCATCGGTGCCGGTGACGAGCTGATCTACGAAAACGGTCCGCCCAGCGAAGACCGTTCAGGTCTGGCCCCGGTCGGCGAAGGCATCAACAACTTCTTCGGCACCGAGAACGAGATCAACGCCTCCGGCCTGATCTCTGTCGGCGTTGACTTCTACAACGACCACTCGATCAGCTTCCTGTCGATGGCGCTGCGGTCCACCTCGAAAGAGGCCCGGATCGAAGAACAGTACAATGCCGGTTCGTCCGCCGTTGTGCGTGGTGACTACACCGAGTGGTTCGAGCGTCAGGTGTTGTTCAACCAGCTTCGCGGTGAGCACCTGTTCGAAAGCCTCGGCGGCCTGTCACTCGACTGGCGTTTGTCCGATGCGACGGCGACCCGCGACGCGCCCTACCAGCGCTTCGTGAATTACCAGTACGAGGATGTCCCGCAGGCCTACCGCTATGAAGGCGACATCAACGACAACTTCACACGCTTCTCGGAAATCGAGGACAACACGCAGGATGCCGGTTTTGATGTCACCCTGCCCGTGGCAGTCGGCAGCTTCGATGTCGAACTCAAGGCCGGTTACTCAAACACCAGCCGCGAGCGTGATGCCTATACCCGCCAGTTCGCCTTCGAGCAGGGTTCGGACGGTATTCCGGCCGACCTCCTGTTCTCGCGCATCGACTATATCTTTGCCGAGCAGAACATTGTCGACGAGCGTCTGCGTCTTGTCGAAACCGGCGGCCTGACCTTCCCGGAAGCCTATACTGGTACGCTGGATGTCGAAGGCTATTACGCCGGTCTGGATGTCGGCCTGACCGATTTCCTCCGCGCCGCTGTCGGGGCTCGCTTTGAAGACGGTACCCAGGAAGTCGACACCTACGCCTTCCCGGCCAGTGCGGCTGATTCGGGCCTGGTCGAAACCCGGATCGAAGAGGACTATGTCCTTCCGGCCCTGACCCTGACCTGGACTTTCGCTGACAACCTTCAGCTCCGTACCGGTTACTCTCAGTCGATCGCCCGCCCGCAATTCCGCGAGCTGGCCTTCGCCGAGTTCTTCAACACCGATACGGACCAGCGCTTCCAGGGCAACCCGTTCCTCGTGAACACCGAAATCGAGAGCTATGACGCGCGCCTGGAGTATTACTTCGGCCGTGACCAGTTCGTGACCGTCGGTGCCTTCTACAAGGTGCTGGAAAACCCGATCGAGGAATACATCATCCCGATCGGTGATGGCCTGAACACCTCCTTCATCAACGCGCCGGAAGCGACGTTGACGGGTGCGGAGTTCGAGTTTGAGAAGTCCTTCGACTTCTCGGATCGCTGGGACGGTGCTTTCTTCAATGACCGTGAATGGTTCATCAAGACGAACTACACCTACATCCAGTCTGAAGTGACAGCCGACGGTACGGTCACGATTGCCCAGGGTGCCTTCGGCAGCCCGTCGGCGATCGAGCTGAACGCCGCCGGCTTCGTGCAGGACGGTCGCGCCCTTCAGGGTCAGTCGGAGCACCTGTTCAACCTGCAGGTCGGTTTCGAAACCTTTGACGGTCGCGCCCGCGGTGCCCTGCTGTACAACTTCACCGGTGAGCGGTCCCGTGCCGTGGCCAACCTGTCGGACAATCTCCCCGAGATTTCCGAGCAGCTGCCGGCCTCGCTCGACTTCGTCTACTCCCGCACGCTCGATCTGGGCGGGAATGACTGGGACTTCGGTTTCTCCGTCCGCAATATCCTGGGCGAAGACTATGAGGCGACCCAGTCTGCCGGCGGTGTCGAACTGCCGGTCGATACCTATGATATCGGGACTTCGCTGAGCTTCTCTGTCAGCCGGACCTGGTAGCGGAACAGGGCGGGGCGGACCGGTGGTTCGCCCCGTTTTCCACGACCAAACGATATACCGCGAAACGTCGTAAAACTAACCGCGAAACGTCGTAAAACTGACGTACAGCGCGTGTATCCGAAGTCATCCCTGACGGATTGGCCGCCCCTGGCGCGTTTGATGTCGCGGGGCGTGCAGACGGGCGCTGGATTCGATGACGCAAACACCAAGCACCATTCGGGCGCAGCGCGGTCGCAGCCATATGCCGATGATGGTCAGCCTCATGATCCGTGCCGCTGAACTGGTCCTGCTTGTCGCCCTTGCATTTGTGCTCGCGCGGATGATCTGGCTGGTCGCGTTCGGCGCCAGTGCCGGAGATTTCCGGCAGGACAGCGTCGAAACTGCCGCCGCCGTCGGCTCCGGCAGTGCCTACCAGGCTGACCTCAACCGCCTGAGCCGGACGTCCCTGTTTTCCGATCCCCGCGCGATCACGGTCGCCGACGCTGCGCCCTCGCAAGTGCCGGAAACCCGGCTCGCTCTTGTCCTGCGCGGCGTGCGCCGCGGTGCCACATCCGACACAGGCGGAGCCATCATCCAGACACCGGACAACCGCCAGCGCTTTTTCCGGGTCGGCTCGGAAATTCTTGACGGTGTGACGCTGGACGGGGTGCTGGTCGATCATGTCCGCATCAGCCGCCGCGGCATTGCCGAAGTCCTTTATCTGCGTCCTGAAACAGCCGCCGCCGCGCGCGAGGCCGGGGCCGAACCGACCGCCGCGTCCGGTCGGGCGCCGACGCCGACCGGCGCCCCCCGCCGCGGTCAGCTCGAAGACGTCGCCGGCCTGTTCCAGGTTCGCGCCCGCTATGCCGGCGACACCCTGACCGGCTATCGCATCGAGAGCGGCAATGCCGCCATGCTGTCGGTTCTCGGACTGCGCGAAACCGACGTGATTACCGCAATTGAAGGCCGGCCGGTCGCCGCGATCGGTGACCTCCAGGCGCTGCTTGACCGCGAAGGTGGCGGCACCGCCATCCGCTTTTCCATTTCCCGGGGCGGTCTGCCCCTGACCATTTCGAGGACTTTGCCGCAATGACCCTGTTTGCGAAAAACGCCCTGGTGGCCCGGTGTGCCCTGGTGATCCTGTGTGCCCTGTCTGTCCTCGTGCCGGCCCCGGCGGCCCGTGCCCAGGACCAGGTGGTCAATTTCAACCAGGCCGAGATCCAGGCCGTCATCGACGATGTCTCGGCGGTGACCGGCTACACCTTCATCGTTGACCCGAATGTGCGCGGCCGGGTGACCATTACCTCGCAGGCGCCGCTGACCTCGGACCAGTATTTCCAGGTCTTCCTGTCGACCATGCGGGTGCATGGCTACACCGTGGTGCCGACCGCCTCGGGGGCTTACCAGATCGTCCCGGACCAGGCCGGTGCGCGTTCCGCCAACCCGGTCAATTCCAACCTGCGTGGCGATCAGTATGTGACCGCTGTTGTGCGTCTGAACCATGTCGCCTCGCGCGATGCACTGGCTGTGGTGCGGCCCCTGATCGGTGCCCAGGGCAGCGTCAATGCGACCGAGACCGGTAATGTGCTGGTGATGGTCGACTATGCCGAGAACATCGCCCGCCTGCGCCAGGTCATCCGCGATCTCGACCGCGACACCTCGGTGGTGGAAATGATCGAGCTGACCAATGTCTCGGCCGGCGACATGACGCGGATCCTGGAGCAGATGCGCACCCGCTCATCGGCCGGTGAAGACGAAACGATCTTCAATGTCGCCATCGCGCCGATCCCGGCCTCCAACACCGTTCTGCTGCGCGGCAATCGTGACGCCGTTGACCGCATGATCGCGCTGGTGCGCCGGGTCGACAGTGTCAGCCAGTCGAACCAGAGCTTCCGGGTCATCTATCTCAGCCATGCCGATGGCGAGGACCTGCTACCGATCCTGCAACAGGTTGTCGACACCATGGTGGCCGGTGAGGGCACGACGCGGGCGCCATCGGTCTCGCATCATGCCCCCACCAATGCGCTGGTCATCAATGCCGAGCCGGACGTGCAACGCCAGCTTGAACTGGTGATCCGCCAGCTCGACATCCGCCGGCCGCAAGTGCTGGTCGAAGGCATCATTGTCGAGATGTCCGACAGTACCGCCCGCGAACTCGGCGTGCAGATGCTGCTGGCCGGCGGCGAGGGCGACACGCCCTTGGCGATGACCCGCTTCTCCTCCAATAATCCCGACCTTCTGGCCCTGACCGGTGCCGCGACTTCGCCGGGCGATGATGACAGTGATCTCAACGTGTCGCTGCGCGATGCCGCGATCAACTCGCTGCTCGGCGCGACCGGGGGAACGCTTGGCTTTGGTGGCCAGAACGGCAGCGGCAACCTGTTCGGCCTGGTCCTCAATGCGGTCGAGAGCGACGTCAATTCCAACGTTCTGGCCACGCCGTCGATCATGGCGCTGGACAATGAGGAAGCCTATTTCCTCTCCGGTCAGGAAATCCCGGTGACCACCGGCGAGGCGCTTGGCTCGAACAATACCAACCCGTTCCGCACGGTGGATCGTGAGGAGGTTGGTGTGAAACTGACCGTCCTGCCGCAGATCACCGAAGGCAATACGGTGCGTCTGCACATTGTCCAGGAAGTCTCTTCGGTGGCCGGCGCGGTCAATGCCGGTTCCTCCGACCTGATCACCAACAAGCGTGAGATTTCGACGACGGTGCTCGCCGACAATGGCGAGATCATTGTGCTGGGTGGCCTGATCCAGCAGGAAGACGAGGTCAGCGCGGACGGCGTGCCGGGCCTGCGCCGCCTGCCCGGTGTCGGTCGCCTGTTCCGGTCCGACCGCACCCAGACCCGCCGCACCAATCTGATGGTCTTTATCCGCCCGACCATCATCCGCTCCGAGGCCGACATGCAGGCCCTGACCGACAATCGTTACGACTTCATCCGCTCCGAGCAGATCGCCGGCAGTGCCAACGGCACCAGCTCGCTGGAATCGATCGTCGAGATGATGCTGGTCGAAATGGATGCGCCTGCCGCCACAGCGGAGGTGTCGGGTGACTGAGACCGCTGCAGCCCCATCCGCCCGCACACCTGTCACCTACGCTTTCGCTCGCCAGTCGGGCGTCGCCTACCAGCCCGCCAGCACGGCCAGCGGTGCCGACATCTTTCTGATGCGCAGTGGTGCCGACCGCCGTGCCTTGCTGGAATTGCGGCGCGTGGTGGGACGGACCTGTCCGGTGCGCGAGTGTCCGCCAAGCGAATATGATCGCGCCCTGTCGGACATCTATGCCTATTCCGGCCTCGGCGAGGACGCGATCGACAGTGCCGGCGAGAGCGATGAAAGCCTGTCGCGCCTGATCGATGAAATGCCGCGCACCGAGGATCTGCTGGACAGTGACAGCGACGCCCCGATCATCCGCCTGATCAACGGCATGATCGCCGAGGCCGTACGCACCGCCGCTTCCGACGTCCATGTCGAACCCTTCGAGGACCGGGTCTCGATCCGCTACCGGGTCGACGGCGTCCTGCATGAGACCGCCTCTGTCCCGCCCCGTCTGGCTTCGCCGCTGGTGTCCCGCATCAAGGTCATGGCCCGTCTCGACATCGCCGAGAAGCGCATTCCCCAGGATGGTCGCCTGTCGATCTCCCTCGGCGGTCAGTCAGTCGATGTCCGTGTCTCCACCCTGCCATCGCGGCATGGCGAGCGGGTGGTCCTGCGACTGCTCGACAATTCCGCTGCCCGCTTCCGGCTCGATGATCTGGGCATGCCGGCGACGATGCTGGCCGACATGAAGAAGGCGCTGGCCCAGCCAAACGGCATCATCCTGGTCACCGGCCCGACCGGCGCCGGCAAGACCACCACGCTCTATGCGGGGCTGAATCTGCTCAATGAGGAAACCCGCAATATCCTCACTGTCGAGGACCCGGTCGAATACGCTATCGACGGGATCGGCCAGACCCAGGTCAACGCCAAGGTCGGCATGACTTTCGCCGCCGGTCTGCGCGCCATCCTGCGCCAGGACCCGGACATCGTCATGGTCGGCGAGATCCGCGATGTCGAGACCGCCCGGATTGCCGTCCAGGCCAGCCTGACTGGCCATCTCGTCCTGTCGACCGTCCACACCAATTCCGCGATCGCCGCCATCGCCCGCCTGCGTGACATGGGCGTGGAGAGCTATCTGCTGGCCTCGACCCTGACTGCCATCGTCGCCCAGCGTCTGGTGCGTCGCCTGTGTGGTCACTGCCGCGAGGCCTACACGCCGGACGAGGCCGAACTCGCCCTGCTCGGCCTGAGCGGGCGGACCGATGTGACCCTTTGGAAGCCGGTCGGTTGCTCCCATTGCAAGCAGACCGGCCATGACGGCCGGACCGGTCTCTATGAGCTGGTCATGGTCGATGACACGCTGCGCAAGCATATCCATGACGATGCCCGCGAGGCCGACATGGCGGCGCATGCCTTTGCCCATCGCCCGACCCTGTTCCGCAATGGTGTCGATCTGGCCCTGGCCGGCACGACCAGCCTGGCCGAAGTCCTGCGCGTTTGCCGCGAGGAGGGTGAGCGCCATGCCGGCGTTTGAGTATGAAGCCCTTGATGCGCGCGGCAAAAAAGCCCGCGGCCTGATCACCGCCGACAGCGCCCTGGCGGCGCGTCGGGCGCTGCGCGGCCGCTCCATGGCCCCGCTGGCCATCCGTCAGGCCGAGGCCCGCTCCGGCGGAGGCAGTGGCGAGGCGGTCAGCCTGGCAGACCGGCTGCGCCGCCAGGACCTGTCTTCGCGCGAGCGCATGCTGGTGACCCGTCAGCTGGCCAGTCTGCTGGGCGCGGGAATGCCGGTCGCGGAATGTCTCGGACTGCTCGCTGATCAAGGCGGACGCCATCACATGCGCCGTGTCCTGATGGCGGTGCGGGCCCGGGTATCCGAGGGCGAGCGCCTGTCGGATGCCATGCAGGCCTTCCCCAAATCCTTCCCGGCGGTCTACCGGGCCATGGTTTCGGCCGGTGAGGTGGCGGGCGGTCTCGACCGGGTTCTGTCGCGTCTGGCCGACTATCTGGAAAAGGAAGAGGCCGTCGCCAATCGCATCACCGGCGCGCTGATCTACCCTCTGGTACTGAGCACGGTGGCCGCAGGTGTGGTGACCCTGTTGATGACCTTCGTGGTGCCGCGCATCGCCGAACAATTCACCGGCATGGGCATGACGCTGCCGGCGCTGACCCGTTTCATGATCGCGGTTTCGGGCTTTCTGACTGAAGGCTGGCCGTGGATTCTCGGCCTCGTCTTGGCGCTGGTCATCACCAGCCATATCGTCTTGCGACAGGCCAGCGCGCGCCTGGCCCTGCACCGCGTCCTTGCCGGCCTGCCCGGTCTTGGCGGTTTCCTGCGCAAGGTCGAGGCGGCGCGCTTTGCCCGCACAATGGGCATTCTGATCGAGAGCGGAGCGATCCTGCCGGACGCCTTGCGGGCGGCGGCGCGGGCGGCCTCCAACCTGGCCTTCCGTGACCGTCTGGAGCGGGTGCTGGTCGAGGTCGAGAGCGGCCGGGCCCTGACCGAAGCGCTGCGGGCCCAGTCCTGGTTCCCGCCCCTGATGCTGTTCATGGTCGCCGCCGGCGAGCGCTCCGGCGCGTTGGGGGAAATGTTCCGCCGCGCGGCCGACCAGCTCGATCAGGATATCGATGGCGCCATCGTGGTCGGCCTCAATCTTCTCGAGCCCGGGATCATCCTGCTGCTGGGCATCGTGGTGGTGGTGATCGTCCTGTCGATCCTGCTGCCCATCCTTCAACTCAACACTTTGGCCCTTGGCTAGGGAGACGTCGATGACCGACCAACTCGCTCATGACAACACCGACGGGGAAGCCCGCAAGGATGCCGGCTTCTCGCTGCTGGAAATCCTCATCTCAATCACCATTCTCGGCCTGCTCGCGACCATCGTCGTGATCAATGTCCTGCCGGCCCAGGACCAGGCGATGGTTCAGAAGGCGCGCACCGATATAGCGACGCTGGAGCAGGCGCTGGATGCCTATCGTATGGACATGCGTGAATATCCGTCCTCCGAGGCCGGGCTGGTGGCGCTGACCACGGCCCCGCGTGACGCCGGAGCGCGCTACCGCGAAGGTGGCTATATCCGCCGCCTGCCGGATGACCCCTGGGGCAATCCCTACCAGTATATCTATCCGGGCCGGAACGGCATGCTGGACATTTTCTCGCTTGGCCGTGATGGCCGTGAGGGGGGCGAGGGCCTCGATGCCGATATCGGTAACTGGCAGGGCTGATGCCGGCAGGTCCGACATATCGCGGCCGGGACGCCGGTATCTCGCTGATCGAAATTCTCGTCGGCGTCTCGATCCTGGCGGTCGTGGCCTTTGCCGTGAGCCTGTCGATGGCGCCGGTTCGTTCGCCCTTGCAGGCGTCGACCGACGCGCTCGCGGCGCGGCTGCAGGTGGCCAGCGAAGAGGCGATCATTTCCGGCGCGCCAGTGGGTCTGGTGATCCATGATTTTGGAACCGGCTATGGCTTCTACCGCTATGTCGACCGGCGCTGGTGGCCGCTCGCCGATCATCCGGCCCTGCAGTCGCGCGTTCTGCCGGACAGTGTGCGCCTGATTGCGCGTGACGCGATGTACGTCGCTCGCGATACAGACGAAGCGAATGAAGCGAGCGAGCAGGCCGGTGCCATCCCGGTGATCTGGTTTGATCCGGCCGGCCTGACCGAACCCTTCCGCCTGCGCCTTGAAGCCGCCGGCGAGGCCATTGATCTGGACTGGCAGGCCTCGGGCGGGCTGGTCGTGCTCGACGGGCCCGCGTCATGACAGCGTCGCGGACCGATACCGGCTTTTCCCTGATCGAAATGATGGCGGCGCTCGCCGTGATCGCCATTGCCGGGCTGGCTTTGATGAGCCTGACCCAGACGACCACCCGCAATGCCTCGGCCGTGGAGCGCCGGGCGCTGGCCGCGCTGGCGGCGGAAAACCTGCTCAATACAGAATGGTTGCGCGAGGGCATGCCCGAGGCGCGGTCGGGCCGCTACGAGCTGGGCGGTATCGCCTATGACTGGCGCACCCGGGTCGCCGAGACCGGCGAGGCGGGTTTCGTGCGTATCCACCTGGAGCTGAGTGAGAGCGATCAGGAGCAGGTCCTCGCGTCGCTCGACACGTTTCGCCGGGTGACGCCATGACCCGGATCCAGCCATCCCCACAAGCCGGCTTCTCGCTCACCGAAGTCCTGGTCTCGGTCTTCATCTTCGCCATCATCGGCTCGATCTCGGTCGGGCTGATGGCGTCGAGCCTGTCGGCGCAGGAACAGAATTCCGATGTGCTCGACCAGGCCGCCATGCTGGACACTACCCGCGCCCTGTTGCGTGAGGATCTCGGGCAGGTGGTGCTGCGACCGGCGCGCGATGCCGAAGGACGTACGCTGACCGCCCTGTTCGCCGGAGATGTGGACGGGGTGGACCGCAGCAGATTCGGTGACGACGCGCGTTCCGGTGACACCATTCTCACCCTCACCCGCCGTGGTCGGTCCAATCCCGGCTTGCTGCGTCCGCGGTCCAGCCTGGCCCGTGTCGACTATGTGCTGCGTGACGGCAATCTCGTGCGCCGGATGATGCGCCATGTCGATGGCAGCCAGCCTGTCGATGATGGCGAGATCGTGCTGGTCGCCGGGGTCAGTGATGTCGAGCTCGATTTCCTGGTTGGCGCGGCGTGGACGCGGCGGGTGATGCTGAGATCGGTCCAGGGCGAGGCCGGACTGCCACGCGCCGTGCGCCTGCGTTACAACGCGCCGCGCCTGGGTTCCGTTGAACATGTCGTTCTGACTTCGGGGGCGGGCGGATGATCGGGCGTCCCGTTGACTTGTCCCACCGCGAAAGCGGGGCCTCGCTGGTCAGTGCCCTGTTGCTGGTCGCGGTGATGGCCTCGATGGCGATGATGCTGGCTGGCGAGCTGCGCGCCTCGCTGCGCCGCTCGGCCAATATGGAAGTGCGTGACCAAGCCTATTGGTATGCGATCGGCGCGCGCGAATATGCCAGCGGGCTGATCGGCGCTGCCATGGATGATCCGGCCACCGCGCTGCGCCCTTACGCCGCTTGGCTAAGTGGAGCGCGCGATTTCCCGATCGAACGGGGTGTGCTGTCCGGACGCGTGCGTGACGGCAATAACTGCTTCAACATCAATGGTCTTGTCGTCGATGACGGGCAAGGCGATCTGGTGGTCGATGCCATCCAGCAACGCCGCTTCGAGCGCCTGATGACGGCTGTCGGTGTGCCGGCGACCGATGCCGGACGGATCGCGGCGGAGGCCGGCGACTGGATCGACAGCGATGTCCGTCCGATGGCCGGTGGCGCCGAGGACGAGATCTATACCCGGCTTCCCACACCCTATCGCAGCGGCAATACGCTGATGGCCGAGCGCGAGGAATTGCTGGCCCTGGCCTCGATGACCCCGGCACTCTATCGCCGGATCGAGCCGCTGGTCTGTGCCCGCCCGGTCGCCGCGCCGCTGCCGCTCAACATCAATACGATGGCCGCCGACGACTGGCCGCTTCTGGTCGCCCTGTTCGATGGCGAGCTGGGTCGGGTCGCGGTCGAAGGCCTGTTGCTCGGCCGACCGGCGTCCGGTTTCGCGACGGTCGAGGCGTTCTGGGCGCTGGAGGCGATCCAGGCGCTTGATCCCGATGCGACCCTGCGCGAGGCGATCGGTCTGGAAACGCGGTACTTCTCGGTCGAGGTGGACGTCCTTCATGACGGTCAGACCTATCATCTCGACGCGCTGTATGAATGGACAGGCGGTTCGCTGCCGACCCGTCTCAACCAACGTTATGGACAAGTGACATGAGCCAGGACCTGATCCTGAAACCGACAGGTGAAGGCGCGATCGCCTGGTCGGTCGTTGACCGGCGCGCAGGGACCCGCCTGCATGAAGGCCGGCTGGCGTCAGGCGACAGCCTTCCCGACGGTGTCGCGGATGCGGTCGACCGCACGCTCGTCCTGCTGCCCGGTGAGCATCTCCATGTGACCCGGTTGGCGATTCCGGCAAAGTCCGAGCACCAGGCGCGGCAGGCGGCGCCCTTCCTGCTTGAGGACGAGCTCGCATCGCGTCTCGCCGAGACCACCATTCTGCCCGGACCGCGTTCCGATGATGGCCATCGCTGGGTGGTCGCGGTCGCAACGGACTTGCTTGAAGGCTGGCGTGAGGCGCTGGCCCCGATAATCGTCCGCCCTGCCTTCATCGTGCCGGACAGCCTGGTGGCCGCCGAAGCTGGCGCCGCCCTGACGCTGTATGACCGCGGTGACGCGATCCTGTTTGCCCATGACCCCGACGCCGAAGAGCCGGCCAGCCCGCTCGCCGGCGTGATGGACACGGCGCTGTTCGGGTCGGTGGTGCAAGCCCTGGTCAAGGCGGCCGGGAGCGGGGAGATTGCCGTATCGCGCTCGCTGGGGCTGACCGGCGCCAATTTCCGCGCTATCGGCCAGGGCGGGATCGACCTGCGGGCCAGCGCCATGGCGGCTGGCCGCCTGGAGGCTTTGCCGCGCCTGTTCGGGGACAGTTTCGCCTCGGCCATGGACTGGTCGGCTCTTGTGCGTCCCCTCCGTCGCCCGTTCTTGATGGCCGCCGGCCTGTTGCTGGCCTTCTGCCTGCTGATCGGTGGCGAGACAATCTATTATCGTGTGCAGTCCGAGCGCTTTGAAACTGCGACCTTGGCCGAGTTCAACCATGCCATGCCGGAGGTTGGTCGCGCGGTCATTCCGGCTGAAGCTGAACGTTTGCTGCGCGCCCGCGTCGAGCGTCTGTCCGGTGATGGTCAGTCCGCATTCCTGCAGCTGGTTTCGGCGCTGGACGAACTGACCGACGGTAATGACCGCATCCGTATCGATCATCTCCGCTTTGATCCGGCCCGCTCAGCCCTGTCGGTCGGTGCGACCTGGTCAGACTTCTCCGATTTTGACGATCTCAATGCGCGCGCCGAACAGCTCGGGCTGCGTCTGGAGGATGGCGGTGCCCGCGAGAGCAGCGCCGGCATCGAAGGTGAATTCGTGATGAGGCTGCCATGATGACGCGTTTCGCCCCGGTGCGGGCCTGGTGGGAGGGCCTGTCCAGCCGTGAGCAGGTGATGATGGCGGTGCTGGGCGCGCTGGCCATGGTCCTGCTGGTCAGCTTGCTCATCATCCAGCCGCTGCTGGGTGCCCATGAACGCGCTCGCGACAGCTATGCCGCGTCGATGCGCCTGTATCGCGCGGTCGAAACCGATGCCGACACCCTGCAAGTCCTTGCGACAGAGGTGCCTGTCAGTCCTGTGCCGGACCAATCCTTGCGAGCCGTGGCCGGTTCGATGGCGTTGCGCCACGACATCGCACTGGCCCGCATGGTGCCCGGCGAGGATGGTGGGCTGACCGTCAATATTGATCGCGCCGAAACGGCTGCGGTTCTGGCCTGGCTGGTCGATCTGGACCAGCGCTATGGTATCCGCGCCCAGGCCTCGACGCTGGACCGGGACGCCGACGGCTTTGTTTCCGCGTCCTTCGTGCTCAGCCGCGGGGGTGCCTGATGATCGGTCGTGTCCTGCTTGTTGTCGGTCTGCTGCTTGTCTGGCTGATCGCGTTGATGCCGCTGAAACTGGTCGCGCTGGCGGCGGGCGGGGCTCCGGTTCTGGGCTATCGCGATGTGTTCGGCACGGTCTGGGACGGGCGGGTCTACGGGCTTGAACTCAACGGCGTACCGGTCAGCGAACTGGACGTATCGCTTGATCCGCTGGCCCTGGTGACGGGCCGGATTGGCGGTGAGTGGCGCGTCAGCGACCGCAGCCTGCGCGGCTCCGGCACGGCCCGGCTGTCCGGCTCCGGCTTGCAGCTGGAAGCGACCCGGCTGGTGGTCACACTGGAGCGACTGGGGCTCGACGCGATACCCGGTCTGGATCCCCGGGAACGGGTTTTTGTGAGCCTTGATCGTCTGGACTACCGCGACGGCCGTTGCCACCAGGCATCCGGATCGGCCCGTACAGGCGCCTTGATCGGACTGGCCCGCCTGTACGGACAGGACGGACCCGACCTTGCCGGCGAAGTCGGGTGCGAGGACGGGCGTATGGTCCTTGACTGGGTGGGCGTGACGGAGGGGCTCTCGCTCGAAGGCAGGGTCAGCTTCCGTCCGGAAGGCTATGACTGGCAGGCCAGTGTCGAAACAAGCTGGCCGGACTTTGCCGAGGCACTGGCGCTGGCCGGTATGCAGCGGGACGGTAGCGTCTGGATCGCCAGCGGCACGGTCAGCCTTGATGCCGGAACGGGCGATCAGAATCCGGGATAGAGCCCCGGCCCGTAGGCGCGGTGCAGCCAGCCGGCGAGAAAGCCCAGCGCCAGCCACGGACCGAAGGGCCAGGGCTGGCTGCCATCGGGCAGGCGCCGCTTCAGCAGCGCCAGAATGCCGATGAAGACCAGCGCGCTGGCGGTTCCGATCAGCACCATCAGCGGCAGCAGCCAGCCGCCACACCAAGCCCCGGCGGCGGCCATCAATTTGGCATCGCCCCGACCAAGCCCGTCGCGACCGCGCAGATGCCGGTAGCCGACCTCGATGGCCACGAAACTGCCATAGCCCAGCGCGGCGCCGATCAAGGATGTCCATGGAGACCCCAGCCAGACCGTGTTCAGGATGACACCGGCGAGGGTCAGCGGCAGGGTGCCGATGTCCGGAAGGCGGAAGCTGCGCGCGTCAATCCAGGCAAGCCAGGCAAGGCTGGAGATGAGGACGACTGTGGCGAGGTGAATGTGAATCATTCCCGTCCTGTCACAAAAGTGTAATACGCATGGGCCACAAGGTCTGGACTCAACAAGGGACGACACCATGACAGACGCCGCGCTGGCGCTCCAAGCCGAAAATCTCCGGATGACATTCGGCGAAACCAAGGCGCTCGACGATGTCAGCCTGAGCGTCAAGTCGGGCGAGATGGTCGCGCTGATCGGTCCGTCCGGATCAGGCAAGTCGACCCTGTTGCGCGTCGCCGCGGCCCTGCAGGTCGCGGACGCGGAAAGCGGACCTGTCGCTGTTCTCGGCAAGACCATGCAGCAACGTGGCAAGTTGTCGGGCGGTGTGCAGCGCAACCGGATCCAGCTGGGTTTCATCTTCCAGCAGTTCAATCTGGTCGGTCGCCTGTCCCTGTTCCAGAATGTGCTGGTCGGCGCGCTCGGGCGTCTGCCGACCTGGCGCGGCGTTCTGGGCATCTTCCCCGATGACGTCAAACAGTCCGCCATGGATGCGCTGACCCGCGTTGGCGTCGAAAGTTTCGCCGCCCGCCGGGCCTCCAACCTGTCCGGTGGCCAGCAGCAACGCGGTGCCATCGCCCGGGCCCTGGTCCAGGGCGCGCAAGTCCTGTTCGCCGATGAACCCATCGCCTCGCTCGACCCGGTCTCGGCCCGCAAGGTCATGGAGACCTTGCGCGAGCTCAACCAGGATGACGGGCTGACCGTGGTCGTGACCCTGCACCAGGTCGACTACGCCCAGCGCTTCTGCGACCGCATCGTCGCCCTGAACAAGGGTCGGATCGTCTATGACGGGCCGGCGGACGGGCTGTCGCGCGACAAGCTGATTGAAATCTACGGCCCCGAATTCGAGACGGCCTTCGAAGGCGGAGACGCGTGATGAACACGATCCTGACCCACCCATTCCGCCTTCTGGCCAAGGCCCTTCTGGTCCTGACCGTGCTGTCGCTGGCCGCCTGTTCGGGCAGCGCCAACGAGCCGCGTTCGGCGACCGGAGTCGATGCAGCGTCCAATCCGGCTGACGGTGAACGGCGCGTCCTCAATTTCGGCATCATCGCCACCGAGTCCTCCTCTACCCAGGAGACCAATTGGCGACCCTTCATCGAAGCCATGTCGGAATGGACCGGCTACGACATCGAACCCTACTACGCGTCTGATTATGCCGGCGTGATCCAGGCCATGCGCTATGACAGCGTGCAGTTTGCCTGGTTCTCCAATTTCTCCGGCCTGCAGGCCGTGCGCCGGGCCGGCGGCGAAGTCTTCGCCAAGGCGACCTATCCGGACGGATCCGAGGGTTATCACTCGGTCCTGCTGGTGCCCAATGACAGCCCGGTCCAGTCGCTGGAGGACATTCTCGCCTGTGACGGCACTCTCGATTTCGGCATGGGGGATCCCAATTCGACCTCGGGCTATCTGGTCCCGTCGGCCTTCATCTTCGCGCCGCGCGGCATTGATCCGAACGAGTGCTACAACTCGGTCCGCAATGCCAATCACGAGGCCAATGCGGTGGCGGTGGCCAACGGGTTGATCGATGTCGGCACCAACAACACCACCAACATGATCCTGCTCGAGCGCTCGCGCCCGGACATGTATAACCGGCTGCGCGAGATCTGGCGGTCGCCGATGATCGGCACTGATCCGATCATCTGGCGGGCCGATCTGGATGTCGAAGCCAAGCAGCGCCTCCAATACTTCTTCATGAATTACGGCCGCATGGGCACAGCCGAGGAGATTGCCGAAGCGCGGGCCATCCTCGATCCGCTCTATTTCGGTACATTCCTGCCAGCGTCAAACGCCCATCTGGACCCGATCGTCCAGCTGGAAATCGTGCGCGACATGACCAATGTGCGCAACGATTCCGAGCTGACCGACGAAGAACGCGCGACCCGGATCGCCGAACTCGAGGCACGCCTGGCCGCGGTAGAGGCCGGCAATTCCGGATTGACCAGCCAGGGCAATTCCTTCGAGCAGATGACCGAGGCTGCCGGCAATCAGCCGCTCTCGGCCGAAGAGGGCGTCGACTGGCTGATGGGCGGCATTCTGCTGATCGTCGCGGTTGGTGGTCTGGTTCTGCTGCTGTGGGCCTCCTCGCCACGCGGACCGGGTCCGAAAGTGCCGTTGATGGAGCGTATCGCCAATGCGGTGATCGCGGCCGGTACTGTGGTCATCCTGGTCTGGAGCTTCAATTCCGCCGATATGGACCGTGCCTACCTGTTGGTCGAGAATGCGGGCGACATGGGCGAGTTCATTTCCGGCTTCCTGCCCGATGACATAGCCGACGCCTCGTCGCGCGCCAGTTATTGGGAAGCCCTGTCGAGCGGCCTGGAAGAGGCGATCCCGCAAATGGTCGTGACCGTGCAGATCGCCATCTGGGGGACGTTCATTGCGGTGGTGTCTGCCATACCCTTCGGACTGTTGAGTGCGCGCAATGTGGCACCGGCCTGGGTGGTTCAGCCGGTGCGGCGATTGATGGACGTGTTCCGCTCGATCAACGAGCTGATCATTGCCCTGGTCTTCATCGCCGCCGTCGGTCTCGGACCGCTGGCCGGTGTGATGGCCCTCGCGGTGCACACGACCGGCGTGCTGGCCAAGTTGTTCTCCGAGGCCGTCGAGTCGATCGACCATGGCCCGGTCGAGGGCGTTCGCGCCACCGGTGCCCGGCCGATCCATGAAGTGATCTGGGCGGTGATTCCCCAGGTCGCGCCGCTGTGGACCTCCTTCGGCCTGTACCGTTTCGAGTCGAATGCACGTTCGGCCACAGTGCTTGGACTGATCGGGGCTGGCGGTATCGGGCAGATCTTGTTCGAGGCCGTCCGTGCCTTCGACTACCAGCGCACCGCCGCCATCGTGATTGTTATCGTCGTTGCGGTCAGCGCGATTGACATGATGTCGCAATTGCTGCGCAAGCGACTGACCTGATTTTACGGGGATAATCGAAGAAAGCCCGGGGCGCTGGCGTCCCGGGCTTTTTTGTGGTCGCCGGCGATTGCAACAAAGGTGTCATCGAGCCGTAGCAAAACTGTCATCGAGTCGAAGTACGAGTTTTCGCGAAATAGCGAAACTGTAGCAAAAGCTTCACTCAACCGACGCCCCTTTGACACATTCTGCCTATAGCGCAGCTAATCAGAGCGGTGTCCTGATGATCAGGATTGCCATCGTGACCCGACGTTTTCTTGCGAGCACCCTCTTGGCTGCCAGCGCTGCCCTCATCGCCACTGCCAATGCTTCCGCCCAGGAGACGGGCGGATGGGAGTTTGACGGTGTGCCGTCCTGGTCGGATCCGGCCAGCGGCAACAGCTTCACCTTCCGGGGCCGTGTCTATCTGGACTATGGCGATATCGATTTCGAGACCGGCGCGGTCGGCACCAGCTATTCCGACAGCGAGATCAGGACGGCCCGCCTGGGTGTCACCGGTACGTTTAACGGTATCGATTATGTCGCCGAATTCGACTGGATCAATGAGGCGATCGCCGCCAACGACGTTTACCTGACCTTCGATCTGGAGGGGTTCGACTTCAAGATCGGCCACATGAAGACTCCCAATTCGCTCGATGAGCAGACCTCCTCGCGCTACATTTCATATATGGAGCGCGGACTGGGCACGGACCTGTTCGGCCTCGATCGTCGTGTCGGGGCGACGCTGGTCCGCTCGGGAAGCAATTACAGCCTCAGCGCCGGTGTCTTTGGCGGCCGGCCGGGCGACCTGTCGGACTCTCTGGAGCTGGATGACAGCTCGGCCATCGCGGCCCGTGCGACGCGGACCTTCACGCGTGGTGAGGCCACGGTGCATCTGGGCGCCTCGGTGCGTCATCTTGATTATGGCGATGCCGGCACCCGTGTCCGTGTCCGCCCGCAGACCCACATTACGGATCGCGTCGTCACCGCCGATTTCCGTCCCGGTCGTCCGCTGGGCGAAGCTGAAACTTCTTTATTCTGGGGACTGGAAGCTGCCGTCATCAATGGCCCCTTTCACGCCGAGGCGGAGTGGATGGACATGTCGCTGGACGGCCCGGCTGGCGATCCCGACTTCAACACGCAATACGCCAGCATGGGCTGGTTTCTCACCGGGGAAAGCCGCTCCTATTCGGCCGGCTCGGGCAAGTTTGGTCGCACGCGTCCCGCCACCACCGTCTCCGAAGGCGGACCCGGTGCCTGGGAGGTCGCGGTGCGCTATGATCGCGCCGACCTCGACAGTGTCGCCGCGGGCGAACTCACCAATTGGACCCTCGGCGTGAACTGGTATCTGGAAGACCATGTTCGCATCATGGCCAACCTCGTCGACGGCAGCCTTTCAGTCCCGGGCGCAGCCGACACCGACGTGTCGGGCGCACAGCTTCGACTGCAATGGGATTTCTGATCAACCCGGGCCCGGCCTGGCCGTGCCCGCATCGTTTGGTAGCAAGGAATTGAAGACATGAAACTCCAGGCTCAACTCGCCGCCGCCCTCGCGGTCGTGGCGATCGCTGGTGGCGCCGAGGCGCAACAGCGTGAACAGATCCGCATTGTCGGCTCTTCGACCGTATTCCCTTTCTCGACGGCTGTGGCCGAAAGCTTCGGTGCCAAGACCGGACAGCCGACCCCGGTGGTCGAATCGACCGGCTCGGGCGGCGGTCTGCGCCTGTTCTGTTCCGGTGTCGGCACCGAGCATCCGGACATCGTCAACGCTTCGCGCCGCATGCGCGGCTCGGAATATGAGCGCTGCCAGCAAAACGGCGTGCGCGAGATCACCGAAGTGCGGATCGGTTTTGACGGCATTGTCATCGGTGCGGCCGATCGCGGTGCGGCTGATGTCGACATGACCCTCGATCAGGTCTGGCTTGCCCTGGCCGCCGAAGTCCCGGCCGATGACAGCTGTTCCAGCTTCATTCCCAACCCGAACACGCGCTGGTCGGACATTGACCCGTCGCTGCCGCGTCAGCGTATTGAAGTCTTCGGCCCGCCGCCGACCTCGGGCACCCGTGACGCCTTTGTCGAGCTGGCCCTGCAGGATGGCGCCCGCCACATCGCCTGCATGGACGCGCTGCGCGACATTGACCGAGACCGTTTCGAGCAGATCGCCAGCCGCATCCGTGAGGACGGCGCCTGGATCGATGCCGGCGAAAACGACAATGCGATCGTCCAGACCCTGGTCAACACGCCGACCGCCTTTGGAGTCTTCGGCTTTTCCTTCCTCGACCAGAACTCCGACCGCATCTCGGCGGTCTCGATCGACGGCGTCGCACCGGAATTCGAGAATATCGCTGACGGCAGCTATCCGGTCTCCCGCTCGCTCTTCTTCTATGTGAAGAACCAGCATGCGGCGATCATTCCGGGCCTGGCCGGCTATGTCGAGGAGTTCACCTCCGAGGATTCCTGGGGTGAGTTCGGCTATCTCACAGACCGCGGCCTGATCCCGCTGCCCGACGCCGAACGCGACGCCACCCGCGACGCCGCCGTCAACCTGACCGCAATGACGCAGTCGCCGGAATAGGTCTCGCTTCTCGATTGCTATCAAGGGGGCGGCCCTAGTGCCGCCCCCCTTTTTTGTTTGTAGATTGATTTTAACTAAAACCTAAATAAATTGACCTCCGGATTAAATTTTCTGCGAGGAGGTTTCGCATGCCAAATCCATCCACCCCGCTTCTCATTCGCGTCGGCGTCTGCGGGCTCGGGCTCGTCCTGTTCGCTGGCCAGGTCGATCTGTCGGCCCTGTCATCACCGGGGCCCGGGGTGGGCACCCGGATGGCCGCTGGACTGGTTGGCCTGATTGCGCCGGCCTTCTTTCTGTGGGCTGTGTGGTCCGTTGCCAATGTCCTCGCCGATCTCGACCGGGGGAATGCGTTCGACGAGGCGATGATCCGGGGTCTTCAGGCGATGGGCGCGTCCCTGATGCTGGGTGCGGTGGCAGTTGTGATTGTTCAGCCGGGCCTCATCTACCTGATCGGCAATGGTTTTACGCAGATGCGCGGAGTTGAGTTCGCGCTTGATGTTAATGCGCTGGCGATCGCGCTCGTGGGGTTGGCGCTGGTCTTGCTGGCGCGTCGCGCGGCGGTGATGAAGGCGCATCTGGACGGATTCGTCTGATGCCGGTCCGCGTCACACTTGACCTTGTCCTCGCCCGAAGACAGGTGCGCGCTCGCGATGTCGCCGAACAGATCGGCATATCCGAAACCCAGCTGTCGCTGCTGCGACGCGGACATGTGCGAGGAGTCCGCTTTGACACCCTGTCCCGGCTCTGCCTGGTGCTCGAATGCAAGCCCGCTGACATTCTCGACTATGAGATCGATTCAGCGGACCTGGACCGGGACGGCGACTGACCCCTAGTACAGCGTCTTGCGCTTGCGCAGGCGGCGCCAGAAGCGGCGGCGTTCGGGTTTGGGGTGCGGGGTGAGATTGGTAATGAAGTCGATCGCGCACTGTCGCCAGGAGTGTTTCTCGGCATGGGCGCGCGGCGCTGCGCGGTCGATCTCGAGGCAGTCCAGGCAGGCCTGGCGCAGGTCGTCATTGATGAAGCCACCGCCCGAACCGGGAATGATGTCCTTGGGCCCGTGCGCCGGGAAGGCCGCGACCGGGGTGCCGCACCCCATCGCTTCCAGATTGACCAGGCCGAAAGTGTCGGTCCAGCTGGGGAAGACGAAGACGTCGGCATCGGCAAACCAGCGCGCCAGCTCGGGGCCGAATTTCGGCCCCGGGAAGACGGCGTCGGGATAGCGTTCCTGCAATTCTTCGCGCTGCGGACCGTCACCGACAACCACCTTGGTGCCAGGCAGGTCGAGCTTGAGGAAGGTTTCGATATTCTTCTCGACCGCGATCCGGCCGACATTGACGTAGATCGGACGTTCAAGGCCAGCATAGACATCTTCGCCGCCGATGAAGCGCTTGTCGGGATTGAACAGGTCGACATCGACACCGCGCGCCCAGGCAGTGAGATTCTTGAAGCCGCGTCCGGCGAGATCGTCACGCATCGACGGCGTCGTGACCATCACCCGGCCCGAGGCATTGTGGAACCAGCGCATGAAGGCATAGCCCAGGCCGACCGGGATGAAGGGGAAGCGGGCATTGATGTATTCAGGGTATTTGGTGTGGTAGCTGGTGGTGAAAGGCAGTTTCCACTTCACGCAGATGCGCCGCGCCGCCATGCCCAGCGGTCCTTCCGTGGCGATGTGGATGGCTTCCGGCTCAAAGGCCTTGAAGCGCTGCGCGATATCCTTGCGGGCGCCCAGCGCCAGCTTGATCTCCGGATAGGTCGGCATGGGAATGGTCTTGTAGCCGAGACCGGGATGGATCACCTCGACCTGGTGACCCATGGCGCGGGCTTCCTCGACGGTACGGGACAGGGTGCGCACGACCCCGTTTACCTGCGGCTCCCAGGCGTCGGTAACCAGCATGATGCGTTGCGGTCGTTCGTCGCCGCCATTTCCGGTGTCGATGTCGGCCTCCGTGTCCAGATCGGCATCGGTGTCGGGTGACTGGGTTTCGTTGGCGTCGGTCATGGCATCCTGTATCGGGTCGGGCGCGTGGAGCACCGGGCAGGTCCGGTTGTTGCGCTGCGGATGTAGCGGAACGGGTCCGCAATGTCAGCTGTCAGCATAGCGGCGAATGCCGCAGCTTGAAGCGAAGAAAGCGGTAGACCGGCGGGGCGGCTGAAAAGCAGCAACATCGAGCCGGGAGACTTCGTCGCCGGCGACGGTTTAGCGGGCAAGAAATTTGTGATCAGGCCGGGCTTGTACCGGTCGCCACGCAATGTTTGTCTCGAAGACGAAGGGCGTTCGCTGTTTGGTCCGCCCAAGGGATGTGAGTGCGAAGACAGACGAGCGGAAGACTTCGCTTGCTCTTGTCAAAACGCCATACCATTGTCCGCGCCAATCACTTGCCCAACAGGGAGTTTCCGCCATGAATGTCCAGGCCCGTGACATGATGCGATGGGATGATCTTGATGCGGTGAAATTCGCCGACGAGACGGCGAGTGTCCGCGACCTGGCGGCGGCCACCGGGCTGGACGATGCGGCGCAGGCGCGCGTGCGTGATGCCGCGGTCGAGCTGGTCAGGACTGCGCGCGAGACCACCAAGGCGCGCGGGCTGATGGACAGCTTCCTGCAGGAGTTCACCCTGTCCAACCGTGAGGGGCTCGCTCTCATGTGCCTGGCCGAAGCACTGCTGCGCGTCCCTGACGCGGCCACTGCTGACAAGCTTATCGCGGAACGGATTTCGGACGGCGCCTGGTCGGAGCATATGGGGCGGTCCGAGAGCTGGCTGGTCAACGCCTCGACCATCGGGCTGATGCTGACCGGAAACATCATCGATGTCGAACCGGAGGCGCGAAAGAGCCCCGGCACTTATCTGCGCAAGCTGACCCAGAAAATGGGCGAGCCGGTAATTCGCGCCGCCGTCTTCCGTGCCATGGGCATCATGGGTGAGGAATTCGTGCTGGGGCGGACCATCAAGGAAGGCCTCAAGCGCGCGAAGAAGGGTGAAGGTGAGTTGTGCTCCTTCGACATGCTGGGCGAGGGCGCCCGCACGGCCAAGGACGCGGCGCGCTATCACAAGCGCTATCTCGAAGCGATTGCCGCAGTTGGAAAGGCCCGCGAAGAGGGCCCGGTCGAACGCGTGCATGGCGTGTCGGTCAAGCTCTCCGCCCTGCACCCCAAATATCTGGCGGTGAAGGAAAAGCGGGTGCTCGAAGAGCTTTACCCGCTGGTGCTCGAACAGGCGGTCGCGGCGAAGTCGCATGATATCAGCTTCTGCCTCGACGCCGAGGAATCCGACCGTCTGATCCTGTCGCTGAAACTGCTCGACAAGCTGGCGCGCGCGCCGGAACTGGCCGGCTGGAACGGGCTTGGGTTGGCGGTGCAGGCCTACCAGAAGCGCGCCCGCCAGGTGATCGAGACGCTGATCGAGCTGGGCCGGGCCAGCGAGCGTCGCTTCATGGTCCGTCTGGTCAAGGGCGCTTATTGGGACAGTGAGATCAAGTTCGGCCACCAGAATGGCTGGCCGGACTTTCCGGTCTGGACCACCAAGCCGGCGACGGACCTCAACTATCTCGTTTGTGCCCGCGTCATGCTGGGGGCGCCGGATGCGATCTATGGCCAGTTTGCGACCCACAACGCCCATTCGTTGGCCGCCGTGCGGGAACTCGCGCAGCAGGCCGGTGTCGACTCCTACGAATTTCAGCGATTGCACGGCATGGGGGATGCGCTCTACGCGGCTGACGGTCAGCTGAACCCTGACACACCGGTGCGGGTCTACGCGCCGGTCGGCAGCCATGAAGACCTGTTGCCTTATCTGGTCCGTCGTCTGCTTGAGAACGGCGCCAACACCTCTTTCGTACACTCCTTCCTCGATCCCGAAGTTCCGGTCGAGCAGGTCGCCGGTGGTCCGTTCGAGGCGGCCGCGACAATCGACCGTCATGCCAAGATCGCGCTGCCGCGCGATCTTTATGGTGAGGAGCGGGCCAACTCGGACGGGTTGGATCTGGCCCAGGCTACGGCCCGTAATCGCGTTGCGCGGGCCCTGGAGGCTTTCAATCGCGAAGACCAGCTGATGGCGTCACCCCTGGTGGCCGGACATGCGGTCGACGGTGCCGCGCATCAGGTGATGTCACCGGTCGATATGAGTCGCCAGGTCGGAGCGGTGGTCGACGCGTCCGTCGAAGATGTCGACACCGCGTTCGACAGTGCCGTTGCCGCCCAGCCGGGCTGGGACCAGCGCGGGGGTCGGGCGCGCGGCGCCATCCTGCGGGCCATGGGCGATGCCATGGAAGCGGATATGGACCGGCTGCTGGCGATCATGGCCGTCGAGGCCGGCAAGACCCTCGCCGACGGCATCGCCGAAGTGCGCGAGGCGGGCGACTTCTGCCGTTATTATGCCGCTCAGGCCGAGCGTGAATTCGACAGCGCCGTACGGCTGCCGGGTCCGGCGGGCGAGACCAATCATCTGGGCATGAAGGGGCGGGGTGTCTTCGTCACCATCAGCCCGTGGAATTTCCCGCTGGCGATCTTCGCCGGCCAGATCGCCGCTGCCCTTGCGGCCGGCAATACCGTGCTGGCCAAACCGGCCGAGCAGACTCCGCTGATCGCCTTTGAGGCCGTGAAGATGTTTCATGCCGCCGGTCTGCCAGCGGACGTGTTGCACCTCCTGCCGGGCCGCGGGGAGATCGTTGGAGCAGCATTGACCACGGATCCCCGGACCGCCGGTGTTGCCTTCACCGGTTCGACCGAGGTCGCGCGCCTGATCAATCGGTCCCTGGCCGCCCGTGAGACCGCGATTGCCCCGCTGATTGCCGAAACCGGGGGTCTCAATGGCATGTTCGTCGATACCACCGCCCTGAAGGAGCAGGTCATCGACGACGCGATCAACTCGGCCTTCGGATCGGCCGGTCAGCGGTGTTCGGCTCTGAGGGTGATCTTCCTGCCGGAAGACACTGCTGACGAGATCATCGAGGGGCTGGCCGGGGCGATGGACGAGTTGCAGATCGGCGATCCGAGCGATCCGGCAACCGATGTCGGTCCGGTGATCGACAATGAGGCCCGCGAAATCCTGCTGCGCCATGTCGAGCGCATGGAGGCCGGCGCGAAAATCATCAAGCAGATCGATGTCGGCGACAAGTTCGACAGCGGCTTCTTCTTCGGGCCGACGCTGGTCGAGCTGCCGTCGCTGGACCTGCTTGAGCGCGAGGTGTTCGGCCCGATTCTCCACGTCGTCCGCTACAAGCGCAAGGAATTGTCGGCCATCGCCGCCGAGCTTGCCGACAAGGGCTATGGTCTGACCCTCGGCATCCATTCACGCCTGACATCTTTCCACAGGCAAATTCAGTCGCTGGTGCCGGCTGGCAATATCTACGTCAATCGCAACATGGTGGGCGCTGTTGTCGGGGTCCAGCCATTTGGCGGAGAGGGCTTGTCTGGCACGGGTCCCAAGGCGGGCGGGCCACACTATCTGCACCGTTTTGCCGGCGAGCGGACGGTGTCAATCAACATCGCGGCGCAGGGCGGTGACCCGGAACTGCTCAATCTCGAGTGAGCCGGGGTTAACGGCTGTTAATCCTTGTTGGACACGCGGATGCGCCCCGTTAACGATGTGTGACGGGGCGCATATCTTATTAGCGGCTTGTTAACCAAAAAATCCGCTCAAGGATCATTCTCCCCGTTGACCAGCGCCCCGGCTTTGATCCACTATATGTTGGGTCGGCTGGCGACAGCGACACACTATACAGATTTTCAGACGACCTTTGGGTTTGTTCGGTGCGCAGCATTGGGGCTGTCGCAGCAGGGATTTTTTGCCTCGGGCTTGGGGAGTAGACTTACCATGACGCCAATGGATACAGCCGCAAAACAGACACCGGACGACGCCCGGCAGACCGTTTCCACGACCCGTCGTGGCAAGCCCAAATCAACGACGTCGAAACCGGCGGCTGACACCACGCACCTGCGCGTCGTCGAGAGTGTCCGCATTGACCGTTCGCGCGATGCCTTCCTGACCGAGTTCGGCAAGAAGACCCTGGAAGACCGCTATCTCCTGCCCGGCGAGAGCTATCAGGACATGTTTGCCCGCGTCGCCACCGCCTATGCCGATGATACCGAACACGCCCAGCGTCTGTATGATTACATCTCACAGCTCTGGTTCATGCCCGCGACACCGGTCCTGTCCAATGGCGGCGCCGATCGTGGTCTGCCGATCTCGTGCTTCCTCAATTCGGTCGGCGACAGTCTCGACGATATTGTCGGCACCTGGACCGAGAATGTCTGGCTCGCCTCAAATGGCGGCGGTATCGGCACCTATTGGGGCGATGTCCGTTCGATCGGCGAGAAAATCGGCGAAATCGGCCAGACCTCCGGCATCATTCCCTTCATCCGTGTGATGGACAGCCTGACCCTGGCAATCTCGCAAGGCTCGCTGCGCCGCGGATCGGCCGCCGTCTATCTCGACATCCACCATCCGGAAATCGAGGAATTCCTCGAGATCCGCAAGCCGTCCGGCGACTTCAACCGCAAGTCCCTGAACCTGCACCACGGCCTCAACATCTCCGACGCCTTCATGGAAGCCGTGCGCGATGATGAAGAGTTCGAGCTGAAATCCCCGAAATCCGGTGAGGTCGTCAAAACGGTCAACGCTCGCAAGCTGTGGCAGAAGATCATCGAGCTGCGCCTGCAGACCGGCGAGCCCTACATCATCTATTCGGACACAGTGAACCGCGCCCTGCCGGCCCACCAGCGCAAGCTGGGCCTCAAGGTGCGCCAGTCCAACCTGTGTGCAGAAATCATGCTGCCGACCGGTTTCGACCAGAACGGCAAGGAGCGTACCGCGGTCTGCTGCCTGTCTTCGCTCAATGCGGCGAAATACATGGAGTGGAAGGACAATCCCGATTTCATCGAGGACATTTACCGCTTCCTCGACAATGTGCTGCAGGACTTCATCGACCGCGCCCCGGCAGAGATGGACCGCGCTGTCTATTCAGCCATCCAGGAACGTTCGGTGGGCCTCGGCCTGATGGGCATGCACACCCTGTTGCAGCAGATGAATGCGCCGTTCGAGAGCGCCATGGCCAAGTCGTGGAACCTCAAACTGTTCAAGCATATCCGCACGGCCGCCGACGCCGCCTCGGTGAAGCTGGCGGAAGAACGCGGCGCCTGTCCGGATGCCGAGGCCTCGGGCGTGAAGGCCCGCTTCTCGCACAAGCTGGCGATTGCCCCGACCGCCTCGATCTCGATCATCTGTGGCGGTGTCTCGGCCGGCATCGAGCCGATCCCGGCCAATGTCTACACCCACAAGACGCTGTCGGGTTCGACCACGGTCAAGAATCCGCAACTGGAAGCTGTGCTGGAAGCCAAAGGGCTCAACACGCCGGGCATGTGGGCGTCGATCCTGGAAGCGGAAGGCTCGGTCCAGCACCTGGATTGCCTCGACGAGCACGAGAAGGCGACTTTCCGCACCGCTTTCGAGATCGACCAGCGCTGGGTCATCGAGCACGCCGCCGACCGTACGCCCTATGTGTGCCAGTCGCAGTCGCTGAACATCTTCCTGCCGGGTGATGTCGATAAGTGGGACCTGCACATGCTGCATTGGTCAGCCTGGGAGAAGGGCGTGAAATCGCTCTACTACTGTCGCTCCAAGTCGATCCAGCGGGCAGCCTATGCCGGCTCCGAGAAGAAATCGGACGCTGAAGCCTCAATGGCCGAGGCCGCCCCGACCGACTACGAAGAATGCCTCGCCTGCCAATAGGTGTGGCGGGCACATCGCCGGTCCGACCGAGGGGGTAGGAGCGGCAGAAAAGGGGCGCGGCAAGGCGCCCCTTTTTGCGTCTGGCGTCGCGCTTTTCGCATTGCAGCAAGCCTTTCATTGGACCCGGTTCGCGGGCACCGTTAACCTTTTCGCTTCCAGGGTGAATCAGCGTGCGTAACCGCCGCCGATTGCCCAGTGTCGCGCGAGGGGGGATGCGTGATGGCTTTCGGGCGCACATCGGAGATCATGACGGCGGGGCTTGTCGCGCTCGGCGGTGTCTCGTGGGTGCTGACTCAGCCCGGCGAGGCGGCGTCTGACTGGGCATCGTCCACCCAGATGATTGAACAGCAGATCGCCGTTGAAGGCGATGTCCGCCCGCTGTCGCCTGAAGCGGCCCGCGTGGCCCTGTCGGCCCTGGCGCTGAGTGATGACCCGTTCAGTGGCAATCCGCTCGCCGGACTGACACCGACCGGCGCCACCAGGATCGATCTGGGCAATGCCGGAGTGATTGAGGTCGCCGTCCTCGAGGACTCGCGGACAGATCGGGCTCACCAGTTGTTCGCCGCCCTGGGCGACAGTTATTCACCGGTCGTGCTGGATCGCGGCCGGCACGAGGCGACGATTGCCGTTGCCTATGAGCGGGCCTTCCAGTCGACCGGTGCCGGTGAAGAACTCGATGTCAGCTTCACGCCGCGGGCAGCCGTCAGTGTCGGGCCGGACGGTTCGGCGACCAGTGCCGGTGCCGAGGTGCGCGTCGGACAGTATCTGCGTCAGAACAATTTGTCCGAGAGCCCGGCATGGTATGTTTTTGCAGGGGCTGACCGCCGAACCCTGATGTACGATCCGGGTGCCGGCGTTGATTTTCAAAATGCCATGTATCTCACCCAGCGTGAGGTGATCGGTGATGCCCAGGCCGGCATCGCCATGCGCATGGGCAAGGCCGATCTGTCGCTGGCCTATGTGCGCCGCGAATACCGCCATGTCGCCGGCGTTCGCGCCTTCGACGAAACCGAGGAATTCGGCGCGGTGACGGTGAACTGGCGCTGGTAGGGGCCGAGGCCTGCGACGCGCCACCCTCTGACAGAAATCGTGATGTGGCCAACCCTGCCCATGAACAGGGGAATCGGGCAGTTTCCACAGTCGCGATCAGTCATGGCTTCATCAAGCTGTAGACGATTTGGAAACCACGAACACAATATGTTGTGTTCATCGCAATGATTCGGGCGCGCGCCATGTGGGCTGCCAGCGCCAAGCAGGAGAGCCAAGACCATGACCACTGAAACCGCGAAACTTCCCGGCCTCCTGACCACCTCGCATTCCTACAAGCCGTTCCGCTATCCGTGGGCCTATGACTTCTGGAAGAAGCAGCAGCAGGTCCACTGGATGCCGGAAGAAGTCCCGCTCGGCGAGGACTGCAAGGATTGGGCGACCAAGCTCAATGATGGCGAGCGCAATCTGCTGACCCAGATCTTCCGCTTCTTCACCCAGTCCGATGTCGAGGTGAATGACAATTACATGGAGCGTTACAGCCGCGTCTTCCGCCCGACCGAGGTGAAGATGATGCTGGCCTCCTTCTCCAACATGGAGACGATCCACATTGCCGCCTATGCGCTCCTGCTGGAGACGATCGGCATGCCGGACTCGGAGTTCTCGGCCTTCATGGAATACCAGGCCATGGCCGACAAGCATGACTACATGCAGCGCTTCGGCGTCGAGGACGAAGCCGACATCCTGCGCACCGTCGCGATGTTCGGCGCCTTCACCGAAGGCCTGCAACTGTTCGCCTCCTTTGCGATGCTGATGAACTTCCCGCGCTTCAACAAGATGAAGGGTATGGGCCAGATCGTGACCTGGTCGATCCGTGATGAGAGCCTGCATTGCGAAGGCATGATCAAGCTCTTCCACGCCTTCGCCGAGGAGACCGGTGCCCTGACCCAGGAGGTCAAGGACGACATCACCGAGTGCTGCCGCACCGTGGTCGGCCTGGAAGACAAGTTCATCGACCTGGCCTTCGAGGCCGGTGACGTCGAAGGCATGACGCCGGACGATATCAAGACCTATATCCGCTACATCGCCGACTGGCGTCTCGGCCAGCTCGGCCTGCCCAAGATCTACGGCGTCAAGGAACACCCGCTCCCGTGGCTGTCGGAAATCCTCAACGGCGTCGAGCACGCCAACTTCTTCGAAGCGAGAGCCACCGAATACTCCAAAGGCGCCACCAAGGGCGACTGGCACGGCGATGAAGGCGTGTGGGGCATGTTCGACAAGATGAAGGTGGAGAAGACGGAAGAGCCGGCGGAGTAATCCGTCGCCATCCGAACCGTATCAGAGGGCCCTCGGCAGACGCCGGGGGCCTTTTGTTATCCAGGCGCCCACGCGCACAAACATCCATAACCTCTTGTCAGCCAGCGGGCCGTATCGGGTTCTTCAGGTCAAGGGCGCCGCAGGCCCCGCTCCGCGGTTTCACCCTTGAGCTGAAGAACCCGATACGGCGAACTCCCGGCAAGGAGTTTAGGGCGGGGAATGCGCCGCGCGCGCCTTTCCCCAAACCAACCCCTACTATTTTTCCCGGACGCGCATCAGCGCGATCCGGGACCCACGGGAGACTCATCGCTGGCCAGCCAGGCCGGTGGGTCGCGGCTCTGCGCCCCGCTTTTGCGGGGCTTCGGCCGGGAAAAATGTGGGTGGTGACGGGGTGGTGTGCGTAGTGGCACGCAAAATCGGCCCAGCCCCCCGCTATTCCGCCTCCAGCCGATCCAGGATCGGGCAATCGGGGCGGTCATTGCCCTGGCAGGCGCTCACCAGATGGGCGAGTTCGTCGCGCAGGGCGGCGAGCTGGCGTTGTTTTTCCTCGATTTCGGCAAGATGGGTGACGGCGAGGGCGCGGACATCGGCGCTCGAGCGGTCACGGTCCTCATAGAGGGCGAGCAAGTTTCGGCATTCCGGGATGGAGAAGCCGAAATCGCGGGCGCGGCGCACAAAGACCAGTTTGGCCAGCGCTGCCGGGTCATAGTCCCTGTAATTGCTGTCTGTCCGTCCCGGCGGCCGGACAAGGTCGATATCGGCATAATAGCGGACGGTTTTGACCGGCAGCCCGGCGCGCCTGGCGGCGTCGCTGATCTTCATTCATCCCTCCTTGACCTTCCAGTTACTGGAAGCATTAGCGTCCAGCACGGTTGCTGACAAAGGAGCATGACATGTCTGCCCCGACCTTCTCGATCGCCCGACCGGCCTTCTGGTCGAATCCGGGCCATTGGCGCGCGGCGTCACAGAATACGGCCTGGTGCCTGCTGGGATGTTCGATCGGAGATTTCGGCACGATTGCCGTCTTCCAGGTTTTTGATATCGGCTGGCCGACCCTGGCGATCATGACGCTGGCCATCATCAACGGGCTCTTGACTTCGATTGCGCTGGAAACCGTTATCCTGTCACGGCAGATGGCGCTGGCCACGGCTTTCAAGACGGCCATCGGCATGTCCTTCATCTCGATGATCGCCATGGAAGCGGTGATGAATGGCGTCGATGTCTGGCTGACCGGCGGCGCGATGCTGACCTGGTGGGTCATTCCAATCATGCTGCTGGCCGGCTTCCTGGCACCCTTGCCCTATAATTACTGGCGCCTCGCAGCCCTGAACAAGGCGTGCCATTGATGCGCCAAGGGCGGGCGACAGTCCGTGCCGCCCTATCCCGGCTCAGTGCTCTGGCTGGCCCGCCACTGGCCTGGGGTCTGGCCGGTAACCGCCTTGAAGGCGGTATAGAAGGTCGAGCGGGCGTTGAAGCCGACATCAAGCGCGATGGTCAGGACGGTCGCATCGCCCGCGAGAACCCTTGGCAGCGACGCCTCGATCCGCCAGCGATTGACGTAGTCGAAGAAAGTGGTGTCGAGGTTCTGGTTAAGAACCTGGGAGACCAGATTGGCCGGTACGGCGATGGCCTTGGCCAGTTTCGGCAGCGACAGGTTGGGGTCGAGATAGAGCGCGTCCTTGACCATGACGGCTTCGATGCGCGCGGCGATGCGGGCGGCGTGATCCGGTTCGAGGGCTGACTTGCGATATTTGGCCGATCTGTTTTCTGCTTGCGTCTCATCATCCGGCGCGTCGACATTCGTGCCCCCGTCGACCCGCTCGACCGTCGCCAGGCCCGGGAATTGTGACAGGCCACGCGCGGCCAGCATCGCCGTCAGCAGCATGACCAAGAGGCTGCCGACAACCGGCGGAAGCGACAGGCTGGCGACCAGATTGTCCCAGACAAGCACCGCCATGACGGCCAGCCAGACGGCGACGATCGCGACAATCATGACCCGAAGCCAGGCCAGTTCGCGGCGTTCGGTATTGGAGAAATGGTCGCGCAGGGCGCGTCTATAGGCGTTCAGACGGGACAGGATGCGGTGGACATAGACGCCCGACACCAGGTTCCAGGCCAGCACGAGGACGAAGACGCAAAAGACAGTTGCCGCAGCGTGGGTTCCGCCCGGCAGCTCGCCGGTCGCCAGGATGAAATCGACGCTTCCCGCGGGCAGCGTCCAGATCAGCCCGGCACAGGCCAGGGCCAGTCCCGGCCCGACCCAATGCCAGAGCGAAAGCGGTCGAGGCGCGTCCGGGCCCAGCCGTGTCAGGGCCGTCACATAACCCCAGAAGAGCGGTGGCAGGGCGTAGAGTGCGACCAGCAGGAGACCGGCCATCAGCGCTTGCCCGCTGGGCAGCATCGCCGCCACGACCGGACCGGAAGCGAGGATGGCGAGCATGGTGAAAAACCCAGCCAGCCAGCGGCGCGGCAATGGGCTGGACTGGCCGGTCAACACAACAAGAAGGCAGAGCAGGGCCTGCCCGCTCGCTGCCGAGGCGAGGGCAAATGGCAGCAGGTCTAGAGAGGCGGATGGGCTCATGCGGGCAATGCGCCTTGCTGGAGTTTGCCTGTCCGGACCGGCTGGCCCGGACATGTCCGGTGTCCGCGCCTGCAGGGCGAGGCGCGCAAATATTCGCAAACCGACATGTTGCGAGCCTCGCTCTCTGACACAGGCCAAATCAGGAATCCAGCATGACGCCCGAATTGCTCACACTCTTTCATGTCCTCACCGGCACGCTCTGTGTCGCCGCTGGCGGGATGGCTTTCCTGGCCCCCAAGGGCAAGTCCATCCACCGGGCTGCCGGATCGCTCTTCCTGGTCTCGATGCTGGCAACGGCCCTGTCGGGCGCGGTGATTGGCCTTCTGGATCCTGAACGCCTGTTGATCACTGCCTTCGCCGGGCTGCTGGCCGCCTATCTGGTTCTGACCGGATGGCGTACCGCGCGCTGGCGGACCCACCGGCCTGGTGCCTTCGAATGGACGGCCCTGGCCGCCATCCTCTTCGGACTGGCTGGACTGACGACGCTGGCTGTCATGGCCTTCCAGACAGAGACCGGCCGCCTGTTCGGTTTTGCCGCCGAGGACTATCTGATGCTGGCCATGATGACCGCGATGGGTGCAATCGCCGATCTGACCTTGCTGGTGCGCGGCCCCGTCTCCCCGCGTCACCGCATCGCCCGCCATCTCTGGCGCATGGGTCTGGCCTATTTCATTGCGGTCGGGTCCTTCTTCACCGGACCGGGTGCCCGTGTCTTTCCCGAGGCGTTGCGAGAGAGCGGCTTGCTGTCCCTGCCCGAGGGGCTGACGGCCTTGCTGATCCTGTTATTCCTCGCTCGCACGCTGTTGAAGCGGTCGCGCCGTCATCCGGGAACGGCGTCATGATCAGCACCATCAGCAGCCTGCCGCTTGTCGGACAGCTCCATTTCCTCGTCGGTGTGATCTGCCTCCTTGCTGGCGGCACGCCCTTTCTTGTCCGCAAGGGCGGGACTTCGCATCGCCTGGCCGGGCGGGTATTTGTGGTCTCGATGCTGCTGCTTTGCGCCAGTGGCCTGTATATGAGCCTGTCGCGCTCAATCCTGTTCACCGCCTTCCTCGCCCTCTTGGCCGGGCATGCCGTGACGACCGGCTGGATGGCCGCCGCCCGGATTACGGGTCTGGCTGAGCGGGTCGCCGCCGGCCTTATCTCCCTCGTCGCCATCGCGGCGGTCGGCTCCGGCCTGGTGGTCGCCAGCCTGCCCTCGGGCACATTAAACGACTTGCCGCCCATGGCTTTCTACAGTCTTGGCGGTGTGGCGTTCTGGATTGCCGGCATTGATGTCCTGTCCCTGCGGCGCGGCCCGGCGAATGACCGCCAGCGCCTGACCCGGCATGTCTGGCGCATGGGCTTTGCCCTCTTCATCGCCAGCTTCATCTTCTTCTTCGGCAATAATTCCGTACTGCCGCCCGTCCTGCGCTCGCCGCTGGCATTGTCGGCTCCAGTGCTGACGGTCATTGGTCTGACACTGTATGCGAGCTTGCGCATGCGCTTCGGCCGCCGCCCTGCGTTTCCATCCAGGATGAAAACGCAGGGTCGGGGAGAGGAGGGCGTCTAAATCACAGCCTCACCCGCCGGTTCGCGCATATTATAGCTCGACGCCATGACCCGCCCATAGGCGCCGCCATTGGCGATCAGGATGACATCGCCTTCCTGCGTCTCCGGCATCAGGCGCTGGGCGCCCAACCGGTCGGCGGTTTCGCAGATCGGGCCGACAATGTCGGCGATCCAGGCGGGCGCTTCGTCGAGCCGCGTCAGGTTCACAATCTCGTGGCGGGCACCGTAAAGCGCCGGGCGGATGAGTGAGTTCATGCCGGTATTGATGCCGACAAAGCGCGCATCCGGTGTGTGTTTGAGCTGGGTGACGCGGGCCAGCAGTACGCCCGACTCGGCCGAGATATAGCGGCCCGGCTCGATCCAGAGCTGGTATCTGGGATGGGCCGTCTTGAGGTCGGTCAGGACTTGGTCGAGCGCCGCCATGTCGATGCGGCGCACGCCGGAGGCTTCATCGACCGAGAGACCGCCGCCGAGATCGAGGATTTCGACATCGGGCATGTCGCGGGCGGTGTCCACCAGGAAGAGGCCGACACGGCGCCAGTGATCGGGATCGGAAATCCCCGAGCCGGAATGCACGTGCAGGCCGTTGATGATGGCGCCGGCCTTCTTCGCGAGGTCGCGCGCCTCAACCAGCTCGTCGGCATGCAGACCGAATTTGGCCTCCGGCCCGGCCGTGCGGACATGTTTGTGATGACCTTCCGGGCGCTGGGGATTGATCCGCAGCGTGATCTTGCGGCCCTTGAAAATCTCCGGCCAGGCGCGCAGCGGGTGCAGACCGTCCAGGGTCAGGTGGATGCCCATCTCCAGCGCCTGGGCGTATTCCGCCCTGGGCGCGAAATTGGGGGTGAAGAGGATGCGGTCGACCGGCAGGTCCGGCACCGCCTTGCGGGCGGCCTGGACTTCGTTGATCGAGACGCATTCCACGCCCAGCCCGGCCGCAACCGCGGTGCGGATCATGTCGGGATGGCCATTGGCCTTCATCGCATACCAGCCACGATCCAGCCCCTTGAGACCGGCAACGGCCGAGGCGCGCGTTTTCACGGTCTCGAGGTCGTAGACATAGGTCGCGCCATCAACCGGGCAGAGATCCAGCAGGGCCTGACGCTTGGCGCGCCACCAGGTGCCGGTTCCCGCCGGGGCGGTCTCGGTCAGGTTTTCGCCGATCTCGCGCCAGGACGGGCCGAAGGTCCTGTCCATCGGCTTGGGCTGGATCAGCTGGTCGTGCAGGCGGCGGCACAGTGGCTTGCCCTGGTCGCCATCGACAACAACGGTGAGATTGAGATCGTTGGCCGCTTGCGAGACCAGGCGGACCGGATAATGGGCAAAGGCCTCCATCGCCGGGCCGAACTGGGCCAGCAGGGCGCGCACGCCGCGACCGACCAGGCTGACGGCGGCGCAATTCTCGATGATTTCGACGCGGGCGATTTCGGCCAGGTCGTCCTCCAGCGCGCCGAGCACGTCCGGGGTCAGGCCCGGATCATCGTCCAGCGAGACGGTGACGGAGGTTTCCGAGGTCGAGACCAGGTCGATCGAGACGCCGTGGCGGGCGAAGGGTTCAAAGGCTTTCGACAAAAAGCCCGAAGCGCGCCACATGCCGTCGGTTTCCAGCGTGATCAGGCGCACGCCCTGCTTGACCGATACCGCTTTCAGGCGCGGCGCGTCCTCGGACGGATTGACCGAGATGGTGGTGCCGGACATGTCCGGGCGGTGGGTGCACAACACCTGCATTTCGATCCCGGCCTTGCGGACCGGTGAGATGGCACGCGGATGCAGCACGCCGGCGCCCATCGAGGCCAGTTCCTGGGCTTCGGCATAGGCGAGCGAGCGGATCTGGCGGGCGGCACCGGTCAGGCGCGGATCGGCCGAGAAGAAGCCGGGCACATCGGTCCAGATTTCGATCCGCTCGGCGCCCAGCTTGGCGGCGAAATAGCTGGCCGAAGTATCCGATCCGCCGCGCCCGAGAAGGGCCGTATCTCCATCTTCGCGCCGGGCGATGAAGCCTTGCGTGACGACGACCGGCGGCAGTTCGGCGCACAGGCGCAGCAGTTCGTCATCGCGGTCATGCTCACAATCGACGGCCAGATAGCCGCGCGCACCCGGGGCGGGCAGGGCGGCGAGGTGGTCGCGCGCATCCAGCCAGATCGAGTCGGTGCCGCCCCTGGCCAGCCAGGCCTGGCCGAGGCGGGTCGCCATCAGCTCGCCCTGGGCCATGATGCGCGCTTTCAGGCGCGGCGAGGCATCGCCGGTCAGCGCCAGGCCGGCGCGAAGCCGGGTCAGCGCGTCGAAATGGTCGGCGAGGAGGTTGTTGCCGTCCACACCCAGCTCGTCGGCGAGCTCCAGGTGGCGCGCCTTGATCGCGGCCAGCTCGGCCTCGCCCTCACCCTCGACGGCGCGGGCGACCAGCGTGTCGAGCAGGTTGGAGATGGTGGCGATGGCGGAATGGACGACGAAGACGCGCTTGCCCTCAGCCCTCACCGCTTCGATCCGTTTCGAAATCACACGCCAATCAGCCAGCGATTTAACGCTGGTGCCGCCAAATTTCAGGACGACCCAACTTTGCGCATGTTCCATGTTGAATTCTCCGTTCTTATGCCCGTGCCGGGCAACCGGCGTGCATATCCGTTCAAAGCCGCGACGCCAATCTCTGAATACGACTGTCATGGAGTTTTGGCAGTCTGCATTTCCGGGAAGCGGGTTTGCCCTTTATCCGGCGCGCAAAATCGGGCATGAGAGCGGCGATGAAAAAAGACTATAAGGTCGCAAAGACACCCGCTGAAGCGGTGGAGCAACTCGAAGCGCTCTACCAGACGTCCGTTGAACGCCTCCAGACCGCGTTGAAAACCTTCCTTGATGGCGGACCGCCGCCGTCGGAAGCGACGCGAAAGTCGGGGGCTTTTGTTTATCCCGAACTGCGCGTGACCTATGAGCCGGACGGCCCGCCGCCGCCGGTCAGCCGCGCCTTCGGCAAGTTTACCGATACCGGGCTCTACGCCTCCACCATCACCCATCCCGAGCTGTTCGCCGATTATCTGATCGAGCAACTGACCCTGCTGGCCGACCAGTACGAGATCACCATCGAGACCGGGCCGTCAGAGACGGAGATCCCCTTCTCCTATGTGCTCGACGGCGCCGACGATCTGGACATGGACGCGGCCTCGCCGGCTGATCTGGTCCGCCACTTCCCTTATGCCGACCTGTCCAAGGTCAATGATGACCTGCCCAACGGGCTCAAGGTGATGCAGCAGGAAGCGGTCAAGCCGCTCTCCCTGTTCGAGGCACCCCGGGTCGATTATTCGCTGCAGCGGCTGCGCCACTACACCGGCACGCCCTATGAGGACACGCAGCAATTCATCCTCTTCACCAATTACCACCGCTATGTCGACGCCTTCACGGCCTGGGCGATCCGCCAGCTGAAGGAAGACAATCACTACGAGGCCTTTTCGGCGGCCGGCAATGTGCGCGTCGATGCCGATACGCCGAACGCCCATGCCGTGGTCGAGGGCGCGCCCTGGCGCCGTTTCCAGATGCCGGCCTACCACCTGATCGCCCCGGGCGGTCGCGGCATCACCCTGGTCAATATCGGGGTCGGCCCGTCCAACGCCAAGACGATCACCGACCATCTCGCCGTTCTGCGCCCCCAGTGCTGGCTGATGATCGGCCATTGCGGCGGGCTGCGTCACTCGCAGCGCCTTGGGGATTATGTGCTGGCCCACGCCTATCTGCGCTATGACGCAGTGCTGGATGAGGACCTTCCGCTGGAAGTCCCGATCCCGCCGATCGCCGAGATCCAGATCGCTCTGGAACAGGGCGTTGCGTCGGTCTCCGGCGATAATCGCGAAGCGCTGAAAGCACGTCTGCGCACCGGCACCGTCGCCACCTATGCCGACCGCAACTGGGAGCTGCGCTATGCCGCCCAGGCGCGGCGCATCAACCAGTCTCGCGCCATTGCCGTTGACATGGAATCCGCCACGATAGCTGCCAATGGCCTGCGCCTGCGTGTGCCGTACGGCACGCTGCTCTGCGTCTCCGACAAACCGTTGCATGGTGAGCTGAAACTGCCCGGCGCCGCCAATCTCTTCTATCAGCGCTCGGTGTCGGAGCACCTGGCCGCCGGAATCGAGACGGTGGAAATCCTCAAACGCGACGAGGGCGAGGCCCTGCATTCACGCAAACTGCGCAGCTTCGACGAGCCGCCGTTCAGGTAGGGGGGGAACGGGGGACGCGGCTGGTAGGCTGACAAGTGAATAAGGAGGCCTTCGCGCCTCGCGCGTCCTGTAACCCCGTCAGGTCGGGGAGACGCTGTCCGGGACTCAAGCCTTGTCAGTCCTGTTGTTGTCCGGCGGCAATTCTGCATAGTCTCGTCTGAAACAATACCGGACCTGCCCATGTCGACTGCCAACACGCCCTCACTCCCCTCCTGGTTCGGTCGCGCCGTGGTCGAGGGGACGCTTATCGTCTTTGCGGTGGTGCTCGGTTTTCTGGTCAATGAATGGCGTGAGGATGTGGCCGACCGGCGCGCCGCCGAGGCGGCGATGGGGCGTGTGGTGGCCGAGATCGAGGCCAATATCGAGGCGCTGGAAGATGTCGTCGCCTATCACGAAGAAGTGGTCGAGCGGATCGGCGCGCGGCTGGCAGAGATCGAAGCCTCGCCGGAACTGGCCGAGGGCGTGTTGTTCGACGAATTCCCGAGAGTCCTGCCACGCGGGGTCAATGCGCCCGGTCTGTCGCGTTTTGCCTGGGAACATGCGCAGCAACATGGTCGGCTGAATGTGCTGCCTTATGAGCGCGTGTCGGAAGTAGCCCGCATCTATGAAATGCAGGCCTATGGCGTGGAATCGACCTGGCGGCAAATTGTCGAACTGATGTTTTCCGGCCCGCAGATCATGAGCCCCCAGGACCTCGTGCCCAGCCTGCGTTTCACCCAGATCGGCTTTACCGAACTGGCCTCGCAGGAGCGCTTCCTGATCGGGCAGTATCGTCGCCTCCTGGAGGAAATAGGCGAGGCGGAGGTCGGTTGATCCCGTCAGGCCTGTTGGCGGTGTATTCAGCCGTCAACGGATTTTGTCGGGCGGCAGCCTTGTCGCGGGGCAGGTGATTGCGTACCTCCGATACATGACACGCATTACACCGCTCGAGGGCGTCCACAATTTCCGGCACTTTCACGGCTATGACGGCCTTGATGGCGCGCGGGTGAAGACGGGGCTCTATCGCTCCGGCCATTTTTCCCGCGCCAGTGATCCTGACTGGGATCATATCGGCGGGCTGGGCATCCAGGTTGTGGCCGATCTGCGCAAGCCGCGCGAACGCACCAATGAACCGTCCAACTGGCCCGACCCGATCGCGCCGCGCGTACTGGCGTCTGACAAGGGTGATGCCGGCGAGCCGCCGCATCTGCGCTTTCTGCGCACCGGCGTGCACACGACCGAAGGCGTGCGCGACTACATGCTCTCGGCCTATCGGCGGATCCCGATGGAAGCGGGCAATCAGGATGTCTATCGCGACGCCTACCGGGCCCTGGCGACTGGCGATGCCGAAGCCGGTTTCCTGGTCCATTGCGCTGCCGGCAAGGACCGGACCGGGATTTTCTGCGCCATCATTCTCGATGAGTTGGGGGTCGATGCCGACACCATTGTCGCCGATTACGAATTGACCAACCAGGCGGTCGATTTCGACGCCATCATCCCGCGTATTCGCGAACGCGTGCTGGCCGATTACGGCCAGGCCATGGAGCCGGCCATGATGCGCACCTTCCTGGGCGTTGATGGCGATTACCTGCGCCAGGCCTTCGAGGTGATGGGCGGGGTCGATCACTATGTGCGCGATCATCTGGGCATTGCCGAGCACGAGCGGGATGCGCTGCGTGCGCGTTGGCTGACGGGCTAGGCCGCGCGCGCCCGATGGCGGTTTCCCGACACGAAGTTTCACTTGCCTGGCGTGATCCGGTCACGGCGTTCACGCCGTGGAGCGACCAGCCGCACGCCTTGCTTCTGCATGACGGGCGGCAGGAGCGGGCGCGTCTGTTTGTGTCACCCGACCAGGTTCTGGTCGGCGAGGGCCGGGAAGGCTTCGACCGGTTCGCGGCCGTCGCCCGGCGTGATGGCGGCATGTGGGCCGGACTGCTGGGTTATGATCTTGCCGCCGCCTTCGAGCGCCTGCCCGATCTCGATCCGCGCTGGCCGCCGCTGGCGATGGCCCACTATCCGGCCTGGGCCGAGTTCGACCGGGGTGCGGGGACGCTAGTGGTACGCGGCAACTCGCGCGAAGCGGCACAAGAGATGGCCGCGGCGATCGAGGCGGTTGATGCGTCCACTGACCTGCCAGTCCCTGCCGGGACTGCCGACTGGTCGCCGCGCTGGGATCGCGACACCTATCTCGCCGCGGCGCGCAAGGCGCGTGATTATGTCCATGCCGGCGATGTCTTTCAGGTCAACCTGTCCCAGGCCTTCGATGTCCGTCTCGACCCGGCAGACACGCCCTGGCCGGTCTTCCGGCGTTTGTGCGCGCATTCACCCGCCCCGCACGCAGCCTATCTCTGTCTCGACGCCGACCGGATCGTGCTGACCAATTCGCCCGAACGCTTCCTGCGGGTTGATGGCGGGCGCATCGAGGCGCGACCGATCAAGGGTACCCGGCGGCGGGCCGCCGACCCGGTCGAGGACCGGCAATTGGCGGCGGAACTGTCGGCCAGCGCCAAGGATCGGGCCGAGAACCTGATGATCGTCGATCTGATGCGCAATGATCTGTCACGCGTCTGCCGTCCCGGCTCGGTCCGGGTGCCGGCCCTGTGTGACATCGAGAGCTATGCCAATGTCCACCATCTGGTCTCGGTGGTCGAAGGCGAGTTGGCGGCCGATCATGACGTGCTCGACCTGCTGGCGGCCAGCTTCCCGCCGGGCTCGATCACCGGCGCGCCCAAGGTGAGGGCGATGGAAATCATCTCTGAACTGGAAGGCGAACCGCGCGGCGCCTATTGCGGTGCGCTGGGGTGGATCGATTGTGACAGCGGCGATATGGATCTCAATGTCATGATCCGGACGGCGGCCCTGCGTCGGGATGAAGAGGGTGGTGGCTGGTGCGCCAGCCTGCGGTCGGGTGGCGGCATTGTCGCCGACAGCGACCCGGTCTCGGAGTATGAGGAAACACTGACCAAGGTGTCGGCCTTGCGCCGGGCGCTGGGAGCGGGGGAGTCATGACGGGCATTGCCTTCAAGGACGGGGAATGGCTGGAAGCCGGACAGACCGGCTGGGCACTGGCGGACCGCGGCGTCCTGTTGGGCGACGGGTTGTTCGAGACCTTGCATGTGATCAAGGGCAAGGTGGTCCGGCTGGACCGCCACATGGCGCGGCTGACCCGCAGCGCGGCCGAGCTGGGCCTGCCCGGGCCGCGCGACAGCGACAGCATTGCCGAGCTGGTCGCAGAACTGGTGGCCCGCAATGCCCTGAAGGACGCCATTGTGCGCCTGACCCTCACATCAGGGCCCGGGCTTCGGGGCCTGGATCGGCCGGACGAGCTGGTACCCTCGCTGACCCTGACTGCCGCTCCGCGTTCGACGCCGCCGGCCTCGGTCCGGCTGGGGCTCAGCGAAATCCGGCGCTCGCCGGCCAGCCTCGCCGCGCGTCACAAGACACTCTCCTATATGGACAATATCCAGGCCCGACGTCAGGCACGCGGACAGGGCGCCGACATGGCCCTGCTGCTGGATACGCGTGGCAATGTATCCGGCTGCGATTGCGCCAACCTGTTCTGGCTGATCGGCGGCGAGATCTACACGCCGGCGACGGCTTGCGGTGTCCTGGCCGGAACGGTGCGCGCGGAAATCCTGGATTCGATGCCGGTCGAGACCGGTGCTTTCGGACTGGATGTGCTTGAAGGCGCCGAGGCTGTCTTCGTCACCAATGCCGCGTTTGGCGCTGTTCCAGTGACCGGGCTGGACGGGCGGGCGCTCGGGTCCGGCGAGTTGCCGTCCCGTATAGCGGCGCTGTTCGCCTAGCTGCGCGACACCACGATCGACCGGCGAGGGCGCAGGTAGAAGATTTCCGAGATATCGAAATGATTGACGCCCAGTTCGCCGAACATCGTCTCATAGCGGTATTCGACCTCCACCATGATCACCGAGCGATTGCGTTCCAGGACACCGTCCGGCACCGAGATCGCGCTGCCCTCGGCATAGGGTGACATGCCGTCAGCGTCGGACCATTGAACTTCGACCTCGCCGGCCGCATCCATCAGGATCGAGGTGATACGGATTTCCAGGGGAACCGGGTCAAACGGGGCGACAATCACCGCACCGGCATTGAGGATGTCGGATATTTCGTCGTCGGTGATGACATCATCCTGGGCCACCAGGTCGGCGAGGGCGCTGGAGACCGACGTGATCTTGCGGTCGATGGACAGGGCCAGGCTGATCTCGACCGAGCCGAGATAGAGCAGGATCATGAAGGGCGCGATCAAGGCGAACTCGACCGCGGAAACGCCGCGGCGATCGTCACGAAAGCGACCCAGAGCACTTGCCAGGACGCGACCGATAGAGCTGAGGAGCGATCTAGTCATCGAACGGCTCGTTGCGGAAAACCGTGGCCGAGGTGATCAAGCGCTGATTGTGCTCCATGTTGGACAGGGCGCCGCCGAAATTCGGCGTCATCAAGGACCAACGATAGAAGACACGCACCAGGACAATGTCGCCGGCATCGCCTGGCTCCCAGCCGAAATCGTCGGTGTCGATGGTGCCGTCTTCCTGGATCGGGCTGGACTGGTCAACATTGTCGAAGTCCTCGAAGACCTGGACGTCAATCTCCAGATTGTCGCAATTGGCGACCGCTTCGATAAGCGCGCAGACTTCCTGTCGAAAGCCGGCTTGGGACATGCCGCCCGTTTGAGCCTCGCCGGTTCGGATTTTCCGGGCCGACTCGAGCACCGCATTTTCCAGAACGGTGCCGGTGAAGAAGACCGCGGCGATCTCGATCATTGCGAACAGAAGCATGAAGAAGGGCGCGCCGATCATGGCGAATTCGACCGCGGTCGCGCCGGAGCGAGCCCGCGCGAAACGCGCGATGCGCGATGCCGGCCGGTTTGTCGATGCCATGTCTGACGCGCGGGTCATGACGGATTGCCCTTCAAGGGTCCGGACAATGTGCGGACCGTGCTGAGTATTGTGTTGCTTATTGTGGCGCGTCGCCCGCCATCGCGGCATCAACGGTCGCCAGACGTGCACCTTGCTGATCGGTGAGAACTTCGGTGCGGGTCGGGTCGCCGCCGACGCGCGGGATCTCGTCGCAGACCGCGCCGCAGGACAGCGTGCTCTGGTTGGGACCGCGGAACAGGGCGACCTGGCCCTCGACAGGATTCGAGACGACGATGTCGCGCTCGTAGATGATGCGACCGACGCGATCGAGCGCGATGACATTGGTGCGGCCTTGCAGACGCCCCGTCACGACAAGTGTGCGGCCGTCATGGACCATGGCGTCCGCGATGGACGGGTTGCCAACCACGATTGCCGAGGCTTCGGCGGGCAGACGGATCACTTCCGCGTGCTCGACCGGGACCGCGAGATCGTGAGCGGCCGCGGGGGCGACGCAAACAATCGCCAGGGTGATAGCTGTGGCAATCCGGTTGAACATGGCAGGGCTCCGAGCCGCGAGTGGAAAACGTGATGGCCATCCTCGCGCGCGCGTCTGAATCTTTTCTAAACGCTGCTGCCAAAATTTGTATTCTGAATTGGAGGGGTGAATTATCCAAGTATTAACTATAGCGAACTTTGCCGCATTTATAGATTTTGTTAAGTACGAATTTTTACTCGGCTGAAATCCTTCTCGTGTTTATTGGGTCTCGTTCAGGAGGGGTCGGGACGGATCGGCTCCTGATGGTTGGGAAAAAAACACGGGAGTAATACCAATGAAAATGATTTCACGTTTCTTCAAAGACGAGTCTGGCGCCACCGCGATCGAGTACGGCCTGATTGCCGCCCTTATCGCCGTTGTCATCATCGGCGCCGTGACGGCCCTGGGTACGGGCGTCAGCGACAACTTCAACACGGTTGCCGGCGCGCTCTAAGCGTCCGTCACACGTGACACGACAAGCGGGGTCGCTCCAATCGGAGCGGCCCCGTTTCGTTTTGCCAACCGGTCATTAAGCCTTCGCCGTCAGTCTTCAACGCGACAAGCGAACGGGGATTTGACGCATGTTGATGCAGATCACGATACTGGTCCTGGCGGGATTGATGATCGCCGCCGCATTTTATGACGCGACCAGCTTCACTATCCCGAACTGGTTGAGCGGGCTGGTGATCCTGACTTTCCCCGCCGCGGCCCTCGCCGCCGGACTGGGATGGGGCGAGGCCGGCAATCATCTGCTGGGTGGTCTGATCGCGCTGGTGATCGGATTTGCCCTGTTCGCGCCGGGCTGGATAGGCGGTGGCGACGCCAAACTGTTCGCGGCCGCAGCCCTGTGGTTCGGCTGGCCGGAAATCCTTGCATTTCTAATCCATACCGTGCTCGCCGGCGGAGCGCTGGTTATCCTCCTTCTGGCTTTGCGTTGGCTGGCGCCGCGCCTGCCTGCGCTGGGCAGCCGGGTCGAAGGTACCGCGCTGGCGATAAATGCCCCGGTCCCCTACGGAATCGCCATTGCGGCGGGGGTGTTCTGGAGTCTGCCAAACACCGTATTCTGGAGCGCATTTTAAGCGCAATTGAATGGGGTTTTAGCGGCTCTGACAAAAGGTCGGGTTAGGCGGTATTCTCCGCAAAGCATTAACGCGACTTTGAGGATTTCAGCGTCTCCTAGCACACGTATTCGTGTGCCTGAGAGGTTCGAGACGCCTGATGAACGCCGTCCGCATAGCCATTCTTGCTGCTGCCGCCCTTGCTGCGGTTGCTGTGGCCTTTTTCGTGCGCCAAGCCATGTCCAGCAACGAATCTCCGCAAGTCGTCGAGGTCGAGCAAAGACCCGCTGTGCGCATCCTTGCAGCCCGTCGTGACGTCGAAATCGGCGAGCGAATCAGTGCCGCCGACTTCTACTGGCAGGCCTGGCCCGACGAGGCTCTGGCGCCAGGTTATATCGTCGAGAATCGTGGCCAGACCATCGCCGACTTCGCCGGCTCGGTCGTCCGCGCACCGATCAGCCAGGGTGAGCCGATCACCGGACGCCGTCTGGTCCAGCCGGGCGATGCCGGTTTCATGGCGGCTGTCCTGACTCCGGGCATGCGAGCCGTCGCGGTACCGATTTCCGCCGAAACAGGCGCCGGCGGTTTTATCCTGCCCAATGACCGCGTCGATGTGATTGTCTCTTTTGAGGAAGAAGCCGAAGGGCGGCGCGGGTCCAGTCGGGCCTTTGTTGCGCGCACGATAGTCGAGAATGCCCGCGTACTGGCGATCGACCAATCCTTCTCGAGCGATGCCGATGATGATGTCGTCGTTGGCGAAACCGCCACACTTGAGCTGACGCCGGATCAGGCGCGCGCCGTATCCGTGGCTGTGGCCCGAGGCGAGATCGCCCTTGTCCTGCGCAGCCTGACCGACAATTCCGGTGCCCCCGTCCTGGTGTCGGGCGGTGAACTGCCGGAGCAGCCGTCACAATCATTCCAGGAGCGTCGTTCCAGCTCCGTCACCCTGATCCGCTATGGCCGTGCCCAGCAAGTCGCGCTGGGTGGGGACGAATGAGGACCGAGATGATGATCCGCACCCTGCTCCTGCTGGCCAGCCTTGCCCTCGCCGCGCCGGTCGACGCCCAACCGGCGGGTACCGAACGTGGCAACACGATGCAGGTCTATATCCGCGAGCCGGGAAATGGGCCGGTCTCCGAAACACTGGACCTGCCTCTGTCGAAGGCTGCGGTGGTGCATTTGCCGGTCGATGTCGCTGATGTCCTGGTTACCAATCCGGAAGTCGTCGAAGCCATCGTTCGCACGCCGCGTCGCGCCTATATCATGGGCATGGGCATCGGTCAGACGAACGCCTTCTTCTTCGACGCCAACGGACAATTGATATTGGACCTGAATCTTCGGGTCGAACGCGACCTGTCGCCCTTGCAGGAATCCATCGACCGCTTCCTCCCCAATGCGCGGGTCGAGGTCGAAGCCATGAACGACCACATCGTCCTGTCCGGTCGTGCGCCCAGCGCGGCGGACGCGGACGCCGCCTTGCGTATCGCCCAGCGTTGGGTCGAAAATCCCGATAACATCCTGTCGATGATCTCGGTCGAAGCCCGTGAACAGGTCATGTTGCGCGTCCGCATTGTCGAGATGCAGCGCACCATCGTACGCCAGCTGGGCGTCAACCTGTCGACCGCCGGCACGACCGGTGAGTTTGGCTTCGGTGTTTCGACCAGTCCTGATTTCTCGCGCGTGGGCCGCTTCCTCGGCGGGACCAGCGCCACGCTCGACTGGCTTAGCGGCAATACCGGTGGCGTTGAATCGGTCAGCGCCATGCTGCAGGCGATGGAACGCGTCGGACTGGTGCGCACCCTGGCCGAGCCAAACCTGACGGCGATCACTGGCGAAAGCGCCAACTTCCTGGCCGGTGGCGAATTTCCGGTCCCGGTCGGTCGCGACCGCGACGGTAACATCATTATTGAATACAAGCCCTTCGGTGTTGGCCTCGGTTTCACCCCGGTGGTCCTGTCCGAGGGCCGCATCTCCTTGCGGATCTCGACGGAAGTCTCGGAGCTGACCAGCCAGGGCTCGCTCACCTTCCAGTCAAACAATGTCCTCGACGATGACGGCAATGTCATCGGGACGGTTCCCGGCCTGACGATCCCGGCGCTCAATGTGAATCGTGCCGAGACGACAGTGGAGCTGCCGTCCGGCGGCAGCCTGGTCCTTGCCGGACTGATCCAGGAAGAAACACGCCAGAACCTCGACGGGGTTCCCGGCGTCCAGAACTTGCCGGTCCTGGGCTCGCTGTTCCGCTCGCGGGACTATGAGAACCAGGAGACCGAACTGGTCGTGTTGGTGACACCCTATCTGGTCGATCCGACGAACCCGAACCAGTTGCAGACGCCTGCGGACGGTTTCCGCAATGCCAGCGAAGCCTCGGGCTTGCTCTTTGGCCGCATCAATCGCGCCTATTCGGTCCCCGGATCGGATACGGGTGATCGCGGCTGGAGCGGTCCGGTCGGCTTCCTGTTCGAGTAGTGGAGTTGGTGATGGTGGCCTACAAGAAAACAATCGGTGCCCTGATCGGACTGGCCGGCCTCGTGACACTCGGAGCCTGTGCGACGACTGCGCCAACCGGCCTTGGAACACCGCAGGCCAGCGCCGTGGCTGAAACCTATCGGGCCGGTTTCGCCGTCGATCCGCGTGACAACGGTCTTACCTGGGCCCAGCAGGGCATGCTTGCGGCGGTTGCCGCCGAGTACAAGGCGCGCGGCCATGGCCCGCTGGTGATCAGCTATCCCCAGGGCGCCGGCAATGAGGACGCCGCGATCGGCGCCATCGCGGAAGCGCGCAGCTTCTTCTACGAGCAGGGCATCGACTGGCGGGTGATTGCCGGCGGTGCCTATGACGCCCGCGGTCGCCAGAATGGTGAGCTGATCTTCTCCTTCACCCGCTATGCCGCTGAAGCGCCGGCCGAGTGCGATGGCAGCTGGGACCAGATGGCGCTGGAGTTCGACAATCAGCACCACACCAATTTCGGCTGTGCCATGGCGGTCAACCTGGCCGCAATGGTTGCCGATCCGCGCGATCTTGTGGCGCCTCGCGATATGGATGCAAGCGATACCGGTCGTCGCCAGACGGTGATCGACGGATATCGCGAAGGCCAGTCCACGGCCAGCGAGCGTAGCGATTACGAGAGTGGCGCCGTGTCCCGTGTCGGCAGCGGAAACTAGGGAGGGCCCAGCATGTCAGATGCAAATCGCGCAATGAAGCAAGACCCTTTCCTGGATGGTGACGACCCGTTCCTGGACGCCGCCGATGTGGAGCGTCTCCTGCTGGGTGAAGCAACCCGTGAGGAACTCGAGCGTGGGCCGAGAAACGCTGCGCCGCTTGACGGTACTGTTGATGATGACCCGTTCCTGGCGGAGACCGGACCCGCGCCTGCCGGAGAACCCGAGGATCGTGTGATCGATCCGGTGTTCGAGGACCTGCAGGACGAAGTTGCCGGCCTTCAGGTCGGGGAAACCCTCTACGGCGAGGTCGATAGCGACGTACCCGACCAGCCGGTACCGCGCATTTCTGTCGGCGCTTTCTGCGAGCGCCCGGAAACCGGTGCCCTGATCCACAATGCGGCCGGCGACCGGCGCCTCGCCAAGGCCCATGTCACGGTCGAGCTGGGTGGATTGCCCGCAGCAATCGAGCGCTATCACGACGAGACGACACCGAATCTGTTGATCATCGAGAGCGGCATGCGTGGCCGCGGCCTGTTTGATCAGCTCGAGGAGCTGGCCGGGGTCTGCGATCCGGAGACCAAGGTGATCATCGTCGGCGCGGCCAACGATATCAGCCTCTACCGCGAGTTGATGAAGCGCGGTGTCAGTGAATATCTGGTGCCACCGATGACGCCGATGCACGTCATCCGCACCATCTCCGAACTCTTCCTCGACCCTGAGCAACCCTTCGCCGGAAAGACTATCGCCTTCGTCGGCTCCAAGGGCGGTGTCGGCTCATCGACCATCGCGCACAATTGCGCCTGGGCCATGACAGAAGGCATGCAGTCTGACGCGGTCCTGGTCGATCTGGATCTGTCTTTCGGCACGGCGGGGCTCGATTTCAATCAGGACCCCGCCCAGACGCTGGGCGACGCACTGGCCGAGCCGGACCGACTCGATGATGCGCTGCTTGATCGCCTTCTGGTCCGCTGCACCGACCGTCTCAGCCTGTTCTCGGCCCCGGCCACGCTCGACCGCGAGTGGGATTTCGGTCCGCAGGACTATGAAACTGTTTTGGAAAAAGTCCGCCGCCAGGCCCCATACGTGGCGCTTGACCTGCCACACATCTGGACGCCCTGGGTCAAGCAGACCCTGCTGGCTGCCGACCAGGTGGTGGTGACCGTCTCGCCCGACCTTGCCTCGCTGCGCAATGCCAAGAACCTGTTCGACCTGGTGTCCGGCGCCCGTCCGAACGACGAGCCGCCGCGTGTGGTCATCAACATGGCCGGCATGCCCAAGCGTCCGGAAATACCGATCAAGGACTTCGCAGAGGCGCTGGGCACCCCGCCCACCCTGGTCCTGCCGTTCGAGCCGCAATTGTTCGGAAAGGCCGCCAATAACGGTCAGATGATCACCGAACTCGACCCGAAATCGAAGGCCGCGGAAGGCTTCTCGCATCTCGCCAGCCTCGTCTCCGGCCGGACACCGGTGGCGCCGCCCAAACGCTCACTCATCGCGAAACTTTTCGGAGGCTAGTTCGCCCATGTTCGGCAAGCGTGCCGGAGGACCGACACCCACGACCGCCCCGATGACGCCGCCGCCGGCAGCGCCAAAGGACGAGGCGCGTCCGGATCCTGCGTCGCGCAGGGAAGCGCCGTCGGCGCCCGCCGCCAAGCCCAGTGCACCGAAAGCCGCCGCGCCCGCACCGAAGCCGGTCGCCAAGCCGGCACCCGGTGCCTATACCGGCCCCAAAGCTGCCAAGCGCACCGTGCGCGTCGCTGAGCCCAGTGGCCGGTCGGAAGAGTACTACGCCATCAAGACGACGATCTTCAACGCCCTGATCGACACCATCGATCTGGGGCAGTTGGCGCGTCTGGACAATGAAACCGCGGCCGAGGAAATCCGCGACATTGTCACCGAGATCATCTCGATCAAGAACGTCGCGATGTCGATCGCCGAGCAGGAACAACTGCTCCAGGACATCTGCAATGATGTGCTCGGCTTTGGTCCGCTGGAGCCGCTCCTGGCCCGTGATGACATCGCCGACATCATGGTCAATGGCGCCGACAAGGTCTTTATCGAGGTCAACGGCAAGCTCGAGGAGACGAATATCCGTTTCCGCGACAATGCCCAGCTGATGAATATCTGTCAGCGCATCGTCAGCCAGGTCGGCCGACGGGTCGATGAAAGCTCGCCGATCTGTGACGCCCGCCTGATGGACGGCTCCCGCGTCAACGTCATTGCGCCGCCGCTGGCGCTGGATGGCCCGACACTGACCATTCGTAAGTTCAAGAAGGACAAGCTGCAGATGCAGAACCTGGTGGAGTTTGGCTCCATCACGCCTGAGGGCGCCAAGGTCCTGTCCATCATCGGCGCATCGCGTTGTAACGTCCTGATTTCCGGTGGTACCGGCTCCGGCAAGACCACGCTTTTGAACTGCATGACCGGCTTCATCGAGGAAGATGAGCGGGTCGTGACCTGCGAAGATGCCGCCGAACTGCAACTGCAACAGCCGCATGTCGTGCGCCTGGAGACCCGGCCGCCGAACCTGGAAGGGTCCGGCATGGTCACCATGCGGGATCTGGTCAAGAACTGCCTGCGTATGCGTCCCGAGCGGATCATCGTCGGTGAGGTGCGTGGCCCGGAGGCCTTCGACCTCCTGCAGGCGATGAATACCGGCCATGACGGATCGATGGGCACGCTGCACGCCAACTCGCCGCGCGAAGCCATGTCGCGGATCGAGTCGATGATCACGATGGGCGGATATAACCTGCCGGCCAAGACAATCCGCGAAATGATTGTCGGCTCGATCGACGTCATCGTGCAGGCGGCACGCCTGCGTGATGGTTCGCGGAAAATCACCCACATCACTGAAGTGGTTGGCATGGAAGGCGAGGTCATCGTCACCCAGGACCTCTTCCTCTACGAGATCAAGGGTGAGGACGAGCACGGCAAGATTATCGGCCAGCATGCTTCGACCGGCATCGCCCGTCCCAAGTTCTGGGACCGCGCCCGCTATTTCGGGCTGGAACGCGAGCTCGCCAATGCGCTCGATGCCTCGGAGGCCTGATCGCGATGAATGGTGACATGGCCTTCGTCATAGCTGCTGTCGCCGCCTTCATGGCGGTGGGCGGTGTTGGCTGGGTTGCCGTCGGTGCTGTCGGTGATGCGCAGTCGAAAAAGCGCATGAACCGGGCGGTCGGGGCGGGCGGCCTCCAGCGCGGTCGCCGTCAGACTTCCGCGCTCGACCAGGCCGCGCAACGCAAGCGCCAGGTCCAGGAATCGCTCAAGGATCTCGAACAGCGCCAGCGCGACCAGCGCAAGAAGTCGCTGTCCATCAAGGCCCGTATCCAGCAGGCGGGCATGTCCTTCACGCCGGCCGTGTTCTGGATGGTGTCTGCCGGCATGGCGGTCGCGGGATTGTTGATCGCCTTCATCACCGGGCAGAGCCTGCTGGTGACTGCCGGTATCGGCCTGGTCAGCGGCCTGGGCATGCCGCGCTGGTGGCTCGGTTTCCTGCGGGGGCGGCGCCAGAAGAAATTCTCCGGCGAATTCGCCAATGCCCTGGATGTGATCACCCGTGGTGTGAAATCGGGCCTGCCGCTCAATGAGTGTCTCAAGATCCTGTCGGTCGAGAGCCCGGAACCGGTTCGTACCGAGTTCGAAAAGCTGGTCGAGGGGATCGCTGTCGGCGTGTCGCTGGCCGACGGGCTGGACCGGATGTGCGAGCGCATGCCGTTGCCCGAGCTCAACTTCTTCCGGACCGTCCTGATCATCCAGCAGAAGACAGGTGGCAACCTCGCCGAGACGCTGGGCAATCTGTCGGTCGTGCTGCGGTCCCGCAAGATGATGCGCGAGAAGATCGGCGCCCTGTCGTCGGAAGCCAAATCGTCAGCCGCGATCATCGGCTCGCTGCCGCCGGGCGTGATGGGCATCGTCTATGCCACCACACCCTCTTACATGGGCCAGATGTTCACCCATCCGACCGGGCAGCTGATGCTGCTGGGCGGGCTGACGTGGATGTTCATCGGCATCATGGTCATGCGCGGCATGATCAACTTCAAGATCTGAGGCGGGCATGTTCGGGATCGGCTTCACCGAGATACGCGACTTCCTGACCGATCCGGGCTCCCTGATCGCAATGGTTGCGGCCATCCTGGTGTTCGCGACCATAGTCACGCTGACCTCGCCGGCCATGGGGTCGGACAAGCTCGACAAGCGGATCAAGTCGGTCAACAACCGTCGCGAGGAATTGCGCCGCAAGAACCGGGCAGCCCTGGATGTCGCAGCCATGTCCGGCAAGGGCACCATCCGCGGCGCCGAGGCGAAGGGGCTGGTGCGCAAGGTGGTCGAGGCACTCGATCTGCAAAAGGCGTTCGAGGACCCGGCCCTGCACGAAAAACTGGCCCAGGCCGGCATGCGCGGCCAGCGACCGGCGATGACGTTCTATTTCTTCCGTCTGTTGTCGCCCTTCCTGCTGTTCGGCGCGGCATTGTTCTACGTCTTCATGATCAATGATTTCGGCCTGCCGCAAGTGACGCGCGTCTGTTTCTCGTTCGGACTGGGCCTGCTGGGCTATTACGCGCCCAACCTCTATCTCTCGAATCTTGCTGCCAAGCGCCAGCAGTCGATCATGGGCGCCTTCCCGGACGGTCTGGATCTGCTGTTGATCTGTGTGGAAAGCGGCATGTCGATCGAGGCGGCCTTCCACAAGGTGTCCAGCGAAGTCGGTTCGCAGTCCATTGAACTGGCAGAAGAGCTGTCCCTGACGACCGCAGAGCTGTCCTATCTGCAGGACCGCCGGGTGGCGTACGAAAACCTGGCCAAGCGAACCAATCATCCCGGCGTCAAGGCCGTCTGTACCTCTTTGATCCAGGCCGAGCGCTACGGTACCCCTCTGGGGCAGGCGCTGCGGGTCATGGCCAAGGAAAACCGGGACATGCGCCTGGCGGCTGCGGAGAAGAAGGCGGCCTCGCTGCCGGCCAAGTTGACCGTGCCGATGATCATCTTCTTCCTGCCGGTCTTGTTCGTGGTCATCCTCGGCCCGGCTATCATCCGCTTCCAAAGCATGTGACGAATCCGTTCTGGCGCGTTACTTGAATGGTATCGAGCATGTTGAACAGGTGGACACAGCCCATGTTTTCCGGGCGCAAGACGGCTGAAAAGCTCCGCGAGGAAATCCGCAGCGCCGATGCCGCTGTGGGCGAAGCCATGAGCGCGCTGGCCGCCGATGATACCGACGCGGCCCGCAAGGCGCTGTCGCAAGCCCCCAAAACCCATTTCGTCGACATGGGCTGGAAGGTCGGGCTGGCCAGCGCCATGATCGAACTGAAAGCCGGAAAGCGAAAGCCCGGCCTGCAAAAACTGATCGCCGTCTGTTCGCGCCTCGATGACACCTCGCTGTCCCGGGACGACAAGAACTATCTGCGACTCTATGCGCTCTACCGCAGCAGCGAGGCCAGCAAGGATGGGCGGGCTCCGGTCGAGATGCGGGTACTGGTCGAGGATTTCCGCTTTGATCACACGCTTGTCACACCGCTGCTGCGAAAGGATTTTCCGCTCAAGGCCGTGGACGAGCAGGACGCACCACCTCCGCCGCCACCGCCACCGCCGCCGGTAGCCAGCGACGCCGGCTGAATATTTGTATTCCGATGTTGCGGTTGGCTGGTGTAGAAAAGGGCGGGGCGAGGCGACGCAAATTTCGGGCGGAACAATCACATGAAACTCACGCGCGACGTCGCGCTTTATTGGGGCACCGTGCTCCTGTGTGGCTACGGGACCTTCACCTACGGACGCTGGGGCCTGCTCGAATTGCTGGTACGCACCGACACCTGGCCATCTGACTGGTTCAGCTTTGATGCCTACGGTTACGTTGCCAGCATGAGCGTGCTGCAGGAAGGCATCTTCGTCGTCGCGCTGATCGCTTCGATTCTGGCCATAGTGATGCTGTTGATGCGCTCGAAATGGTCAGCCTTCGCCTATGGAGGCTTTTTCCTCGCCTCGATGGTCGACTGGCTGTTGCTGGTCGGCAATCCGTTCATCGGCATGGAGATGAACGGTTATCTGGGCGTCACTATCAACCTCATTGCCCTGTCGGCAGTGGTGATGATCACAGCGCTCGGCTTGCTCAAGGGGCGACCGGTGGCCAAGCCCTAGTTTTCCCGGACTGCATCATAGCGGCGGCGGCTGGTCAGCATGGAGCGGATATAGGCCATGTTGGCTTCGGCCATTTGCGGCGAAACATCGATGCGGGCCATTTCCTCGGCCTCGTCGAAGCGTCCCTGCAGGGCAATCACCAGAGCGAGGTTCTGCCGGATGGTGGCGTCGGCTCCCGGACGGATCATGGCTTCCCGCAGCATCCGCTCGGCGGTGTCCGGATCCCCACTGGTGACATAGGACATGGCGATATTGGACAGGATGGATGGCTGGCCCGGAGACAGGGTCAGGGCCGACCGGAACGCCGTGCGGGCACCGTCGCTTTGTCCGGCCTGCTCAAGGGCGATCCCGAGCGCATTGAAAATTTCCCAGCGACCGGGCTCGAGTTGACTGGCACGGCGCAGGGATTCGACTCCTGCAGCACCGCGACCGGCCGCTGCGAGGGCGCTGCCATGGGCCAGCAGCAGGTCGGCGTTCTCGGGATAGAGTGCCAGCGTCTGGCGGGCAACTTCAGCCGCACGCTGATGATTGCCAAGCTGACGCAGGGTGCGGGACAGCTCCAGCGCGGCCTCGAGGTCGGTCGGGTTGAGCTCGTGGGCTTCGGCCCAGAAGGCGGCCTGGGTGAGTACGTCCTGACTGCGGATGGCCTGCCGTTCGGTGGCCGAGGCCGGCACGATGGAGTTGGCATTCATCGAATCGATGACAGCCTGTTCCTGTTCTGTCGGAGCTGTCGTTGCACAGGCTGCCAGCAAAAGGGCGCCAAGCGGGGCGAGGACGAAGTGTTTGCGCATGGTAGAAACCGGGCCACTGTTAAGCATGGCTTGAATCTGGGCTGCGCCGGTCAAGAATGGGTTAATCCGTCCGACAGCTCCGGACACACGAAAGGAACGACCATGACCGCCCTCATTCCCTCCGCCTCGAAAGCCCGCAAATTGCGTCTTGTCAGCGAGGTTGAGGTCGAGGCTGCGATCAAGTCCCTGCCGGCCGAACAACAGGGTCTGGCCGCGACTTTCAAGGGCAAGCCGGGGCAGGTCGTCCTCCTGCCCGATGGCGGAGAGGTCCAGGCCCTGTTCGGCATTGGTGGTGGCAAGGACGCTTTCGTCCTCGGCGCCGCAGCCCTGACCCTGCCGGAGGGCGACTGGCAGCTGGTCAACCTGCCCGACACGTTCGAGCCGACACTGGCCGCGACCGCCTGGGCGCTGGGTGGCTATACCTTCACGACCTACAAGCCTGCTCCGCGCGAAGCGGCACGCCTGGTCGCACCGGAAGGCGCAGACCTTTCTGAAGCCACGGCCATTGCCGAGGCCGTCCATCTGACGCGGGACCTGGTCAACACGCCGGCCGACCGGATGGGGCCGGAAGGTCTCGAAGCGGCTTTCCGCGGTCTGGCGGACAGGTTTGACGCCACGGTCCGCGTGACCCGCGGGGATGACCTTCTCGCCCAGAATTATCCGATGATCCATGCCGTCGGTCGTGCCGCCGGCGAGGCGCCACGACTGCTCGAGCTGGAATGGGGTGATGAAAGCCATCCGCGACTGGCCATTGTCGGCAAGGGGGTGTGTTTCGATACGGGCGGTCTGGATCTGAAGGCGGCCCAGTTCATGCGCCTGATGAAAAAGGACATGGGCGGCGGCGCCAATGCGATGGGGTTGGCCAGCATGGTGATGGCCGGCCAGCTGCCCGTGCGCCTGCACCTGCTCGTCCCGGCCGTCGAGAACGCAGTCGGCGCCGGGGCTTTCCGTCCGGGCGACATCATCGATTCGCGCAAGGGCCTGACCGTCGAGATCGACAATACAGATGCCGAGGGCCGGCTGGTTCTGGGCGATGCACTGGCCCGCGCCGTCGAGGAACCCAGCGACCTCTTGCTCGACTTTGCCACTCTGACCGGTGCGGCCAGGGTCGCGCTGGGGCCGGAAGTGGCGCCTTTCTATACGGATGACGATGACGTCGCGGCAGCACTAGCCAAGGCTGCCGGTGAGGTGGCCGACCCGCTGTGGCGCATGCCGCTTTGGGATGGATATGAGTCCGAAATGGACGGCGAGATCTCGGATCTGGTCAACAGCGCCGCGACGCCGATGGCTGGCTCGATTACGGCCGCACTCTTCCTGCGCCGCTTTGTCGGCGAGGCGCGCTGGGTGCATTTCGACATCTTCGCCTGGAACCCGAAACCCCGCCCCGGACGTCCCAAGGGCGGCGACATGCATGCCGCGCGCGCCGTTTACCAAATGCTCAAGGAGCGGTTCCAGAATAAGGGCTGATCACTTGGATCGGGTCTGTTTTGGAGTCAGTCATGCCGTCACAGGCGATGACATCGCTCGAGATGATGCGGCGCGTGTCGGCGGATGCCGTGCGCGGGGCTGCGGCTGATCTGACGGCCCGTCAGTTCGCCCTGCTGTTGTCGATCTTCATGAAACCCGGACCCCACGCCATCCGCGATCTGGCTCGCCAGCTCGACCTGCCCAAGCCGGCGGTCACCCGGGCGCTGGACGTGCTGGAACGGCAGGGCTTTGTGCGGCGCAAGCGCGACCGTGAAGACAAGCGCGATGTCTCGGTGCATCGTACTGTAAAGGGAGCGGTATTCCTGTACGATTATGGTGAGACCGTCGCCCATCGTGCCGAGGAAACGCGTACATGTCCCAGCTGGATCCCCGTGTCACAGCCGCCAGGCCCGACCTCGCATCCGATGAGCTGAGGGGGCGTGTCGAGGCGGAGCGCTTCGTCGCACCGGTCGATCATCAGGTCATCATTCCCGCCCTGCCGATCCGCAAGGCGCCGGATGCGGCCGCAGCCATGGACGATCAACTCCTGGCCGGCGAGATTTTTTCCGTGCTGGAGACCCGCGACGGCTGGGCCTGGGGACAGTCCCGGGCCGATGGCTATGTCGGCTGGGTCGAGTGTTCCGGCCTGTCAGACACACTCCGCCCGGTTGATCATGTGATCAGTGTCCTGCGCACCTATGCCTTCCCGGAGCCGAGCATCAAGGCGCCGCCCAATCATCTTCTCAGTCTGAATGCCGGTTTCACGGCCGGTCGGCGTGAGGGCCGCTTTGTCGAGGCCATTGGTCTGGGCTGGGTGGTAGAGGCGCATTGCCTGCCGGTCGGCGAGACCGCGTCAGACTTTGTCGCGGTCGCCGAGGCGTTTCTGGGTGCTCCCTATCTGTGGGGTGGCAAGGAAAGCCTCGGCCTGGATTGTTCCGGTCTGGTGCAGATGTCGCTGCAGGCCGCTGGACAGGCGATGCCGCGGGATGCTGACCAACAGGAAGCGGCGCTGAAGGCGATCTGGGAGGACGTCACCGACACGGCGGAACGTCGCCGGGGTGATGTGGTGTTCTGGCCCGGCCATGTCGGCATCATGACCGACAGCGAGCATCTTCTGCATGCCAATGCGTCGAGCATGGATGTGACCCTTGAGCCCTTTGCCGAGGCCGAGGCGCGAATACGCGCAGCGGAAAACCCGGTGCGGGCGATCTACCGACCGCGCTGACCGGTTGTCCCGATCGCAGACATGAAAAAGCCCCGGACAATTCATCCGGGGCTTTGATCATTGTGATGTCAGGTCAGGCGAGACTATGGCTCATTGCCTTCGGTGTCGTCATCGGTGCCGGCCACCTGGTCGACAGCCTCTTCGACAACTTCGGTCATCGCCTCAACGGCTCCGTCGACAGCGTCAGTCATGGTGCCCATGGCATCGTCGACCGCGTCGGCAGAGGCGGTTTCGACCAACGGTGCCGGCAGCGGCATCGGATTGTCTGACAGCGACCGCAGATAGGCGATCAGCTCAAGGCGGGTGTCGTCATTGCCAAGGCCGCGGAAGGACATCGCCGTGCCGGGTGCGTAGCCGGCCGGGCTTTCGATGAAGGCGTCGAGCGCCTCATAGGTCCAGACACCTTCGAGGCCTTCCAGGGCGCCCGAGTAACCAAAGCCGTCATGGCTCGCAATGTCGGCGCCGACGATACCCCAGAGATTCGGGCCAACGCCGTTGGCGCCGCCCTGATCGAAGGTGTGACAGGCGGCACAGCGACGCGCAGCGCGTTCACCGGAACCGATGTCAGCCGCAGCGAGGACCAGGCCGTAATCGGTCGGGCCTTCCTCGACGACTTCGGCACTAGGTCCGGAGCCGATCGCTGCCCAGTCTACCGGGTATGCGGTATTCTCGGCCGTCAATTCATGGGCGGCGTGAGACGGAACCAGGAGATGCCCCAGTTCAGTGATCGCCAGGACACCCAGCACGGTCGCAAGCACGGCGCCGGCAACTTTGTTCCAGAAGAGTTCGCCCATGGACGCCCCCAAATACAGTCAGGTTGAAAATCGACCCGTGTTTGGCACGCGCCGCGCTCGCAGGCAACACCGCAACGCGCTCATCTGCATGCGGTATCGCGACGCACGACCGCAGAATGGTGCTTTCCGGAGGCTATGGGGATGGCGCAACTGCGCCGGATTGCAGCGATGCCTGCAATCGGGGCGAGGGCGGCCTTGATTCGGTCCCAATCGACCACCAGATAGCCAGCCGCTGGGGGCGCCCATGGCGTGCAGCCAATAAAACTCAACAAGGTTTACCGATATGTTCCGTACAGTACTTGTCTCCTCCCTCTCCGTTCTGGCCCTCGCCGCTGGCGCCTCGGCCCAGGAAGGCCAGATCCGTCTCGGCGCCGGCTATGAAGCCGCCGATTTCGACGGCGTCGATTTTGATACGGTTGTCGTGCGCGGCAGCTATGATTTCACCCGCTATCTGGGTGTCGAAGGTCAGCTGAATATCGGCCTTGGCGATGAAAGCCTGACCGTTGGCGGCCTGACCGGCGATGTCAGCCTCGATTATGTCGCCGGCGTCTTCGGCGTTGTCCGTCCATGGTCGAATGAAGACGGTTCGGTGTTCCTGCGCGCCGGTTACACCACGACCGAAGCCGAGGCCTCCGCGGCCGGCCTGAACTTCAGCGCCAGCGACGAAGCCTGGGCCTATGGCGTCGGCGGCGAATATTTCTTCGACGATCGCAATGGCGTCCGCGCCGACTACACCCGTTATGACTATGATGATGGCGGCGATGCCGACTTCTTCGGCATCTCCTACGTCCGTCGCATCGGCGGCTGATCCGGTTCGGAGGGGTCGCGCCGTCGCGCGGCCCCTCTGCCCGTGATACGTCCGGGCGTCAGATCAGCTCGTCGGCCCACAATTCGGCCAGTCGCCGGGCGATGGCGATCGACGGCGGCATGACTGCCTCTGGATGGCGGGTCGCCAGCATCTCACGCACCTCATCCCGGCTGAACCAGCGCGCTTGTTCCAGCTCGTGCGTGTCGATGGTCAGGCTCGCGTCCAGCACCGGTGCGACAAGACCGATCATCAGTGAAGACGGAAACGGCCAGGGCTGCCCCATGACATAGCGGATCGCCGCAATATCGGCTTTCACGCCTGCTTCCTCTTCCAATTCCCGGGCGCAGGCTTCTTCCAGGGTCTCCGCCGGTTCGACAAAACCGGCCAGCGCCGACCAGACGCCCTCCGGCCAGGATTCCTGTCGTCCGAGCAGGCAGCGATCGCCATCGAGTGCCAGCATGATCACCACCGGGTCGACACGGGGGAAGTGTTCGCTCTCGCAGGCCTCGCAGGCGCGACGCGCCCCGCCGGACTTAACCCGGGTCGGTTGGCCACATGCGGCGCAGAACCCATTCCGTGCATGCCAGGCAAACAAGGCCTTGGCCTGTGCATAGATGGCGGCCTCATCATGGCTGAGCGCCATCGCGGCCTGGCGGGCGGGTGTGATCTCGCCATCCAGTGGCAGGCTGTCGGGCTTGTTGATCACGGCGGCGAAGCAGGGCGAGCCCTTGTAGTGTCCGAGGAACAGCCCGGTCTGGAGATCAGCCAGTCCGGCGATCTCGCTGCGGCGAAACCAGAAAAGGCCACCGCTCTGCTGCAGGACCGGATCACCGTCGACCAGTCCCAGCCACCAGCCATCATCACCGGTCAGCAGGTCTGCAAGTGCGCCCTCGTCGCGACGTAGCAGGTCTCCACGGTCGAGCGGGGATCCGGCGAAAACCAGGGGGTCACGTCCAGCGAGCAGGGTGCGGTCATTCATGGGTCGGATCCAAACGCGGTCGGTTAGCGGCGGGCTGGCCGGTTGCAGGCATAGATAGGTTTGACGGCGCCATCAACAAAGGTCGCGTTGCGCGGCAAATCAGGGCTTGCATTTGAGAATGAGTCGCAAATAATGCGGGGCAGGAGGTGCCCGAATGGCTTGCGATTCTACACGACCCTTGCAAAGCGGTGGCCCGGCAGCCGCGGCCCATGCCCAACTTGCTGTGCGGGACTGGCTGGAAACCCAGGCCCGGGTAACCGGCTACTGGCGCGATGTGCTGCTCGAGGCCGGTGGCAGCCTGGCCCTGATCGAGGCGCTTGATGATCACGCCCGATTCTTGCAGATGGCCGCGATCGGCGGTGAGGGGGAGCTCCTGCACACACAATGAAGCCATGCCTTGCACCGGGGCGTCGCACGCGCGATATAGAGCGCGGAAGATCGGCGGTGGACGAGCGCCTCGCCAACCCGGTCAGGTCCGGAAGGAAGCAGCCGTAACGAGTTTTGCTCGGGTCGCTGTCCGGTCTTCCACTTCAAACCACGCATCGCCCTTCGCGGAACGCGAATCTTGCTCTAGGCTCGAACGCGGCGACCCGAGGGGGCGTCGTGGGGGTTGCAGCGCCCGACCCGCACTCCACTCGCATCTGCCGACAGGACGTCATGGACGATACGCCGCTCCCAACCGAAGACACCGGAGCGACCGAAGCGTTGATGCCCGGGCTCGACATTCCCGCAACCGGTCCGACGCCCGGCTACCAGGTCCTGGCCCGCAAATACCGTCCCGACACGTTCGAGGACCTGATCGGCCAGGACGCCATGGTGCGGACCCTGACCAACGCATTTGCCGCCGGCCGGATCGCCCACGCCTACATGCTGACCGGGGTGCGTGGTGTCGGCAAGACCACCACCGCGCGCCTGATCGCCCGCGCCCTGAATTTCGAGACCGACGAGATCGATGCGCCCTCGATGGCTCTGGCCGAGAAAGGCCGTCATTGCGACGCCATCGGCCGCTCGGCCCATGTCGATGTGATGGAGATGGACGCCGCTTCGCGCACCGGCGTTAGCGACATCCGTGAAATCCTTGATGGCGTGCGTTACGCCCCGGTGTCGGCCCGCTACAAGGTCTACATCATCGATGAGGTGCACATGCTCTCGACCTCCGCCTTCAACGCATTGTTGAAGACGCTGGAGGAACCGCCCGAGCACGCCAAGTTCATCTTCGCCACAACCGAGATCCGCAAGGTGCCGGTGACCGTGCTGTCGCGCTGCCAGCGTTTCGACCTCAAGCGGATCGACCGTGAGGTCCTGACCGATCATCTCGAGCGCATTTGTGGTCTTGAAGGCGCGTCGGTGGAGCGCGACGGCCTCTCCTTGATCTCCCGCGCCGCCGAAGGCTCGGTACGTGACGCCCTGTCCCTCCTCGACCAGGCCATCGTCCAGGGCAGCGACGAAGACGGCCCGGTCAGTGCACCGCAGATCCGCGACATGCTGGGCCTGGCCGACCGCGCCCGTGTGCTCGACCTGCTGGAACAGACTTTGACCGGCAAGACCGCCGATGCCCTGGCCGAGTTGTCGTCCCTGCATGATGCCGGCGGCGACCCGGTCGTGATCACCCGTGACCTGCTGGATTATGTCCATGCAACCTCCCGCGTGAAGGCCGCCGGGCCCGGCGCCGATCTGGGCGAAGCGGCCGACACCGTGGCGCGGATCGTGACGCTGGCCGAGAGCCAGTCCCTGGGTCAGCTGACCCGCATGTGGAAGATATTGCTGACCGGTCTCGATGATGTCCGCGCCGCGCCGGACGCGCTGGCGGCGGCTGAAATGACCGTGCTGCGGCTGGCCTCGGCCGCCAGCCTGCCGCCGCCCGAAGATGCGGCCCGCCTGCTGGCCGGCATGCCGCGTGCGACCAGTCCGGCATCCGGTGCCGGGGAGGCGCCGGGAAAGCCTGAGCCGGCCGCTGCGCCGGCGACCGGGTCGGCGTCCACCGCAACAGATCGGGACACTGCTGCCCATCGTGCGCTGAGCACGCCGGAAGCCGTGGCCGAAGTTGAGCAGGATGCGCCGGGCATTTCCGGTCCGCAGACCTGGGAAGCCCTGATGGAGCTGCTGCGCGAGAAGCGCGATATCGGCCTGCAGTCGGACGTCGAACGTTATGTCCGACCCGCCGTCTTCAAGCCCGGCTCCTTTACCTTCCAGCCGATCGAGGATGCGCCGCGTGATCTGGCCCAGCGTCTGTCGCGACGGCTTCTGGAATGGACCGGCGAACGCTGGATGATCCTTGCGGACGGCTCGCTGGAAGGCGGCGAGACCTGGGCGGAGCGCCGCCTCCGCCTGAAAGCCGAACGGCTGGAGGCAGCCCGCTATGACCCGGCCGTGACCGAGGTCATGCGGCTCTTCCCGGGCGCCGAGATCGTGAAGATCCGAGATCCTCAACCGACCGCCGAAACTGACAGCAAAGAAGCGACGGAGAAACGCGCATGAAGGACCTGATGGGCCTGATGAAGCAGGCGCAGGCCATGCAACAGAAAATGACCGAGGCCCAGGCGCGCCTCGCCGAGACCGAAGTCACGGGCGAGGCCGGAGCCGGGCTTGTCCGTGTGGTCCTGACCGCGAAGGGCGACATGGTGTCGATCAATGTCGACAAGAGCATCATGGACCCCGACGAGCCGGAAATCCTGGAAGACCTGCTCAAGGCGGCGCATGCCGATGCGCGCCGCAAGGGTGAGCAGGCCCAGCAGGACATCATGAAAGACGCGGCCGGCGACCTGCAATTGCCACCCGGCATGCAGATGCCATTCTGACCGGACCGCTCATTCCATGAAAACAGCCTCCGCCGGTCCGGAAATCGAACGCCTGATATCGCTGCTGGCGAAGCTGCCCGGGCTTGGCCCGCGCTCGGCCCGGCGTGCGGCGCTGAATCTGCTTGGCAAGAAGGACGCACTGATGCGTCCGCTCGCTGAAGCGTTGGCCGATGCCGCTGACAAGATCCGCGCCTGCAGTGAATGTGGCAATATGGATGTCGCCGACCCGTGTACCGTGTGTGCTGCCCCGAACCGTCTGGACGCCGCCATCTGTGTGGTTGAGACCGTTGGTGACTTGTGGGCACTGGAGCGCGCCGGTGCGTTCAAGGGGCGCTATCATGTGCTGGGCGGCGTGCTGTCGGCGCTGGATGGCGTGCGACCCGAGGATCTCAACATCACCAAGCTGGTCGAGCGGTCGGCCCGCGACGAGGTGAGCGAGATCGTCCTCGCCCTCAATGCCACGGTCGATGGTCAGACAACCGCACACTATCTGGCCGACCGGATGGCCGGTTGCGATGTCTCGATCACCTCGCTGGCACGAGGGGTCCCGGTCGGCGGCGAGCTTGATTATCTCGATGACGGAACGCTGGCGGCGGCCTTCCGCAGTCGGTCCACCGTCTGATTTACCCTGTCCATCGCTAAAAATCGGTCTATCGTTGTCAGTCGGGCATCGGGGAGACTGGCATGCAGGAACCGACTTCGACGACCGCGACCGATATGGGCATGCCGCCCGACCGCGTGACGCGCCGCGCCTTCGTCCTGTTTTTCTGTACCGGCCTGTTCATGGTGTCTCTGGTGCTCGCCGCGATCACGGCGGTGAAGATCCAGGCCTTCAATCTGGGACCAATCACCGTGCTGGTCCCGGCCGGGACGATCGCCTTCGGGCTGACCTATCTGGCAACCGACGTGATCTCGGAGGTCTGGGGCCGGGGATATGCCCTGTGTGTGGTCATCTCCGGCGTGCTGATGCGGTTCATCATTCTGTTCCTGCTCCTCTATGCGATGCATGCCGAAGACGTGTTTCCGTTCATCTCGACCGCCGGCAACTGGACAGACGCGCAGCAAACAGCCTTCGTGGAGGTGTTTTCGTCCGGCAACCGGACCAATTTCGCCGGCATGGTCGCTTTCGGCATCAGCGCCCTGGCCGATGTGTTGATCTTTCATCACTTGCGCCAGAAACACGCCGGCAAGAACCGGTTGTGGTTGCGAAACAATGTGTCGACCATGGTCTCCCAGACCTTCAACAGCGCGATCTTCATTTCCGTTGCCTTCGCCGGCGTGCAGACCTGGTCGGTGATCGGCAGCCTGATCCTGGGGCAGGTGGTCGTGAAACTGTTGGTCGCGGCCTTTGATACGCCGGTCGTCTATCTGCTGCGCAATATCGCGGAAGGCCGCAAGCTGACCGATTTCAGCGGCTGATACTTGTCGGGAAATCAGGGAATGACGGGTACCAGGCGCAATATGGCGCCTTCAATATCGTCCGTCAGAACATAGAGATTGCCGTCTGGCCCCGCCGCGACATCGCGAATGCGCTCTCCCCGTTCAGAGAGCAGCGCCTCGCTGGAGATAACGCGGTCGCCTTCCACTTCGAAGCGAACCAGCATGGTCCCGGCAAGGGCGCCCACAAAAACGTCCCCGTGCCAGTTTTCGAAACCGTCACCGTCGTAGAAAGCCATTCCCGAAGGCGCAATTGACGGGTCCCAGAACCAGATTGGCTGTTCCAGCCCATCGCCGTGGGTGGCGTCGGTAATGGGTGTGCCATTGTAGTTGACGCCGTAGGTCGCGAGGGGCCAGCCATAATTGTTGCCGGCTTCGATGAGGTTGATCTCGTCGCCACCGCGGGCGCCGTGTTCATGGGCCCAGACCGAACCGGTTTGCGGGTTGATGGCGATGCCCTGGACATTGCGATGACCGAAGGAAAAGATTTCGGGACGGGCGCTGCGCGCACTGACAAAGGGGTTGTCGAACGGGACGGTGCCGTCGTCATTGAGACGGACGATCGTGCCGAGATGATTGGCAGGGTTCTGCGCCTCGTTGCGATACCGATTGCCGTCGCCCAGGGTCAGCAAGAGTGTGCTGTCGGGCAGGAATTGCAGGCGTCCACCGAAATGATAGCCGCGCTCCTTTTCGAAGTTGACCCGGAACAGGGTTTCAACCGCTTCCAGTGATGTGGCATCGGCGTTCAGTCGACCGCGGCCCAACGCTGTATGATTGGCGTTGCTGCGCCCTTCGGCATAGGCGAAATAGACGAGTCGGTTGCTGGCAAAGTCGGGATGCACCGCCAGGCCCATCAAGCCGCCCTGGCCCTCCGCCAGGATATCGGGCAGGCCCGAAACCGGTTCGGGGCGCAAGACGCCATCCCGGATCAGTCGGAGACGACCTTCGCGCTCTGAAACCAGCATGTCGCCATCGGGCAGGAAGGCGAGTGACCAGGGGAATTCCAGGCCATCAGCAATGGTCTCGACCCTGAAATCAGCCTGTTCGGTTTCATGGATTTCAGGTTGGGCGACGGCGCCTGATGCCAGTACGGCGAAGGCGGCGAGGCTTGCAACAACGCGCATGGGGTCACTCCGTGCTTGCTATTCCGGAGCAGAGACTAGCGTACTTGTGCGTCAACGACAGCCGGGACCGCATGAGAATACATGCAGTGCACAGGCGCAGCCTATAGCGCGATCGACCCGGCGAAGCTGGCAAGGCGCGGCGCCAGCTGCGGCTGGAAGGCACTGACCTGGGCCCAGCGCCGACGCAGGCGACCGGGCAGGGCTCCGACCTTGCCGGGGACACGTTCCACAGCCTGTTCCGCAATCTCCCACGTCCGGATGCCGAGCGCTGCTAGGCCGGGCGCCAGGATGCGACCCTGATCGAGCGGTACGGTGTAGCTGGAATAGTATTTCTTGTAGTGGTCGCCGCCATGACCCAGATCGACCCGCGCGATACCTCGCTCGGGGGCCTGCTCGAACAGTCCGTGCAGCAGCAGGAGGCCCGGCGAATAGCGCGACAGTTCGGGATCATAGGCCGGGAACCAGGAATGGTAGACGTCACCGGCGACCAGTCCGAATTCGACCGCTGCGAGGCGATCTCCGAACCAGAGTGCGGCGGTCAGACCGGAAAATTCCTCGCCCTCGCGACCGCGCAGGTCGGCCAGTACACTCTGGACCCAGTCGATGCCAAACACATTGAGCTTGCCGGTGTCGCGGTACTGGGTCTGTTTCCATTCGCTCAGGGCCGCGAAGGCCTTGCCGTCGGGATCTCCCAGGGTGACGCGAACCGGACCCAGATCGCGTTCGGCTGCGCGCTGGCGGCGCGCCATCTTCTTGAAATGGTCCTTGTGGTGTGTGCCGCGTTCTTCGAGGAATGCCGATCCGTTTTCACCGATGGCAGCGATGTGGCTGCCCGCGCAGACCCGGCTGTCGAAGTCCTGATCGCCGAAGGCGCCGTGCCAATTGTCGTATACCAGGGCCGATCCACCTGCAGCGCGAACCAGGGTTTGTGGCGGAATGGCAGCCGGGTCGGCCGCAACCACGCCCTGATAGTCGCTCATGGGCGCACCGACCGGCCGGACGATCCCGCCATGAGCCTTGTGATGCGGGAAGAAACCAACGGTCTGGTTGCCGTCTTCAATGATGGCGACCCGGACATCAGTCCGGCTGCGGGCGACGGTTTCGGCAAACTCGAACCGCAGATACGGGCTGACGAGCTTCCCGTTCGGGGACGCCCACTGGTTCCACTGCGCGATCTGACTCGCGGAAATGTCCTCGATTGAAACGGTTTTCGCTCGCACGTCGTTCCTCCCGGTTGTCCCGGCCTGTTACCAAGCAAGTGGCGGGCCGGATCCTGCGAAGCTCGATTCCAGGGTGACAGGTTTTGTCGAAGCCGGATGCCAGGGTGTCACAGGTGCCGGCCTGGCGGCTGGTCGCGCACCGGCGACTCGTCCAGAATGACCGCGAACAGGAAGGCAGCAGCAATCGTGACCCTCTCAGACATCTCTCCGGAAACCTGGCTGATCCTGGCCGGCCTGGCGGTCCTGCTTGTAGTGCTGGCCGGCGGCCTGTTTCTGCAACGAAAACCTGATGCGCCCGATGCCACCGAAGACCCGGAACTGGAGCGGCTGCGAAGCGAGCGTGACGACTGGCGTGCCCGTCAGGAAAGCGCGGCGTCCGACCTGGCCAAGGCGCGCGAGGCGCTGGCCCGACTGGATGGTGTGGTCGAGGAGCGCGACCGTCTGCGGGCCGCCCTGGAAGCCGTCACGGCCGAGCGCAACGGGCTCAATGCCAGCCATGAAGCGCTGAAGACCGAGCATGACGCCGCCCTGCGCCATCATGATGAAAAGCTGGCCGAGCTGGAAAAGGCCCGCGAGCGCCTCAATGACCAGTTCAAACTGACCGCCGCGGAAATCCTCAAGGCCTCGGGTGCCGAGCTGAACAAGCAAAGCACGGAAAGCCTGCAGACCCTGCTCAAGCCGCTGCGCGAACAGCTGACCGATTTCCGTTCGAAAGTGGAGAAAGACGCCGAGCAGCGCCACGGGCATGCCGGTGAGATCAAGCAATTGATGGAAACCGTGCGCAAGGACGCGTCGCGGATGTCGGAAGACGCCCAGAAGCTGGCCAATGCGCTGCGTTCCTCGTCCAAGGTGCAGGGCGATTGGGGCGAGATGGTGCTGGCCTCGATCCTTGAACGCGCCGGGCTTGTCGAGAATGAGCACTTCCACACCCAGTCCACCGAGCGCAATGCCGAGGGCGCGCTGCTGAGGCCCGATGTGATCGTCGACATGCCGGGCGGGCATCGACTGGTGATCGACAGCAAGGTCTCGCTGACCGCGTTCGAACGCTGCGTGAATGCCGAAGATGACGAGACACGGGCGGCGGCGCTGAAACAGCACATCGCCTCGGTCCGCGCCCATATCAAGGCGCTGGGGGAAAAGGATTACGCCAAGCTTTATGAGGGCGTGAATTTCACCCTGATGTTCATCCCGCTGGAAGGCGCCGCTTCGCTGGCCTTGCAGAACGACCCGGAGCTGTCGGCCTATGCCTGGGACCGCAATGTGATGATCGCGACGCCGACGACGCTGATGATGGCGATGCGCACGGTCGGCAATCTGTGGACGATTGACCGCCAGAACCGACACGCCATCGACATCGCCGATCGCGCTGGTGCGCTGTATGACAAGTTTGAAGGGTTCGTCGGTGATCTCGAGACGGTCGGCAAGCGGATCGACGGCGCCAAGGACGCCTGGGCAGCCGCCAAGGGCAAGCTGGTCGAGGGGCGTGGCAATCTGGTGCGCCAGACCGAAATGCTCAAATCACTGGGCGCCAATGCCCGCAAATCGCTGCCGGCCGAGTATCTCGATGCGGCGGGCGCCGATGAAGGTGCCGAGAGCGGCAGCGGCAAATCCGCCCCCAAGCCAGCCCCCAACCCAGCCCTGGCAGCGCCGGAAGCGGTCGATTCTTGATCCTGAAAGCCAGTGCGACTATCTAGGGCAAATGGCCATACGCGATATCCTCACCGTCCCCGATCCGATGCTCAAGGAAGTGTCCCAACCCGTTGACCAGGTTGATGACGAGCTCCGCGAGCTGATGGATGACATGCTGCAGACCATGTATGCCGCCGATGGCATCGGCCTGGCGGCGATCCAGGTTGGCGTGCCCAAGCGCATCATCGTGATGGATCTCGCCGGTTCCGACGAGGAGCCCAAGCCGCGCTATTTCGTCAATCCGGTCCTGTCCGACCCGTCCGATACGCTGAAGCCCTATGAAGAGGGCTGCCTGTCGGTGCCGACCGTCTATGACGAGATCGAGCGCCCGGACCGGATCCGCATCCAGTATCTCGATTACGACGGGAATGAATGCGAGGAGATCGCTGAAGGCATGTTCGCCGTCTGCATCCAGCACGAGATGGACCATCTGGAAGGTGTGCTCTTCATCGACTACCTCTCCCGCCTGAAACGCCAGCGTGCGGTTCAGAAGGTGAAGAAGGTCGAAAAATCCAAGGACCGCGACGCGGCCTAGAACTTCCCGGCCTGGAAATCCGTCACCGCCTGGTGCAGCTCGGCTTCGGTGTTCATCACGAACGGCCCATAGCGAGCGACCGGCTCGTTGATCGGCTTGCCGGCGACGAGCAGCAGGCTGGCGCCCTGCGGCCCGGCCTTCAGCTCGATCCGGTCACCATCTTCCAGCACACCCAGGTCCGGATCCTCGACCCGGCCCTCGCCGGTCGAGACCATGCCTTTGTAGACGGCGATGAAAGCCGTGTGGCCCGGATCGATATCCTCTTCCAAAGTGGCGCCGGGTTCGAGCACGATGTCGATCAGGGTCGGCTGGATCGCGGCAGACTTGGCCGGACCGGTGACGCCGGTGGAGCTGGAACCGGCGAGTACGCGCAGGCTGGCACCGGGCCGGGTTTCGACCGGGATCTCGGTCTTGTCGAATTCCTGATAGCCCGGATCGGTCATCTTCAACGCGCCGGGCAGGTTGACCCAGAGCTGGAAACCCCAGAGACGGCCATCATCCTCGATCGGCTGTTCGGAATGCACGATACCGCGACCGGCCGTCATCCACTGGACACCGCCGCCCTCGATCACACCTGAATGGCCCTTGTTGTCGCCATGGCGCATCCGGCCTTCCAGCATGATGGTGACGGTTTCAAAGCCGCGATGGGGGTGATTGGGGAAGCCGGCCATGTAGTCGGCGCTGTCGTCCGAGCGGATCTGGTCGAGCATCAGGAAGGGGTCGAGGTCCATCAGCCCGCGATGCCCGAGCATGCGCGTGAGTTTGACACCGGCGCCGTCAGAGGTCGGAAGGCCGCGTGAAACCTTGGTAATCCGGCGGGTCCGGGTGAGCGTGTCGGTGGCAGTCATGGCGGTCTTGTCCTGTGTGAGTGGCCGGTCCGGGCCAGTCCCTGATTGCCAAGGTAGACATTTTCCCGGCAAGCGCCATTTTCCGGATCGAAAGAGAATGTTTCCATGTCGGAAGGGATCGGGCAGTTTGGAGCTGATCAAGGAGAGAATCATGCGTCTGTCTTGCTTTATTTTTCTGCCACTTGCCTTGGCTGCGTGCTCACCGGCTGCTCCACCAGCCGACTCCTCCTTTTTCGCCAGCCTCTCGCAATTGTGCGGCCAGGCATTCGAGGGCCGTTTGGTCAGCGATGATCCGCGTGATGCGGATTGGGCCGAACAGCGTCTGGTGATGCATGTGCGCGAGTGTTCGGCGGGGGAGATTCGAATTCCGCTGCATGTTGGCGAGGATCGCTCTCGGACCTGGGTGATCACCCGTGAGGCCGCGGGCTTGCAGCTCAAGCATGACCACCGCCACGAGGACGGCACTGAAGACGTGTTGTCGCAATATGGTGGATCGACAATCGTTCCGCCGGCTGATGGACGCGCTGAATTCCCGGCCGACCAGTACAGCCGCATTCTGTTCGATCGCGAGGGCATCGCAGTCTCGATGGACAATGTCTGGTCGATCACGCTGACCGAGACCAGTTTCACTTATGGCCTTGATCGCCCGGACCGGCATTTCGCCGCCGAGTTCGATCTGACCAACCCGGTCGACGCCCCGCCGCCGCCGTGGGGCGCTGAGTGATCGGGGGGCGACGCCGGAAGGGTTGAGCGCGGTCGACAACAATCCGCGACGGCAAATCAGTGCGGGTCAGGCTTGGCGTTTTCCCCGCCGGGGCGATAACACAGGCACCGTCCTTTCCTCGTTGAGCGCCGAGAGCCAATGACCCTACGTCTCGCCTTCATGGGCACCCCCGACTTTGCCGCCCGCTCGCTGGCCGAAATTGCCGCGGCCGGGCATGAGGTGGTGCATGTCTACACCCAACCGCCGAGACGGCGCGGCCGCGGCCAGTCGGAACAGAAAACACCGGTGCACCAGCTTGCCGAAGTGCTCGGCATTCCGGTTTCGACGCCGGCGACCTTCCGCGATCCGGACGTGATTGCGCATTTCGCCAGCCTGGATCTCGATCTCGCTGCCGTGGTCGCCTACGGCCAGATCCTGCCGCAGGCCGCGCTTGATGCGCCGCGCATGGGCTGTCTCAACCTGCATGCCTCGTTGTTGCCACGCTGGCGCGGGGCGGCGCCGATCCAGCGCGCGATCATGGCCGGTGACACGCTGACCGGCGTCCAGCTGCAACAGATGGAGGCCGGTCTGGATACCGGCCCGATCCTGCTCTCCGAGACAGTCCGGATCAAGGACAGCGACACCGCTGCCAGCCTGCATGACCGTCTGATGGATGCCGGTGCCCTGATGTGGCCGCGTGCCCTGTCGGCGCTGGAGCGCGGATCGCTGGAGGCCGTGCCGCAGTCGAGCGAGGGCGTCACCTATGCGAGCAAGATCTCGTCCGACGAGGCCCGTATCGACTGGTCCCGCCCGGCCGGTGAGCTGGCTCATCATGTACGCGGCCTGTCGCCCTTCCCGGGCGCCTGGTTCGAGATGCCCGGCGAGAAGCGCCCGGTGCGGGTCAAGGTGCTGCTGGCCGAGGCTGTCGACGGCAAGGCGGCTCCCGGCACGGTGATCGACGGTCTGACCGTTGCTTGTGGCGAGGGCGCATTGCGTCTTGTTCGCTTGCAGCGCGAAGGCAAGGGCGCCATGGATGCCGCGACTTTCCTCAACGGCAATTCGCTGCCCGCCGGGACTGTGCTCGACTGATGCCGCGCTACAAGATCACAATCGAGTATGACGGGAGACCGTTTGCCGGCTGGCAACGCCAGGACAATGCGCCGTCCGTGCAGGAAAGCCTCGAGCGCGCCGCCGCAAAGCTCGATGGCGCACCGGTCCTCGTCTATGGCGCCGGGCGCACCGATAGCGGCGTCCATGCCCTGGCCCAGGTCGCCCATCTCGACTTGACCAAGGACCTCTCCACCGACAAGGTCCGCGATGCCATCAATTATCATCTCAAACCCGATCCGGTGGCGGTGATCGAAGCGGTACGGGTCGATGATGAATTTCATGCCCGTTTCTCGGCCACCCAGCGCCACTATCTCTACCGGATGATCGACCGGCGGGCGCCGCTGACGCTGGACCGGGGCCAGGTCTGGCGGGTCACCCGCAAGCTCGACGCCGAGGCCATGCATCATGCCGCCCAGGCGCTGCTCGGCCAGCATGATTTCACCACCTTCCGCGATGCCCAGTGCCAGGCCGAGAGCCCGGTCAAATCACTCGATGCGGTATCCGTGTCGCGCTATGGCGAAGAGGTCCAGCTGACCTGTTCGGCGCGCTCCTTCCTGCATCGACAGGTGCGCTCGATGGTCGGCTCCCTGGTCGAGGTCGGGGTGGGCAAATGGTCGGCGCTCGATTTCAAACGCGCCCTTGACGCGGCCGACCGCAGCCGGTGTGGCCCGGTCGCGCCGGCTCACGGCCTCTACCTGACCGCTGTGGACTATCGCGGTCCGGCCTAGCTGGCCGCTGTGGCCGCCGAGGCAGCAAAGGCCTGACTGATGCCGACCAGAACGATGTACGAGACCAGCGCCGGAACTGCGGCGGTGAAGGCTGAGGTAATGGTCGGCACGCTCAAAGCCACATAGGCCAGACGCCAGTGCACCAGGATGCGCAGATAGCCGTACAGGAAGAACAGGAAGTCGCGGAACTCGGCATTGATGATGCCGGCGACCTGCAGCGACCAGATCGCCGTGATCACCAGGTACAGCCAGACAACGCCCCAATTGTGCAGGATCACCCAGGCCAGATAGCGCTGTCCCGCGCCAATCACCATGACCGCCAGAGCCGCGGCGACGGGAAAGCTGAGCCAGGTCGCCGCGAAGATCAGGTAATACATCGCCGCGCTGATGCCGACGCCCAGATGGACCCGTTCGAAATAGACCAGCGTGACAAGGGGGATGACAAATAGCGCCGCTGCGAAGGATCGCCAGAACCCGCCGATCGAGACGTCAAACATCGCCTCGCCACCCTCGCGGAAGGTCAGGATGCGCAGGGCGCCCTGCATGCCCTGCCAGCCTTCGGCGACCAATCTGATCATGCCGGGAAATCCTTGAAGTAGCGCTGCAGGATGCGGGTATAGATGGCGGTCAGGGTCTCGATATCGCTGACCGGGACGCGCTCATCCACCTGGTGCATCGTGGCCCCGACCAGGCCGAATTCGGCGACCGGCGCGTAGAGCTGGATGAAGCGGGCATCGCTGGTGCCGCCGCCGGTGGTCAGCGCCGGACGACGTCCGGTCTCCGCCTCCACACAATCCTGGAGCAGGGTCGTGAAGGGGCCGGCCGGTGTCAGGAAGGCCTCGCCCGTGACATGGATGTCGGCCTCGATCCGGCCGTCGAAATCAAGATCGATCTTCGCCACTTCGGACCGGATCCAGTCGGACAACGCGTCCCCGGTATGGGCGATATTGAAGCGGATATTGAAGCGGGCCGTTGCGGCGGCCGGGATGACATTGGTGGTCGGATTGCCGACATCGACCGAGGTCACTTCCAGATTGGAGGGCTGGAAGGGCGAAACACCGTCATCCAGCTTGCGGGCCAACAGGCGTCCGAGCAGGTCGAGCAGGGCCGGGATCGGGTTCTCGGCGCGCTCGGGATAGGCGACATGACCCTGGCGCCCGGTCACGGTCAGGGTGCAGTTCAGCGAGCCGCGACGGCCCGACTTGATCGTGTCACCCAGCGCATTGGGATTGGTCGGTTCGCCCACCAGGCAATGGTCGAAGGTCTCGCCTTCTTCGGCCAGCGCCTTGAGCACGGACTTGGTGCCGTGGATGGCGGGGCCTTCCTCATCGCCGGTGATCAGGAAGGCGAGAGAGCCCTCCGGTTCGCAGTTGTCCAGAAAGCGCTGGACCGAGGCCACCATGGCGGCGATGGCGCCCTTCATGTCGGCCGCGCCGCGGCCCCACAATACACCATCGTCGGCTTCGGCGCCAAAGGGCGGTTTCTGCCAGGCCTCGTCGTCACCGGGCGGCACGACATCCGTATGCCCGGCAAACAGGAAGCACGGCGAAGCGGTGCCCCGGCGGGCATAGAGATTGTCGACTTCGCCGAAGGGATAGCGCCGGCAGGCGAAGCCCAATTGCTCCAGCGCGGCTTCCAGCACACCCAACGCACCGGCATCGGCTGGCGTGATCGACGGGCGACGGATCAAGGCCTGGGCAAGCGGCAGGGGGTTGGCGAGGCCGTCAAGGCGGTCAGAGGTCAATGACGAGGTCCTTGCCAAACTCGAGGCCGGTGATGCGGCATGCAGTCCGAAGGCGAGAGAGCTTCTGCTCCTTCGACAGGTTCACATCGACATACCAGTCGTCAGTTAGTTTTTCAGCCATTTTCGCCAGTTCGGGAGACCGTGTATAAAGCGCTTCCCGATCGGCTGCGACAATCCTCCGTCCCCGCCCTCCCGGATGGCTCGCCAATCGTCCAAGAGTTCCCGGATATTTCTTCTCCAGCCAGATCAACGCCAGTCGATAAGCCGCCTTCTGGCTGTCGGCGAACTGCACATACTCGTGCAGCTGGACCTGAAAATGTCCGGTTCTGCGATCGCATTCGCCAAACTTGTCGTGCCAGTCTGCCGGGGGAGCTTTCAGCTGGGAATGCGCGGCCTGCTGGCGAGACTTTGGCGCAGCCGTTGAGCCAACTGTTGCCGTGGCATCGGCCCGCAAGAGGGCGCGTTTCAGAATGTCCAGCTGGTTTTCTTCCAGCGAAACACGTTGAGCTTCCAATGCCCTATGGGCATCGAGATCCAGTTTCAACCAGCCGGTCGCTTCATCCATTTGCTTCATGACAGCCTCCATCCATTAATCCTTGTAAGGGATTATGGGCTTTGTCAAGAGATAGGTTTGCTTCTAAGGGTAGCTTCTTAAGTTTCTGTACCGGGTCAATGGTCGAAGTTGCGATTCGAGAACATTTCGACAGGCCCTCCCGCAACAGGCCCTCCCGAAGAAGAGAGTTTCGGACCCGAAGGGGGGCTCGGGGCCATGCGACCGCTTGGTCGAACTTGCAAGGGGCCGCCGATTGGGCCAATTTTTATCCCTTATAAGCAAAACATCTTTCGGCACGGTTTTGTTAGATGACACCGGCGTTGTTGTAATTCACCACCCCGAGCATAGAACCGAATCGATGTTCAGCTCACTGGGGGAGTAATCCACGGTTGGGCCGACATGGTGCCGTGTCTGAGTCCTACTGCGGTAAAGCAAACTTCCGTGCGACATGCCGTGTGGAGGGAGGCAATCGCGCTCGCCTGCCGGGGCAATACTCCGACGTCCCGGCGGTCGCGCCGGGTCAAGTCGGTATGTGTTCTAGAACACCTTTTCCATCGCAAAGCGCCGGAAGCTCTCGCCGCGGATCTCGACGGTTTCTTCTTCCACGACCTGATAGCCGACGGCGGCAAAGGCCGGCCGGGCCATCAGGCTGGCATGGACGTGCAGGCGTGTTTGGCCCCGGTGCAAGGCTTCCTGCTCGACCGCGTCATGCAGCCGCCGGAACAGACCCTGCCCCTGACTGGCGGGCCGGATGTAGGCGAAGTCCACATAGTCCGGCGGGTCGAGCGTCAGGAAGCCCTGGATGAGGCCACCCCGCTCGGCCAAAAACACGCATTGGCTGGCCAGGCGCTCGTCCCAGTCGGTGCCGCCGCGCGGTTCCGGCACCCAGGCGGCTTGCTGGGCCGGAGTGTAGAGGCTGGGCCCGTTGCGGACAGCGTCAAACATCACCTCGCCCAGGGCGACATGGTCTTCAGGCGTAGCGCGCCGGATTGTCAGAGCATCGGTCAGGACGCGGCTCCGGTTGGCGGGGCGCCGCTTAGTGCGAACGGCCGTGCGTTTCCCGGAAGCGTTCCATCGAGACGGAGATCTTGAAGGTCTCGCGGTATTTGGGTGAACCGACCGGACGGGGCGGCTTCTGCGAGGTCAGGGCCAGGATGCGCTCGAGCGTGTCGTGCGCCGCGCCGGACTGGCCGGCACCGATATAGGCATGCAGCTCGACCAGGGCGTCGGACAGCGGGTCACCGCCACGGATGATGAAATAGGGTTCGTCCGTGCCCATGCGGTGCAGGACATCGAATTCCGACGGATTGTCGGCCGAACCGTATGGCGCCGCGGGATCCTTGGCGGTCGGCTTTTCCCGGATGGTGTCTTCGCTCATGGCGCGCCCCTCATTGTGTGATTTGCCCCATGTGACCAGATTCGAGCCCGAAGCGGTAGCGGCGCATCAGCGCAGCCCGGACTCAGCCCTGACGCAGCGCGTGATGGCGGAGCGGGGCGGCGACCGCTACACAGGGAGGATGAGCACAATCCGTCCCAGACATATCGCCATTATCGGTGCCGGCCCGGCCGGGCTGATCGCCGCCGAACATCTCGCCACGCTCGGTCACGAGGTTGACCTCTATGAGCGCATGCCGACCCCCGGTCGCAAATTCCTTATGGCCGGTCGCGGCGGGCTGAACCTGACCCATAGTGAACCTTTACCGGCCTTTCTGGGCCGCTATCGCGAGGCCGCCGACTGGTTCGGCCCGGCGATTACCCGGCACAGTCCTGCGGCACTGCGTGAGTGGTGCGAGGGATTGGGCCAGCCAACCTTCACCGGCTCGTCCGGTCGGGTCTTTCCCGAAGCGATGAAGGCATCACCTCTGCTGCGGGCCTGGCGTGAGCGGCTGGAATTGCACGGTGTGACGCTGCACCTGCGGCATGCTTGGACCGGCTGGAATGATGACGGCGCGCTGGTATTCCAGACACCGGACGAGGAGGTCACAGTGTCACCGGAAGCCACCTTGCTCGCCCTGGGCGGTGCCAGTTGGCCGCGCCTGGGGTCTGACGGGGCCTGGACCGAAGCCCTGGCGGCGCGGGGCGTCGATCTGGTCGAATTCTCGGCCTCCAATTGCGGCGTCAATGTCGAATGGAGCGCCATCACCAAGGACCGTTTTGCCGGTGCACCGCTGAAGAGCATCGCCCTGTCGCTGGGCGATGAACGGGTCGCTGGCGAGGCGATGATCGCCCGTTACGGTCTTGAGGGCGGAGCGGTCTACGCCCTGTCCGCGGCCATTCGGGCAGCGCTGGCGAATGGCGAACCGGCGACCCTGCATATCGACCTCAAACCTCACCGTGACGTGACTGACCTGGCCAACTGGCTGGGCAGGGCGAAGAAGGGCCAGTCGCTCACCAACACGTTGCGCAAGGCCGGGCTGACGCCACAGGCGATCTCGGTCCTGCGCGATGCAGTCGGTGAGTTGCCGCGCGACCCGGCGGCGCTGGCGGCCCTGATCAAGGCCGTACCGCTGCGCGTGACGGCGCAACGTGATCTCGACCGGGCGATCTCCTCGGCCGGTGGCATCGCGCGCTCTGCCGTCGATGATCACTTCATGCTGACAGC
>NZ_JBLWVH010000015.1:0-82334 GCF_048268525.1 Maricaulis sp. | reverse complement strand
GGAGCGCGCTCCCGGCCGGCTCGCGCTCGGTCCCGGTGACGCATCCTCGGTCGAGGCTCCGAACATCTCCCGCTTTGGCCGTGTTGTACTGGCCAGTGATTTCCTCGACCCGATCGAGACCTGGACCGCCCGCCTGTCTCGCTTTGCGGCAATGGAGGCCCACGGCGTCCTGCTGCGGGTCGTCGATCCGGCTGAAGAAGACTTTCCCTATGCCGGTCGCACCCGCTTCGAGCATCCCGGCGGCGGCGACAGCCTGTTATTCGGTCGTGCCGAGGAAGCCCGCGCCGCCTACCGTCAGCGCTGGGCCGAGCATGGCGCCCGTCTGGCCGACCTTGCCCGCCAATATGGCTGGACGCTGGTGACCCATCGCACCGACCGGCCGGCGACCAGCGCCGTCCTTGCCCTTTACCGCGCCCTTGCGAGGGATGTCTGACCTGATGTTTGCACTCGGCCCCCTGTCCTTCGGCGCCCCGCTGGCGCTGGCCGGCCTCCTCGCCCTGCCGCTCCTGTGGCTGCTGCTGCGCGCCACACCGCCAGCGCCGAAACGAGCCATCTTTCCGCCCCTGCGGCTTTTGCTGGGCGCGCCGGATGATGCCGAGACCCCGCAACACGCGCCGTGGTGGCTGATCCTGTTCCGCCTGCTGATCGCCGCCCTCGTGATCATCGCCCTGGCCCGTCCGGTCTGGACACCGCCCAATGTCGAGGAAGAAACCCGCCCGGCCCTGATCGTGATGGATACAGGCTGGGCCAGCGCCGCCGCCTGGCCCGACATGCGCCGGGAAGCCGAACGATTGATCGATGCCGCCGAACGCGACGGACGCGCCGTCGCGCTGGTCACGACTGCGCCCACTGGCCAGGCCGCGCCGGCCTTGCGCCTTGGCAATGCCGACGATGCCCGCCGCCAGCTCGAGACCGCCGGGCCTCAGGCCTGGCCGGCCGACCGCAGCGCCACCGCCGACCGGATTGCCGACGCCCGTTCGTCCGGAACGCTGAACGGCGAAATGGCCGTCACCTGGCTGAGCGATGGCGTCGACAGCCGCGACGCCGCCGCCCTGTCCCGGGCCCTGTCGGCGATAGGTGACCTCACCATAGTCGAGCCGGATGCCGGCCGCGCCCCGCTCGGCCTCGCCGCTCCGCAACCAGCTGCCGACGGGCTGGCGGTCTCCGTCGCCCGAGCCGGACGCGACTTTCCCCGCACCATCGCCGTGACGGCCCTCGGCGATGACGGCCGCGCCATTGCCCGCAGCGATGTCAGCTTCACCGCCGGTGAAGGCGTTGCGAGCACCGACATTTCCCTGCCGCTCGACCTGCGCAACCGCATTGTCAGCCTGCGTCTCGACGGCGCGAGCTCGGCCGGCTCGGTGCGGCTGCTGGGCGACCAGTGGCAGCGACCGCGCGTGGGTCTGATCACGCTGGAGAGCGATGAAGGCCAGCCGCTCCTGTCGGACCTCCATTATGTCCGCAGCGCGCTCGGCCCGCATGCCCAACTGATCGATGGCGATCTCGACGCCCTGCTGGCCGAGGACGTCTCGGTCCTGGTGATGACCGACAGCGCCCGCTCGGATGATGAGCGTATTGCCGACTTCATCAATCAGGGCGGCGTGCTGATCCGCTTCGCCGGACCACGCCTCGCGGCACAGGGCGACGAGCTTTTGCCGGTCATCCTGCGTGAGGGCGGGCGCCTGTTCGGCGGCTCGCTGAACTGGGATGAGCCGCAACGCATTGCTGCCTTCCCTGACACTTCGCCCTTTGCCGGCCTGCCTTCCGACAGTACCGCCACGATCGACCGCCAGGTGCTGGCCCAACCGGGCAGCGCCACGCCGGACCGGGTCTGGGCACGTCTGGAAGACGGCACACCGCTGGTCACCGCCGAACGCCGCGCCCGTGGCTGGATCGTCTTGTTCCATGTCACCGCCAGCCCGGACTGGTCGGACCTGCCCCTGTCGGGTCTCTTCCCGCGCATGCTGCAGCGCCTGATGGGGCTGTCGCAGGGCGGCAATGCGACCGTGCCGGGCAATGGTGCCTGGGTGCTCGACCGCGCCCTTGATGCCGAAGGGCAATTGGTCGCCGCACCGATCAGCGCCCGCCCGGTGCCCGCTGAAACATTCGACACCACGCCGGTCTCGCCTGTTGCCCCGCCGGGTCTTTACCGTCTCGGCTCTGCCGCCAGCGCCCTCAATGTGATCGGACCGGATACCCGTATGGATCCCCTGCCCCGCGATCTGCCGGGCGCCAGCTTTGCCGGTCTCGACGGACCGCGCGCCCGCCATTTCGACGCAGCCCTGCTGGCCGCCGCCCTGATCATGCTGACTCTCGATGTGTTGATCGCGCTGGGTCTGGCCGGCCGCCTGCCAATGCGCCTGGGCGGCGCTGCCGCAGCCGCCATTCTGGCCGTGGGACTCGCCCCGCTCGGTGTCCCAGTCGCCGAAGCCCAGGATACCCCGACCGAACCGCAACGCACCGAGCTGAGCGACGAGATGATGCAGGCCGCGCTGACCTTGCGATTTGGCTATGTCACCACCGGCGATGCAGCCATCGACAATCGCAGCCGGGCCGGGCTGACCGGCCTGTCCCAGGAAATCTTCCGGCGCAGCGCGATGGAACCGGAGCCGCCCCTGGCGGTCAATGTGAATACCGACGAACTGATCTTCTTCCCGATGCTGTATTGGCCGGTGACCCGCGATGCCGGGCCGTTGAGCAACGAGGCATCAAGCCGGGTCGCGGCCTATCTGGCCGCCGGCGGGCTGATCGTCTTCGACACCCAGGATGCCGATATCGCCATGTTGCGCGCTGGCGCCCCCCATCCGGGGCTGGTCAATGTGCTCGACAGTATCGATGTGCCGGCCCTGTCCCAGATCCCCGGCGACCATGTCCTGACCCGCGCATTCTACCTGCTGCAGGAATTCCCCGGACGCTATGCCGACGCCCCGGTCTGGGTTGAGGCCAATCCGGACGGCGCCTCGCGCGACGGCACATCCGGCGTCATCATCGGCTCGCATGACTGGGCAACGGCCTGGGCGCGTGGCGAGAGCGGCGGCGCTGCGGCACCGATTGAAGGCGGCGACCGTCAGCGCGAGCTGGCGATCCGCTTCGGCGTCAATATCGCCATGTATGCGCTGACCGGAAACTACAAGGCCGACCAGGTCCATGTCCCCGATATCCTGGAAAGGCTTGGCCAATGAGTGCGCCCGTGAGCCTGCCCCTGAGTGCGACCGTTTCTGCGCTGGATTTCGCGCCCTTGCTGCCCTGGACCGTGATCGGCGGCCTGGCCGGTATCGCCCTGTTGGCGATTGCCGCCGGCGGCGCCCAGAAACTGTCCGGCTGGGCCTGGCGCACACTGGCCGTCGGTCTGATTGCCCTGGTACTGGCCAACCCCTCGCTGGTCGAGGAAGAGCGCGATCCGCTGCCGGACGTCGCCGTTCTGGTCACCGACACCTCGGCCTCAATGACGGTGGGCGGTCGCCGCGAGGCGGCAGAGGAAATGGCTGTGGCTCTGCGCCGCGAAGCCGAGAATGATCCCCTGCTCGACTTGATCGAGGTCGAGGCCGGTGAGACCGCCGATGGCACCATGCTGTTTGACGGCGTCAACGCCGCGCTGGCGAGCGCGCCACCGGACCGGTTGGCCGGTGTCGTTCTGGTCACCGACGGCCAGGTGCATGACGCGCCGCTGGACGCTGACGCGATCAATGTCGACGCTCCGATCCACCATGTCATGACCGGCGATCGGTCTGCCGGCGACCGCCGCCTGGTGATCGAGGAAGCACCGCGCTACGGCATTGTCGGCCAGACCGTCGCCTTTGTGATCCGGGTCGAGGACGAGTCGATGCAGGGCACCGCCTCCGTCGCCTTCCGTTTCGAGGGCGGCGAACCGCAGGTCTACCCGATCCAGATCGGCCGCTCGACGCGGGTCGAGGTTCCGGTCGAACGCCGGGGCCAGAATGTGATCGAGGCCGAGGTCGAGGCCGGCCCCCAGGAATTGTCGCTGATCAACAATCGCGCGGCCGTGTCGGTCAGCGGTGTGCGCGATCGCCTGCGGGTCCTGCTTGTCACCGGAGAGCCTCATAATGGCGCCCGCGCCTGGCGCGACCTGTTGAAATCCGACCCGTCGGTCGATCTGGTCCACTTTACCATTCTGAGGCCGCCGGACCGTCGTGACTCCACACCGGTCGATGAGCTGGCCCTGATCGGTTTCCCGGTCCAGGAATTGTTCGTCGAACGCCTGAGCGAATTCGACCTGGTGATCTTCGACCGCTATCGACGTCGCAACATCATGCCGCAACTGTATTTCGACTATATCGCCCGATATGTCGAAAACGGTGGCGCCCTGCTGGTAACAGCGGGTCCACCCTTTGCCGGGGCACCGAGCCTCTATCGCACCCCCCTGGCAGCTGTTCTTCCGGTGCGACCGACCGGCTACATTACCGAGGCGCCTTTCTCGCCGGAGCCGACCGATACCGGCCTTCGTCACCCGGTCACTGCCGGGCTGGCTGGTGGCGGCACCTCGCCACAATGGGGCCGCTGGCTGCGCCATATCCACGGCACGGCGCTGGGCGGGGAGACGCTTTTGCAAACGCCCGATGGCAATCCGTTGCTGGTTGTCCAGCGATCGGGACAGGGCCGTACCGCCATCGTCATGTCGGACCAGACCTGGCTGTGGTCGCGTGGCTTCGAAGGCGGCGGCCCCTACGCTGAAATGTTCCGGCGCGTCGCTCATTGGCTGATGCGCGAACCGGAACTGGATGAAGAACGCCTGACAGCCTTCGCCACCGATGGCGAGTTGCAGGTTGACCGCGTCACCCTGGCGGACACGCCGCCGCCACTGCAACTGACCTGGCCCGATGGCCGGCAGGACGTGGTTACCATGACCGGGAATGAGGGCGAGCCCGGGCATTTCGCGGCCCGCGTCCCGGCCAGCGGTTCAGGGCTGGTCCGCCTGCGTTCCGGTGACCTCACCACCGTCGCCGCCCTGGGGCCGATCAATCCGCTGGAATATGCCGACCTGCGGCCGATTGCGGACGTGCTGGACCCCTTTGTCGATGCGACCGGCGGTGGATTGTTTGCAGTCGGTGACGGGCCGGGTGCCGCGCTCCCTTCCCTGCGGCGGACCCGGGCCAGCGCCGACCAGGCGGGGCGCAGCTGGCTCGGTCTGCAACGCAATGAGCGCTATGTTGTGCGCGCCTCTACCCGCATCCCGCTATTGCCGGGACTGCTGCTGGTTTTCCTGATCCTGACCATGCTGGGTCTGGGCTGGTGGCGTGAGGGACGCTGACCAACCCACCAGCGCTGTGTTCACCATGCGGAAAGACCTGATGGGGCAAGACTGGCTCAGTTGAACCGGAGACCGACATGCGCCGCATCCTGACCCTTATCGCCCTGCTCGGCCTCGCACCGGCCCTTTCGGGGTGCCTCGTGATCGGCGCGACCGCCATGGCCGCCGATGTTGCCATCGGTACGGCGGGAGCCGCAGTCCGCACTGCGGGCGCGGTCGGCGGAGCGGCCATCGATGTCGTCACGCCCGGCGATGATGATGACGATAGTGACGACTGACCGACCCTGAACCGGATGCGCTGATCGCGGGTTCGTGCAAACGCACGACCTTCTACCGGCCTGCTGATCCTGCTACAGTCCGGTCGAGGGACTGCAAACAGTTGGATCAAGGAGGCGCGAAATGTTGCGCACTATGACGGCCATCCTGGCACTGGGTGCCCTGTCGACCCCATCACTGGCAGACGAGCCGGTTGCCATTGGCGAGATCGCCTACGGGCCGGAACTTGTTGAACACGCCGAAGACTTCGGCGAACGCGAGCTGGATCGCCTGGCCGGCTATCTGCGCACCGCACTCGAGCGCGAGCTGGCCGCTGATCTCGGCGAGGGCGGCATGGTCCTCCACACCACGATCCTCGATGCCCAGCCCAACAGACCGACCATGGCTCAGATGGGCGGAACACGTCCGCTGCACCATTCCTCGATTTCGATCGGCGGCGCTGACCTCGAAGCCAGACTGGTATCGGCTGACGGTCAGCTGGTCGAAACCTTCAGCTATGGCTGGCGCAGCATGAGTATCCAGGACGTTGTCGGCCACGCCCAGTGGACCGACGCCCGGCGGACATTCCGCCGCTTTGCCGACCAGATTTCCGACAGTCTCGACGAGCGCGCGGAATCCGGTTCCTGAATACGCCACAAGACTGTGGACGGCGGACGCACCTTCGCAGGTGCGTCCGTTTTTTATTGTGCTGCAGCACAGATTTGCGGGGCGCCCCCTGCTCTACATCACGCATTCGTGATAGGCTGCTTGTCGCAAGGGGGACATGAACCCAGGAGAGACCGACATGCGTACTCTCGTTTGTGTACTTGCGTTGAACTGTCTGACAGCCGGATCTCTGGCCCAGCCGGAGCCGACCTTTCAGGCTGACTTTCGAAGCGAAGCCACCGGCTCGATTGAAATTGGCCGGATCGGGTTTTCCGACCTGGTACGGACCAAGGCCGACAGCCTGGGTGAGGCCGAGCTGGCACGCCTGTCGGGATATTTGCGGAACGATCTGGAGCGATCACTGATCGGCGCCAACTGGCACGGTGTCGCGGTCCGCGAAACCGTGCTCGACATCACCATTCTGGATGTGGTTCCGAACCGCCCGACCATGCAACAGATCCAGGAAATGGACACAGCCCACTACACGGCCCACGCCAATGGTGGCGCCTCGCTCAGCGCGCAGCTGATCGATGCAGACGGCAGTGTGATCGCCGAATTCCGCTATGACGGGTTCAATCCGGACGCCGGCAGCGGCGAGGCATCCGGCGTGTGGACCGACACCCGCCTGGCCTTCCAGGAGTTCGCCGCATCACTGGCTGACAGCCTCGGCGTTGCGCCTGGTCCGCACAGCTGAGACGCCGCCCGGGACAGGTCAGGGTGCGCCGATCCACTTGTGGGTTTGCAGCGACAATGACCATTTCGGATTTGCGAGGCAGTAATCGAAAGCCGCCTGCGCGTTCTCCATCATCTGCGGCCCGTCCATGGGTTGTAGCGAGAAGCGCTTGAAGTCCCAGTCCTCGAACGCGGTCGGATCAAGTTCCGGCTGCGGATAGACGAGCTTGAGCTCATGCCCGGAGGTCTGGACCACCGGCGCCGTACCTTTCGGGCTGACCGTGATCCAGTCGATCCCGTCCGGCGCGGCAATGGTGCCATTGGTCTCAACGGCGATCTCGAACCCGCGTGCATGCAGCGCATCGATCAGCGGCGTGTCGAGCTGAAGGAGCGGCTCGCCGCCAGTGCAAACGACCAGTGGCTGGCCGCCACCCGGCCACAACTCGGCCACTGCATTGACGAGGCTCTCCGGTGTCTTGAAACGGCCACCGCCCGGCCCGTCCATGCCGACGAAATCGGTGTCGCAGAAATTGCAGACAGCCTTGTGTCGGTCCTGCTCACGCCCGGACCACAGATTACACCCGGCGAAGCGCAGGAAGACCGCCGGCCGCCCGGCCTGGGCGCCCTCGCCCTGGACGGTGAGGAAGCGTTCCTTGACGGAATAGGTCATGCCGGCACCGACGCTTTCCAGGCCGCATGTCCCCGGGCCCGCAGCTCGCACGCCGGGCAATCACCACAGCCATAGCCCCAGTCGTGCCGCTGTCCGCGCTCGCCGCGATAGCAGGTGTGACTGTCTTCCTCGATCAGGGCAGTCAGGGCATCGCCGCCCAATTGATGCGCCAGTGCCCAGGTCGCCGCCTTGTCGAGATGCATCAGCGGGGTCGCGATCTCCACCGGGCTGTCCAGCCCCAGGCCGAGTGCCGTCTGCATGGCGTCAATCGTGTCGCGGCGGCAGTCCGGATAGCCCGAAAAATCGGTCTCGCACATGCCACCGACCAGCACGGTATGGCCGCGCCGATAGGCCAGCGCAGAGGCTACTGTGAGGAAAACCAGGTTCCGGCCCGGAACAAATGTGCTCGGCAAACCATTGGCCTGCATCTCGATGGCGCGGTCTGCGGTCAGGGCGCTGTCGGCAATGGCCCCATAGCCGGCCAGATCAATGACGAAATCCTCGCCCAGCCTATCGCCCCATTGAGGGAAGCTCGCGGCCAGCCCTGACCGCACCCGCTCCCTCGCCGTCATCTCGACATGATGGCGCTGGCCATAGTCAAATCCCACTGTCTCGACCCGCGCATGGCGCTGCAGCGCCCAGGCGAGACAAGTGGCGGAATCCTGGCCGCCGGAAAAAAGAACCAAAGCCGTCCGGTTGGCGTGATCGGGGGTGGAGGTGTCTGTCATGCGGCGCTTATATACCGGCAGGGAGAATTTTGGCCATGGACCGCGTTTGCCTGATCTACACCTGCTGGCCCGACACCGCCAGCGCCGAAGCGGCAGCGGCCCGGTTGCTGGACGAAAACCTGTGCGCCTGCGTCAACATCCTGCCGGGAATGGTCAGTCTCTATCGCTGGCAGGGCAAAGTCGAACGGGCCGGTGAATGTATCGCCTTGTTCAAGACCACAACCCAGGCAGCCCCAATGCTCACGCAACGCCTTGTTGACCTCCACCCCTATGATGAACCGGCCATACTGTGTTTTCCGGTGGATGGTGAGCTGAGCGCATCCGGCTTTGTCGACTGGATCGCCACACAAGCGGGTTCCGCGTGAAATTTTCGTGAAACCTTCGATTGTCGCTGACTGGTTTGAACGATTGGAAACCCCTCCCGAGCCACAAATTGCCCAAGCGCGCTGACGGCCCCGGTCGTTCGGACGCGGAAAAGGCAAAAAGGGTGTCCCATGGTTGGCTTGGTTCGAGATGTCCTTGTCGCGTCGCCGGCGGTTTCGCCGCAGGCGACCGGCGGGGAAGTGTATGAGCACTTCTCCGACGACCCAAACCTGATCGTCCTGCCTGTCGTTGAGGGTACGCAGCCTGTCGGACTGGTGACGCGCGACCAATTCTTCGTTCGCATGGCAAACCGCCATGGTCGTGCCCTGTATGAACGCCGACCGATCACCTTCGCAATGAACAAGACCCCGCTGGTCGTCGAGACCCGAACGCCGCTGAGTGAGCTGAATTCGCAAATCCTGCGAGACTCCCCTGCAGCCTTGATGGAAGGCTTCATCGCCACGCGAAACGGTGACTATGCCGGCGTCGGGACAACGCTGGAACTGTTCCGCTTCATCGCCCAGGAAAGCGCCGACAAGAATCATCGCCTCTCGGCCCTGGCAGAACAGCTTGGCCGGGCCAGACTTGAAGCACTTGCCGCCTCGAAGGCCAAGTCGGACTTTCTGGCCACCATGAGCCATGAAATCCGGACACCATTGAATGGCGTGCTCGGAGTGACGCAATTGCTCCAGGCGACATCACTCGATGCCGAACAAGCCGAGTTCGTCCGGGTGATCGACGACAGCGGCAAAATCCTGCTCCGGCTCCTCAACGACATTCTCGACCTGTCAAAAATTGAAGCCGGCAAGATGGAGTTGGAGGTCACCCCATTCAGACCCTCGACACTGGTTCGCGACGCGCAGACGCTCTGGTCGGGTCAGGCCCGCGAGAAGGGAATCGCGTTTTCAATCGAGGCCGATTGCGACGAGGATGCGCAATACGAGGGAGATCCCGTCCGGATCAAACAATTGCTGTTCAATCTCATCAGCAATGGGATCAAATTCACACAGTCCGGCAGCGTCGCAGTCCGCATGCAATTCCTGCCATTGGGCCGCCGCCGCAATGTGATGCGGGTCGAGGTCGTCGACACAGGTTGCGGAATACCGGCCACGACCCTGCGCGAATTGTTTTCCGCTTTCAAGCAGGCGGATGTTGCGACCAACCGCCTGCATGGCGGAACCGGGCTTGGCTTGGCAATTTGCAGGCGCCTTGCCGAGCTCATGGGTGGTTCGGTGGATGTTACCAGCCGCCCGGGTGAAGGCTCGAAATTCTGGTTCGACATTCCATTGAAATCGGTCACGACAACGCCGCAGACTGTATCCGGTGCGAGTTGCAACACTGCGCCTGCGACCGTCCTGCCCGCCTGCAATATTCTGGTCGCCGAGGACAATCCGACAAATCAGGCGGTCGCTCGGGGCTTCCTCAAGCTGAGGGGGCTGTCGGCGGACTTCGTCGAGAACGGACAAGCCGCTATCGATGCGGTCAAGTTGCGCGATTACTCGTTGATCCTCATGGATATGGAAATGCCGGTCATGGACGGCCTGGCCGCCAGCCAGACAATCCGGTCCCTCGGCAGCCCGTCCGACCGCATTCCGATCGTCGCCTTGACGGCCAATGCCGTGGGTCAGGCCGAGCGACGTTGCATCGATGCCGGAATGGACGACTTCATCACCAAGCCGATCGTCCGCGCCGAACTTGACCGGATTCTCGACAAGTATTTGCTGCGCGACACGTCTACGGCACCGGAATCAAACAAGGCGCCGCAAGGCCACGCTATGCGCAGGCTGGCTTGATATCCAGATTGGGTAGGGGGCTGGCAGGGGCCGTGCACTGATTGACGGGCCCGCCGGACAGTCTCTGCAATCATGCGTGGAATTTGCGGCAGCAGCCGTTCAGACCTGATCGTCCGACGGCGCCAGACCACCCGCCTCGTACGCCGCCTCATCAAAGCCGCGCCGACGCGAGATCACCAGAACCGTCGAGAGCGTGCCACCAAGCGCCAGGCTGATGGTGATACCCAGGCCCAGCGCGATCCAGCCATGCACGCTCATCTCGACACCCGTCAGCTTGATCATGCCAAAGATCACGAAAGCGCCGCAGGCCACGACCACGATGATGGCGGACAGGATGGTGAGAATATTGGAACGGGACATGGCGACATTTCCTCAAACTGGGATGCCTGTATGCACGACTGTGCTGCAGACCGCCACGGGACCAAGCGACGCAGGCGCAAATGCCGCAGCCAGAGCGGCCATCGTCAAGCCGAACCCGGCGTTGTCAGTCGATAGGGGGAAGTGTTGAAAGTGGTGGCGAGGGAGAGACTTGAACTCTCGACCTCACGATTATGAGTCGTGCGCTCTAACCAGCTGAGCTACCTCGCCACACAGGTTCCTCCGCGAGGAGGAGGGACGCCATATACGCGCAGCGCCCACGACTGGCAAGCCGTGGGCGCTGGCGGATTTCAGTTGGACTGCAATCAGGCTGCGCGAACTTCCGTGAGGAATTGTTCGACCGCCGATTTGAGCGTGTCGGACTGACGTGACACGGCCAGTGACGCTTCAAGAACCTCGCCTGCGCTTTCGCCGGTTTCCGAGGTCGCCTGGTCGACTTCCTGGATGTTGGTGAAGACCTGGCTGGTGCCGTCTGCTGCTTCCTGGGCCGAGCGGGTGATCTCGCCGGCCGCTGCACGCTGCTCTTCCATGGCAGCGGCGATCGCGGTGGCAATTTCGCTCATCTCGTGAATGGTTCCGCCGATCGATGACATCGCCTCGACAGCCTTGGCGGTCGCGCCCTGGATGCCCGAAATGTGCTCGGAGATATTCTGCGTTGCCGCGCCAGTCTGGCTGGCCAGCGCCTTCACTTCGGAGGCCACAACCGCAAAACCCTTGCCGGCTTCACCGGCGCGAGCCGCCTCGATCGTGGCGTTCAGCGCCAGCAGGTTGGTCTGCTCGGCAATGTCATTGATGAGGCTGACGATATTGTCGATCGACTTGGCCGCATCATCGAGACGCTGGACATCGCCATTGGTCTGTTCGACCTGGTCCACCGCGGAGCCGGCGATCTCGGTCGAGCGGGAAATCTGCTGTGAGATCTCGCCGATCGAGGACACCATTTCCTCGGCCGCAGCGGCCACGGTCTGGACGTTCTGTGAGGCGCCTTCGGAGGCCTGGGCCACGGCGGCAGACTTGCCGGTGGTCGCGGCGGCGGTCGAGCTCATCGCCCGGGCGGCTGTTTCCATGCGGGTCGCCGCTTCGCCAACCTGGCCGAGGGCATCGCCCGATGCCTGCTCGAACACCTGGATCAGGCTTTCGATGGCAGCGGACCGCTTTTCCTTCATGCGGCGCTCTTCTTCGGTCTCCGCCTCGAGGCGGGCCCGTTCGATGGCGTTCTGGCGGAACACATCCACCGAGCGCGCCATGTCGCCGATTTCGTCCTTGCCGGGCGAGAAGCCGAGATTGACGTCGCTATTGCCTTCGGCCAGCGCACCCATGGTGCGGGCCATGGCGCTGAGACGCTTGAGCAGCATGTTGTTGACGTAGAAGAAGCCGATGGCGGCCGCGACCACGAGGCCGATGGCGGCGATCGCGATCAGCAGGATGCGTCCGGTGATGACCGCCGTATCGGCTGCCGATGTCGCATCGGTGACGCGACCGGCCACCTGGGCCTTGAACGCCTGGACACTGGCGAGCAGTGATTCGGCGGAAATGCGGGCTTCTTCGGCAACCACTTCAGCGGCGGCGACAGCGCCAAGCTCGCTTTTGCGCAGCTCGAAGATGCCATTAGTGCCGTCACCGAAATTGATCAGATTGTCGGCCTGGGTCTGCATCACATCGGTAACGATGGCGCCAAGGATGGCAAAGTTGACGTCCAGCTCGCCGGCGGCCTCGTCCCAGCGATCCAGAATGACATCGACTTCACCGGTCGTGGCGGCGGTATCGACTTCATTGTACTGGATCAGCATCTGGTTGGCCGACAGCAGCGCGCGCAGGAGGCTTTCAATGTCTGCCTCATCGCTCGAATCCAGGGCGCCTTCGACGCTGGAAGACAGGGAGGCACGGGCATTGCGGGCATCATTGGTGGCGGCCCAGCGGCGGTCGCGGATCTGCAGACGACGCTCGACCACTTCGTTCATGCTCTCGACCAGCTCGTTGAGGTCGGCAACGGCCGTGCGCAGAGCCGCCGTCTCGCCGACACCGGACAGGGCTTCGAGCTGCTGCAGCTCCTCGCCGAGCGAGTCACGATATCCCACGACGCGATTATAGTTTTCCAACCGCGCTTCGACCGTGGTTGACGCCGCGAACACGCTGAGCGCTTCGCTGAGACCCACGCTGTATTCCGAGAGGGCATCAACCGCCTGGGTTTCCGGAATGGCGCGGTCGGCGATCTGCTCGACGGCGTAGTTCGCCGAGTTGAAACCCGTGACTCCGACAATGGCGGCGATCAATGTCATGACCGACGTCAGGGCGAAAGCCGCAAGCAGCCGGACCCGGATGCTGGTCGTTTTGCTGAGGAAGTTTCCAAGCACAGAATTCATTTCACGGCCCCTAAGGCTGATGGCCTGACCCAAATAAGATACGGCGACGCTACCGCGCCGCCGTAAATGAATTCTTATTATGGTAAACGCGTTTCAGTTCTTTTGCTGAATTGCGCTTTATCTCAGGGTGTTACCCGCCGAGATTAAAGTCGAACCGCTGCTGCATGCCGGCGGTTGCCGCTGCAGCCGGGGCATATTCCCAGCCTTCGATGGCCCGCAGGACGGCGCGATCAAAGACGCCTTCCGGCTCGGCTTCGACGACCGTGGCGTCGGCAATGGAGCCGTCTTCGGCCACCGTATACTCGACCACTGCGTATCCTTCGATACCGCGACGCTCGGCGCCTCGCGGATATTCCGGCGCTTCCACACCCGTACGTTCACGGTCCTGAGCCAGTGCCGGCGCCGCTGTGAAAGCCATGGCAGACATTGCTGCCGCCAGAATCATGGTTCCCGTCTTTTTCATGACTTACCCTTCATCCATTTTACACTGTGGCGCGTCCGGGATTTTCCCCGTGTTCGAACGCCGTTGTTGAATTCATGCGGGTCGTTTGCTGCCCGACGAGATGGATCATGCCCCATAGCGGTTGCCAAACGCTTAAATCCGGAAGGAAAAGGCAGAATTCCAGCGGATTTTTTTATCCATTAAAAACAGGATGTTAGCGGCAAGAAATCGCGAAATTAAAGCGTCTGTGCCAGAATGCGACAGGTTTGAACCCAATCCATGCTTAATAAAGCGATAACGGCATGCCTCAAATCTTATGCACTCGGCGATCTGACGGCGACAAGGTAGAAATATCCCGATGAACCCACCCGAACGCCGCATAGACGCCCCCACCCTGACCGCATTCTGCGAGGCTCTGCTGACCCGTGCCGGCGCCCGGGCAGACGATGCCGGCTGCGTCGCCCGTCACCTGGTCGATGCCAATCTCAAGGGCCATGACAGTCACGGCGTCGGCATCCTGCCAGCCTATGCCGGTCATATCCGCCGCGAGCAGGTCTGCCTCGACGCCAGCGACACCGTTCTGACCGACACCGCCGTCCTGCTGCGGATCGATGCGGGTGGCGGCTGGGGAGCGCCGGCCGGGAAGCGCCTGATCCGCGAGGCCGGAACCAAAGCGAAAGCCGGGGGACTGGCGGCTGCGACCCTGGGCAATGCCCACCATCTGGGCCGCATCGGCGCCTATGCCGAGCAGGCCTCCGAGTCGGGCCTGATCTCGATGCACTTCGTCAACGTCACCGACCACGCGCCGCTCGTCGCCCCCTATCGCGGCTCCGACGCCCGCTTCGGCACCAATCCCGTCTGCATCGGATTTCCGGCAACGGAGACCCGCCCGGCCTTCCTGCTCGACATCGCCACCAGCCAGATCGCCCTGGGCAAGGCCCGGGTCGCCGCCAACAAGGGCCTGCCCGTACCCGCCGGCTCGCTGATCGACAAACAGGGGCGACCCACTACGGATCCGTCGGGCATGAGCGGGTTCGAGATAGAAGGCGCGCTGACCCCGCTGGGCAAGCACAAGGGCTATGGCCTGGCCTTCGCCTGCGAACTGCTGGCCGGCGTTCTGGGCGGGGCCGGAACGATCCAGCCTGACCATCCCCGCTCCGGCGGGCTGAAGAATTCGATGTTCTCCATCCTGATCGACCCGGACGCGTTCGGCGACCGCGCCTGGATGCAGGCCGAGACCGACGCCATGGCCCGCTATGCCCTCGCCTCCCCGCCGATGGACTGGGACAGCCCCGTCCTCTATCCCGGCGACCCGGAACGCGCCATCGCCGGCAAACGCGGCAAGGAAGGCATCCCGCTGGACGAGGTCACGATCGGGCAGTTGAATGCGACGGCGGAAAAGCTGGGGATGACGGAGCGGGTTTAGCGCTAGCCCAACTCCGCCCCGAGCAGCCCAAACGCGACCATCACATCCTCACCGATCCGCATCGGGCGACGGCTGTCTCGGCCGATCCGGCACCATTCCGTGGTGGCGCGGGCGGAGAAGCGTTTGGCGCCGGGCTTGCGGATATCGACATGACGGTCAAAGCGTGGGCCGTGCGGTCGGCCGAGCCAGGTGCGGATCTCGGCGGTCTCGCCGGGCAGGATCGGGTCGCGATATTCAATCGTGTGCTTGAGCGCCACCCAGACCTCGCCGCCGACCATGTCGTCCGGCGCGACGGCGTGCCAGTGCGTGATGGCGATATCCTGGACCCAGCGCAGATAGACGACATTATTGACGTGGCCGAGCTCGTCGATATCGGCCGGCCCCGGTTCGAACCGACGCAGGAAGGCGGTCTCGAATGAGACGCAGCCCATGCCCTCACCCTCGACGGCCTGGTCGGAGCCGATGATGCCGGAGAGGAAACTACCCTTGTCGTCCATGATGATCCCGCCTGAGTTGCCGAACGCTCTATATAGAGACGCAAGAACGCGAGGAAAGTGAATGCCGGGTATGCGGGCCGTTGACCTCTAGATTTCGCTTTCGCGCAAGCCGAGCGCAGCGGCAAGGCGGCTCAAGGCATAATCTTCCTGCGGCTTGGCCAAGCGGTCGGCCGCCAGGGCTTTGCGAGCCGTTTCGACGACGGCTCGGCGAACGATGCCGTTACCGCGAAACGCCTCAACCTCTGCCAGAATCCGGGCACTGGCCTTGTCGGGATTGGCTCGGAAGCCAGATTCCAGCTTGCTGTAAATCGCGTCGCATTCCGCGTCGGTCAATCCGGCGGGCCGCCAGTCTCTCATCACACCCAACCGCACGCCCACTTCCTCGACCTTGGAAAATTCACCGTCCGCATGGGCGACCATCAGATACACCCCGACGAGAACTCCAAACTGGCGCTTGGCCTGCTCAACCGGGCTGTCGGGAACCGCCATCGCGACGCCTCTACTTCTTCGGCGCGGAGATGTGAATCGGATGCCCCAGTGCCGTCAGGGCGGCTTCGGCGAAGCCTTCGGTCAGGGTCGGGTGGACGTGGATCGTGCCGGCAATATCGTCGAGGCGGGCGCCCATCTCGACAGCCAGGGCGAACTCGCCCGACAGTTCGGAGACATGCGTGCCGACGGCATGGATGCCGAGGATGACATGATCCTCCTTGCGCGCGGTGACACGGACGAAACCGCCATCCAGGCCCGCTTCCATGGAGAGATAGCGACCCGAGGCAGCAAGCGGGAATTTGCCGGTGATGATCTCTTCACCCTTGGCCTTGGCCTCATCCGGCGTCAGGCCGACACCGACGATTTCCGGTTCGGTGAAGCAGACAGCGGCGATCGAGACCGGGTCATGCTCGCGGCGATGACCGGCAATGATCTCGGCGACCATCTCGCCCTGGGCCGTGGCCTTGTGGGCCAGCAGCGGCTCGCCAACGACATCGCCAATGGCGTAGACGCCGCGCATGCCGGTGCGGCACTGAGTATCGACCTTGATGAACTTGCCATCGAGATCGAGACCCATATTCTCCAGACCCCAGCCGTCCAGACAGGCCTTGCGACCAACGGCGACCAGGATCTTGTCGGCCTCGATGGTCTGCGCCGCGCCCTTGGCGTCTTCATAGGCGAGCACGGCCTTGCCGCCCTTTTCGGTCACACCCTTGGCCTTGCAGGACAGGTTCACCGCGACCTTGTGCTTCTTCAGCCACATGGTGATCGGGCGGGTGATCTCCTTGTCGTAAAGCGGCAGGATACCGTCTGACGCTTCGATGAAGGTGACGTCCGATCCCAGCTTGCGATAGGCGATGCCCAGTTCCAGACCGATATAGCCGGCCCCGACCACGACCAGTTTTTCCGGCAGTTCGGTCAGGTTCAACGCTTCGGTCGAGCCGATGACGCTATCGCCAAACGGCAGGAAGGGCAGTTCGACCTCGACCGAGCCGGTGGCGAGGATGACATTCTCGGCCGTGATCTCGACCTTTTCGCCATCATCCATTGTGACGATACATGTCTTGGCGTTCTTGAACTCGGCCCAGCCGGCAATGTGCTCGGCGCCCGCGCCCTTGATCAGCTGACCGACCCCACCGGTGAGTTTGGAGACGATGCCGTCCTTCCAGCCGACCAGCTTGCCCATGTCGAGCTTGGGCGCTTCGGCCAGCGAAATGCCCAGCACGTCGCTGTCGGCATGCTTGCCCATTTCCTCGAACTTGGTCGCGGCGTGAATCATCGCCTTGGACGGGATGCAGCCGCGATTGAGGCAGGTACCGCCCAGCCCGTGCTTGTCGACAATGATGGTGTCCAGACCCAGCTGGCCGGCGCGAATGGCGGCCGGATAACCGCCCGGGCCACCTCCGACAATGAGGACTTGGCAAGACCGTGTCTGCATCACAGGCGCTCCTTGGAAGATCAAAGCACGAAAACGCGTTTTCCGGGGACGGATTTAGCGGTTCGGCGGATAAAGGGAAAGGGGCTGACTGAGGCTAGGCCGGCCGGATCACGCGCCGCCAGAGCAAGGAGCCGATCGGCGCCAGCACCGCGACCAGCACAAAGCTGCCGAACACGACTTGCGGCATCCATTCCGACGGCATGCCGACTTTCTTGTGGTAGAACATCAGAACGAAGACCAGCCCCGCCCAGACGGCGGTGACCGTGACGAAATCGGACCAAGTCTGTTTTGCGATCGATGACATGCCGGTGCTCCCCTGCCCCTCGTTTTGCCGCTCACCCGACGGACGGGTCAAGGCCTGTCATGCGCCGAACGGCGGCGGAGGGAGACGGTGTCACCCCTTCCGGGACAGCCAGACCAGCCCGCCCACGCTTGTGGTGACCAGCAGGGCAACCCCGGACACGGCCCAGACCAGCGGATCATTACCGAGGAACCAGATGACAAAACCGAGCGCGACCAGAAGTGTCATCGCCAAGGCGATCCCGCCCAGCGTCTTCCAGAAGCTGGTTTCAAGCGCATCAAGCTCGGCGCGCGGCGTCCCGTTCGGACGGTCCCATTGTGCATGCCAGAATCTGTGGGTCATGACACAATCCTAGGGCATTCCCCGGGAGCTGACAATCAAAGCGGCCCTTCCATTGTCCGGGGAAGGGCCTGAACCGGACTTTACATGAACAGCGTTGCCGGATTCTCCAGATAGCGCTTCACGGACTGGATCAGCATCGCCGCTTCATAGCCGTCGACAATGCGGTGATCGAAACAGCTCGACAGGTTCATCAGCTTGCGCGGCACGACCAGGCCTTCGGCGTTGTAGCGCGGCAGGGTCTGCATCTTGTTGACGCCGATGATGGCGGTTTCCGGCGCGTTGAGGATGGGTGTGGTCACAAGACCACCGATCGCCCCCAGCGAGGTGATGGTGATGGTCGAACCGGTCAGCTCGGCCTTGGTCGCCTTGCCGTCCTTGGCCGCTCCGGCGAGACGCTTCAGCTCGGCCGCGATCTGCCAGATATCCAGGCTTTCGGCATGCTTGATGACCGGGACCATCAGACCGTTCGGTGTCGCTGCAGCGACACCGCAATGCACGGCGTCATGCTTGGTCAGCAACATCGCCTCGCCATCGAAATGGGCATTGGCCTGCGGCGTGTTGGGCAGTGCCTTGGTCAGCGCCATCACCAGGAAGGGAATGAAGGTCAGCTTGGCCTGGTCATCCGACTTGCTGGCATTGAGGTGGCCGCGCAGTTCTTCCAGCGCCGTGACGTCGATTTCCTCGACATAGGCAATGTCGGGCACGGTCCGCTGGACGTGGGACATGTTCTCGGAGATGCGACGACGCAGGCCGATCACCTTCTCTTCGGTGACACCGGTGCGCGGTGCACGGACCGAAGAACTGCCCGAGCCCGAGCGCGCGACCAGACGGCCACCGGACTTGATGAAGTCGTCCAGGTCGTCATGGGTGATACGACCGGCCGGTCCCGTGCCCGGCACATTGGCCAGGCGGATATCGGCTTCCAGGGCGCGTTTGCGCACCGCCGGGCTGGCCAGCGGACGATCACCATCGGTGCGGCTGGCAATGGACGGCGCATCAGCGGCAGCGACCGGCTCGGCGGCCTTGGGAGCTGCCGGTTTGGCCGGCTCGGCCTTGGCTTCGGCTTCAGCTTCGGCGTCGGCTTCAGCGGGCACCGCACCATCGACAGCGATGAACATGATCTCGGTACCGACGGCGATGACATCGCCCGGCGCGCCGACCAGCTTGCTCACCGTGCCGTTGACGGCGCAGGGAATTTCCACCGTGGCCTTGTCGGTCATCACATCGAGGACATGCTGGTCCTCGGTGACCGTATCGCCTTCCTTGACGTGCCATTCGACGATTTCCGCCTCGACGATCCCTTCGCCGACATCAGGCATCTTGTAACGGTATTCGCTCATCGATCAGGCCTCCAGAACGGTGTTCATGGCATTGATGAAACGGTCCGGCCCCGGGAAGTAGGACCATTCATGGGCGTGCGGATAAGGCGTGTCCCAGCCGGTGACGCGCTGGATCGGCGCCTCGAGCGCGAAAAAGCACTCTTCCTGGATCTGTGCCGCCAGCTCGGCCGCAAAGCCGGATGTGCGCGGCGCTTCCTGGGCGACGATGCAGCGACCGGTCTTGTTCACCGAACGGGCAATCGTCTCGATATCATAGGGGACCAGCGTCTTGAGGTCGATGATCTCAGCGTCGACGCCGGCCTTCTCGGCCGCCGCCTGGGCGACCAGGACCAGCGTGCCATAGGCGACAATCGTGACAGCCGAGCCTTCACGCACCACCTCGGCCTTGCCGATCGGCAGGCTGTAGTGATCCTCGGGCACTTCGCCCTTGGGATGATTGGCCCAGCTCGACAGGGCGCCACCGGAATGACCGTCGAAGGGACCATTATAGAGGCGTTTCGGTTCGAAGAAGATGACCGGGTCCGGGCTCTCGATTGCAGCGATCAGCAAGCCCTTGGCGTCGTACGGATTGGACGGCATCACCACCTGCACACCCGGCACCTGGGTGAAGAAGGCTTCCGGGCTCATCGAGTGGGTCTGGCCGCCGCGGATACCGCCGCCACACGGCGTGCGCACCACGACCGGCGTGGTGAAGGCACCGGCGGTGCGATAGCGGATGCGCGACATTTCCGAGACGATCTGGTCGAGACCGGGGAAGATATAGTCCGAGAACTGGATCTCGGCGACCGGCTTCAAGCCCTTCGCCGCCATGCCGATCGCCATGCCCATGATCGCCGCCTCATTGATCGGCGCGTCGAAGGAGCGGTCGAGACCGTATTTGGTCTGCAGGTTCGCGGTGACCCGGAAGACGCCGCCGAAATAGCCGGCATCCTCGCCAAAGCTGATCACGTCGGGATCGCGTTCCATCATGTTGTCCAGGGCCGAGTTGAGGGCCTGGATCATGTTCATCTTGGCCATGATCTAAACTCCCAGATCCTGGCGCTGGCGACGCAGGCGCCAGTCCGGTTCGGCATAGACATCCTCGAAGATCGACTCGACCGGCGACAGCGGACCGTCATGCAGCGTGCCGTGGCTTTCCGCTTCCTTGTAGGAGGCGATGACCAGCTCGTTGAGTTCCTTTTCGAGCGCCACATGGCGCTCCTCGTCCCACTCGCCCAGACCGATCAGGTGTTGCTTCAGGCGCTCGATCGGATCGCCCAGCGGCCAGATCGCATTCTCGCCCTTGGGACGATAGCCGGACGGGTCGTCCGATGTGGAATGGGCATCGGCGCGATAGGTGAAGTGCTCGATCACCGTGGCTCCATGGCCGTCACGGGCCCGCTTGGCGGCCCACTGGGTGGCGGCGTAGACGGCCAGGAAGTCGTTGCCGTCAATGCGCAGGGAGGCCAGGCCATATCCCATGCCCTTGAAGGCAAAAGTCGGCGCCTCACCGGCGGCGATACCCTGGAAGGTCGAGATCGCCCACTGGTTATTGACCACATTGACGATCACCGGCGCCCGATAGGTCGAGGCCAGCACCAGAGCGCCATGGAAGTCGCCCTCGGCGGTCGAGCCGTCACCGATCCAGGTCGCGGCAATCTCGCCATCACCGCGATATTCGCAGGCCATGGCATAGCCGACAGCCTGCGGCAGCTGGGTCGCCAGATTGCCGGAGATCGAGAAAAACTTGCCCTCGGCCCAGGTGTAGTGGACTGGCAGCTGGCGGCCCTTGAGATTGTCGCGACTGTTGGAAATGCAGTGGCACATCATGTCGACAATGTCGCGGCCACGGGCAAACAGGATGCCCTGCTGGCGGTAGGACGGGAAGACCATGTCGTCCTTGCTCATCGCCATCGCGCCGGCGACGGCGACGGCCTCTTCGCCGGTCGACTTCATGTAGAAGCTCATCTTGCCCTGACGCTGCAGCTTCAGCATGCGGTCGTCATAAGCACGGGTCAGCACCATGTGGCGCAGGCCTTCGCGCAGAACGCCGGCATCCAGCTTGGGATCCCACTCGCCGACCGCCTGGTGGTTGTGGTCGAGGACACGGACCAGGCCGAGGGCCAGGTCCCGGGTCTCCATCCCCTCAACCGAGGTGTCGGGCCGTTTGGCCTCACCGGCCGGCGGGATCTCGATATGGGAAAAGTCAGGCGTGTCACCGGGCCGGACATGCGGCGCGGGAACGTGGAAGCGGGGTTCAGTGTGTGCCATGGGCTCTCGCTGAAAACATCGGCAATACGTGCCTAAACGGGCGTCTCCGCGTGATGCGGATCCGCGACAGGCGTCTAGCGCGCAAGAGCGGGTCTTGTCCAGCATAGCAATGCGGTGCCATTTCGGGGTTCGCAAGTGCGGAAACTTGAATTATTTTCCCTCCAAATGATGATTTGAGGAAATAATGACCGTCACCCTGGACACGATTGATGTACGCATTCTTGAAGCCCTGCAAGCCGATGCGGGCCGTTCCGTCGCCGATATCGCCGAAATCGTCGGGCTGACACCTTCGCCCTGCTGGCGCCGCATCCGTCGCCTCGAGACCGAGGGCATCATCAAACGTCGCTCGATCCAGCTCGACCGGCGCATGATCGGCCTGATGTTCACCGCCTATCTGGAGATCAAGATCCAGCCGGCGCGCAAGGCCAATTACGAGAAGTTCGAGAAGGCCATCCAGACCTTCCAGGAAATCACCGAGGCCTGCACCATGACCGGCCCCTATGACTACCTCCTCAAGATCGTCACTCCGGACATCGACGCCTATAACGAGTTCATGCAGGAAAAAATGATCCCGCTGGACGTGGTCGGCGACTTCCGCACCTCGGTCCAGATCCGCAACGTCAAGGAAGGCCGTGGCCTGCCTCTCGGCCATATCGACGGCTGATGGACAGCCAATAGTTTCGCCAGTGCAGCATGGGTGGCCGCGTCAACGCGCCGCCAGCAAGGGCGTAACGGCCGTTCTGATGTCAGCATCGACGCTCTCCGGCACAGCCTTGTCAGGCAAATAGAGCCGGACGGCGCCCAGCGGGACGCCGATCAGGGCCAGGCGGACGCGCTCCAGCGGCAGACCTTGCTCACGCGCGAAGGCTTCCAGTCCAGCCTTGCTCCTTGCGTTGAGCTGATCGAGCCGGGCCTGCATCTGCGGCGGCGCCTTGTCGGACATCATTTCCGCGCGACGCCCGGTCGTCAGGATCAGCGCCCTGGCCACCTCTTCGCGACAGAAGGCGGGCGTGGCCAGTGCCGCCGCCAAGCCTGCCTCACTTGACCCGGCCGCCAGCGCGACAAGAAATTGTTCCTGAAACGCCTCGACCGCATCCAGCCAGGCGGCGGCCATCAGCCCCTCGCGTGAGCCGAAGCGGTGATAGATCGATCCGGTCGACACACCGGCGGTCGCAGTGACGGCCTGCAGGCGCACCTCGCCCTGCTCGACCAGGCAATTGGCCACCGCGGCGAAAACAGTTTCATCGAGAAAGCTTGACGGTCGGCCCATTTTAGAAGATTTTTTCTAGAACATAAATTTCAGTACGGATCGATCATGAACATCCTCGCCGCCTTGGCAAGCCTGAGCGCCCTTGCGACCTTCCTCATCCACACTTTTGCCGGCGGCCCGGTCGTTGCCCGGCCGCTGCTGGCAGACACCCATCTGCCACCGGCCAGCAAATGGCTGAACTATTATTGCTGGCACATCACCACCGTCCTGCTGGCCGCCATGGCCCTGGCCTTCGCGGCAACGGCCCTCGACCCACGCTTCGCCGCCTTTCCCTATCTGCTGGGACCTCTGGCCCTGTGCCTGTCAGGACTGAGCGCCGCCATCGCCATCAAGGGCGGGATGCCGCCGCTGCGCCTGCCCTCGACCAGCCTGTTTGCCCTGACCGGCGTGCTGGGCATCGCGGCGGCGCTTGCCTACCCTGTCTGAGCGGAGCGGTGCCATGTTGATTATCGCCGCCGCGCTGACCGTCCTGGTCGGACTTTTCCACTCCATCGCCGGCGAGATCCGCCTGGTCCGCCCGCTGCTGGCCCGACCCGACCTGCCGAGCCTGGGTCACGGGCCGTGGTATGTGCGCGCCCTGATCCGCACCGCCTGGCACATCACCACGCTGGTCTGGCTGGGCATTGCGGCCATGCTGGTCGTCATCCATCGCGCTTCGCTTGCGGACCATGCCCCGCTGCTGTGGATCATCAGCGCCGTATTTGCTGTGAGCGGGCTGGCCGCCCTCATCTTCAGCCGGGCCAAACATCCAGCCTGGCTGGCCTTCCTGCCGGTGTCGGCTTTCACCGGGTGGGAGGCCTGGCTGATGGCCGCGTGAAATCGTCCTCAACACCAATCTGCCATGAGCTGCGCTCGGCTTGCGCTCACGCCTCTGGACCGAAATCGCGGTCCTCGCGGCTATGCCAGAGACGCAGAATGAAGATGGTGCCGGCGGCAATTTCATACCGCATCTCGTAGTGACCGATGATGATCCGGCGAACTTCGCGCGGCTCATAGACGTCCAGTTTCTCACCAATACGAGGATGATTGAGAAGGCGGTTCGGGGCTCGCGCGATTTCCTGGACCACCCGGACCGCCGTATCCGGAGCGACCGGTTCCAGAAAGTCGTAGAGCCGAGCAAGGTCACCGCTGGCCCTGGCGGTCCATTCGATCTTCATGTGACCTTATTCGACGGGTGGCGGCAGGGGCGTGTCAGTTCCCAGACTGTCAGTCCACGCCAGCACGGCCCTGTGATCAACCACACGGCCAGCATCGACGTCACAGAGCGCTTCAAGCGTCAGCCGGTGACGTTCCTCTTCCTGGTCGACCCAGGCGGCCAAAGCCTGTTTCATCACCCAGCCGCGCGAGCGATCAAGCCGCGCCGCCATGGCATCCACCTTCTCGGCCAGACCGGTCGGCACATGCGCCGTGATGACTCGCGTTGCAGCGTTCATGACATTCACTTCCAATCAATCTGATTGAAATTTAATCACAACAAGTCGAATTGGCAATCTGTGACCTCGAACGAAAAAGGGCGCAGCCATGCAGCCGCGCCCTCTTCATGTCAGCGCATGATGCTTTCGCCTAGGCGAAGCGCTCCACAGCTACCGCCGTGGCTTCACCGCCGCCGATGCAGAGCGAGGCCACTCCCTTGGTCTTGCCATGCTTTTCCAGCGCGGCGAGCAGGGTGACCATGATGCGGGCACCGGAGGCGCCGATCGGGTGACCCAGGGCGCAAGCACCGCCATTGACGTTGATGATGTCGTGGGAAATGCCCAGCTCCTTCATCGCGATCATCGGCACGACGGCGAAGGCCTCGTTGATTTCCCACAGATCGACATCGCCGATCTGCCAGCCGGCGCGCTCGACAACCTTGCGCATGGCGGGCACCGGGGCGGTGGTGAAATAGGCCGGCTCATGGGCGTGGGCCGCAGTGGCAACGATCTTGGCGATCGGCTTGAGGCCACGACGCTCCGCTTCGGACAGGCGCATCATGATCAGCGCTGCAGCACCATCCGAGATGGCCGAGGCGTTGGCGGCGGTCACGGTGCCGTCCTTGGAGAAGGCCGGGCGCAGGGACGGGATCTTCTCCGGCATCGCCTTGCGCGGCAGTTCGTCCGTGTCGACGACCGCCTCGCCCTTGCGGGTCTTGATGGTGACCGGTGTGATCTCGCGCTTGAAGTCACCCTTTTCGGTCGCGCGCTGGGCACGCGCCAGGGTCTCAAGGGCATAGGCGTCCTGCTGCTCGCGGGTGAACTGGTGCTCCTCCGCGATCATGTCGGCATAGACGCCCATCGGCTTTTTCTCATAGGCGTCCTCGAGGCCATCCTGGGCCATATGGTCCTTGATGGTGTCGTGACCGTATTTGAAACCGCCCCGATGGGTCGGCAGCATGTGCGGCGCATTGGTCATGGATTCCATGCCGCCGGCGATGATGATGTCGGCATCGCCCGAGGTGATCGAGGCGCGGCCCATGATGGCCGCCTGCATGCCCGATCCGCACATCTTGTTGAGCGTCGTGGCTTCGACAGACTTGGGCAGGCCGGCCTTGATCGCCGCCTGGCGGCCCGGCGCCTGGCCCTGGCCGGCCATCAGCACATTGCCCATCAGGATCTGGTCGATGTCGTCACCGGCAATGCCGGCCTCTTCCATCGCCGCCTTGACGGCAACTGCGCCGAGCTCGTTGGCGGACAGGGGTGCGAGTTCACCGAGCAGGCCACCCATCGGGGTGCGGGCCATGCCGACGATGACGATGGGATCGTCCACAGCACTCATTTCATCTCTCCTCTGGGATCATTCTTGATTAGTCTGGCGCGCATGATCGAATTATGCGGCACAGCGTCAAGTTATTTCGCAGATGCGAAACGCGCGGTACGGACCTGGCCCGGATTGGCGATCTGGGGGCAATCCCTTCTAATATTTACCCTATTCGTCGCTGCAACCCTCGCCACAAACAAAGTTGAATACTTGTTCAACTTTGCAGTGACCGACGATCTGGCCGGTTTGTTAGCGCTAGCAGCACTGGCAATCATCGTTCCCGCCCTGGCCGAGAAGATGGTTTTCCGGGTCGGACTGGGCGGTCGCAAGGGGCGGATTCGCGCCGCCCTCGCCATCGCCGCCTTCGTGCTCTGGCACCCGGTCCAGGTCTGGCTCGGTCTGCCCATGGCGCAGCCTATCTTTCTGGAGCCCGGCTTCCTCGCCATCACCGCCGCCCTCGGCCTCGCCTGCACGATGGCCTACCGGACAAGTGGCTCGGTCTGGCCGCCAGTGGTGATGCACTGGCTGGTTGTGGTGGCATGGAAGGGGCTGACGGTTCCGGTTTGAGCTAACGCTCGCACGCTTCCGTCTCGCCCAGCCCGCAGGCCTGCGCGAACAGCTCCCGCGCCCGGACGGCATTGCGGCGCATGGTCTGGGCGCCGTCGCGGCCGCGATGATACATCAGGGCCAGCTCGTAACAGGCCGTGCCGTCGCCCTCGGCGCACACCGCCTGGCAATCACCGAGCTTGCGCATCCGGCCGACACGATTGCCGTAGCAGGCCGCCCTCGAGGCCTCCAGCGCATTGCGGCCCAGCGAGGCCAGCAGATCGGCCTGGCGCGCACAGCCATCGGAAAAACCCGCCTCGCAGGACTGGCGGGCCAGCGCCTCGCCGCGCTCGCGATCGGCCACACTGCCATCCTCGTAAAAGCCCGCCGCCTGCCAGCACGCCATCGAACTGCCGCGTTCACAGCCCGACAGGGCGATAGGCAGATAGCGCTCACGGTCATAACGGATCGGTCCATAGGGGTTGGGCGTGTTGATGCGCTCGAATACCCAGCAGGCCCGGTCCGACCCGACCTCGCAGCCGCGCACGAACAGGGCCACACCCTCATCGGTCAGCCAGAACGTGCTGTCGGCGCGTTGCTGAACCCCATAGGCATAAAGACAGGAAAACCCGTCACCCGCTTCGCAGGCGGCAATATAGGGCGCCGGATCCGGACTCTCCGGTTGCGCCCGGGCCGTCGGGGCCAGCAAGACGCTGAAAATCAGGATCAGGAGAATACGCATCAGGCCTCGCCGGGTTTACGGGACAGGATAGTCGGCGCCTGCCTTGGCGGGCAAGCGCCAGCATCTCCATGGCGGGATCGCCTGGCGTGAGGGATGGGAGGGAGCGGGATGTCGACCGGAGCCGATAAAGCGCTGATTTTGATACGGTAGGCTTCGACAAGCATCCCGCTCGCGGAGTTTTCCCGGGCTGTCTCCACCCCGATTCCAATGCGTCAGGTAGATGGGGTCGGTCGTTTAGTGCCCCGCGACCTGGTCGCACGCCCTGCCGGAGCTTCGGACTGTCACATCCAAGGCGCGGACAGGCTCCGCTCGTTTCCGGGCACAAGTGACTGAGCTCGTGCCTCCCGTCCCGAAAACCGAGGGCATTATCGCTTGGTGGAAGGGGGGGCGGATAAGTTTTCTCGACTATTAGCTGCCGCGCGCTTTCCCTCTCCCCTGGGTGAGGGTCAGGGTGAGGGGTAAACCCCGGTGCCAGCAGGAATTTCCCCCCTCATCCGGCCTACGGCCACCTTCTCCCAGGGGAGAAGGAAAGCGGTGCACAACGGGGATAAAGGCGGCGCCGTTTTATCAAGAGCCCGCCAAACCAAACCCATTTTTCCCGGCCGCAGCCCCGCAAAAGCGGGGCGGAGAGCCGGGACCGACGAGACCCTCCGGCAAACGATGAGTCATCTGTTGATCCCGGATGGCGCTGCGCGCCTCCGGGAAAAATGGACAGGGGGCGCGCTGGCGGTGGGGTCCACCACGCCGTCCTCACCCGATCAAACGCACCCCACTCGAGCCCCCACCACGCCCGCTCGTACTGGTGATCCAGCCGCCACCCAGCACCCGGTCTTCATCGTCGGACGAATAGAAGACACAAGCCTGGCCCGGCGCGACGCCCTCTTCGCCCTTGGCGAGCACCACGCGGATGTCATCACCGTCGACCGACAGGGCGGCGGGTACTGGCGGGCGGGTGGAGCGGACCTTCACCTGCACGGGCGCGCCGTCCAGCGGGGCCTCATCGCCGAGCCAGTTGATCTCCTTCAGCGCGATCGTGTCGACTTCCAGCGCTTCGCGCGGGCCGACAATGACTTCGGCCTTGTCGGCATCGAGACGCACCACGTAGAGCGGGTCACCGACGGCGATCTTCAGGCCGCGGCGCTGGCCGACGGTGTAGCGGATCACGCCCTCATGCGTGCCCAGGACCCGGCCATCGACATGCACGATCTCGCCCGGCCGCGAGGCGCCGGGGCGGACTTTTTCGACGATGTCGACATAGCGGCCCTGGGGCACGAAGCAGATGTCCTGGCTGTCCGGCTTGTCGGCGACGATGAGACCGAAGGCCTCGGCCAGTTCGCGGGTCTGGTCCTTGTTGAGGTGACCGAGCGGAAAGCGCAGGAAGTCGAGCTGGTCGTGCGTGGTCGCGAACAGGAAATAGGACTGGTCCTTGCCGGCATCGGCGGCGCGGCGCAGCTCCGGCCCGTTCTCGCCGGTGACACGCTGGATGTAATGCCCCGTGGCCATGCACACGGCGCCCAATTGTTTGGCGGTGGTCAGGAGATCGGCGAATTTGACGGTCTGGTTGCAGCGCACACAGGGAATGGGCGTGAAACCGGCCAGATAGGTGTCGGCAAATTCCTCGATCACCGCCTCGCGGAAACGGCTTTCATAATCGAGCACATAGTGGCGAAAGCCGCAGGCCTCGGCGACGCGCTTGGCGTCGTAAATGTCCTGGCCGGCACAACAGGCACCCTTCTTGGCCATGGCGGCGCCATGATCATAGAGCTGAAGCGTCACGCCGACGACGTCATAGCCGAGATGGTACAGAAGGGCCGCGGTGACCGAACTGTCGACACCGCCGGACATGGCCACCACGACGCGATGGTCACCGGGATTGCCACCCAGCCCCAGCGGATCGCCGGACAGGCCAAAACGTGAAATGAGATCATCGGCCTGCGCACGGGCGCGGCCGGTAAGGTCGGTCGTCATATATCGCCTCCAGCGGGGTCAAGGCCCGCAGCAAACGGTTGATGGAGGCGGGCTATATAGGCGAAGCGGGTGCGCCTGACCAGCTGTCAGGAAATCGCCGTCAACGCCAGTACATCAGAATTTGCTCGATGAACTCTTTCGGGTCCGCCAGGAATACAAGCGACAGCCCAAATGAGAATCCGAAAGTGACCACGGCAACGGGACCCATGATCAAGATTGGCGCGCCCCACATGATCCAGACAAGCAAGGCAGTCAGCACCACCGCGATGGTGGCGCTGAGCACACCAAAGCGATCGAAAGCTTCGTCGCTTGTGATCTCGCTTCGTCCATCAGCCATCAGGCATCAGCCCCATTGAAAACGTCACCAAAGAAATCAATCACTTCTGAAAACAGTCCTCCCACACTGGAAAAAAGGGACTCGGCCAGGCGTGGAATGGTCGCGTCCGCCGAGGCGTCTCTCAGCCTGTCGCCGAGAACGCCGCCACCGATGGCGGCTCCGAGGGTCGCCCAAGGAAGCACCGTGACGGTCAACCCTGCACCGAAGGCGTAAAGCGAGATTGCAATCACGGCACCAAGAATGGCGCCACCCAACATTGGACGACGGCGCTTTTGGCCTTGATTGCGTGACATGAGCACCTCCCCTTCCAGTGCGAACACTAGAGCGAGGTCGCGCGACAACAAAAGCGGGAAAACCGGTCGGCGCGTCCCTACCTCAGGAAGTTCAGCAGGGACACCTGGCTGAGCGTGGAGAAGGTCTTGGCGGAGACGTCGAGGGCTGTCTGGGCAGCCTGGAAGCGGGTCGCGGCTTCGGCCATGTCGACATCCTCGAGGTCAGACAGCATTTGCTGCAGGAAGATCTGGCGGTCGCTGTGGGAGTTCTTGACCGTCTCGACATTGGCCTGGGCGGCGCCGTTTTCGCCGATCCTGGTGTAGATATTGTCCAGCGCGGTGATGACGTTCTGGATCTCGCCGTTGAGGAAGGTTTCCTGGGCAGCGCTGAGCGGTCTGCCGAAAGGCCCGTTCGCACCGGCGTCGAAATCGACGATGCGCTTGAAACTGTCGAACACCTCACCGCCGACATCACTGGCCAGCATGCCGGTCTCGATGGTCAGGTTCTGGTCGAGCTGGACCTGCGGACGACGATCATTGTTGACGAAGGCCTCGGCGGCCGAACCCATTGCGACCAGATCATTGATGTCATTGGTGGCCACCGGCGCGGTATCGGTGCGTGTGCCGCCGAAGATATAGGTGCCGGCGTGCTGGGTATTGAGCGCGTTGGCGACCTTGTAGAAGGCCTCCTGCACCTGGTGCATCGTGTAATCGCCATCCTTCGAGGTCACGGCGAGACGCAGATCGGTGATCGCCTCGGCCATCTGGCCCATGGCGATGTCCTGGCTCTCGAGGCGGGCCTCGGTGCGGATCGCGGCTTCCTCGTAGGCATCGGCGCGCTGCAGGGCGGCCCGGGTGGCGGACAGGGTCTCGGCCTGGTGACCGACGCCCTTGAGGTCGGTGGCGAGCTTGCCGGTGGTCAGCTGTTTCTGCGCGTCGAACACCGCCTTCTGGGCCTTCATCAGGTCCATCAGGGCGCTCTGGTTGGCGGCGAAGGTGGAAACACGGGTCATGGTGCGAATTACCTCCTAGACGATGCCCATCAGGGTATCGGTCATTTCCTTGGCCGCCTGCAGCATGCGCGCGGCGGCATTGTAGGATTGCTGGTAGAGCGTCATCGCCGCGAGTTCCTCGTCGAGGCTGACGCCTTCGACATCGGCCCGCTTCTGGGCGGCGGTGGCGCTGAGCGTGGCGGCAGAGGCGGCCTCGCTCTCGGCGCGGGCGGCGCGCGAACCGATCGTGCCGGCGATCCGGGCGGTGTAGTCACCCAGGCTGGCCGTCGAGGTCGCCAGCGATCCGGCAGCGTCGAAGCTGCGCGGCGCGGAAAGCGCCGCCTGCAGGCCGGTGCCGCCGCGATTGTCACCGGACGACAAGACGTAATCACCGACCACGGTGGCGGCGTCGATGTCGAGCTTGCCCAGTGCGAGGCGTGAGCTGTCGGCGCGGATCGCCGTATCGACCGCAAAGGCTTCGGAGCGGGATGCGCGGGACTCGAGGCCGACACCGAACAGTTTCGAGAATGCCACCCCGGACGTGCCCCGCGAGGTGTCATCGCCGGTCAGTGACATTTCATAGCCCTCATAGCCGGCATTGGCGGTGTAGCCGAGCTTGCCATTGCCATCGAGCGAGAAGGTGACGTAGCGGCCCATGCCGCTGGTGGTGTCGTTGAGCGCCGTGACGATATCATCGATGGTCTCGCCGGTGACCATCGGAATGGTGTAGGAGCCGACCGTCTTGCCGTCGGTCGTGTCCATGCGGAAGCTGAGCGAGGTTCCGGTGGTGAAACCGTGCGCGTCGGTCCCGGCCAGGCCGGTCTCGAAGAAGCCGGGCGAGTCCGAACGGACCAGGTCGTTGAGACCGAAGAAGTGTGACAGGCCGCGACCACCACGATCGGACGGGGTCGTCTCATCCTGCAGGAAGGCGACGCCATTATTGGCCGAGTCAGCGGCGACCGAGAGGGTGCCATTGGCGAAACTGGCCGTGCCGACACCGGCCAGTGCCGTGTTGAGAGCGGTCGCCAGATCACCGACCGTCCCGCCAAAACCGACTGCTGCGCCGCCATCGACGGAATAGGTCGCGGTGTCGAAATCGATATCGACGCGACGCACCAGCACGCCTGTACTGTCAGCGACCGCCAGCGTCGTCGCACCGGTGAAATTGTGGGCGTCGGTGCTTTCAAGCCCGGTATTGCGACCGGTCAGGGTCTGCGGGGCCGGATAGGCCGCGGCGTCGTTATGGGCCGCATTGAGCGCGTCAGCCGCGCCGGCGGTCATCTCGGCGAGTTCGGCAGCGACATCCGGCAGCGTGCGGTCACGCAGGTCGATCAGCGCCCGCAAGGAGCCCGAGGCGATGTGGCTGTCGAGTTCCTGCGGATTACCGCCATTGGGCGATTCCGCGTAGATCTTGCCGTATTCCACCCCGTAGGAACCGGAACCGGAAACCTTGTAGGTGAGGTTGGCCGGGTAATTGTCGAGCAGCAACACGCCGTCGGTGGTACGCAGCACGACACGGCCATTGCCCTGGAAATCGGCGCGGACATCCATGTGTTCCGACAATTCGTCGAGCAGTTCGGAAACCCGGTTTTCCGCTCCGGAACTGTCGCCACCACTTGATGCGACGCTCTGCACACTGGCGTTGAGATCGAACAGCTCGCGCAGGATCTCGTTGGACCGTTGCAGCGTGGCGTTGATCTGGGCGTCGGCCTCCTGCCGCTGGGTGCGGATCTCACCCGACAGACGCTCGGCTTCGGTGAAGAAGCTGTCGAGATCGGCCGCCGCCGACAGGCGCGCAACCGACAGGGTCGGGTCGACACTCGCCTGCGAAAGTCCGGTAAACGACGCATTGAGGCGCGAAAAGATTGAGCCGCTATCGTCGAGATTGCCGAATTGCGACTGCAGGCGATCCAGTGCCGTGGCACTGGTCTGGGTGACGCTGGCATCGGAAATGGTGCGCAGCGAGGTCAGCTGCAGATGGCGATCAACGATCCGGACAATGCCATTGACCTGCACACCCATGGCGACGCCGCCGACATTGCGGGCCTCGACGCTGGCAATGGTCCGGGCATAGCCGGGCGTGTTGACGTTGGCGACATTGTTGGAGGATGCACGCAAGCCGGCCTGGCTGGCCTGCAATCCCGAAAGGGCGTTGCCGAGAATTCCGCTCAACGACATGTGAGGCTCCCTGCGCAGGCGGCAAAATCGAGGCGGTCCCGGCGGAATCTGCCGTCAACGCGGCAAGCATTGCCCAGCGGGGCGGTCATCCCGAAGGGCGCCTCCGCAAGGCATTCCATGCCGTAACCATTTGCCTTTATTTGCTTTTTCATGCGCTTTCCAAATTCCTGTCCCGACAGCATGTGCCAGGGCGTGCCTTAACCATCGCAAGCGCCGGGCCAGTCCCCGCCCTCCGCCCGCCATCACCGCACCGGCGCTCTGAACGTCTCGCCGCGGCGCTCGCGCGCGGGTGCCCACGACGCGCGACATGCGGATGCCCGCGCCCACGCTCACGCGCGGTAACAAGGTCGCTTCGATAGTCGGTCACTGTGCCGCCGGACGACCCGGCAAATTGCGCCCACCGGCGGCAAGCAAGGCCGGATATTCCTGCCCATCGCAAGGTGTTACCGCAAAATTAATGCGCAATATCAGCTAGTTAGAGGCCGCCGACTTGGCACACCGTTTGCGATCACTTCGATGAGACGAGGCATGATGTGTGCCTTGCCGCTGACGAAGAGCACCCATGACGCTGAACCTGACACCTGCGATCTTGCTGACCGATACCGGCGCTGCCGGCAGCGCTCCGGCGCAGCCTGCCGCCGGCGCCGGCAATACAAGCCAGGCCGTCAGCGGCGCAGGGGCGGCCAGCTCTCCCTTCGCACTCATGGTCACCGCCAATCAGGCCCAGTCGGCGCCTTCCCAGTCGGCGCCCTCCCAAGCGGCACCGGTCCGCAACACCGCGATGACCAGTGCTTCGCCCCTGCCACTCGATGCGTTGGCCCCGGCGACAGCCACACCCCCGACAGCGCCCCAGCCGGCGAATGCGGACGGTATCACCGCAGCGACCAGAACAGCGGGCCTGGCGCCGGCCATCACGGCACCCGTCACGTCCCAGCCGGAGCTGACCGGCGAGACCGGTACCGACCTGATTGTCGAAGACGTCATTCCCGTCACGCCGGTGGCCCCGATTACCCGCTCTGCTACCAAGCCGGGCGTTCAGGTGCAGGACGTGATCGATCCGGCCACCGCTTCGGCACGGCCCGCCTCAGCCGGGGCCACGACCGGAACAGGCTCACAAGTCCCGTCACCTGCAATCACACCAGAGGCACTGCAGGCAACGCCTGGCGCTGCGTCGCCGACAACCGCCGCAACGGGCCCTGCCGCCACACCTGTCACGGCCGACAAACGCACCGCTGCAGGCAAGCCTGTGTCCGAAACCATCGTTTCCAAGCCGGCCCCCGCAGCGCCGGCCGGCGCAACCCCCGCACCCGGGGCAGCAGCTGCCACGTCTCCGACCCTGGCCGCGACAGTCAATCCCGCTCCGGCCAGCAACGCGGCGGCATTGACCACGCAGCCGACACCGGCGACCGGCACCCTGCCGGCCACACCGGCATCAACGCAAAGCCTGTCCGCCGCTCCGGCGCGCGCCAGCGCGAGCGCGACAGGCGCGACAGCGACGCAAACGGCGGTCGCTGGCAATGCGTCCGGATTCGCCACGGCGCCGGCCGACCCATCCGGCGCTGCCATTCCGGCGACCGCCCAGGCGAGCGCCGCATCGACAATCCTCGCAACGACCAACACCGGCTCACCCCAGCCAGGCGCCCAGCCTGCTGCCGCGCCAGTACCGGCCTTTGCCCAGCCACCGGCCCAGGCCAAGGCGTCAACCGCCCCGGCCAAACCAGCTGCAGGATTGGCGGGAGCAAGCGGCACCGGCAAGTCCGCCGCCCCGGCTTCGTCGCCGATGCAGTCGGCCGGATCCGGAAACGCCAGCGCACTCGCTGAGACAGTTGACCTGACGCCGCTGCGCCAGCGCGGCGGTGACGGGCCCGCCATCCAGACCGCCAGCAGTCTGGCCGCCCGCCCGGCAGCCAAGCCGCAGGGCGGGTCTTCGACATTCACCGCGACCCCGGGTCCCACGGCGCCAGCCAGCCCGACGGCCAGCGGCGCCGCTTCGACGACAACCGGCAGCGATCCGGCAGCAGCACTGGCCGCAGCCAAGGACGCCCTGCCGACGGCGGCCCAGTCCGGAGCGCCGATCACACCGCTCCCCGCCGCCATTGGGGATGCCCAGGCCCAGCAAGCCACCCGAATTGACGGCGCCTCGCTCGATATGGCCATTCAGGCGGAAACCGACATCAACCTGTCGCGGATGGATGGCCGGATGGCCGCCGATCGCAATGGCAGCCACTCGCACCGTTTCACTCCGCACACCACCACCCAGCTGGCCGGCCAGATCACCAAACACGTGTCCAACGGCAATCGTGTCTTTGACATCCGGCTCGACCCGGCCGAACTGGGCAAGGTGGATGTGCGGATCGAGTTGCGGGCCGACAATCGCGTTCATGCCGTTCTCACGGTCGAACGCCCCGAAACACTCAATGAGTTGCAACGCACGGCACGCGATCTCGAGCGCTCCCTGGCCGAGGCCGGGCTGGAGCTCGATGAGGACGGGCTGAGTTTCCAGATGAATGACGGGCAGGATCCGGCCGGCGATGACGGTCGCGAAGCGGGCGATGCGTTGCCGGTCTTCACCCAGTCCAATGAATTGGCCATGCGCGCCGAGGACGAGTTGTCCGCCCGACCGCGCTCGGCTTACGGCTTCCTGTTGTCCGGACGCACCGGCGTCGACGTGCAGGTCTAGGAGTACACGATGGTAGATGCAGTCTCCGGCCTCGGTGCCACCAGCCCGTCTCTCGCGAATTCGCAGACCGGCCTGGCCGACAATTTCGAGATGTTCCTGACCCTGCTCACCGAGCAGATGAAGAACCAGGATCCGCTCAACCCGCTGGACTCTACACAGTTCGTGAACCAGCTGGTCGACTTCTCGAGCGTCGAGCAGCAGATCGCCCAGAACCAGAACCTGGAAAACCTGTTGCTGCTTCAGTCGGCCGCCGCCCAGAGCGCATCGGTCAGCTATATCGGCCGCGTCGCGACAGCGCTCACCCCGCAGGCCATGCTGGCCGATGGTGAGGCCAGCTGGGAGTATAACGTGCCGGAAGAAGCGACGACTTCTTCGATCATCATTCGCGATGAGGATGATCGCATCGTCGCCCGTCGCGACGGTGAAACCACCGCCGGCACGCACGATTTCACCTGGGATGGCCTGGGTGATGGAGGCGCCGCTCTTGACGATGGCGTCTACACGATGGAAGTCATCGCCCAGAATGCCGATAGCGACGATCTGCCAGTCACCATCCGCGCCGCCGCCCAGGTCACCGGTGTCGACCTGTCCGGTTCCGAAGTCATCGTGGAAATGGGCGGCATCCGCGTCCCGCTTTCCTCTGTCATGTCCATCAAGGACGCCAATACCACCTAACGCCAGGCCGCCGGCCTGATCCGGACCGCCAGAATGGCGATCCGGCCAACCTGACCAGCAGAAAGCTCCGTAAAATCAACCAGAACGCCAGGAGCACGCATTATGAGTATCAATTCAGCGCTTTTGGCCGGCGCATCCGGCCTGATCTCGAACTCGAACGCACTCGCCTCGATTTCGGACAATATCGCGAACGTCAACACGGTGGGCTACAAGCGCGCCTCGGCCGTTTTCACGCCGCTCTATGACAGCGACAGCTCGACCAAGGGCTATTCCGCTGCCGGTGTGAATTCGGTTGCCCGACTGGCCATCGGCGAAAGCGGTCTTTTGACAGCGGGGTCCTCGCCGACCGACCTGGCCATCTCCGGCCGCGGTTTCTTCGTCGTCCGTGACGATGCCACGGTCGATTCCTCGGACCCGGTCTCCTTCACACGTGCCGGCCGCTTCACACCGGACACGAGTGGTTATTTGCGCAATGACGCCGGCAAGTATCTGGCCGGCTGGCCGGTCGCTGCCGATGGTTCGGTCCCACAGAACCCGTCCGACCTCAACGCGCTGGAAACCATCAACCTGTCCTCGATCGGTGGCGCTGCTGAAGCGACCACGATCATGGGCATCAATGCCAACTTGCAGCAAAGCCAGGCGGTCTCGGCCGACGAAGCGACCTATGATGCCTCGCTCTCGGCCAACAACATGTCATCGGGCGCGGTGACGCCCGACTTCCAGCGCTCGATCCCGTTCTATGACAGTGTTGGCGGTGTCCGCACGCTGACCATCTCGATGCTCAAGAGCTCGACGCCAAACCAGTGGCACGCCGAAGTGCACATGGTTCCGGCGACCGACCTCACCACCGGTGCCGGCCTGGTTGATGGCCAGATGCTGACGGGGACGGTCGCCTTTGACGCCCAGGGCCGTATCGACAGCACCAACACGACGCTGCCGACCCAGCTCGACTTCCTGTCATCGACGAATGCCGCCGCCCTTGGTGCCTCCGAATTCCAGTGGGCTGCCGCAACCGGCGTCGACGCCCAGTCGATCACCCTGGACTTCGGCTCTCCGAACGCCCCGGGCGGTTTCACCCAGTATGACAGCCCGTCCGCCCTGCTCTCGACCAATGTGAACGGTTCGGCCTTCGGCAACTTCTCGAGTGTCGATGTGGATGATGACGGCTTCGTCTTCGCCAAGTTCAACAACGGCATCGTCCGCAAGATCTACCAGATCCCGGTCGCGACCTTCGTCAATCCGGACGGTCTGGAAGCCCAGTCGGGCGGTACCTTCACGGTGACGCCGGAATCGGGTGCCTACACACTCAACCCGCCGGGCCTGGGCTCGTCCGGCCAGATCGCTGCCTCGACGCTGGAAAGCTCGAATGTCGATCTCGCCAACGAGTTCACCAGCCTGATCACCACACAGCGGGCCTATTCCGCCTCGTCGAAAATCATCACCACGGCCGATGAAATGCTCGACGAAGCCATCCGTATGAAGCGCTAACCATCACCCAACCGCTTCTTGATCTGGGCCCTGCCACTCGGCGGGGCCCTCTTTTTTGACCGGCTGGCCGGTCCTCCCGGTTATCGGAGCGCCCATATAATATGACCGCAAAATGAGGCCAATCGGAACATTTAGAGGCGGATTTTACGGACCCCATTAAATGTAAATTTACCCAGCAGTTTAGGGCGATGTTAAAGGGCTGCGTGTAGGTTGATCCTACAAACAAAAAAAGAACGGGGACCGGACATGCAACCGCGCCTTAAAAAAGAAAATTATGTCATTGGACCGGATGGTAGCCCGCTGACGCTTGGTGACCTGCCCAATCCGAGCACCCAGCGTTGGGTTGTTCGGCGCAAGGCTGAAGTCGTCGCCGCGGTACGGGGTGGTCTGCTCACTCTCGAACAGGCGTGTCAGCGTTATTCGCTGACAGTTGAGGAATTCCTCGGCTGGCAACGCTCGATCGACCGGCATGGTCTGGCCGGACTTCGCACGACGCGAATTCAACAATACCGCTAGCTCCCCTTACTAGCGCACGATGAACGGCGACCGCGCCCCCTCGGTCGTCGTTCTCGCGCGCCAGCGACGGATTGTCGGCTGACGCTGCAGATGAATTGTGTGCCCTGATTGGTTAATCGGGCGCCAGTCATCACGTATGCAAGCGTATTAAAGTCTCGTTTACCCGACAGGTAGGAAAATTCTGCCCAGTGCTTCGCTGATGAAGCGCACACTTTGAGGCAGGGATTTCCACGTGAACGCGCTTTTCGAACAGTTCAGGGCTTTTGGGGCCGGGCGGCTGACCGCGATCTTCGGCCTGGCCGCCGGTGTCGCCGCCGCGCTCATGTATTTTTCCGGTGCCATGGGCGGCGCCAGCCAGTCCCTGCTCTATTCCGGACTCGATCCGTCTGAAGCCGTCGCGACCTCGCAACTGCTTGATCAGGCCAATATCCCTTACGAAATCCGCGAAGGCGGGTCGGCGATCTATGTCGCCCGCGAGCAGGTTGACGAAGCACGGGTCCGCGTCGCCTCGAACGGCCCGCTGAGCGGTGCCTCGGTGGGCTATGAAATTTTCGATCAGCAGGACAGCTTCGGCCAGACCAGCTTCGTCCAGAACCTCAACGCCAAGCGCGCCACCGAGGGCGAGCTGGCCAGGACGATCCAGTCGCTGAACTATGTCAGCGCCGCCCGCGTTCATCTCAACCTGCCGGAACGTCGCCTGTTTTCGCGCGACCAGCAGGCGCCCACCGCAGCCGTTACGATTTCCACCAATGGCCGCTTGAACTCCGAGCAGGTCCGGGTCATCCGCAACATCGTTGCCTCCTCCTCCGGCATCGCGCCGACCGGCGTCTCGATCGCGGATGATCGTGGTCGCCAGCTGGCCAGCGGGTCCGATGGCCAGTCGGCCGGGTCGATGCTGATGGACGAGCGCCGCGGCGAAATCGAGGCCCAGCTGCGCCAGAATATTCTCGACATTGTCGAAGGTGTCGTTGGTGCCGGCGCTGCCCGGGTCCAGGTCAATGCCGAGCTCAACCGTCAGAGCATCACGCAGAGCTCCGAGACCTATGATCCGGAAGGTCAGGTCGTCCGCTCCCGCGAGCGCGGCGAAGACCTGTCCAATGACCAGGATGGCGCCAGCCAGAACCGGGTATCGGCCTCCGAAAACCTGCCTGATGCCGGCGAAGGAGCCGGTGCTGACGGCGCTGGCAGCCGCTCCAATCGCGAAAGCACCAGCGAGCGCGTCAACTACGAGATCTCCTCGACGACCCGCACCGAGATCATCGAAGCCGGCGCCATCAACCGCCTGTCGGTCGCGGTGGCGGTCGACGGGGTCCTGGAAACAGCCGAGGACGGTACGGTCACCTGGCGCGAGCGGCCCCAGTCGGAGATCGATCGCATCGAAGCCCTGGTCCGTTCGGCCATGGGGTTTGTCAGCGAGCCCGGCGCCCGACAGGACCTGCTGACGGTCAGCCAGATCGAATTCGCCCGCACCGACCCGCTTCTGGGAACGCCGGCGACCAGCGGCATGTCCTTCTCCAAGAGCGACATCATGCGCGTGGCCGAAATCGGCGTCATGTTCATCACCGCACTGCTGATCATCTTCCTGGTCGCCCGTCCCCTGGTCAAAGGGGCCAGTGGCGTGGCCATGCCGCAGGGGCTCGCCCTGGCCGGCGCCGGCATGGATGGCGCGGTTGGCGGAGCCCCTTCTCCGACGGCACTGCCGAGCCAGCCCAATCGCCCGGCCGCCCTGCCCGCTGCCGGCGGCAACGCGGGTCGCGATGACTCCATCGACATCGAAAAGATCGATGGCCAGGTGAAGGCTTCGTCGCTGAAGAAAGTCGCCAATATCGTTGAATCCCATCCGGAAGAATCGATTTCGATCCTTCGGACCTGGCTGCATGAGAGCTGAGCCCGACCATGGCTGACAAGCGCGCCATTGAAGATCCGACCCGCCTGACCGGCCCTGAAAAGGCGGCGGTGATGCTGCTTGCCCTCGGCGATGAGGGCGAGAGCATGTGGCAGCACCTGGACGAGGAGGAGATCCGCGAGGTCTCCCAGGCCATGTCAAATCTGGGCACGGTGACATCTTCGGCTGTCGAGAAGCTGATCGTCGACTTTGTCGGCCAGATGTCCTCGACCGGCTCGCTGATGGGCTCGTTCGAAGCGACCCAGCGCCTGTTGGGCTCCTTCCTGCCCGGCGACAAGGTCGAATCGATCATGGAAGAGCTGCGCGGACCCGCCGGCCGGACCATGTGGGACAAGCTGGGCAATGTGAACGAGGTCGTCCTCGCCAACTATCTCAAGAATGAATATCCGCAGACCGTCGCCGTGGTCCTGTCCAAGGTGAAGCCGGAGCACGCCAGCCGTGTGCTCGGCGCCCTGCCCGAGGACTTCGCCCTCGAGGTCGTGACCCGCATGCTGCGCATGGAGCCGGTCCAGCGCGAGATCCTTGATCGCATCGAAGAGACGCTGCGCACCGAGTTCATGTCGAACCTGGCGCGCACCTCCAAGCATGACAGCCATGAGATGATGGCCTCGATCTTCAACAATTTCGACCGCCAGACCGAGAACCGCTTCCTGGCGGCCCTGGAAGAACGCAATCGCGAGAGCGCCGAGAAGATCCGCTCCCTGATGTTCGTCTTCGAAGACCTGTCCAAGCTGGATCCGGGTGGCATCCAGACGCTGATGCGCTCGATCGACAAGGACCAGATGGGTCTGGCGATGAAGGGCGCATCCGACAGCCTGCGCGACCTGTTCTTCTCCAACATGTCCGAACGCGCCGCCAAGATCATGCGCGAAGACATGGCATCTCTCGGACCGGTTCGTCTGAAGGATGTCGACCAGGCCCAACAATCGATCGTTTCCATGGCCAAGGATCTCGCCGCCAAGGGCGAGATCATGCTGGCCGATGGCGGCGCCGACGATGAACTCATCTACTAGGGAGGTTGAACGATGAATCCGATCAAATTCGATTTCGATACAGAGTTCGACCATGACGGCCAGATCCTGCGCGAAGGGGAGAGCTACAAGCGCTTCTTCACCCAGGACGATGTCGATGCCGCCCGCATGTGGGGCGTCGAGGAAGGTCGCGAGATGGAGGAAGGCCGCTGCGTCCAGTCATTGCAGGCCATCGCCTCGCAGATGCAGCTGATCCTGTCGCGCCTGGCTGTCGAGTCCGACGGGCTGCGGCAGGAAGCTGCCGGCCTCGCCATCGCCGCGGCCCGCAAGATCGCCGGCGAAGCCCTCGCCGCCTATCCGATCGACACGATCGAGCAGGTCGCCCTGGAAGCGGTCAAGGACCTGCGGTCGGAACCGCGCCTGTCGGTGCGCTGCAATCCGGAACTGGTTGAAGCCCTGGCCGAACGCCTCGAGAAGACCGCCCGCGACGCCGGGTTTGACGGCGCCATCATGGTGCGCGGCGATGACGCCCTGCCCGATGCCGATGTCCGCCTGGAATGGGGTGCCGGTGCCATCCAGCGCAGCGCCGATGAAATCGAAACCCGACTGAATGATGTCGTCGCACGCTGGCTGGCTTCGCCGCCAAGCGACGAGGAAACCCAATCTGACGCGCCCGGCGACCAATCCGCCAGTGCAAGCGCGGCTTAAGGAGGCCTGACATGGCTGACGACAATCTCGACCTTCCCGATCTGGGCGATGACGGCACCCAGGTGCCCGTCGAAGCACCGCAACGGGGCCAGCAGATGATGGACGAGGAAGAAAAGAGCGCTGCCGACCTGGCGCCGGTCTTCGACGTTCCCGTCAACATCTCCGCGGTCCTCGGCAAGGCCCATATCGACGTGAACTCGCTGCTCAAGCTGACCTCCGGATCGGTGGTCGAGCTGGACCGCAAGATCGGCGAAGCGATCGACATCTATGTGAACAACCGGCTCGTCGCGCGTGGCGAAGTCGTGGTGGTTGACGACCGTCTGGGCGTCACCATGACAGAAATCATCAAGGACGGGGACGCGGGCTAAGGCCTGGCGGAGAGGACGGAGCACATCATGCGAATTTTGATAGTCGGCAGCCTGGGCGGGCAACTTCATACCGCCACCAAGATCGCCCTCGACCGCGGGGCGAAAGTCTCGCACGTGGACACGATCGAGCAAGCCACCGCCCATTTGCGGGCCGGGCGCGGCGCCGACCTGTTGATGGTCGACCTGCACCTGGACGTGCAGTCCCTGATCGCAGCGAACGACGCCGAGCGGATCTCCGTCCCGGTCGTCGCCTGCGGCGTCAATGTCCGTCCCGAGGCTGCCGCGGCCGCGATCCGCGCCGGCGCCAAGGAATTCATCCCGATGCCGCCGGATGCCGATCTGATTGCTGCCGTGCTGGCCGCGATTGCCGACGACGAACGCCCGATGATTGCCCGCGACCCGTCCATGCAGGCCGTCATCCACCTCGCCGATCGCATCGCCGGCTCCGACGCCTCCGTCCTGATCACCGGTGAAAGTGGCTCCGGTAAGGAAGTCATGGCCCGCTATGTCCACACCAAGTCCAAGCGCGCCCAGGCTCCCTTCATCTCCGTCAACTGTGCCGCAATCCCGGAAAACCTGCTGGAATCCGAGCTCTTCGGTCACGAGAAAGGCGCCTTTACCGGCGCGATCGCCCGCCGCGTCGGCAAGTTCGAAGAGGCCGATGGCGGTACGCTGTTGCTCGACGAGATCTCCGAAATGGATGTCCGCCTGCAGGCCAAGCTGCTGCGTGCCATCCAGGAACGTGAAATCGACCGGGTCGGCGGCACCAAGCCGGTCAAGGTCAATATCCGCATCCTGGCGACCTCGAACCGCGACCTGCGCAAGGCCGTGGCCGATGGCAGCTTCCGCGAAGACCTGCTGTTCCGCCTGAACGTGGTCAATCTGGCCCTGCCGCCGCTGCGCGAGCGCCCGGCCGACATCGTCGCCCTGTCCGAGCATTTCGTGAAGAAATACTCGGCCGCCAACGCCGTCGATGTCCGTCCCATCTCCGATGCCGCCCGCACCTCGCTGCTGGCCCGCGAATGGACCGGCAATGTCCGCGAACTGGAAAATGCCATGCACCGCGCCGTTCTGCTGGCCACAGGACGCGAAATCACACCGGACGCGATCCGCATGCCGGACGGTTCGGCCTTCACCGGCTCGGGCAATAATGTGGTCCGCCAGGCGGCCGACACCGCGCAATCGGTCCAGGCCGACATGATCGGTCGTACGGTCTCGGAAGTGGAACAGGACCTGATCCTGAACACGCTCGACCATTGCTTCGGCAACCGGACCCATGCTGCCAACATTCTCGGCATCTCGATCCGGACCCTGCGCAACAAGCTGAAACTCTATTCGGACCAGGGCGTCGACATTCCCGCGCCCAACCAACCCGCCCAGGGCGTTTCCGTAGCCTGATTGGACTAGATCTTGGTCGATACATCCGCATCCCCAACCGCCGCACCTGCAACCGGCGGATTTGATCTCCGCGCCTTCCTGAACCGCACGCTGCGCGGTGATGTGGCGCTGGCGGTCGGCATTCTCGCCATCTTGGTGATGCTGATGCTGCCCATGCCCAGCTTCCTGCTGGACATGTCCCTGGCCATTTCAATCTCGATGTCGGTGCTGGTCCTGATGACCGCGCTCTTCATCAAGAAGCCGCTGGAATTCTCGGCCTTCCCGGCCCTGCTGCTGATCACCACCCTGCTGCGCCTCGGCCTCAATATCGCCTCGACCCGCCTGATCCTGTCCAAGGGCCATGAAGGCACCGACGCGGCCGGTGAGGTCATCGAGGCCTTCGGCTCCTTCGTCATGCAGGGCAATGTCGTCATCGGCATCATTGTCTTTGCCATCCTGGTGATCGTGAACTTCGTGGTCATCACCAAGGGTTCCGGCCGGATCGCCGAAGTCGCGGCGCGCTTCACCCTCGACGCCATGCCCGGCAAGCAGATGGCGATCGATGCCGACCTGTCGGCTGGCCTGATCACCGAAGACGATGCCCGCAAGCGCCGCACCGAGCTGGAAGGCGAAAGCAATTTCTTCGGTGCCATGGATGGTGCCTCCAAATTCGTCCGCGGCGATGCCATGGCCGGCCTGATGATCACCGCCATCAACCTGGTCGGCGGCATCATCATCGGCGTGGTCCAGTCCGGCATGCCGTTCGCCGAAGCGGCGCAGGCCTATTCCTCGCTGACCATCGGTGACGGGCTGGTCTCGCAGATCCCGGCCCTGATCATCTCGGTCGGTGCCGGCCTGCTGGTCTCCAAGGCCGGCGTCAACGGCCAGGCCGACAAGGCGCTGTTCGGCCAGCTGACCGCCAACCCCCAAGGCCTCGGCCTGGTCTCGGGCGTTGCCCTGATGGTCGGCCTGCTGCCCGGCATGCCGCTGGTGCCCTTTGCCCTGATGTCGGCCGGCGCCGGCGCCCTCGCCTGGATGAACCGTGACATCGCCGAACGCACGGCGCAGGCCGAGCTGGACGCCAAGGCCGAACAGGAAGCCGAGGCACAGGAAAGCCAGGCTGAAACCGAAGCGCCGATCGAAGACAGCCTCGCCATTGACGAGCTGAAAATCGAGCTGGGTTACGGCCTCCTGCCGCTGATCAATGATGTCGACGGTCGCAAGCTGACGGACCAGATCCGGGCCCTGCGCCGCTCGCTGGCCGAAGAAATGGGGTTCATCACCCCGGCCGTGCGCATCATCGACAACATGGCGCTGGGCAATAACGAGTACACGATCCGCATCAAGGAGCTGGAAGCCGGCCGCGGCGACCTGGAACTGCACAAGCTGCTGGTCATGGATCCGGCCGGCATGCCGATCGACATGCCCGGCAACCATGTCAAGGAGCCGACCTTCGGCCTGCCCGCGACCTGGATCGACGAAGGCCTGCGCGAGGAAGCCTCCTTCCGCGGCTACACGATCGTCGAACCCGCCGCCGTCCTGGTCACCCATCTGACCGAATTGCTGCGCGACAACATGGCCGACCTGCTATCCTATGCCGAAGTCGAAAAGCTGATCGCCAAACTCTCCAAGGAGCACAAGGCACTGGTTGACGACATCACGCCGGGCCAGATCAGCCGGGCCGGTATCCAGCGCGTGCTGCAGTCCCTGATCAAGGAACGCATCTCGATCCGCGACCTGCCGACGATCCTCGAGGGCATCGCGGAAGCCAGCGCCACGACGCAGAATCTCGACGCCATTGTCGAACATGTCCGCACCCGCCTGGCGCGCCAGATCTGTCACGCCAACAAGGCGCCTGACGGGGTCCTGCCGGTATTGGCCATGGGTCCGCAATGGGAGCAGGCCTTCCTGGAGTCACTGGTCGGCGAAGGCGACCGTCGCCAGCTCGCACTGGCCCCGTCCAAGCTGCATGATTTTGTCGCCGCCATTCGAAACTCTTTTGAAACCGCATCAGCTCAGGGTCATGTGCCTGTACTGCTGACGAGCCCACTGATTCGTCCGTATGTGCGTTCGCTGGTTGAGCGTTTTCGCCCGCAGACCGTGGTGATATCGCAGAATGAAATCCACCCGAGCGCACGTCTCCAGACGATGGGCCATGTCGGCTGACCGACCGATTTTGACCTGTGAAATGATGCGAGCCCATGCACCTTAAAACCTTTGCAGCCCCGTCCCTGACCCAGGCCATGGCCGATGTCCGTCGTGAAATGGGTCCCGACGCCGTGATCATCGCCACCGGCGATGGGCCTGATGGTGGCGTGCATGTGCGCGCGGCCAGCGAGATGGCGCGTATTGCCGAACCGGCCGAACAGGTCCGCGATCGCTCGATCCGGCTGGCCGGCGAAGCCGAGGTCGAACGCGGCCTGCGCGAGGACAACGAGCTGGACCGGGTGATCCGGGCGCTTGGCTTCCATCGCGCACCCGGCTCGGCCGCCCAGGCCCTGATCCGTTCGGCCCATGACCTGTCCGACGGTCGGGCCGTGGCCCGCCTCGCCCATGCGATCGAGAGCCGCTACACCTTCCAGCCACTGCCTGCCGTGCCCGAGCACGCCGTCCTGTTCGCCGGCACGCCCGGTGTCGGCAAGACTTCGGCGCTGGCCAAGACAGCGGCCCGCGCCATTACTGGCGGCGCAGTCCCGACCCTGATTTCCTGCGACGGCGAACGCGCCGGTGCCAATGACCGGCTGCAGGAGCTGGCCCGCCGCATGGGCGCCGGTTTCCGCGCTGTCGATGACCCGCGCGAAATGATCGATGCGGTCGACGAAATTGACGGTCCCGTCCTGATCGACAGCCCGGCGGTCAATCCGTTTGAACTCGACGACCTGGACATGACCCTCGCATTCGCCGACAGCGCCAATGCGGAGATCATCTATGTCTTCGATGCCGGCCTGACGCCGGAAGACGCCGAGGACGCGGCCTCGCTGTTCGCCTCGATCGGCGCCAGCCGCTGCATCCCGGTCAAGCTGGATTGCGCCCGCCGCCTCGGCGCCATCCTCGGCGTCGGCGAAACCGGGCTGGCCTTCGCCCAGATTTCCTCGACCCCCTTCATCGGTGGCGGCCTGGCTCCGGCCACGCCCCTGCGCATGGCCCGGGTCCTGGTCGAGGATCGCAACACAATGTTCGAGGAAGACGACTGATGAAGATCGCCTCCGCCCCGCAAGACCGCTCAGCCGGCCGCATTCTCGCCATCGCCTCCGGCAAGGGCGGCGTCGGCAAGACCATGCTGTCGATCGGCATGGCCCGCGCCTTCTCGCAAATGGGCGAGCGCTGCCTGCTGATGGATGGCGATCTGGGCATGGCCAATATCGACGTCCAGCTGGGCCTGCAGCCCAATTCCGACATTTCCAGCGTCATCAATGGTCGTGTCGCCATTGCCGACGCCGTCTGCCCTGCCATGGGCGGCGCGTCGCAAAAAGGTGGGTTCGACGTCATCTCGGGACGCTCCGGATCGGGCGCCCTGGCGAATCTGGCCGGCCCCGGCCTGACCAAGCTGGCAACCGGTGTCGCGGCCCTGTCGCTGTCCTATGACCGCGCCATTCTCGACCTCGCCGCCGGCGCCGATCGCGCCACCATTCGCCTCGCACTGACCGCCGACGATGTGGTGATCGTGCTGAATGACGAACCAACCTCGCTGACCGACGCCTATGCCTTCGTGAAGACGCTGCGCCTGCACGATGACGGAGCCTCGCCGCTGGTGGTGATCAACAACGCGCCCGACATGAGCGCCGCCAACGAGGCTTTCAGCGCCTTCCGCAAAACCTGTGAGGCTTTCCTGAGCTTTACGCCGACACTGGCCGGGATCATCCGTCGCGACCCGACGGTACCGGCCGCCATCCGGTCACAGACCGCCGTGTCCTTGCGCGCACCCCAATGCGACGCTGCCAAGGATATCCAGAGCTTGGCCGGGTCGCTTGCGCGTGGCAAACAGGCCGCCTGACCGGGCATTGGGGAGCACCGACGCATGTATGACAGTCTCGCAGATCGCCTGAGTGCCGGCTTCACCCCGTTTGACTGGTGGTTGATCGTCGTGCTGTCGCTGGTCGCCGCCCTGATCATGCGCAAATGGCCGCAATGGCCCGCCGCCGCCTCGATCGCCTTCATGCTCGATGCCTGCGCGCCCTTCTTCTACCGCTGGTCGACCGGCGTCCCGCCCGATTTCGCCTATGACTTTGCCTTCTCCCGGCTGGACGAGCGCGGCGGCGTCGTGGTCCTGCTCAGGCTGGCGATCTACATGATCACGATCGGCGGGATTTACTGGGCCAAGCGCCGCTACGGGCGGTAAAAAAAAGGCGGCAACCCGTGGGGTCACCGCCTTTTCCGTCACTGATGATGATCCAGCCTATTCGATGATGGTGATCTGGCTGTCGAGATAGGTCGCCGCATCCTCGAAGGCGGTTTCGGCATCGCTGAGACCGAACAGGACGCGCTGACCGGCTTCCAGGACCGGGCCGTAGAGCAGCGTGCCCTCGGCATCATCCTCGATGTGGAAACGGCGCGTGCCGTCGGATTCCAGCGCATCGAAGCGGGCGCGAACCATGGCCCAGTAGTCCTGCGTCGCATCCCAGTAATCCAGCGCGGCTTGGCCGTTGGACAGGTCGGTATTGCGATAGGTGTTGACCCCGACCTCACGGACCAGCTCGTGCACGACACCATCTTCCAGGTCGAGCTTTGAATTGTCCTGCTCGTGGATCCAGCCCCAGGAGGTGACCGTGTGGCGGTTGACGGCGGCGATCACGTCATAGTCGTCGCGCGTGGTGTCGTCGCGGCGCGGCAGCGGACGCCAGGACACCGGCGGTTCCCACGTGGAGATGCCATCGGCGTCGTGGGTCCAGGGCGCCACTGCCGCATAGCGCGGGCTGTCATCGACCTGGTAGACTGTCTGAGACCAGGCACCGGCACGTTCGGCCGCAGCGACCTCCTCGACGGTCCAGTCATCAAAACCCTGGAAAGCCAGCACGGTTGCCGGCTCATAGCGCCAATCCTGACGCCAGTGCTTGACGATGAACGGGTTGTCGCCTTCGCCCGCGATAAGCAGGTGCTGCAGCATGATGAAATCGCCCGTGTCCTCGACCACGACCACAACTTCACGGGCCGGCGTGACTTTCGGCTCGGCCAGCTCATAGCCGTCAGCGATCGGTACCATTTCGCGGAAGTCGAAGGTGACAGCGTATTCGCCCTGCATGGCCAGGATGGCCTGGCGGTCACGCTCATAGGCTTCGGCGGAATGAACGGCGACCGGAGCGACCGGTGCGGTCGCCGTTTCGGTCGAAGTGGTGGCGCAGCCGGCCAGTGTCAGCGCGGCGACAGCGAGATAAGCGAGTTTCATGAGCCCCTCGGTGGAATTGGAATAACCCGGAAGAAATTGACGTGTTGTTGAGTTAGATTCTCACTTGCATTCGCAGAAATCAAGCGGCAGAACACAGCTTATGCAATTCATTCGCAATCAGGACACATCATGAAACGCGTATTTCTGGCCTCGACGGCCCTGTTCGCCCTTGCCACCCCGGCCTTCGCCCAGACCGATAGCGAGGAGACGTCCGAAGACGTGATCATCGTCGAGACCACCTATACCGAGCTGGACCGCTTCGTGTATCCGGGTGCCACGGCGACCGTGGATGCCGAGGCCCTCGACCTGTCCCGCCCGTCGGACCTGGACGACCTGCTGCGCCAGCTTCCGGGCGTCGATGTCTCCGGCGGCCCGCGCCGTACCGGCCAGACGGTCTCCCTGCGCGGTCAGGGCCGTGAGAACACCACCCTGCTGCTGGACGGTGCCCGCCAGAATTTCGGCTCGGCCCATGACGGCGTCTTCTTCGTGGATCCGGCCATGCTGGTCGGTGTCGAAGCCGTGCGCGGGCCGGCATCGGCCCTGTTCGGCTCCGGGGCCTCGGGCGGCGTGATCGCCTTCCGCACAGCCAGCGCCGATGACCTTCTGGGCAATGGCGAGAGCTGGGGCTATGGCCTCGGCGCCGGCTACCGTTCGGTGGACGAAGAACAACGCGGCTCGGTCAGCCTGTATGGCCGCACCGGCCAGTTCGACGCCCTCGCCTCGATCTCCTCGCGCCGCTCCGGTGATATCGCGCTGGGTTCGGGCAATGACCTTCCCGCCGATGATGAGAGCCTGTCCGGCCTGGTCAAGCTGGGCGCCGACCTCGCCGACGGCATCCGGGCCGAGTTGAGCTGGCAGACCTTCGAGGGCAGCGCCATCGAGCCCAATAACGGCCAGGGCGCCGGTGCGGTCGGGGCCTTCAACGCCCTTGTCGACAAAGACATCACCTCCGACGCCATTACCCTCAACGCCACCATCGCCCCGCCGACGATCAGCTGGCTCGATCTCGACGTCACCGTTTATCGCAACGAGACCGGCGTCGATGAGACCGAGACCGGCACCGGCCGCGAATTACGCCGTGATCTGGAGACCAATGGTATCCGCCTCGACCAGCGCTTCGATTTCACGCTGGGCGCTTTCGATGCCGGCCTGACAATGGGCGGCGAGTATTATGAAGACACACAGGACGGCTATGACAGCGCCGAAGCTGGCGGCGTGCGCGGCGGTGCGCCCGATGCGGCCAGCCAGTTCACCGCCGGATGGGTCCAGCTGGAACTGGATGGGCCGGCACCGCTGGGCCTGCCGGGGCGGCTGATCCTGCTTCCGGGTGTGCGTCAGGACAGTTTCGAAACCTCGACGCCAAGCACGGCGACCGTCTCCAATGACGCCACGTCCAGCCGTCTCGCCGCGACCTATGCGCCAATCGATGATCTCAACTTCTTCGTCAGCTGGGGCGAGGCCTTCCGGGCGCCGTCAATCAATGAGCTCTATCTGGACGGCACCCACTTTTCCCTGCCGCACATCATCCTCGGACCGCCAACCTTCATCTCAAACGAGTTCATCGCCAATCCGGACCTGCTGCCGGAAGAGACCGAGACACTGGAAATTGGCCTGCGTGTTGACCTCTCCGACCGGGTCAACCTCGACCGCCTCGACATGAGTGCGTCCTGGTACCAGACCGAGGCGGACAACCTGATCGACCTGTTTGTCGACTTCGCCTTCGATGCGACCTGTTTCGCCCCGCCCTTCTTCGCCCCCTGCTCTGCTGGCACGACGCAGAGCCGCAATGTCGGTGCGGCCGAACTGGAAGGCTATGAGATCCAGCTGGGCCTGTCCGAAGGCCCGTTCTCGCTCGACGCGTCACTCACAGGTATTGACGGCAAGGACGTGGCGACCGGCGACCCGCTCGGCTCACTGGCTCCGACCCGGCTCTTCCTCGACGGCCGCTGGCGCTTCGAAGAGACCCGCCTGACCCTGGGTGGCCGCATCGAGGCCGCCGGCGAATATGACGAACCGCTCGCCACCAGCGAACACCGGCCCGGCTATGTCGTCGCCGACGCCTATGCCCGCTGGCAGCCCATCGCCGAAAGCGGCCTGCGCATCAATGTCGGCGTCGAAAACCTGTTCGACCACGATTATGACCGCGTCTTCGCCGGCGTCAGCGAACCGGGCCGCTCGGTGCGGATTGATGTGAGCTGGTCGCAGAATTTCTAGGTGGTTCAACCGCTTGTCATCCCTGATGGACGCCCGGCGAAAGCCGGGCGCAAGTCAGGGACCTAGCTGGTTGCAGGCACATAGGTCCCTGTCCTGCGTCCGGCTTTCGCCGGACATCCGACAGGGATGACAATTAGTTACACGGAGCCCCACCCCCCAAAACAAAAAGGCCCCGAACCAGCTGGTCCGGGGCCTTTTTCGTTGTCACAGATTTCGCGCGGTCAGTGCGACGAGCGACTGTGGCGGATCTGGGCGATCTCGTCGAGTTCGTCCTGTTCGGCAGCGCGCACGGATTGTTCGATCCGGGCCAGGCGCCGCTCTTCGAGCAGCTCGTACTTCTTCAGATCGGTGAAGGCTTCCGACAACCGGTCACGCAAGGCATTGGCCTGGACATCGACCTCATCGAGCGAAACGCGGATGTTTTCCTTCCGCTTGATCACCGCCTGGGCATAGGAGCCGTAGGCGACATAGCCTTCCTTGGACTGGGCGGCTGCGGCCTGCTCCTCGGGCACGGAAGCCTCAAGGCGCTCGATCTGTCCGATCAGCGCGGCGCGCGAGCGATCGAGCTCGGCCATCTGCTTTTGCAATTCTTCGACCTTGAACCGAGCCAGCCGGATCAAGGGTTCATGTGAGCGTGTCATTGCCGCCCTCCTTCACCACCACCCAAAATCTCCGACAGCATCGTGAATGTCGACGGAATGTCCGCCGCATCATCTTTTGACTGTCCGAGGAACGCTTCCAGCGGCTCGTTGAGCTCGATGGCCCGATCCACCGCCGGATTGGATCCCTGGGTGTAGGCACCCAGACGGATCAATTCTTCCATGTCGGCATAGGCCGACAGATGTTTGCGCGCTTCCGCGACCAGGGGCCGCTCGGCTGCGTCATAGACTTCCGGCGCGGTCCGGCTGACCGACTTGAGAACGTCGATGGCGGGGTAGCGCCCCCGTTCAGCAATGGCTCGGCTCATGACCACATGTCCATCCAGGATACCGCGTACGGCATCGGCAATCGGTTCGTTGTGGTCATCACCATCCACCAAAACAGTGAAAAGACCGGTAATGGAGCCGGATTTTTTGCCATCCTTGCGCTGCGGACCGGGTCCGGCACGCTCAAGTAGCCGTGGCAGTTCAGCAAATACCGATGGCGTGTAGCCGCGCGTGGTCGGCGGCTCGCCGGCGGCAAGGCCGATTTCGCGCTGGGCGAGGGCAAAACGGGTGACACTGTCCATCAGACACAGCACGTCGAGCCCCTGATCACGGAAGTATTCTGCAGCGGTCAGGGTCAGGTGGGCGGCCTGACGGCGGGCCAGCGCCGGCGCGTCCGAGGTCTCGGTGATCACGACAGAACGCTTGCGACCTTCCGGGCCCAATACGTCGTCGACGAATTCGCGGGCCTCCCGGCCCCGTTCGCCGATCAGGCCGATGACAATGACGTCGGCATCGCAGGCGCGGGCCAGCATCGACATCAGCACCGACTTGCCGACACCGGAGCCGGCAAAGATGCCCAGCCGCTGGCCGCGACGCATGGGAACAAAACTGTTGAGGACCCGCACACCCATATCCATTCGGTCACCCAGACGAGCGCGGCCATGGGCGCCGGGTGGATTGCCCTTTAGCGGATAGGGCGTACCGCCTTCGGTCAGCGGCGCCCCGTCATCGAGCGGCCGCCCGAAACCGTCGAGCACGCGGCCCAGCCAGGACCGGCTTGGACGGACACGCGCCGCTTCCGGCTGCAACAGCGCACGAGCACCCGGGCGAATGCCCTCCAGCGGACCGAAGGGCATCATCAGAGCCGTTTCGCCCCGAAAGCCGACGACTTCACACTCGGCGATGCCATTGCCGGTCTCGATCTTCGCATGGGCGCCCAGCGACAGCCCCGCCTTGGGGCCTTCCGCCTCGACGAGCAGCCCGTTGAGCGCGGTGACCCGGCCTTCGAGAGTCCGGTCATCCAGTCGCCCGACGCGATCGATCAGGGTTTGCATCATACGGGTCGGCCCGCCTTTTCATGCGTGGCCAAAAAGCCACTTCCCGGCCACCATATCGGCCGCGTCTTGCCTCGACGTAAACACCCGGCAGAAATTGCAGCCCACCAATCACGTCGATTCTTTCAAGGAACGACTCCGATTCCGAAGGAGAGTCCCACCTGGAAGAATATCAACTGTGGATAACCGGGCGAAGGCCAGTCCCGTCTTCAATGCCCCGATTTGCCCGCTGAGGCAGGTGAATCCGGAACCCGATCAGGAATACTTTATGCCGTGCATATTTGATCAATCTGCGGAAATTTTCCGCAAACTTGCCTGGAAGGACCGCGTTAACCCTTGAATGGTTAACGTGAAATCCGAATCAAGCGTTCCCGGTGAAAAATCGAAAATCTGCGATTCCGGATTTCGGTCAAGGCGCAGTTAACTTTCGTTAAGGGTTTCCGCCTAGCGTCCAAATAAGGTTAATCACGAGATGAGGCCGGGCGGATGTGATTCGCCCCGCGTAGCAAAAACCGGAGGCGAACCAAATGCGGGTTCTTCTTATTGAGGACGATCGGGCGACGTCCCAGTCCATCGAATTGATGCTGAAGTCCGAGGGCTTCAACATCTACACCACCGACCTCGGCGAAGAGGGCGTGGATCTGGGCAAGCTGTATGATTACGACATCATCCTGCTCGACCTGAACCTGCCGGACATGCCGGGCTTTGATGTCCTCAAGACGCTCCGCGTTGCGAAGGTCGACACGCCCATCCTGATCCTTACGGGCAATGCGGACATCGACAACAAGGTGCGCGGCCTGGGCTGTGGCGCTGACGACTACATGACCAAGCCCTTCCACAAGGACGAGATGGTCGCCCGCATCCACGCCATCGTGCGTCGCTCGAAGGGCCATTCCCAGTCGATCATCAAGACCGGCTCGATCGGCGTGAATCTCGACGCCAAGACGGTTGAGGTCGAAGGCCAGCGCGTCCACCTGACGGGCAAGGAATACCAGATGCTCGAGCTGCTCTCCCTGCGCAAGGGAACGACGCTCACCAAGGAAATGTTCCTGAACCACCTTTATGGCGGCATGGACGAACCGGAACTGAAGATCATCGACGTCTTCATCTGCAAGCTTCGCAAGAAGCTGGCAGCCGCGACTGCCGGCGAACACCATATCGAGACGGTCTGGGGCCGCGGCTATGTGCTGCGTGATCCGGTCGAGGAGAAGGCGTCAGCCTGACCCCGGTCTCAAGCGTGATCTGAAAAGGCCCGGGCTGCCCGCCCGGGTCTTTTTCTTTGCGCAGCCTCCGGCTGACGCGGGCCGCGAGGTCCCGGATCACCGCCCCTCCAGGCAGACCGGCAAATCATTGCGCTCGAGAAAGCGATCGATTTCTTCCACGGCCGACATGGCGGCGAGGTCATTGTACTGAAATGTTGCGCTGGGCCCGAAGATCGGGAACAGGCGAACGGTTCGGGCTTCCTCGAGGCTTGCAATATCGAACCCGTGACGTGCGTCACCGAAGACAATCACGTCAAGAAGCCCGTTCGAGGCAGCAGCGGTGGAGACCTCAAGGGGCGGCGTCACATCGTCAAGCGCGCCGACCATCGCCAGCGACGGAAACCCGGGTGCAATGACCAGATCATCCTGATTGGACGGGTAGTAGAGGATGGCGGCATCCCACGCGTCCGCGCGCTCGTTTTCAGCACCAAGGGCCCACACCCCCTCACCCCCCAAGGACCAGGCCGCCAACAGGTTGGCACCCCCCTCCGACAACCCCAAGCCATCGACATAGGACCGCGCCTCGGTTGCGGCCCAGGCGATCTTGTGGCCGGTCTCACCGACCCGTGGTCGACCGGCGGCGTTGTAGGCCTCGCGATAGTCCACCATCACGACATCATAGCAACGGCGCCCCCATTCCCGGGCCGCCCGGTTATAGTGTCCGGTATCTCCGAAGATGTCGAAGCCGGAGGAACCTGGCAGGATATAGACCGTGCCGGCCGGCTCACGAGCCTCGGTCGGAACGATCCGGACGAAGTCCGACATGTCGAACGCGTCCGGCTGCGCCGCGTGGGCCGATCCGACCAAGATCTGTGATCCGACCGACACAACGGTGCCAATTGCCAATGCTCCAAGGGCCATTGCGCAGGTTCCGAGTTTGAATTGGCGAGTTGGGGGCATGTTCTACCTTTCTGGCTGTCTGTTGGCGCGGGGCCACGGAGATTGGCTAGTCAACGATCGGCTCGCGATCCATCGCGCCGAGATATTCGATCTCGGTGAATGCCATCTCGGTTACTTCGCTGATGTCCTGGAACGCCGCGCTCCCCTCGACCCGGCTCGACAGACGCCTCATGACTGGCGCTGTCAGGCCCTCGATGTGTTGGAACTCCATGACAAGATCGAAGACATCGATCCGCACGATGGGATGTGGTCGGAAACGCTCCGGCGCGTGAAGCCGGATACGGGCCGGCCCGGACCCGTCGCGCCAGACTGTTACTTCGCCGATCAGGTGATGGGCGATGGCCGCGTCCATTTCGTCGGTCCCGAGATAGGGCGAGAATGTGTAGGTCAGCTCCGCCTCGGTTTGCGACAGCAACCGGATTTCGCCGCCGATCAACTCAACGGCGTCTGAAGCCAGGAAGAGGCCGCCGGGATCGTCCTCTTCCTCGTCTGGTGAGACAATCTCGGTATAGGAAGAGCGCTGGGCAGAAGTCAGTTCGTCCGCAGACGGGGTCTCGAGACTCCAGCCATTCCGGACGTCCAGCTGTCCGCCATTGAAACGCAGGAACAATGGCCCATCGATTGTGTCGGCTTCAGCCATGAAGCGCCAGTTCTCGCGACCGTCGGAGTCAGACTCCACAGCCGACGCAAAGGCCGCCACGAGCGGTGCGGGCCAGGCGTCCTGGTCCGCCACAGCCGCCCCCTGCATGGCGGACCACAGCGCGACGATAGCGCCCAGGCCGGTCCATGAGATCGACCACCGCCGCGTCTTGGCACGGCGGATGTCGGCGGGCTTCGCGACTACCGGCATTCGATCATCAACTCACGGCTGACCATGGTCTGGAAGCTCAGATCGCCATCCATTTCCGAAACCATCGTGTCCGTGTCGCCGATGCGATCGATCACGACATAGCCCTGCGGGCACAGTCGGCTCGCCTCATCATAACAATCACTCCAGCGGCCACTCGAACAATCGACCGAGAAGCCCGGAAGACCGTTCGGGGAGGTAAGCGGCTCGGACGTCGTGCAGCCGCTCACGAAGAGTCCGATGGCGAGAACGGCCAGCCAGGCCTTGGTCGGGCGGATGAGTGCTTTGGATTGTGTGGACATCAGAAACTGTGTGGGCATTGGGGAGGGGCTCCGGTTTAGATCGTGACCGGACCCTGTCACCCCGAACGAAATGCCGCGTCCGAGCCGAGCGGCACGGCCCTCCCTCCCAACTCTGACGGACCGGCCCGGATGGCTCGGACGTCATGACAGGCCGGCGCCGCTACCAAGACGCATCAGCCGGGTCTGAACAACGGGTTCTGCCCACTCACATCCGGCTGGGAGTCCAAACGGTGGCCGCCCTCCCCGGGCGATGAGGCGCTCAAGCCAAGCCGCGCCAAGTCCGAGGCCGCCGTATTCAAATCCGTGTTCAAATCCAGTTTCGGGAAAAACAATGAAACATCTGATCCTGACAACGGCTCTGGTCGCCGCTTTCTCAGCAAGTGCCCATGCACAAGACTCGCGCTTCACCCTCTCCGAGGGCTACGCCTACCAACAATTCGACGAGTTCAACGCCCACTCCCTCAACAGCCGGCTGGGCTACAATCTCACTGACTTCATCCGTGTCGAGGCCAATGCGGTGTCGGGTCTGAGCGGCTCCTCGGGAATTGATTGCCCGGTTGGCACAGATTGCTCGTCGATAGAGCCAAGGGCCCGTTTCCGCTACGGATATGGCGTGTCGGTCGCCGGCGAGTATCCGGTATCCGAACAACTCTCCATGTTCGCCCGCGTCGGGTATGATATCGCCAATTTCAAGGCTACCGCCGGTCCGTCCGGCGACGACTCCGGCCTGGCGTTTGGCGCCGGCGCCGACTTCTTCTTCAACGATGCCCATGGCGTCCGGCTGGAATACTCACGGACAGATTTCGACGACAGGGGCGATGCGTCGAGCTGGGGCATTTCCTACGTTCGCCGATTCTAGCAAACAGAGTCTGTACGCCCTCGCCTGCCCCTTGTGGCGATAGGGCGTCAGCCGGCGGCGGAGTTGCGGTGCCCACCGCAGCTTCGCCGCCATTCGGTTGGGGTCGTCCCACTCACGCGCTTGAACGCGGAATTGAATGTCGATTTGGTGTTAAATCCGACCGCGAGGGCGATCGACAGGACGGACTCCGAACTGTCGGGGTCGGCCAGCATCTCCATCGCCGCCCGGACACGGGCCTGGGCGATAAAGTCGTAGAACGTACTGCCTATCTCCTGGGTCAGTGTCTGCGACACATAGGGCGCCTGGACACCGATGCACTTCGACAGCTGGGTCAGTGACAGGTCACTGTTGCGATAGATCCCGTCGGTGTGGACAGCCTGGCGGATCTTCGCGGCGATGCGCTCCATATCCCGCCGGGTCAGACCGGACTTGGAATATTTCTGCTCCGCCTCTTGCTGCCCGTCCGACAGGACCGGACCGGTATCGGGATCGTCCGGAGCACCGCCCGGCGGTGCAGGCGTGACAGGCGCGGGCGGCGAGGGTTGTGGTCCGAAAATGACGCCCTGACGCAGCCCGAGGATCGCCATCACATAAAAGCTCAGCAACTCCCAGACGATCAGCGCGACAAAGCCGGCCGGGGCCTCGGATATGTCGGTCCAGTCCGCCGCCATCGTCACGACCCACAACAGCGCGATGTTGACCAGAGACACGCGCAACCATCTCAACCGTTTGCGGTCCAGATTGGAAAACTCGTCACGGATCCGGGCCGAGTTTGCGTTCAAAAGCCCATATCCCTTGATGATGTACACCAAGGTGATGATGAAGGTGGTCAACAGGATGACAACCAGGATCAGCACAATGAGCAGATCGACCAGGGTGGCGGGCTCCACGTCCTGTGTAATGAATGCGCCCAACGCGTCGGAGGGCACCAGCCACAATCCAGTCGCAAAAACAGCTCCGATCGATGGCGCGATGAAATGCCGCCAGTTGGACGGTTCCGTCAGCGGACCATCGGGGTTCACGACCTTGGTGATGTAGAGATAAAGCAGCGGCCCGAGAAACATGGGCGCGGCGATGAGCGGCGCGGTAATGCCCGGCGCCGCCGCCAGAATGCCGGTCTCGGCGGTGATTTCGGCCAGGAAAGTCAAGCCGTAGAGGCCGACGAAGACACCCAGGTAGAAGCGTGGCTCCGCATTACTGCGTGCATAGGCAATCAGCATCACGGCCACCAGCAGCGATTGCGAAAACCCGGCGGTGAGAAGCGCCAATTTGAGCTGTTCCAATGGGTAATCCGACAAGTTTGAAGCCCAGTCCATCATCTCCACCTTCCGTTTCGGTACCAACAAGGTCAATGCTGGTTGTCGCCCCCTCCGCCAGCGCCTGCCTGCGCGGACGGAGGGGGCATCGCACACCCGTTGCCCCGGTCATGAAGGCGGGGGGCCCTGATTGGCAGGGCAGCGGGCCGCACTGGCCAGCCGCAAAAGGGGGAAAGCGACAGCCGGTACGCGATCGGTGCGATATGGACTTTGACGACCTGCGCCTAGTGTGAGGCCCTGACGCGTCCGATCATCGCCCGGATTTCCGCGATGACGAGGTCTGGCTGGTCACGCTGTATGTAGTGCCGGGACCTGGACGCCTCCACGTACCGCCCATTGTCGACAGCGGCCGCAAAACGCTGTTGTTCGTCCATCCATAATTGCTGGAATTGCGACGAAGCGCCCACAGATGGCCGGGTCGACACGATCACGGTGACCGGCAGGTTACCGAGCTGCGCCGGGTCGGCCAGATCGGCCATGGTCGCCTCGGCCCCGTTCAGTTCCGCCCGCACATGTGGATCCATCAGCATCCTGACAAGCCGCGGCAATTCACACAGACCGGCATCGACCTCGGCGCAGCGCTGGCTGAACAGCGGAGGCCTGCTGTCTACCAGAACCAGACCCGCCGTACGGTCAGGATAACGGCGGGCAAAGCTTTGCACGTAAAGACCGCCAATGGAGTGCCCGACCAGGATGTAGGGCCCTTCGAGGTTTGCGCGCTCCAGCATTTCCCGCAACGCGGTCGCGACTTCATCACCGGTCCGGCCATCTCGGTCGCCGTCGAATGTCGGGTCCGAGAATGGTGTGCCGCCATAGCCGGGCCGATCATAGATCACGACGGTCGCCTCTGAAGACAGCTGACGGGCGACGGCCTCCCAGGAATGGCGGCCGTCACCAAGTCCGGCCTCGAACACCACGACCGGTTCGCCGCTTCCCAGCACCGAGTAATGCAGATCAGCGCCTTGCAGATTGATCGAGGTCGCAGATGTGGTGGTGCAACCCGGCACGGTCGCGACCATCAGGACCGCAAGGAAAAATCTGGCAATCATGGAACGTCCTGTCACAGTGCTCGAACGCCGGGCAATCGCCCGCACGCTCCTCAAGAGGCCGCGACAATAATCATGGACCGGCCACCGCCGACCGGCCCGAGCGGGCCGGTCCTCCAGCTCCGGCCGTTGGCGCTCCACTGCCGCCCAGGCAAAAGAAAACCCCGCAGTGACCACTGCGGGGTTTTCCAATTCGCGTCCGGACCGGAAAGGGTCAGGCGGCAGCCGACTTGGCGACGACCTTGCGGCCATAGAGGCCGCGTCGTCCTTCGACGGGCGAGAAGTCAGCCGACAGTCCGACCACGGTCTCGGCGGCGCCCATGATCAGATAGCCATCCTGGGCTGTCTGCGTGGCGATGCGCGCCAGGACCTTTTTCTTGGTATCCGGATCGAAATAGATCAGGACATTGCGGCACAGAACCAGGTCGAACGTGCCAAGCGTGGCGAAACTCTCCAGCAGGTTCTGCTTCTGGAAGGTCACCATCGAGCGGATGTTCGACTTGATGCGCCACTGCTCGCCCTGTTGGTCGAAATGCTGGACAAGGCGCTGCACGGCCAGGCCGCGCTGGACCTCGAACTGCGAGTAGACACCGGCCTTGGCCTTCTCGAGCACGCGCGGGGCCATGTCGGTGGCGACGATCTCGACGCGCAAATTGCCGAGCCGGGCGCGCTCTTCCTCGAGCAGCATGGCCAGCGAATATGGCTCCTGACCCGACGAACAGGCGGCACACCAGATGCGGATCGATCCATTATTGCCGCGGGCACGGGCAAGGACCGGCAACACATCCTGCTTGAACAGGTCGAACGGCGTGTTGTCGCGGAAGAAAAAAGTCTCGTGTGTCGCGAGGGCTTCGGTAATCGACCACAGGAGTCGACCCGTATTGTCGCGGCGTGCGGCGGCGATCAGGGCTTCGATCGATGGATAGCCTTCGGCCCGTGCCAGCGGTGCCAGCCGGCTTTCCAGCAAATAGCCCTTGTCGGCTGACAGGACGAGACCGGAACGCTTGAACGCTTCAGCGGCAACGAAAAGGATGTCATCGTGTTTTATCATTATTAGTTTCCACCTTTCGCGCGCCGGACAATGCCCGGCCCCATGTCCGCGAGGGACAGTATTTCATCGGCCAGGCCCGCTTCTGCGACGGCTCCCGGCATGCCCCAGACAACGCTGGTCGCCTCGTCCTGGGCAAGGATGGTACCGCCGACGCTACGCAACATCCGCGCGCCTTCGCGGCCATCATGACCCATGCCGGTCAGCACGATCCCCAGGGCTGCGCCACGCGTGACTTCCGCCACCGACTGGAACAGGGGGTCAACGGCCGGACGGCAGAAATTGATCGGCGGCGTCTGGTCCAGCACCGCATAGAAACCGGCCGCGTCCTTGCGGATGGTCATGTGGAAGTCACCCGGAGCGATATAGACGCAGCCCGGCTTCAGCCGTTCATTGTCTTCCGCTTCCTTGCAGACCAGCTTGCCAGCCTTGGTCAGGTGTTCGGCGAGGATCTTGGTGAACAGCGCCGGCATGTGCTGGGCGATCACGATCGGCGAACGGACGTCGGCAGGAATGGCCGCGATCACATCGCGCAGGGCCTGGGGTCCACCGGTCGAGGAGCCGATGGCGATGATTTCCGGGCGTGCGGTGTTGCGCGGCGTGCCCCGTCCCTGCGGCGGCTGGGCCACCGGCGCGAATGCTTTCTTCGCGGGCGCAGACGCGGAGGGTGGCGGCGTGGTCGCGCGGGCAACCGGCGCGCCGGGAGCCGTCGGCGCTGCCGGCGGGGACATATCACGCTGTGTCGGAACCGGCGGAATCGGGCGCGGGGCCAGGGCCTTCAGCTTCGACAGCAGGTCGCGACGGAACTCCTCGGCGCCAGCCAGGCGTCCGGCCTGCGGCTTGGAGGCATAGTCGGCCGCGCCCATCGACAGCGCGCGGATCGTCACCTCACCGCCGCGGCGGGTCAGCGTAGACGCCATCACGACCTTGCAACCGGGGACAGCCTTGAGCAGCAGCGGCAAAGCCGCCAGCCCGTCCATTTTCGGCATCTCGACGTCGAGAACGATCAAGTCCGGCTTGAGTTCTTCGGCCTTTCTCAGGCCCTGCTCGCCATCAACGGCCGAGCCGATGAGGGTGAGATCGGAATCCTCTTCCACCCAGCGTGTCATGAGACCGCGGGCGACAGCCGAGTCGTCGATCACGAGGACGCGGGCGATAGAGTGGGCGGGAGACGCCGTGGGGGCGAGTTCCGTCATGGGAAGCTCCCTCAAGAGGCGCGCAGCAAACCCGTCTGCTGGAATTTGGACTCGATGATGTCGCCATCAAAGGGCTTCATGACATACTCATCGGCACCGGCACGCAGGGCTTCGGTGATGTGCGCCATGTCATTCTCGGTGGTGCAGAACACGACGACCGGCTGGTCCCCGGTTTCCTCACGCCGCAGCGCCTTGACGAAATCAAGACCGTTCATGACCGGCATGTTCCAGTCCAGCAGGATGGCATCCGGCATCTGCTTGCGGCAGGCTTCCAGGGCTTCCGAGCCGTCACCGGCTTCCACACACTCGAATTCGAGCTCTTCAAGAATTTTGCGGGCGACTTTCCGGATCACCCGGGAGTCGTCTACGACCAAACAAGTTTTCATCCCAACACCCTCCGCTAGGCAGCTTCTTTGCTGGCGCCGGCCGATCCGATTACGGCCGAGACATCCAGAACTGCGAGCAATTCTTTTTCCAGGCGGTGCACACCCTTGACCATCGAACGCCAGGTCGGATCGACATGGGCGGGCACCGGTTCCAGCTCCGCCCTCGGTCGACGAAGCACTTCACCGACACTGTCCACGATAAGTCCAAAAATTTCGCTACCACGCTCGACGCCAAGTGCCATTCCGGCATCATCGGCTTCACGGGGCGGCAATCCGAGGCGGCGACGGGCGTCGATCGCGGTCACGATACGGCCGCGCAGGTTCAACAATCCGGCGACTTCGCTAGGCGCGAGCGGTACGGACGTGACCGATTGCGGGGCAAACACTTCACGGATCGCGTCGACCGGCGCACCGAACAGCTGGTCGCCGATACGAACCGACACATATTCGTTCATCGACTCGGCGCTGAGCTCGGAATTGTCACTGTGATGCGTGGTCATGCCACCTTCTCCTCTTGAGACACCGAGTCGAGGGCGGCGATCAGGGCGCCACGATCAGATCTCGGCAGCACGGCCGTCAGGCCCTCGGACTGCGTATCTTCAGGCCAGTCAGTGACGGCCAGGGTCGGCAGGTCTGGCCACAGGCCTTCCTGACGGATGCGCGACAGCGCACTGGGGTCACCCACCATGGCATCGAATTTCTCGCCGGCTTCGGCGATGGCGTGCACTTCGTGCATGCCGCCCGTCGGCGTAACGTCATATCCGGCAGCGGCCAGCAGCGGGGCGATCATGCGGCGCGCGAAGGCGTCGGCATCGACCAGCAGGATGCGGCGGCGGCGATTGCTGGACCGGCGCTGGATATTGCCGGCGCGCGACTGGTCGAGATACCAGGCGATGTCGACCACGTCGGTCGCCTTGCCCTTGATGATCGCCGAACCGATGACGCCCGGCTTGTCGGACGACATCTGCAGGTCAACGCGCTCTTCGACAACATCGACAATCTCGTCAACGGCCAGGCCGATCGAGGTGTGGTTCTCTGCGAACACCAGAACCGGCTGGCGTTGGCCCTCGACGGTGCGGATTTCCGACCCGATCGGCACGATCGGCATCAGGCGACCGCGATACTGGACCACGAGGCGACCATTGGTGCTCTCGATGGTACCCGGATCGAACTCTTCCAGACGCGTAACCAGGGCCAGCGGGACAGCTTTCGGCTCGGTGCCGCCAGCGCGGACCAGGAGCAGTCTTTGGGTATTGGCCATTTCAGCAGCTTTCGCGGAACCGACACCCTCGGCGGTATCTTCTTCCATCGCCGTGACAATTTCGCCAGCCAGCCCGTTCGGATCGAGGATCATGATGACAGAGCCATCGCCCAGGATGGTGGCGCCGGAATAGGCATGGACGCCGCGCAGCGAGTCCGACAGCGGCTTGACGACGATCTCCTCGGTATCCAGGACATTGTCGACGACCAGGCCGACATTGCGGCCACCGGCATCGAGGACAACCACGAAACCGGTCTCGTCCTTGTTGCCGTTATAGGCTTCGCCGACACCGAGAACATCGTGCAGGTCGACCAGCGGCATCAGACGGTCGCGCAGACGCATGACGCGGGCGCCGTTGAGGTTTTCAACTGTGTGCTCCGACCCGGCACCAACCCGGACCAGCTCGCGGACGGCAAGCTGGGGAATGGCGAAGCGCTGTTCGTCGCAGCCGACGATGAGCGCCGACACAATGGCCAGGGTGAGCGGGATCTTGATCGAGAAATGCGAGCCCTTGCCGGCGGTGGACGTCACATCGATGACGCCGCCGATCTGCTCGATATTGGTGCGCACCACGTCCATGCCGACGCCGCGGCCGGACAGGTTGGTGACTTTCTCGGCGGTGGAGAAGCCCGGCGCGAAGATGAAGCGGTGGATCTGCTGATCCGTCATCCGCTCCAGTTCTTCATGCGTGGTCAGACCCTTTTCCAGGGCCTTCTCGCCGATCCGCGCCGTGTTGAGGCCCATGCCATCGTCAGAGATGGCGATGATGATGTGGCCGCCTTCATGATAGGCGGAGAGCTTGATGGTGCCCTTTTCCGACTTGCCGGCCTTGAGGCGGTCAGCCGGCATTTCCAGGCCGTGATCCGCCGAGTTGCGGACCATGTGGGTAAGCGGATCCTTGATCAGCTCGAGAACCTGGCGGTCAAGCTCGGTCTCATTGCCGTCCATCACCAGTTCGATCTTCTTGCCCAGATCGGTGGAGACGTCGCGGATGATCCGCGGCAGCTTGCGCCAGGCATCACCGATCGGCTGCATGCGGGTCTTCATGACACCGTCCTGCAGCTCGCCGGTCACCGCAGACAGACGCTGCAGCGGGCCCTTGAGATCGTCGTCTTCCAGACCGCGCACGGTCTGCATCAGCTGGTTCCGGGTCAGAACGAGTTCAGACACCGTCGTCATCAGGGCTTCAAGCACGTCGACGCCGACGCGGACCGTCGCCATGACCTTCACACCGCCCTCGCCCATGACCTGTTCGTCAGCACCCTTGAGTTCTGCCATCGCAGTCTGCAGGGCTTCCTCGCGGCTCATGTCCTTGGTGATCACCTCGGCAACAGCCGGCGGCGCGACAGCGGGATCAGCTTCAGCTTCGGCGAATGCGGCTTCAAGCTCGGCAGCTGACACTTCGCCCGGACGCAACTCGCGACCGAGGTCGGGATCGAATTCACCCACGCCGATATGCTCGACCGGGGCTGATGTTTCTTCGGCGACAGCCGGCTCGGCACCGGTGTCGGTTTCCGCTTCAGCGCCATTGAAGGCCGCTTCCAGATCGGCCAGGGACACTTCGCCCGGGCGCAGCTCGCGGCCGAGATCATTGTCCCAGTTCTCGGGCTGCTGCGGGACGTCCTCGTCTGCCTGCTCGGCCAGACGGCCCATGGCGGCATCTTCCAGGCGGGCGACCAGCTCGGCGTCATCGCCGGCCGGCTCGACACCGGATTGTTCAAGGGAATCCAGAACCACCTTGATCTGGTCAATCGCCTGGAGAACCAGGGTCACCATCGGCGGTGTCACGCTCAGCTCACCGTCGCGGAACTTGCCCAGCAGGGTCTCGCCGGCGTGGGCGACCGCTTCCAGGCGGGGCAGACCGAGGAAACCGCAGGTTCCCTTGATGGTATGCAGAAGGCGAAAAATATTATCGAGGATCGCCCGGTCTTCCGGGTTGTTCTCGAAGCGTACCAGTTCGGAATCGATGACGTCGAGGCTTTCCGCCGTTTCCATCAAGAATTCGCTGATAAGATCGTCCATGGCAGGCCCCGTACGGTTCTGATTTCACCGTAACGTGACAGGGCTTGGTTAACGGACTCTTGGCTCCCGACGCGTCAGTCCTGCCAAAATGCTCATACGATATGAGATTGGCAGGATGAGACGGCCGCGGTGAGAATGGCAGCGCGAAACGGGCGGTCCGGATTGGGCGCGATCAGCCGATCATGCCCTCCGGACCTTTCACCAGGGCGATGAATTCGACGCGGTTCTCATTCGCCTGCGCGCTGACACGCCCGCCATTGCTGCGCGCGATCAGGCCTGTGTAATACGGCTGGATGGAACGGCCATCATAACCATTCTCCGGCGCCAGCGCTTCCAGCGCCCGTGCCGTGCCCGCCTCGAGGCGGGCGCGCGGGCCTTCCGAAATCACACGCAGGCGCGCACCACCACCGGTCTCGGTACCTTCGATGGTGACCGTACCGCCGCGCGGCGCCGCGGCGGCACCCAGCAGGCACATGTTCAGCAGCAGGCGGGCCGCCTGCTTTTCCAGTCCGGCCGACTCGACCTTCCAGACAATCTCCGGCTTGACCGACGAGAACATCGCCTCGGTCAGACGTTGCAGTTCGCGGCTGTCCATGATCCCGGGTGCCGAACCGCCGGCCCCGAAGGCCAGCCGGCAGAATTCCAGCTTGGCCTGGGCCTGGCGGGAGCTCTCTCGCACCAGCTCCATGGCATCATCATGCATGTCGGTGCTGTCAGGATCATCGAACACGCTGAGCGCTGCGCCCAGCGCCGAAACCGGGCTGACAAGGTCATGACAGAGCCGTGCACAGAGCAGGGCGGCGAGTTGGTCGGCCGGGAGTTCGGCGGGAAGATCATCTTGCATGCTTTTTTGCATACACGATTCTTTCGATCCGGGACCGGTTTTCGCACCGGAACTGCGATCCTCACCACGGAAAGGTCTTGGCAACCGGATCAGTCCAAGACATGATTCGTTCCCGGGCTGTGGGGACAGGTTCCGCGACGCACCCGAAGGATTTCGGGACCGGTGCGGAATTTGCTTGTTGGACCAGACACAGGTTCGCGTTCGGACCAGGCGTGCCGCGCGGACACATGTGTCGATTTGAGCAGACCGGAGTTTAGGGCCAGTGTCAGAATTTGACGTAACCCGTGCTGATACCCGTCGCACACGCGGCCTTGTCGCCCTTGCCAGCCTGACGCTTTCCGCCGGGCTGCTGGCCGCGTTGATGCTGACCGGCGAACCGAGCAGCGAAGCCGCCAGCGGCGAGGCGGTCAGCCTCGCCATGGTCGCTTCAGCCGATGCGCCCCTGGCAAGCGAGGCCGACGTCCCGCTTCAGGACGGAGCTGCGGCCGAGCCGTCGCTGGTCGCGCTGGATCCCGCTACCCTGCTGCACGTCAATGACGCAGCCTTCACCCGATGCACCAGCTGCCCGACCCGCATCCAGGCCGAACGCACCGTGCCGCGCGGCGGAACCATGGCCGGCCTGCTCGACGATGCCGGTGTCGACCGCGTCGAGGCCGCCCGCGCCATCGCGGCGCTGGGCACCGTTTTCGACCTGCGCTATCTGCGAGCCGGCGAGCGCATCAATCTCTATCTCGAGACCGAAACCCCGGCAGATGGCAGCCCGGCTGTGACCCGTTTTGAAGGCCTGTCCTTCCGCCCCGATATCGAGCGGTCGATCACCGTCGCCCGCACGTTTGATGACAGTTTCCGGGCCCGCGAGACCATCGCCCAGTTCGACCGTGAAATGGTTCGCGCCTCGGGCTCGATCACCGCCTCGCTCTATGTCGACGCCCTCGCCGCCGGTGCCACCGACCGGGTGGTGGTCGAACTGGCCGGCGTGCTCGCCTATGCCATCGACTTCCAGCGCTCGATCCAGCCCGGCGATGATTTCGACATCCTGTTCGAGCGTTTCGTCGACGAGGAAGGCAATACCGCCCGCACCGGCGACATCCTCTACGCCATGTATGATGGTCGCGGTGATCCCAAGGAATTCTTCCGCTACGAAACCGAAGACGGGATTGTCGGCTATTACAGCCCTGAAGGCGCCAGCGCCCAGCGTCTTTTGATGCTGACCCCGGTCAATGGCGCCCGTCTCTCCTCATCCTTCTCGAGAGCCCGTCGCCATCCGATCCTCGGCTATACACGCCGCCACAACGGTACCGATTTCGCCGCGCCGCGCGGCACGCCGGTGATGGCGGCTGGCAATGGCATCGTCGAACGCGCTGACCGCTTTGGCAGTTTCGGCAATTACGTCCGCATCCGCCACGCCAATGGCTACCAGACCGCCTATGCCCACCTGAACGGGTTCGCCCGCGGGATCCGCGCCGGCAGCCGCGTCACCCAGGGGCAGGTCATCGCCTATGTCGGCACCACCGGCCGCTCAACCGGCCCGCACCTGCATTATGAAGTCCACCACAATGGTACGGCGCGCAATCCGATGACGCTGGACCTGCCCACGGGCCGCCAGTTGTCAGAAGACGAGATCCCGCTGTTCGAAGCCGAACGCGACCGCATCATCGCCATCCGCGACGCCGCCCGTCCGGCCGCAGAGAACGAGACGCCGGTTGTGGCCGATGCCGGGAATGGCGCGCAGTAGGGTCTGGGGCTGCCAAATCAAAACCCGAACCCGCGTCCCGGTCGCCGCCTGTCATCGGCGCCAAGCGGGATTGCGACGCGTTTGATCTCGCTATTGCCAAGCCGTCCGGCTTGTTAGCGATTGGCTGATGCGAAACGCGTCGAGACCGGGAGATACGCATGATGCAAAGTTTCAAATCCGCTTGCCTTCTTATCGGCATGGGCTTGCTTGGCTATGCCGGGACCGCGTCTGCCCAACAAGCCGCCCCGCCTGTTTGCGGTCAGGACGTCGCACCGTATTCGGATTTCGATTTCGTCATCGGCGAGTGGGACTTCTTTGCTGCCGACGGACAACAGATCGGCACCCAGACCTATTCCCGGCGGGAGGCTGGCTGTCTGGTGGTTGAAGACTGGTCGACCTTCGATGGCGGAACAGGCACAGGAATGACCTTTGTCGACCCGGCCACCGGGCATTGGCGGCAGGTCTGGATGAGCCCGCGCTTTCACATCGACTATTCAGGCGGACTCGACGAAACGGGCGCAATGGTCCTGGAAGGCCTGTTGCACAGCAATGCGGACGGCAGCGAAATGCAGGTCCGGGGCGTTTGGGCACCACAGGAAGACGGCAGCGTCCGACAGGAATTCTGGGTCCGCCCGGACGACACGTCTGATTGGGCTCCCCTCTTTGTCGGATACACCCGACGCCGGTAACGCGGCTGGCCGAAACACGGGGACAGAAAACGGGGACACACATCATTTGTCTGATCTCCGCCCCGCCTTCGCGGAGCATCCATCAGGGATGACAACCGGCATCAAGGCGCATTGACCGCGCCCCTCGCCGCGCCTATCTAGCACCTCAGGCATGGAGATGCCCGCCGCTCGCAGGCTTTGGCCCTGGTGAAATCTCCCTTGAACACGACATTTCCCTCATCGTCATTGCGACATGCGGCGGGATGGCAAGGCGAGCCCCATCATTCGATCCGCATGCCAATACGAAAGGGCATGTCATGACCCCAACCCAACCGCTTTCGCGCGATGCGCTGAAAGCCCAGGCCCGGCGTTTGCGAAAAGCGCTGGAAGCCGAAGGCAATTTCATCTCGCACGGCGAGGCGCTGGAATTGCTGGCCCACCAGATGGGCTATCGCGACTGGAACACGCTGAGCGCCAAGACCGGCAACCGCCCCGACACGCCGCTAGCCGTCGGCGGTCGCGTCCGCGGTCGTTATCTCGGCCAGGCATTCGAGGCCGACATCATCGGCCTTCGAAGCATTGCCGGTGGCAATGGTGGCTGGCGAGTGTCGCTGAAGCTCGACGAGGCTGTCGATACGGTGAAATTCGATGGCTTCTCGAATTTGCGCCGCCGCATCAGCGGTACGGTCAGCAAGGATGGACGGTCCGTCGAGCGCACATCCGACGGGACACCTCACCTGCAACTATCGCTTCGGTAAAGCGCGAAACGAAAACTGGTTGAAAGCCATCAACCGAACCAGTACGACCCCGCCTGACTCATATGAGACGGGCGGGGTCGCATGCTCAATATCCTGGTTCTGTGCACGGGCAATTCCGCGCGCTCCATCCTGGGCGAAGCCCTGATCAATGCCCGTGGCGACGGCCGGGTCGCAGGATACTCCGCCGGCTCGACACCGACCGGCACGCCCAACCCGCTGGCCCTTGAGACCCTTGCCGCCCACGGCCTGCCCGCAACCGGCTACAGCTCCAAGAGCTGGGACGTGTATTCCGCGCCGGACGCGCCCGTCCTAGATGCCGTCATCACGGTCTGCGACAGCGCCGCTGCGGAAGTCTGCCCGATCTGGCCCGGCGCTCCGGTCAAGGCTCATTGGGGCCTGCCCGACCCGGCTGCGATTGCCGATGCCGAGGCCGCCCGAAAAGCCTTCCATCACACGTTCAACGCCCTGGACGCCCGCATCACCGCCTTGATGGCCGCGCTTGACGGCGATGATCGCGACGCGCTCAAACGCGCTTTCGACACCCTCAATGCCCGACCGAACGACAGCCGACAGGACACATCCGCATGACCGACACGACCCCTCAGGATGCCGCCCCGGGCGGCATCGGCTTCTTCGAGAAATGGCTGTCGGTATGGGTGGCCATGGGCATGGCTGGCGGCATCGCGCTCGGCGTGATCGTGCCGGACCTGTTCGCCTGGCTGGCCGGGTTTGAATACGCCTCGGTCAATCTCGCCATCGCGGTGCTGATCTGGGCCATGGTCTGGCCGATGATGATCCAGATCGACTTTGCCTCGCTGGCCCGCGTCGGCGAGCGTCCCAAAGGCCTGATCATCACCCTGGTCGTCAACTGGCTGATCAAGCCCTTCTCGATGGCGCTTCTGGGTGTCCTGTTCTTCGAGCATGTCTTCGCGCCCTGGCTGCAGCCCGAGGACGCGCAGCAATACCTGGCCGGCGTGATCATCCTCGGCGCCGCGCCGTGCACGGCGATGGTGTTCGTCTGGTCACAGCTGACCAAGGGCGATGCCAACTACACACTGGTCCAGGTCGCCGCCAATGACCTGATCATGGTCGTCGCCTTCGCCCCGATCGTCGCCCTGCTGCTGGGTGTGACCGACATCACGGTCCCGTGGGATACCCTGCTGCTGTCGGTCGGCCTGTATGTCGTCATCCCGCTGATCGTCGGCTGGCTGGCCCGCAAGGCGCTGTCGCGCGGCAAGTCCGCCGAGGCGGCGGACAAGGCTGTCGGTGATTTCACGGCGCTGATCAAGCCGGCCTCGATCATCGGCCTGATCGGCACGGTGGTGATCCTGTTCGGCTTTCAGGGCGAAGTCATCCTGACCCAGCCGGTCACCATCGCCATCATCGCCACGCCGCTGCTGATCCAGACCTATGGCATCTTCGTCATCGCCTATGGCGTCGCCTGGCTGTGGAAGACCCCGTTCAACATCGCCGCCCCGTGCGCGCTGATCGGCACCTCGAACTTCTTCGAGCTGGCCGTCGCCGTCGCCATCAGCCTGTTCGGCCTGAACTCCGGCGCCGCGCTGGCGACCGTGGTCGGGGTGTTGGTGGAGGTTCCGGTGATGCTGTCCCTGGTGGCCTTTGCCAACCGGACGCAGGGGTGGTTTGCGGGGCGTTAGGGGCCGGGCGAACCGGAATCTCCATCGGAAACGTCCGCGCCTCGCGGAGAGATATTCATTCTTGGCTTGTCAGCCGTTTGCCCAGGCAGGTTCAGCGCGTCAAGGGCGGCCTTGCCGCCGCGAAGCGGCCCTTGGCCCTTGACGCGCTGGACCTGCCTGGGCCTGATCTCGGCAAGCCAACAATGGACGCTTGGGCAGGCGGGCTGCCCGTTTTCGAACGAGAATGGGGCGGCCATCACGACCACCCCAAACATCAATTCACCGCTTCCAGCTTCGGCGCTTTCACGCCCACAGCGACGCCATTCACAGTCAGAACGCCGGCCTCGGTCGAGACCTGGATGGTGTCGCCATCCTTGATGCCGCCTTCCAGCAGGAGGCGGGCCAGCGGGTCCTGGAGCTCCTTCTGGATGACACGCTTCAAGGGACGCGCACCATAGGCCGGGTCATAGCCCTTGGCGGCGAGCCAGCTGCGGGCGCCGGCGTCGATTTCGACGGTCATGCGGCGATCGGCCAGCAGGCGGTCGAGATAGCCCAGCTGAATGTCGACAATGGCACCCATATGCTCTTCGGCGAGTTTGCGGAAGAGGATGATCTCGTCGATCCGGTTGAGGAATTCCGGACGGAAATGCCCGCGCACCGAAGCCATCACGCTGTCGCGCGCATCCTCGGCATCATCGACCAGCTGCAGGTGCTCGGAACCCAGGTTCGAGGTCATGATGATGATCGTGTTGCGGAAGTCGACCGTGCGGCCCTGACCATCGGTCAGGCGGCCATCATCGAGGACTTGCAGCAGCACGTTGAAGACATCCGGATGCGCCTTCTCGATCTCGTCGAGCAGGACGACCTGATAGGGACGCCGGCGCACGGCTTCGGTCAGGGCACCGCCCTCCTCATAGCCGACATAACCCGGAGGCGCGCCGATCATGCGGGCGACCGAATGCTTCTCCATGTATTCCGACATGTCGAGGCGGGAGACCGCCTGTTCGTCATCGAACAGGAATTCAGCGAGCGCCTTGGTCAGTTCGGTCTTGCCGACCCCGGTCGGGCCGAGGAAGAGGAAGGAGCCGATTGGACGGGCCGGGTCCTTGAGGCCGGCGCGGGCGCGGCGCACGGCGTCGGACACCGCTTCCAGAGCCGGGTCCTGGCCGATCACGCGGCCGCGCAGCGCGTCTTCCATGCGCAGGAGCTTGTCACGCTCGCCTTCCAGCATCTTGTCGACGGGCACACCGGTCCAGCGCGAGACGATCTGGGCGATCTGCTCGTCATCGACGACCTCCTGCATCGTGGTCCCGTCATCGCCCTCGGCCTCGGCGGCGGCGAGCTTGCGTTCCAGATCGGGCAGCTGGCCGTATTTGATCTCGGACGCCCGACCCAGATCACCGCGACGCTCGGCATCGGCGAGATCGGAGCGGGCGCGGTCGATGGCTTCCTTGAAGGTCGTGGCAGAGGCCAGCTTGTCCTTTTCGGCGCGCCAGGTGGCGGTCAGCTCGGCGGAACGGGATTCCAGTTCAGCGACTTCCTTGGTGATAGTGGCCAGACGGTCCTTCGACGCGTCGTCGCTTTCCTTTTTGAGCGCTTCCGCCTCGATCTTCAGCTGGATGGCCCGGCGATCAATCTCGTCGAGTTCTTCCGGCTTCGAGTCGATCTGCATGCGCAAGCGGGCCGAGGCCTCGTCCATCAGGTCGATCGCCTTGTCCGGCAGGAAACGGTCGGTGATGTAGCGATTGGACAGGTTGGCGGCCGAGACGATGGCGCTGTCAGCGATGCGCACGCCGTGGTGCACCTCGTATTTTTCCTTCAGGCCGCGCAGGATGGAGACCGTGTCCTGGACGGTCGGCTCCTCGATCATGACCGGCTGGAAGCGCCGCGCCAGGGCCGCGTCCTTTTCGACATGCTTGCGGTACTCGTCCAGCGTGGTGGCGCCGACGCAGTGCAACTCACCGCGCGCCAGGGCCGGCTTCAAGAGGTTGGAGGCATCCATGGCGCCATCGGTCTTGCCGGCGCCGACAAGCGTGTGCATCTCGTCGATGAAGAGGATGATCTGGCCATTGGCGCCCTCGACTTCCGACAGGACTGCCTTCAAGCGTTCCTCAAACTCGCCACGATATTTCGCACCGGCGATCAGGGAGCCCATGTCCAGCGCCAGCAGACGCTTTTCCTTCAGGCTTTCCGGCACATCGCCATTGACGATGCGCAGGGCGAGACCTTCGGCGATGGCGGTCTTGCCGACACCCGGCTCACCGATGAGGACAGGATTGTTCTTGGTTCGGCGTGACAGGACCTGGATGGCGCGGCGGATTTCCTCGTCGCGGCCGATGACCGGGTCGAGCTTGCCCTCGCGGGCCACCTCGGTCAGGTCGCGGGCGTATTTCTTGAGCGCCTCATAGCCGTCTTCCGCCGACTGGCTGTCGGCGGTCTTGCCCTGGCGCAGATCATTGATGGCGGTATTGAGCGCCTGCGGTGTCACGCCGGCGGCCTTGAGAATGTCAGCCACCTTGGTGCCGCTGGCCAGGGCCATGGCGAGCAGGATGCGCTCGGCGGTGACGAACTGGTCCCCGGCCTTGGTGGAGGCTTCTTCTGCGGCGCCGAACAGCTTGGCCGTCTCGGGCGCGAGGTAGAGTTTGGCGTCGGCGGCGTCGACACGCGGAATCGCGGCCAGGGCCTGGTCGACCCCGTCCTGGACCTGCCGCAGGCGACCGCCCGCCGCCTTGATGAGATTGCCGGCCAGACCGGCATTGTCGTCCATCAACGCCTTGAGCAGGTGCGCGGGCGCAAACTGCTGATGGCTGGACTTGAGCGCCAGGCCCTGTGCGGCCTGGATGATCGACCGCGCGCGGTCTGTATAAGTATCGAATTCCATGTCGATCCCCCGGAAAAGGCGAGATAGGTTACGTTTCGCCGCCTTGATCAAGCACGGCCAAATCGCGTTTCAGACCGCATGTAGGTGTTGCATATGCACCACACAAGAGGTCGACCCGCGACATTCTGACCACGGTTTCGAGCGGAACTCACGGAGCGACTCAATCCCATGCCCCAGCTTACAGCCATCACGCGCTTTCCGGTCAAAGGGCTTGGACCGGACCAACTGCCGCACGTCGAACTGTCCGCCAATGCCACCCTGCCGCTTGATCGCGCGTGGGCGATCGAGAACGGTCCCTCGCCCTTTGATGACAGCGCGCCGGGACATGTGAAGAAGAAGCATTTCCTGATGCTCGCCGGGCAGGCCGAACTGGCGCGTCTCGACTGTCGATACGCCGCAGACGGGCGCACGGTAACAGCCCGTCTCGATGGCGGGGCGCCGATCGAGGTCGCGCTGGAAGACCCGGCATCCCATCCGCCCCTGTTCGATTGCCTTGCCTCCCTGCTCGGCGACGCCGTGCGCGGCCCGCTGCGTCTGGTCCACGCGCCCGGCCAGGCCATGACTGACATCCCGATGCCGCAGATTTCCCTGATCAATGCCGCCTCGGTCCGGGACCTTGCGGAGAAAACCGGCCTGCCGCTCGACCCGGTCCGTTTTCGCGGCAATCTACTGGTTGAGGGGCTGGCACCGTGGGAGGAGTTCCAGCTGGTCGGGCAGAATATCCGCATCGGCGGGGTCGAACTGCGCGTCGAGTCGCGCATCCGGCGCTGCGCCGCGACCAGCGTCGACCTCAAGACCGGGACCCGTAATACAGATGTGCCCGCGGCGCTGTTCGAGCACTACGGGCACATGGACTGTGGTCTCTACCTGACCGTCCTGGAAGACGGGGTGATCGCGCTTGGCGATCCGGTCAGCCTGGCCTAGGCAGCCTCGGTTTCCGGGTCGTCTCCGCCGGCCTTGTCGTCATTATTGGCGTCACTGTCGGCGGCATCAGATGCGTTCTTCAGCGCAGCCTCGGCGGCGCGGGCCGCTTCCATTTCTGCCTTGGTGCGGCGTGGACGACGGGTACGACGCGGAGCTTCGTCGGACTGCGGAGCCGATTCGGCGGCCGGTGTCGGGGCCGGAGTGTCGCCTTCCGGGGTCACGACGCCGAGCGGGTCGGCAGCCGGCTCGCGATTGCCGTCGCGATCCTGGGGCCGGTCCTGGTCGCGACCATTCGGGCGGTTGCGGTTATTGCGCCCACGACGCGGTTCACGCCCATCGCCCTGCTCATTGCGATCATTGCGGTCGCGCCGCTCGCGCGGCTGGCGGTCCTGACGATCCTGGTTATTGGACTGGTGATTGCCGGACTGCTGACCGTCATCCTCGTCATCAACACTGTCATTGCCGTTATTGTCGTCATCCTGGTTGGGATCACGCTTGGGCTGGTTGAGCTGGACAATCCGCAGATAGTGCTCGGCGTGCTGGAAAAGGTTTTCCGCCCGCACCCGGTCACCGGCCAGAGACGCATCACGCGCCAGCTGCATGTATTTGTCATAGATCTGGGACGCGTTGCCGCGGATCTTCACTTCCGGGCCATTGCTCTCATAGCTCCGGTTTGCGGAATTGCCGGGCTTACGTCCTCGACCACGTTGACGCTTCATATCGCGTTATCCTGTTCAACAGCGATGCTTATCTGACTTCTGGCTTGGCGGTGCATTCGCAGGTGCAAGCCTGTGCGCTGATACCGTGGGGATCCAACTGATTGACCGGATAATGGCAAGTGGGTCATCCGGCCGCGCGAGACCCCCGTACTGGCGCGATCCACCTGCCTTGATCGGGACCCTAGACCGCGAGGCCAGGCATTCCAAGCCCTTTTAGCCGTCCACAGCGCTGGCACCGGCGCCCCGCCTGCCCATCACCACCCGATCATTCCCGGCCAGATCCGGCAAGACCCGGATTTCGACCAGCCCGGCCTCGTGCGCCAGGGTGCTTACGCTTTCACCCTGATCATGGCCGATTTCCAGTGCGAACAGGCCATTCGGCACCAGAAGGCGCGGCAGGTCGGTAATGATTTCGCGATAGGCGTCGAGCCCGTCAGTGCCGCCATCGAGAGCGAGCGCAGGCTCGTGATCGCGCACTTCCGGCTCCAGTCCGGCGAGGACATCCGAGACGATGTAGGGCGGGTTCGAGACCAGCACATCGACCGATCCGTCGGCCAGGCCCTCGCCCCAGCGGCCCTGCGAAAAGCCCGCCCGATTCGCCAGCCCGCACCGGACAGCATTGGCGGTCGCGATGGCCAGAGCCGGTGCCGACAGGTCAACACCGAGCCCGCTCCAGCCCGCTCGTTCACTCAACAAGGCAAGCAGGATGGCCCCGGAGCCGGTCCCCAGATCGACCAGCCGGGCGGGCGCATCATCAGCATCGGCCAGCACCGCCTCGACCAGGGTTTCCGTGTCGGACCGGGGTGTCAGCACATCGGGCGTGACGGCCAGGTCGAGCGTCCAGAAGGGCTGGCTTCCCAGCACTTGCGACAGCGGGACCCGCGACAGGCGGCGCCAGGCGAGCGCCGCCAGCTGGTCCGCCGCCTGCCAGGAAAACAGCGCCGGGTCGGCCAGCGCATCAGACAGGCGGGCTGGTGCCAGCACATGATTGATCAGGAAACGGCTCTCATCGGCGCCTTCATCGATCCCGGCCGCGATCAGGCGCGCACCCAGATCGGCGCGGATATCGGCCAGCGACAGGCCCTGCCAGGCTTCCAGCAGGGGTTTGTGGGCTGCGGCATCAAAACCTGATTTCGCGGTGTCCACCATCGTGTCGAAGGGCCCGCCCGACATGTGAGCCTACGCGTCGTCTTCAAGCGCCGCGAGACGAGCCGCCTGATCTTCCGCGATCAAGGCCGTGACCACCTCGTCCAGCCCGTCACCGGCGACAATGTCGTCCAGCTTGTAGAGGGTCAGATTGATGCGGTGATCTGAGACCCGGCCCTGGGGATAGTTATAGGTGCGGATGCGCTCGGAACGGTCGCCCGATCCAATCTGGCCCTTGCGCTCGGCAGCCCGTTCGGCATTGGCCGCCTCACGCTGCATGTCATAGAGCTTGGCCTTGAGGATTTCCTGCGCCCGGGCCCGGTTCTGGTGCTGGGACTTTTCCTGGCAGACAACCACGATCCCGGTCGGGATATGGGTCATGCGCACGGCACTGTCGGTCTTGTTGACGTGCTGCCCACCGGCGCCCGAAGCCCGCATCGTGTCAACCCGGACATCACCCATGTCGAGCTCGATATCGATGTCTTCCGGCTGCGGCATGATCGCGACGGTCGCGGCAGAGGTGTGGATGCGGCCCTGGCTTTCGGTCGCCGGAACCCGCTGGACCCGGTGCACACCGCTCTCGAATTTCAGCCGTCCGAACACGCCATTGCCGGAGATCGCGGCGACGACTTCCTTGTAGCCGCCATGCTCACCGTCGGAGGCCGAGACCAACTCCCAGCTCCAGCCCTGCAGCTGGGCGTAGCGCTGGTACATGCCATAGAGATTGCCGGCGAAAATGGCGGCCTCGTCGCCGCCTGTGCCGGCCCGGATCTCGATCATGGCATTGGCGCTGTCGTCCTTGTCTTTCGGCAACAGCATCAGGCTCATCGCGTGCTCGAGCTCGGGAAGGCGCTCCTTCAGCGCATAGAATTCCTCCCGCGCCATCTCGGCCATTTCCGCGTCATCGCCCTCCATCATCTCGGCGAGCTCGGCCAGTTCGGCGCGGGCCGACTTCAGCGCATTGGCCTTTTCGGCCACGGGTTTCAGCTCGGCATGCTCCTTGGAGAGCTTGACGATTTCATCGGCATCGCCGGCGGCGCCCAGGCGGGCTTCCACCTGGTCGAACCGGTCAATGACTTGGGCGAGTCTGGCTTCAGGTGCGTGCATGCTGCTCCGTTAGCACCTCGTGCCGACGATGAAAATCCTGTGCCGCTGTCAGGCCCTGCGTCAGGCCAGCACCGCCATCACATTGCGGACCGCCATGATGACCAGCACGATCGAGCCGAGGCAGAAGACCAGGAAGCGCATGGGGATGAAGTTCCACAGGCACTGGATCAGCGAGTGGACCACCCGGATCAGCACATAGGCCCAAGCCAGCATGATGTTGAACTCGTCCGACACGCCGACGAGGTGCGAATATAGCACCAGCGCGTAGAAGATCACCGGCTGTTCGTGCAGGTGATTGTAATTGTCCGCAATGCGCCGCACCTCGATGGGCAAGCGCTCCATGGCGGACTTGTCTTTCACCGTCGCCGGATCGATCCCGGCCTTGCGCATGGCCGGAATGCGGGTGGCATACATCCACACCCACATGATCAGCGTCCAGCACACCAGCGCCAAAATCGGCGTCATCATCGATTGGAACATCTTGCAGCCCTCCCCGGCCATTTTGCCGGAGGTTAGTCCGAGTTGGCCGGATTTGGCGAGGGGTGGATTTTCGATCTGCATGCCACCCGGTTTGTCATCCCGGGTGCACGACCAGCCGCATTTCCGCCGCGGTCCCTGCCAAATCCCGCCTTGCGCTGGGTCTAGCCTCTTGCAGGACCCGCCGAGATCGCGCCATATGGGATTAAATTCGAACATGCCGGATTCAACGATGGAATTTCACCGCACCAAGCGCTTGCCGCCATACGTTTTCGAAGAAGTCAATCGTCTGAAAGCCAAATTGCGGGCCGATGGCGCGGACATCATCGATTTCGGCATGGGCAATCCGGACCTGCCGACGCCGCCACATATCCTGACCAAGCTTCGCGAGGCGACCGAAAACCCGCGCACCAACGGCTATTCCGCCTCGCGCGGCATTCCCGGCCTGCGCAAGGCCCAGGCGCGCTATTACAAGCGGCGCTTTGATGTCGATCTGGACGCCGACAGCGAGGTCATTGTCACACTGGGTTCCAAGGAAGGCTTCGCCAACCTGGCCCAGGCGATCACGGCACCGGGCGATGTGATCCTGGCGCCCTCGCCCTCCTATCCGATCCATACGTTCGGCTTTCTCATTGCCGGTGGCACGATACGGCATGTCCACGCCCCGTCGCCGGAAGACTATCTGCGCGGACTCGAACACGCAGCGAGGCATTCGGTTCCGAGTCCGATAGCGGTCGTGGTCTGTTTTCCCTCCAACCCCACGGCACAAACCGCCTCGCTGGATTTTTACAAGGAGGTCGTGAAGTTCGCGACCAAGCACGACCTGCTCATCCTGTCCGATCTCGCCTATTCAGAGATCTATTTCGGTGACCAGCCGACCCCGTCCATGTTGCAGGTCGAGGGCGCCAAGGATCGCACGATCGAGTTCACCTCGATGTCGAAGACCTATTCCATGGCCGGGTTCCGGGTTGGTTTTGCCGCCGGCTCGGCCCGCCTGGTCGGAGCGCTGGCGCGGGTGAAATCCTATCTCGACTATGGCGCCTACACACCGGTCCAGGTCGCGGCCTGTGCGGCTCTTGATGGACCGCAGGACTGCGTCGATGAGACCCGCGCCATCTACAAGCACCGCCGCGATGTTCTGGTGGAGAGCTTCAGCCGCGCCGGCTGGACAATCCCATCGCCGGAAGCCTCGATGTTTGCCTGGGCGCCCCTCCCAAGCGGTTGCGAGGAGATGGGGTCGCTGGAGTTTTCCAAGCAGTTGATGGAAGAGGCCGGCGTCGCCGTCGCGCCGGGCATCGGCTTTGGCGAGCATGGTGAAGGCTATGTCCGCCTCGCTCTGGTCGAGAACGAACAGCGTATCCGCCAGGCCGCGCGCGGCGTGGGCGAATTCCTCAAATCCAGACAGCCGGCAATCCGGGCGGTCTGACCGCCCGGACCACCAGTTCTGGCTGACCCGGTTGAGGGAGGATGCCGGGCCGGCAGTCCGATCTGACGTCTAGAAGTAGTGACGGATCACCGTGGAGTGTGACCACAGGCCACCGGCCTTGGCCCGGCCACGACGGCGACGCATGCGGGCCTGCATCACGGTCCGGACTTCTTCCAGCGGCGGCTTGGCCTCCGCATCCGGTGCCTTCAGGTCTTCGCGGTGCGCGATGAATTCGGCGTAGGCTTCCAGCTCCGGAGCCAGACCGGCGGCGACCAGTTCGATCATGATCGCGTCATCGATATAGCCGATGCCAGGGGTGGAGTCCGGGATGAGGTCATCCGGGTCGACAAAATAAGCCAGCGCATTGAGCACACGCTCACGGTCTTCGCCTTCCAGCTTCCATTCGGCATCGTCCAGCATGGCAACAAGCGGGCCGAGCTGACGCAGGCGCGTCTTGACGAATTCCGGCGGATTGGCGGCCAGTGCCTTGGTGATCATGTCCGCCACGCCAGCCATGATGCGGCTTTCGTCCAGATCGGCACGGTCTTCGCGCGCCTTGTCGAGACGGTCCCGGAAGAAGGCGAGATCGGATTCGGACAGTTCGAACTCAACCTTGAGGGTCGGGGTGGACGGGTTGGTCATGACAGCGGGGCACCTTTCTGAAGCCGTTGATTGATGGAGAGCTTGTCGCACTTCGCCTGACAATGGAACAGCGGGAACAGAAAGGTTGCTGTCCCGGGGGATGCCGGCACGCCGGTTCCGCATCCACCCTGCCGCCGGGCGGTCGGCTCACCCTTCCTTAACCATCAATCCAGTCTTCGCTGCCAATCACCGTGCGGCACGACTATCCTGCGGGCATGAACATCGCTTTCAATACAGCCGTGACTGGCATGATGGCCGCCCAGTCCCACGCCGGCGACGCTGCGCGCGAAGTGGTCAATAATGCTGCCAAGGGTCAGGACATCATCCAGGCCTCGGTGGCGCTGAAAAAGGCGGAAGCCGCCCATTCTGCCTCCGCCATGACAGCCCGTATTGCCAGCGAGATGACGGACACGCTGCTGGACATCACCGTCTAGCCAGACTTCCGGTCGGTGGGTGGCCGGTGGGCGTCATCCCCCTGCGCCAGGCCCGCGATGGCCGACTGTCCAGGCCGGGGGGATGACGAGCCCGCACCGGCCCCGGAAACCAGCCTCGCAATTTACCGCGAACATGCCTAAATCACCGGCATGACCCATACCGTATCCGTCGATATCGTCTCCGACCTCGTCTGCCCCTGGTGCTGGCTGGGCAAGCGCCATTGGGACCAGGCCCGAAAGCTGACCGCCGACATCAAGGTTGAAACGGTCTGGCGACCCTACCAGCTCGACCCGACGCTGGCCCGCGAAGGGCGCCCCTACAAGGACTATATGCGCGATAAATTCTCCGGCGCCGAAGCTTCTGGCCGGTGGAAAGCCATGCGCGACCATCTCGAACAGGCCGGACCGACTGTCGGCATCGATTTCCGCTTCGACGACATCGCCATGCGACCCAATACGCTGGACGCGCACCGCCTGATGCGCTGGGCCGGCGGACAGGGACGCACCGCCGAGATGGCAGAGGCCCTGTTCTCGGCCTTTTTCACGCATGGCCGCGATATCGGTGACCGTGACACGCTGATCGCCCTCGCCGGTGATGCCGGGCTCGACCGCGACGTGACCGCCGACCTGCTGGCCACCGACAAGGACGAGAAAGCCGTCTGGGAAGAAGAGCTGTTCTATCGCAAGCTCGGGGTTTCCGGCGTGCCCACCTATATTTTCAATGGACGCTTCGCCGTGTCCGGCGCCCAGGAACCGGCTGTTCTGGCCGACGCCATCCGCCAGGCCGTCAAGGAGCCGGCGGAAACTGAATAAGTCCGCACGAGCGGACGGGTCAAAGGGGAGAGACCATCATGACCGGACTTGACGCATTCGCACTCTATACGGGCCTGAACGGCCTGTTGCTGATCGCCCTCGCCTACAATGTCATCCGGCACCGCCAGCGCTCGAAAATCGGCATCGGCACAGGCAATGACGCCGAGCTGGAGCGTGCCTGCCGGGTACACGGCAATGCGGTGGAATATGTACCGGTCGCCCTAGTCATCATTGGCGCCCTGGCCATGACCAGTGCGCCGGTCCTCGTCGTCCATGGTGTCGGCATCCTGCTGACGGTCGGACGTGCCCTGCATGCCTGGGGTCTGTCATCTTCCGCCGGCACAACACCGGGGCGTTTCATTGGCACACTGCTGACCTGGATCAGCATTGTCGCCGGATCGGGCTTCCTGATCTGGACGGCGGTCAGTTGAGCCATTGCCCGGCGGGGCCTCGCGGGGCTATAGCGCTCACATGACCAAGACGTTCAAAGCCCCCGACCCCGCAGCCCTGCAGGAGATTGCAGCCGACCTTGTCGCCCGCGCGCTGAAAGCCGGCGCCGACAGTGCCGAGGCTTCGGTTGCCGAGTCGCGCGAAACCGAGCTTTCGGTGCGCGATGGCAAGCTGGAGGATATCGGCCGTTCGGAAAGCCTGGATGCCGGCCTTCGCGTGTTTGTCGGCAAGCGGCAGG